>NZ_RBXC01000003.1:0-203345 GCF_003634815.1 Streptomyces sp. 3211.6 | reverse complement strand
ACGACCAAGACAATCACCGCCAGCGTCATCACCGGGTCCATACCCGAAGGCTGCGGCGTCGGGGCCGGCTCCTGCGGCGGCGAGGCCGACTGCTGGGGCTGCGGGTCGAAAGCAGTGGACATCAGGGAATCCCTCCCAAGAGGTCTGCGGACCGTCCGCAGACAGGTGCTACTCCCCCTCCGGCACTTGCAGTCTCCGCATACCTGCGAGGGGCAAGCAGCACAGTGCGACGGGCAACGGTTAGCCCCGCAACCCCGCCGCCCGACCCCTCCCAGCCACCGAACCAAAAGCCACAGAAGGCCGCCTGAGACGACGTCACTCCTTGCCAAGGCAAGGAGTACAGGAGCAAGAGAACAGGCCCGCACAGAGGCGCTCACGACCTTCATCGCGCCCTTGCGTGGAATTGTCCGCTCTGTTATCGCGCGGAGGCGCGTAGAAGGCCCCTCACCATCCGTAGAAAGTTGTGCCGGGACGGGCTCCCACAGAGCCCGCCCGGCACACACGTGTTCAGACCCGCTTGGGCATCAGACCCGCTCGGGCAGACGACGGACCTCCCCCGTCACTTCCTCTCCCGGGGTCTCCTCCTCTACACCGGGCCGGTCACCGAGAAGCCACCGGCCGAGGCGCCGGCGCAGCCGGCCCAGCCTCGGCGCCCAGAACTCCCGCACCAGCTTCACGAGCGGCGGCCCCGCGACTAGCAGGACCAGGCCGATGACCGCACCCGTCTCAGACGGGTGTTCCGCCAGCAGGAGTGACATGTCATTGATGTTCCGCAACTTGATCTCCATCGATGATCGGGCGCTACGGCCCGATCCGGGGATCAGGCGGCCAGCGCCCAGTAAGGACTGGTGGCATCGAGCTGGAGAGCCACTTGCGGGCCGCGCGGAATCTCGGGAGAGGCCATGCGGATCACACCGCACGGCGAACAGGCGAGGGGCGGCACTTGATCGGCGTACGGGTACGCCGCCGGCATCAACCACCCCTGCAACGCCTCGCGGAGATCGGCCCGCCAGACCGCGATCAGGTCCGCAACGGCGCGGCCGAGGGCCACAAGGTAGGCGAGCTGGAACTCGTAGAAGCTGCCCCCACTACACCCGTCCGACCACTCGCCATAGGCGCCGGTCGAAGAACGGAAGGGGGGCAGGGACGCGGCAGCGGACGGCGCGAGCCCAGCGGACAACACGTAGGCGCCCCAGATACCAGGGACAGATCTGCCCGGTGCCGTGCGGCTACCACGGCGCCCACCCCGCCGGAAGACCTGCGGAAGATCGGATGCCTCAACCGGTGCCGTACGGGAGATACGGCGCTCAGCCCGTTCTCGGAGGCGGGCGACCCGGGCCTCATCCGGCACCTCACCGAACGCCTCTCCGAGAAGCTTTGGAATGACAGCGGCGTCCCAGATCGCGAATAGATCGGAAAGCCACGAATTGATTCGACGTTCGGCAACGGACAGTCGGGAAAAACTGCTCCAAGCGGTGGAAACCCGTTGGTTGAAGCGAGGCACATACTTGGACTTATAGATCCACGGCCGTTCCGACTGGCTGAACAACTTCGCAGCGACATCGTCGAGCTCGTCACGAAGTACCAGTGGTACATCCGACGCCAACGAACCACGGGACGTCACCTGCCAAGGAACCAACGGGGTCACACCAGCAGCACGGAACGCACGCCAATCGGCGCCGAACCCGCCTCTCTGCGAGATTAGGAACGGGTGCCGCGGCTCCAACGCGGTGCAGCGTCGCACCGCCATACTCGGAGCGGAGCGGACCAGGGAGGCGGTACTGGGTGAGCAGCACGGTGGTGCCGCTGGTGATCGCGTTCCTGGGGATCGTCGGCACCCTCGTATCAGGTCTCATGACACAGCAGCTCGCCGCAAAGGCCAAGGCCAAGGAACTGGATCAATCAGCACGGCAGCGCGTCCAGGAGCGGCAGCACGAAACCGAACGCGTGATGAAGGAGGCCATTCGGAGCTGCTACGTCGTGCTGAACACGGCTTCCCTGGACTTCCACTCCGAGCTGAACCACTTCTGGCACGCCCTCCGGGCCGGCCGCGTCACGGATGACGTGAGGGCTCGGCTGGACGATGCACGGCGCGAGCACCGGGCGCGGTACTCCGAGGCGCAAATGCGGGTACCGGACGACGTACTCACCGTCATCGACGGCGTCCACCGCCAGCTCAACCGCATCTACGGGGTCCTCAAGCGTCTGGACAGCGGGATCCCGTCAGGCTGGGAGGACGACGAGTCCCTGGACGGAGCACACCATCAGATCATGGGGCTCTGGGAACAGCTCACGGAGATGCGCCGCATTATGCGCCGGAGCATCGGCGTGACTCAGGATGGTCCCTAGCCGGACTTCCTTCGAGCAGCGCACACCCACGCTCCCGAAGCAAGCATCCACACGCTTCCAGAACTCACTCGACGACGAAGCCAGCCACGCCTCTCCCTGCTGCCGGATCTTCGGTCTTGCTCCTCGAAGTGGTCGGCGAATCCACCCACGCGCCTCGCCGATCGGAGTTCTGACGGCGGCGGCCGAACCCCCGGGGTCACCCGAACGGACCAGCCCAAGGCCGGGTGGCCCCCTGAGGGCGGCTAGCGTCGCCTTGTAGGTCTCCGCCGTATGGCCGAAGGAGGCACCGTGAACGGCACACTCTGGCGTCCCGCGGTCCGAGTGGCCGCCGCATTCGGGATCCTCGCCGCGCAGTCCCTGGCCCTGGGTGTCCTGGGTGCGGGCCCGGCACACGCCGCCGTGCAGTACTACGAGATCCGCAGTCCAGAGGGCAAGTGTCTGAGCGTCGCGGGTTCCTCCCAGCGCTTCGGCGCGGATGTGGTCCTGTGGGACTGCCTGGGGATCACGGACCAGCGATGGCGGCTCACGGTCGGAGGCGACACAGTGGCCGGGGAGCTGGACGACCGGCCAGCCGGTCAGCGCGGTACCGACCACGTCCTCTTCCGCAGGCTCCAGGCCCAGCACAGCGACAAGTGCCTCGCGCTGGCGGGGGACAATTTCGAGCTGGACACCGACATCGTGCAGGCGGACTGTTCGTATGAGAATTACGTGGACTGGACGCTGACCGGTCGTGGAGACCGGTACGAAATCAGCCAACAGCACTGTGTCGGGCTGGCCGGGAAAACTCCTCGCAACGGCACCCCCGTCGACTACCAGGCCTGCACCGCGGCCACTCCGAAATGGCTGTTCAAACCCTGGCAGTGAGGCCGGAACCTCAGATGTCGCCGTGTGCGTCCCGTCCTGCTGGCTGGGCCGACCGCACCTCTGACGGTCATGGTGCCGACACGCCTCCTGCCCCGCCGAGGCGAAGACGCGGTGGACGGCCTTGTCCGAGTACGACATCCGGAACGCGAACAGGTAGCAGGTCACCAGCTCGCCGGCCAGCTTCACCGTGACTCCCCGAAGCCGACCTCGGCCTCGGCGCCGGGCCCGTGGGTCTGCGGGACGCGTCGACCACACTCTTGCCGGCCTCCAGCCGGATCTCCTCGCGGCGGGCAGCGACCGATCCGCGGACCATCTGGTAGGAGACATCGGCGCCGTACTCGTCCAGCAGCCGGTCGAAGATCCCCTTGACGGTGTGTCGCTGCTTGCGCGGTGCGGTCAGATCGGCCGTGAGGATGCCGTCGATCACCGGCTTGTAGGGTCCAGTCGTGTCTCCCGCGGCTCCATCTTCTTCCGCGGTTCCGGCAACGCCGAGATCAGGGCCTAGCCAACGCCGTACTTCCGCATGAGCGCCCGCAACGACATGCCGCCCTTGGCGTCACGGCGGATCGCCGCGTACAGATCGACCTTGGACTTCGGCAGCACCCAGGCCCCTCGTCGTGGAGAGCACAACCATGGTCCCGAAGCAAGCACCGAGGTGTTCTCGAAACTCAGGTTCTGGCTCAACTTCTGTGGTCTGGTCACGCTGAGTCAGTAGGTTAGATCCCGAGCGGCAGGTGTTTCTTGAAGCTCAGGCTGTGAATGGAGGGTTGCTCGAAGCTGGCCGACGATCTGTCGCCATAGCGGGCCCTCTGGGGTCTCGTCCCAGAGTTCGGCGAGCTCGGATTCCCCTGCAAGGACCCGGTCGAGGGCTTCGACGGCAAGGGTTCGGAGGTCACTGGCGAGGACAGGCAGGGCTTCGTTGGGCCCATAGCTTGTGGTGATCGGTTCGCCGTCTGGGCACTGGGCTGCAACGAGAGCGGCGGCTGCGACGGCCTCCACCGCATCCGAGCTGTCGAGGTAGTCCTGGGTCTGGACGGTCCGGGTCAGCGTGGTTCGGATGAGGTTCTCTCGCTGGTCCATGGCTGTCTCGTCCAGGGTGTAAGCGAAATCCGCAGCGGTGTCGTTGTCGAAGTGGCCGATGTCCCAGGTGCCCATGTGATCTCCTCGCGTCGTCGTCCGGGGATCCTCGCATCGGCCACTGACATTGCGGTCATGAGGCGAGCAGTACTCGCTTGCGCAGAAGCTTGAAGCCGGCGCGTCCGTACATCTGCCGCTTGATCATTTTGATGCGGTTGACGTGGCCCTCGACGACGCCTGAGCTCCAGGGCAGGGTCAGGCCGGCAGTGACGGCTGCGAGGTCGCGTTCGAGGCCGTTGGCGAAGGTGTGGAGGCTGGGCAGGTCGTCGGCTCGGACGGCCTTGATCCATTCGGGGAGCCGTTCTCCCCGGAGCTGGGTGAGCATCTGCCCGAAGGATCGGACGTGACCGGCGAGGGCGTCCAGTTCGGGGCAGTGGGTGAGAACGGACTTGAGCTTCAGTCGCTCGTTCTCCGCGAGTGCGTCGGGGTGGGTCAGGATCCAACCGGCAACAGTTCGGGGAGATGGCGGTCGAGTACGTGGCATGGCGTCCCGGAAGGGACGAAGGTAGGCGCGGACGGCACCGTATCCACCTGAGTATCCGTGTGTCTGGATCTCCTTCCAGAGGGTCCAGGCGTTCGTGCAGCCCTCGGCCCACCGCTCGTGCAAGTACGGCTTGAAGTCGTCGAGCTTCGTCCTGCGGTTTTGCCACTGCCCTTGGAAGAGGTCTTCCGGGGTTGCCGCGTCGGCCAGACGCTGCACGGTTCGGTAGGTCATCCGGAGTTCGCGGGCGACCGCGCGACGACTGTGTCCCTCGCCGAGCATTCCCTGGACGATCGCGTGTTTCTCGCGGGTTCGGTCGGCGAACCGGTGCCCAGTGGGCCAGGGCGACACGCCAGTTTCTGCCGCCGGTGGCGTGGTGACGCTCTCGGAGCCGGGCGCCGCGAATGGCGCTCTCAGACAGGACCGATGGCGCGACACGCATCGCTCGGCGGCCTCGCCGAGGTTGCGCCAGAGATGAAAGCGGTCTGCGACCTGCACCGCAGTGGGTGCCCCGGTGCTGGCGCCTTCGGCGAAGAAGGGGGCTCGGTCGCGGCATACCACCTCAATTGCGGGACACTCAGCAAGCCAGGCGGCGACGGTGGCTGCCTCGCGGTCGGGCAGCAGATCCACCGGTCTGCGGGTTTCGACATCAACCAGCACAGTCCCGTAGACACGGCCCTTGCGCATCGCGTACTCGTCGATGCCCACCACCCGCGGGGCCGACGTTTGAGGTTCAGGCATCGCCTCGACCAGCCGAAGTACCGTGCTGCGGCTGACGGAGATACCGAAGATGTCCGCAAGTCGGGCGCCGGCCCGGCCGGCCAATGCGAGGCCCACCTCGGCCAAGGCTGAACGCAGCCGCTCGGTCCGCTGACCGTAACGTCTGGTCAGTCCGGGGATCTATTCAACGAAGGTCTGCCGTCGGCAGGAGGTATCCGTGCAAGTGAACCGGCGGACCTGCAGGCGAAGCACTACACGCCTCCCGGCGCTGGGCAGATCGGCAGGAAACCGCAGGTAGGACCCATGAATCCGGTTCGACCATCTTCCGCAGCCCGGACACTCAGCACCGGCAGACTTGCGCGTGACGCCGATCCAGATCGCCTCGCCGTCGTCCTCAGCTGACATGACCGCGACTTCAGGGTCCGACAAGAACAGGAGCTCTCCCAGCCGGAGCAGCACTTCGTTCACGGCTCCGAACTCTCGGGCACGGCACGGCAGCCCCAAGTCGTTTCAGGACGATCTTGCGAGAGACACGACCAAGATCAACAATCACGGAGCGTTGACGCACCACAAAAGTTGAGCCAGAACCGAAACTCAGCGACATCACTCTCCCGTGGAACCGAGCGTTCCTGTCGCTGAGCATCAGACGTTCTTGAAACTCACCAACAAAGCCAGGGCATCGACTGCCGGGTGGCGCGCACTCGCCTGGCGTGGTGTCGAACGCCTTGTGGAGCGAGGCGAAGCCGAACCGCGCCTACGCCGGCCGGTTACGACGGCGGCGAGATCTTGGATGGAGCGCCCTAAGACGGCGGGAGGCCGCGTGCTCCCTTGAGCTTGGCACCGCTGAGCTTCGTACCCGTAAGGACGGCGCCGGTGAGATCCGCATCCGTGAGGTCGGCCTTCGACAAGTCGGCATCGGTGAGGTCCGCCCCCGACAGGTCCACTCCCGAGAGGTTCGCATCGCTGAGGTGCGCGCCCCGCAGAGTGGCACACGTCGGCGCGGCCTCCGGCTCCTTGGTGCTGCCGCCGGGGGCCAGGAACACTTCCGAGCAGAACGTCGCCTTCCTGAGGTCCGCCCCTACGAAGGAGGCGCGGGTCAGATCCGCACCTGCAAAATCCGCCCCCGTCAGGTCCGGGCACTTGATGACCCAGTTGCACAGGTCGGCGTCGGTGAGGTCGGCCTGCGGGAATCCCGTGTCCCTCAGCTGTGCCTCCTCGAAGACGGCCCCCGTGAGGATCGCACTCGAAAGATCTGCCCCGCTGAGGTTCGTCTTCTCCAGGTCGGCTCCGGAGAGATCCGCGCCGCCGAGCTGCGCACGTCGATGAACCACGTCACCCAGGGGCGCAGCAGTTCTCCGTCCGCGTCGACCACCAGCGGCCCCTGGACACAGGTGTGGTTGCGCCACTGCCTCGGGCGACGCCCGAACACATCGTAGGCCCGGGCCGCCTCCGGCCCCGGGTCAGGCCCGCGCGTTCGCCCGCGGTCAGGTCACGGCGCACCACGTGCAGGAACGTCGACAACGACAGCACCGGATCCAACACGGGCACGGTTTCCGCCGACGCACCGCCCGGAACCGCGACGGCCGGCTCACCGGCCGCCGTCCGGGCGCGAGCCACCAGCTGCCGGTGAACTGCGGACGCGTTGCCCCGCCAGTACGCAAGCAGCACCCGGACCTCCGACGTCACCTCGAACCGGTCCACCGGACGTTCCGCCGTGCGCGGCTCGGCCTCGGCCTGTGCGAGCCACCGCCACACCGTCCGCTCCGACACCCCCAGACACTCCCCCGCAAGACGCACATGCCCCCCGTGAAAGCCGCCCCTGGGCCCGCAGCCGCAACAGCCGTTGCACGGCAGGGCCGCGCAACGCCGCGAGCGCCGCACCCTCCGCCGATCGCCATCTGCCGGTGCTGGCTTCACGGGTCGACCAGGTCGAGGGCCTCGGGCCGCGCTGGTCCGAGATGTCGGTTCGGGTGGGCGAGACCGAGGTGGAGTCATCCGTGCGGCTGGGTGACATCGGCGTCGACTGGGCCCGGGTGCTCTTCGGCGACGCGGACGCCTTGAACGCCTGGCAGCACGATCAGCCTGTGGACGGCCTGGCCGACGTCGCGGTTTGGGGCGCCGCCGCAGCCGAAGCCGCCGTGGCGTTCTCGGCACCGGAACTTGGTGAACCCGGTGAAGAGAGCGTCCGCGGATGGACCGGGCTGCCGGTGGCACGGACGGCGCATCAGGGTGACTTCCGGCCCCATTCCCCAGACGGATACTTTCCTGTCTTCGCCGGCCTCGACGCCTCAGGGGCCTTGGTCGCAGTGCGGGTGAGCTTCCGCTTGGGGGATGGGTTCTGGTGGAAGCGTCCGGAGGGGTGGGTCGACGGATATAGTGGGGGTCCAAGTTACTCAGGCGCGGAAGGCCCTCCACCATGGTGGAGGGCCTTCCGTCTTGTCGGGTCAGGCCACCTGGAGCTTCGGCGGACCCTGGGGGCTGGGCGGGGTCTGCTGGTAGGCGGGGAGTCGGAGATTGGGGAGCTCGCCCGCCTGGATGCGGGCCAGCGTGACGCGGAACGCCGCGTCCATGTCCTGGGGGTTCTCGTACTTCGCCGCGAGCGGGTGGAGGCGGTAGGAGTTGCCGTTGCGCTCTCCGCTGCGTGGGCGCAGCACGATGTTCAGGTCGCAGAGCGGGGCCATGAGGCCGCTGACGGCCTGGGGGGTGACCCCGTACTCGGCGGCCATGTCCTTCTGCCGGACCGGCAGGGCGCCTCCGAAGTCGCTCCGCGAGACCAGGTACTGGAGGAACTTGACCGCGGACCCCGACAACGGCAGGGCCCAGATGCGCTCCGCGATGATGGGAGACATGACGTTAGCCATGGGAGAGCCTTCCTCGTGAACAGGTACCCGTAGCGGAGCCTGGCAGCAGCACTATCACCCGGTACGCCTCCTTCGGCGAAAGTCCTCCTCGGCCTCGAACCCGAGGTCGAGCTCCTCCTGGTGGGCTGCTTGCGGGCCCACCGCGTACGGAAACGTCTCGGCGTCGTGGTCGTGCCGGTCGGCGATCTCCGCGAGTACGTCGTGCTGTGCCGTGCTGTTGCCGTGGAACCACAGCCGCACGTTGATCTGGATGCGGCCGTTTCCGGCCTTCTCCACCCAGTTGTAGCCGCACAGCGCCTGGATGGCGCGGTTGACGGTGGAACGCGTGATCATCTTGCCGCCCTTGCGAGCGGCGATGGTGTTCAGCCCGTCGGTGATCTCCTGCTGCGTGTACTGGGCGATGCCGGTGCCCGGCACCTGCCCGCCGGCCACGAAGAGGAACACGCAGAGCTGGGACTTGGTGATGCTGTTGGCCACGGCGAGTTGGGCCAGCAGCTGGGTGAACCAGTTGCTGGCCAGGCTGTAGCCGGCGTCCCCGGCCATGTCGTGGACGGACCTGGGGTCCGCCGCGTACTCGAAGTGGACCCCCTTGAGCCGTCGGCGTCCTGCGGGGTCGGCGGCCTCGGCGACCTTCTCGCCGAGCTGCTCGCCGAGGACCGCCAGGATGTCTCCGAATTCGGCTTCGCTGCCCCCCTCGGTGGGGGCGGGTACGGGCCGGGGCCCGCGCCGGCGACGGGCGGGCGGATCAGATGTCACAGGACCTCCTTGTTACTCAGGCGGTCCGAGGGTATCCAAAAAATCAACTGCTGCTTGTCTTTTGCTGCCGCGGCGCGCCGGAGGGCACCTCTGGGCGGGAGCGCTCGAACGCGGCGCCAGAAGTACACGGTGGGTGGAGTTTTCGGGTCGCCGCGCGACAGAAGTCCACGTCAGGTTGATTTCGGGTGCCGTGATGGCGATACGTATGTGTATACAGCATGGATCTGGGTGCACCGCTCTGACCTGCGGTGTTGGCGGGCGGGTGCGGGGCTGGGAAAAATCAAGCAGTGCTTTAGTTTTTCGCGAAATGTGCTCGCCAGGTACACATTTCAGGGGCCGGAATGTGTCCTGGGGGACACATCACCTCGGACAAAACCGCAGGTCAGAGGCTTAAAATCGCGGCGGCCTCTTACTAAAAGAGCAACCGTCAAGCTGCCTCGGCGCGTGGGTGGTTGTGGCTGTGCCCCGTCTTGTGGGGTGGCCGCCCCGGGTGTTGGCTTGTCCAGGCTCTCGGAATCCCGGCCCCGTGCAACCTCAGCCGACGCACGTTCGGCGACTGGCTGCCGCAGCCGACAGTGATGCCCAGGCTCCCCCTCCTCAGGTCCGTCCGGCATCAGCCCCCTTGTGCCTGGCCCTCATGCCCAGTGAGGGCGCCCAGCGCCCGAGGGGTGCACCGGCGACCGTCAGGGAGCCGGGGCAGGGCGTGAGGGGGAGCGGGTCCAGGGCGCCTGAGCGCCTGGCGAGGGGGTCTGGGGGGCGAGCAGCCCCCCATGCCAAGGCCGGTCCAGCGCGGCCAGGCGCTGGCGGGGTCCAGGGGCTGGCCCCTGGGACGTACGGTCCGCGGGTGAGTGCGTACGAGAACCCCGACGGCGAAGTTGTCGTGGGGCATCACGGGCAACGTCTGGCAAATCCGGGCGACATGACGGGGCGGGCCTCTTCGCTTTCCTCCCCTGCGGTTAGTAAGGTACCCGCATGACCGCTCCATACGATCCGGAAGTCAGGGAAAAGGTAGTCGCCAAGCTGCCGGCCACCCTGCGGCAGGAACTCAAGGTCCGCGCAGCGCAGTTGGGCGTGGACATCCAGGACGCCGTGACCGAGGGCGTCCACGCCTGGCGGGCCGACACGTCCGCGGCGACGGCCGTCGACACCGCGGGGGCCTCCTCCTTCTCGACGTACCTGCCCACTGGGCTGTACGGGGACTTCAAGGAGGACTGCCGGGCGCGGGAGGTCCCGTACAACCAGGGCCTGGCCCAGTCCATCCGCCTCTGGCTCGACACCCATCCCTCCCCGGCCGGCCGCCGTCGTCCCGCTCACGAGGGTGCCCGCCGGATCGTGGTCTGCAATCAGAAGGGCGGTGTGGGCAAGAGCGCCATCAGCAACGGCCTTTCCCAGGCCCTCGCCGAGACCGGTGCCCGCGTGTGCGTGATCGACTTCGACCCGCAGGGGCACCTGACGCGTCACCTGGGTGCCGGGATGCTCGGCATCAAGGAGCCCAGTCTGGCCAAGCACATGCTCGGTGAGATCGACGGCCGGATCCGCGACCTGCTCGTCCCGATCGAGCACGGGGTGTTCGCGGGCCGCCTCTTCCTGCTGCCCTCCTGCAAGGACGCCTTCCTCCTCGACGCCCGGCTGGCCACGACCCGCCACGTCCGGACCAAGGAGACCGCTCTGGAGAAGGCCCTGGAGGAGCTGGAGAAGGAGTTCGACTACATCGTGGTCGACTGCCCGCCGAGCCTCGGCTACACCATGGACACCGCCCTCTACTACGCGCGCACCCGTGAGGGCGAGGCCGCCAAGACGTCGGGCCTGATCATCCCCGTGCAGGCTGAGGACACCTCCGCAGACGCGTACGACATGCTCAGCGAGCAGCTGGAGGACCTCGTCGACGACCTCGGTATCGAGATCGCGGAGCTCGGGTTCGTGGTCAACCTGTACGACAGCCGCAAGGGCTACGTCGTCACCTCCTCCCTCAACAGCTGGAAGGAGTTCGGCGATCCGCCGGTCATCACCGTCATCGCCGATCTGAAGGAGCAGCGCGAGGCCGTCCGCGTCAAGCTGCCCCTCCTGCACTACGCGCCGGAGTGCGAGCAGGCCGAGGCCATGCGTGAGATCGCCCGGAGGATCGCGGCATGAGCAAGAGTGACCTCCTCGGCACCGGCGCGGCCTTCAGCAACGCGCGCCGGACCGCAGGCCGGAGCGAGCGCGGGCGGGCGAAGGCCGTCGCGCAGGGCGACGTGCCGGCGTACGAGCTGATCCGCGTCCCCCTCGACCAGGTCTGTCCCACTCCCCTCAATCCCCGCCGGAACTTCGGCACGGACGAGGAGAAGGCCCGCTTCGGTGAGGAGCTGCGGCAGGCGCAGCTGTCGGCGTGTGTCGTGGTCAGTCGGGGCGCGTATCTGGCGCTCTGGCCGGACCATGAGGGCCGGATCGGTGCGGCCACGTACGTCCTCATCAACGGGGAGCGGCGATTCCGCAGCGCGCTGCATGTGGGGTTGGAGTCCCTGGACTTCGTCGTCCGCGACGACCTGGCGGGCTCCCGTACGGACTTCATCGACCACCTGCTCGCGGAGAACCTCGAACGCGAGGACTTCGACGTGATCGAGCGCGCGCGGGGTGTGCGGCAGCTGGTCGACTCGTGCGCGGAGCAGGGCCGGGAGCACGGGGCGAAGTCGCGTGCGGCGGAGCGGCTGGGCAAGTCTCCGTCGTGGGTCACCAATCAGCTGGTGCTGCTGGAGCTGCCCGAGGAGATCCAGCGCATGCTCAGCTCGGGGGAGATGCCGGAGCGTGACGGGCGTCTTCTGGCGCGCGCCGCGAAGGACCGTCCGGGGGCCGACGGGGCCGCCCTGCTGGACCTCCTCCGGGAGAGCAAGGCGCAGGAGGCCGAGGTGAGGGCCGCTCAGCGGGAGGTGCTGCGCGAGGCCCTCGAGGTGCGCGAGGCGGCTCCGGTGCGGGTCGCGGCGGCGGACGATGTGCCGGGCCCGGGTGGGCCGGAGGAAGGGGCGCCGCAGCCCCGACTTTTGTCCGCGGACAAAAGTCGGGGGGCGGGGACGGCGTCGGCGGGGGGTGCGGAGCCGGGTCCGGGTGCGGCTGCCGTTGCCGGGCCGGGGGCTGATGCGGTGGCCGGGCCGGGGGCGGGTGCCGTCGTTGAGGCGGGTGCGGGTGCGGGCGTGAGCCGGGACCGGTTCGCCGAGGGGGTGCGGACGTCGGAGGCGGCCGCTGCGGCCACGGCGGATGAGCCGGAGACGGTAATTCCGGTTCAAGCGACTCGGCTGGAGACGGGTCCGGTGTCGTGGAGCGACCCGCAGGCGGTCTTCGAGGCGATCCGCCAGAACATGCCGCCGAAGCAGCGCGCGGAGCTGACCATGCTCCTGATCGACAGCAACGGCAGGACCGGGCACCGCTGAGTGCCGGTCCCTCCGTGGCGACGGCCCGACTTTTGTCCGCGGACAAAAGTCGGGCCGTTCCTGTGGGTGGGGGAGAGGGAGGCAGGGGAGGGGAGGGGAGGGGAGGGGAGGGGGCGTCCGCCGACTTTTGTCCGCGGACAAAAGTCGGCTCGGGGCGGGAGCGGGGTCGGCCTAGGGAAACGCTGACGGGGGCGTTGTTGGATGTGGGTATGACTGAATCACAAGGACAGGAACCGGCGGACGCCGAAGGCCGGGCGGCCATCAGGGCGGCGGACGGGGATCGGGACGCGGTCGCGGAGCGGTTGCGCGTGGCCGCGGGGGAGGGGCGGCTCGATCTGGCCGAGTTGGAGGAGCGGCTGGAGCAGACGTACGCGTCGAAGACGTATGCGGAACTGGAGGGTCTGCTCGCGGACCTGCCTGCGGACGGTGGCTGGCCCGGGGACGGGACGCTGGTGCTCAAGACGCACCTGACGGCTATCCGGCAGTCGGGGGCCTGGGTGGTCCCTCCGCGGATCGTGGCCGAGTGCGGGATGCTGAACATCCTGATCGACTTCACAGCGGCCACCTGCGCGCACCGTGAGGTGACCCTGGAGGCCTCGTGCGGGATGGGGACGGTCCAGGTCGTGGTGCCGGACGGGTGGGAGGTGCGGATCGACCCGGCGAGCACGAACACGGCGCGCGTCGCCAACCGGGCGGACGGGCCGGTGGATCCGACGGCACCGGTGCTGACGGTCGTCGGCCACCCGCGCTCCGGGTGGATCCGGATCAAGCGGGCCCGCCGGTAGGAGTGCTCACCGAGGCCCTCCCGCGACGGGGGAAGGCACGAGAGGGCCTCGGGTTCGGGCGGCCGGTCGGCGGGGGAGTCGACCGGGCGCCCTGTGGTGACAACGGTACGGATCGCGGGCGCCGCCGGGGATGGAGTTCGGAGTACAGGTGGGGTGGTGAAAACTGCACCCCGCACGAGATCGGCACGATCGGCGCTCGAACGGGCCGTGGGAAACTGGGCCGGTGCTCGCTCCGAACTCCCGGGAACTACGACGTGAGGCGCCGACCGGAGCGGTCGGCGTCCTGACAACCCTGCGGGCGCACGTGATGGTGCCGCTGCGCGGCGCGGCGCTCGCGGCCTTGGGTCTGCTGGGGCTGCTGGCCCTGCTGCCGGCCGCGGTCGCGGTGGGTGTCGGCGCGGTGGGTGCGCTGGACCTGTTCCGGCGTCTGCCCCGGTTGCGGCGCGAGCTGGCCGGGCGGTGGTCGGAGGTGCCCGTCGACGATCCCTACCTGCCCGAGCCGCCGGAACCCCGGCAGCGTGACAGCGGGCTGTACCGCGACGGCAGGCAGCTGTACGCCTCGTACGGCTCGGCGGTGCGCCGCAGGCGGGTGCGGCAGGTGCGGCGGGATCCGGCGACGAGACGGGACCTGGCCTTCCTGCTGTTCGACCCGTTCGTCGGGGTTCCGTTGGCTTCGCTGCCCGGGGCGTTGGTGGCCGGTGGTCTGTACGCGGTGGTCGCGGCCCTGTGCCGGGCGGCCGGCGGTGTCGGCCTGCCGGGGACGGCGTGGGCCGGTGCGGTGGTGGTGGCCGGGGTCGGGCTGGTGTCGCTCGCGACGGGGCTGACGGTCGGGCCGCTGGTGCTGTGGGTGCACGGGTGTTGGACGCGGCTGCTGCTGGCCCGCCGGGTCGCGCCGGCGGTGGTGTCCGACGGGGGTGCGCTGGGCCGGCGTCTGCGGATGCTGGGCGCCGGGGCCTTCCTTTCGCTGCTGTCGGCAGCCGGCGCGGTGCTGGCCGTCGTCCAGGTGGTGGCGCTGGTGGTCGGGGTGTGCACCGGGCTGGTGCTGCTCTTCCCGAAGGCCGTGGGGTTCGCCCGCCGCTTCGTCGTGCTGAGCCGGCGGCTCGCCGGCGACTGGCTGGGCGTGGAGATCCAGGCGCCCTATCTGCCCGCTCCGGAGCCGGTGCGACGCGGGGCGGACGGCTACTACCAGTACGGGCGGCGGCTGTACCGCACCCCCTACCTGGTGCGGCAGTTGCAGCTGATGCGCCACACCTCGGGTGATCCGGCGGTGTGGCGGGACCTGCTGTGGTCGGCGGTCAATCCGTTCGTGGCCGCCGTGCTGCTGGCGGTGCCGCTGGTCGTCGTGGGGTTCTCGGTCTTCGGGCTCGTCGTGCCCGGGGTGCTGGACCTGGTGGCGGACGGGACGGGCCCGTACAGCTTCTGGGACGCGGCGCTGCGCCGGCTGCCGGTGGGCGGCGCCCTCGCGGGCGTCCCGTGGGCGGCGGTCGCGGTGGGCGCGGTGCTGGTGGCGGCGGTGTCGTGGGTGGCACCGTACGCGCTGCGGGCACACGCCCGCTTCGCGCTGCTGCTGCTGCGGCCGACCCGGCACGCGCAGCTGGCCCGGCGCGTGGAGCGGCTGACGGAGACCCGGGCGGACGCCACCGGGGTGCAGGCCGCCGAACTCCGCCGCATCGAACGGGACCTGCACGACGGGGCCCAGGTGACGCTGGTGGCGATCGGGATGACACTGCGGGTGGTGGAGCGGCGGCTGGGGGAGGAGGCTCCGGAGCTGCGCGAGCTGGTGGCCGAGGCCCGCCGGCAGTCGTCGACGGCCCTGGCCCAGCTGCGGGACCTGGTGCGGGGCATCCACCCGCCGGTCCTCGCGGAGCGGGGCGTGGGCGACGCGGTCCGCGCGGTGGCGCTGGACTACCCGCTGGACGTCGAGGTGACGGTGGACGTTCCCGGCCGCCTCGAGGCTCCGGTGGAGGCGTGCGCGTACTTCGCGGTGTGCGAGGTGCTCGCGAACGCCGCCAAGCATTCCGGGGCCTCCCGGGTGCGCATCGACCTGCGGCACTCCGACGGGGTGCTGCGGATGACGGTGGGCGACGACGGCCGGGGCGGGGCCGATACGGCCAAGGGCACGGGCCTCGCGGGCGTGCGCCGCCGGCTGGGTACATTCGACGGAGATCTGTTCGTGAGCAGCCCGGTGGGCGGCCCGACACTTGTGACCATGGAGCTGCCATGCGTGTTGTCCTCGCCGAGGACCAGTTCCTCCTGAGGGAGGGAATGGTGCGGCTGCTGGAGTCGTACGAGTTCGAGGTCGTCGCGGCCGTCGACAACGGACCGGAGCTGTCGCGGGCGTTGACGCGGCACCGGCCGGACATCGCCGTGGTCGACGTGCGGCTGCCGCCCACGTTCACCGACGAGGGGCTGCAGGCGGCGCTGGCGGCCCGCCGGGAGATTCCGGGGCTGCCCGTGCTGGTGCTGTCGCAGCACGTGGAGCAGCTGTACGCGCGCGAACTGCTGGCCGACGGGCGGGGCGGGATCGGGTACCTGCTCAAGGACCGCGTCTTCAGCGACGAGGAGTTCGTCGACGCGCTGCGCCGCGTGGCGGGCGGCGGGACGGCGATGGACCCCGAGGTGATCTCCAAGCTGGTGGCGCGGGGCGAGCACAGCGGGCCGTTGAGTTCGTTGACCGAGCGTGAGCTCCAGGTGCTGGAGCTGATGGCGGAGGGGAGGTCCAACGCGGGGATCGCGCAGGAGCTGCACCTGAGCGACAGCGCCGTCAGCAAGCATTCGGCGAGCATCTTCACCAAGCTGGAGCTGACGCAGGACAACAGCGACAACCGGAGGGTCCTGGCGGTGCTTGCGTACCTGAACGCCCCGCAGAACTGAGGGGCGATCGCCAGGGGGTGGAGTTTTCTGCACTGCAGGTGTGCTCACAGCTCCATTCCGGCGCCCTGGGTCCGGCCCGTAGTTTCGTGTTCAGAAGGCGGGCCACACGGTCCGGACAGGGACCAGGCCACGGGCAAGGGAGTCAGACGGTGATGACGGCGGAGCAGGAGCAGACCGAACAGCAGCAGACCGCGACGAAGGCCGACACGAAGGCCGAGAAGAAGGCCAAGGGCAAGGACCCGAAGGCGGATCTGATCCGGACCGCGTTCATGGAGGTCGGCGTCCCCCTCGGCCTCTACTACGGCCTGCGCGGAGCCGGCCTGGGCCAGTGGCTGTCCCTGTTCATCAGCGGCGCCCTGCCCCTGGCCCAGCTCGTCTACAAGATGGCCACCGAACGCCGCGTCTCGGCCGTCACCCTCTTCACCCTGAGCATCATGGCCGCCGGCACCGCCATCACACTCCTCACCGGTGACGCCCGCCTCCTCCTCGCCCGCGAGAGCTACCTCACCGGCCTGCTCGGCCTGTGGATGATCGCCACCCTCTTCGCCAAGCGGCCCTTCATGTTCACCACCATGACCAAGATGCTGCCCGAAGAGACCGCCCGGACCTGGCACGCCAACTGGAACAACCACGCACGCTTCCGCAACGTCATGCGCTGGATGTCCCTCGCCTGGGGCGCCGCCTTCCTCATCGACTCCGCCGCCCGCATCCTCATGGCCTACACCCTCCCCGTCGACCTCGTCCCCGTCCTCTCCGTCATCCTCCTCATCGGCATGCTCATGACCGTCGTCAAGATCAGCAAGACCTACGGACGCCGCATGATGGCCGAACTCACCTGACACACCACACACAACGAAGTGGGCCGCCCCCCTCGCGGGGACGGCCCACTTCGGCGTCCGGACGGAAATCCCTGATGGTTGCGGCAGGTAACGATATGGCCTTTCCACCGGCCTTTCGGTAGGCGACCACGCGATTTCGTGATCTTTGGCCTTGGATTCCCGGCAGCCCTGTCGGTGTAACCGAAGATCGCGGACGAGAATGATCGCTTCGTACCAGCCATTGGTATTCAGGGACTGGAGGGACCGAATTCCGGAATCAGGCGACGGTACGCGCGGCGGAGGCGGATCCCCGCTGCGAGCGCTCGGTCTTCATGCCCACGCGCCGCGGCTCGATCGTGCGGGGGTCCACGGCCTCGCCGGGGGCGCCGGCACGGTAGAGGCCGTCGGGTTCCGCGTCGCGGTCGTGCGGCAGCAGGTAGAACACGCGGCGCTTCTGCAGGCCGCTGTCGGGGTCGGCCTCCGAGGTGTCGCAGAGCTCGGCGAACCCCACCATGCGGCCGTCCCGGTAGTAGCGGGGCTTGCCGCGCC
Source organism: Streptomyces sp. 3211.6 (assembly GCF_003634815.1). Lineage (NCBI taxonomy): Bacteria > Bacillati > Actinomycetota > Actinomycetes > Kitasatosporales > Streptomycetaceae > Streptomyces > Streptomyces sp. 3211.6. The sequence goes on along the minus strand of NZ_RBXC01000003.1, from coordinate 185,747 downwards.
TGCGCGGGGTCTTGTCGAGGGCCTGGCGTACGTAGTCGAGTCCGGCGGGATCCTCCAGCCACACCACCCTGTCCTCGTGGGTGAGGTCGCTTGCCTGCAGTAGCGAGCTCATGGCTTTCGCCCCTCCTCGGGTTGGGTGCACGCCGTGCTCTTCGAACTGACTGCCCACGCTACCGGGCGACACACGCGCGCATGGGCGGTACGCCGGGTAACGGCCCGTGACTGACTCGTTCGCTGTAGACGCATGGTAGGCGGCAAAGTGGTGTACCAGACAGTAGGACCGAGCGGGTTGACACCCGGAACGGTCCGATCGCACCGTGCTCTCATCCGGATTCGTCGGCGAGCAGGGCAAGACCGGGATAGAACTTGGCGCCGTTGGAACGGAGCATCTCGCTGGGTGAGGAAATGCCGACCTCGGCACGGATGCGTGTTGCGAAGGCGCGGGTGGTCGCGGGCCGTAGCCCCTCGTCATCTTGGCACCAGTTGCTATAGGTGCGGTAGAGCGCGCCTTGTTCGACCTTCAGGTCGCGGGGCTCCTCGGAGCCGTCCCCGGTGGTGCAGCACTCGGCGAGGAAGCGTCCGATGTGGTCCTCGGTGGTGGCGTAGGCCTGGGTCGCGGTGCGCACGACGGCGGGGCCGCCGAGGGACGGTTTGGTCCGGAGGTAGGACATGGCGCCCTGGATCATCCAGTGGAGGATGCCGGCCCCCTCGTGGCTGACGAGCTCCTCCGCAAGGTTGTCGATCTTGCGGTGGTCCGGGACCACCTTGTCGAACGGGATCAGGCGGATGCGGCGCCAGAAGGCGTGGCCCCCGGTCCCGACCTCGGGGCGGTGGTTGCCGAGCAGCCACAGCTTGTGGGTGGGTTCGAAGCTGAAGTAGTCCTGCCGCATGCGGCGCGCCTTGAGGCGGTCCCCTCCGGTGAGGAGCTTGACGCGGGCCTCGTCGAACTTGTCGTGCGGTTTGAGCTCGCTGCAGACGAACAGGCGGCGGCCGTGGAGCTCGGTCAGCTCGGTGGAGTGCTCGTTGAACTTGCCCCGCTCCATCAGGAAGCCGGGCGGCGCCACGTCGGCGTAGTCGCCCAGGATCTTGATGACGATGTCCATGAGGGCGGACTTGCCGTTGGCGCCGATGCCGTAGAGGAAGGGCAGGACCTGGCCGCCGACGTCGCCGGTGATGGAGTAGCCGAGCAGGAGATGAACGAAGTTGATCATCTCCTTGCCCTTGTCGTCGTCGCCGAAGGTCTCCGTCAGGAACCGGGCGAAGCGGGGCGTGGGGCTGGCCTCGGGCGCGAGGTAGGTCGCACGGGAGTGGAGGTCCCTGAGCGGGTCCGGCTTGTGGAGCTCGCCCGTGCGCAGGTCGACGACGCCGGCGGGGGTGCACAGGGCGTACTTGTCGCCGTCGAGGGTGTCGGGGTCCAGGGCCAGTTCGGGTGAGGCCTTGGCCTGCGCGAGCATGGCCTTGACCCCGGAGGTCGACATGGCCCGCTTGCGGTGCTGGACGAGTTCACGGTCGGTGAAGTGGCCCCTGGGGTCGTGGAGCGGCATCTCCTCGGCCATGTCGCCGGCCGCCCAGATCGCCGCCTTCTCGCCTCCTGTGCGCTTCCACCGGTACTCGTCCCACACGTACCAGCCGAGGCCCTCGACATGGCGGAAGCGGTGGTTGTGCAGGTGGGCGAAGAGCTTGGCGTTGCCGCGGTCGGTCAGGTTGACCAGCAGGCCGGACTGGACGAAGTCGTCGGGCCTGCTGCCCGCCGGGGGAGTGGAGACCTGCTGGGCGGGCAGCTTGGCGGTCGCGCGGGGCTCGGCGGCGAAGACCGCGAGCTGCTCCGCGGCGGCGTGCGCGTCGAAGCCGGTGCTTCCTTCGCTGCTCATGAGCGTCCCTCGGGATGGATGGGGCGGTGGCTGCCGGCGCGGAGCGCGGAGTCGATGACGAGTTGGTTGCGGCGCGGTTGGGCGGGGCGTGCCGTGTGCGCGGCCTCGGTGAGGAGGGTGGCGCACTCGGGCAGGGTGATGTGGCCCGCGGCGGCGAGGCCGCCGGCGGTGAAGGCCGCGCGGTTGAGCTTGTCGGTGAAGGCCGTGCCCGACGGCGCGCCGGCGCAGCCCCGGACCTCGTCCAGGAGGGGCCCGAGGATGCGGTGGGCGGCGCCGGCCCGGCCGGGCGGCGAGGCCCGCCGGACCCGGGACACGGGAGCGGGTACCGGGGTGGGCGCGGGGGTCGTGGGGTGGTGGCCGGTACGGGCGAGTTCGGCGTGCAGCCACAGCGGCAGCGGTGCGGGGGTACGGGCCCCGGGCAGGGCCTCGTAGGCGCCGTCGGCCGTCCGGGTGCCGGGCGCGACGATGTACCCGCCGGTGGCGCGTACGTCGACCTGCCAGGCGAGGGCGGTACGGGTGCCGGTCCCGCTGGAGGAGCGGATGGGCGGGCTCCCCAGGGGGGCGCGGTACCAGATGTGCAGGCCTCCGGTGGGTGTGCGGACGCGCAGGGTGGTCTCGTCCAGGGCGGGGTCGGGCCGCCCCCGGTGTGCGGCGAGGAGCGCGAGGGTGTCGTAGCCGGTGCTCAGGCCGGTGAGGTCGACGCGGTCATCGATGTCGATGCCCGGCAGGAGCCGCCGGCGGTCGGGCAGCGGGGCCGGGTGGGTGTCGACGTCGAGGACGACGAGGCCGGCGGGGCCGCACGAGACCCCGACGCCGAAGCGGGGCTGCCTGCGCCACCAGTCCCTGATGAGGCCGGTGTCGGTGGTGGCGGCGTGGAAGCCGTGGCACCACAGCCCGTTCGCCGGGCAGGGGCAGCCCGACGGGGCGTGGGGTTCCTCCCTGCAGCGTATGCAGTTGGCCGCCGGGGTCTTGGACCCCGGGGCGAGGGGATGCACGGGCAGTCCCCGGGACGCCAGCCAGAGGGCGACCTCGAGTTCCCGGCCTGCCTCGGCTGCCGCTGGTGACGGCGATGCGCTGCGGGCTGGCACGTGTCTTCCCTCGGCTGTCAGAGCTGATGGTTCGGTTGTCCCGGGATGGTGGGATACCGGCCCCCTGAACCCCTGTTCAGGGACTGAAGGGACCAAAGTTTCACAATGCCTGACCCTAACGCAGCGACACGCCGGAGTGGCGCAGGACGCTTGACCGTTTCGTTTTCTCAGTCCCTTGAGTCCCTTGGGTCCCCGGGTGGAGGGCGGTCCCCGTGAGGGGGTCGGGTTCGGTCCCTCCGGGCGGTTGCCGCCGGGAGGCAGGGACTGAGGGGAGGGGGCGGCGCCTGGGGCCCCTCTGCCCGGGACCCCGACTCCCCTCGGGACAGGGGCGGAACCGCCGTCGGGCACAGTTCGGTCCCTGTCGCTTCAGTCACTGACGAACCTGCAGGTCAGCGGGCTGGGGCTCGATTCAGAGGGACTGAAGGGACTCAACTTCCCAGTTATGACGCGAATAATGCACATGTAGCTTCTTACGCCCGCGCATACACGCACGCACGTAAAGGCTGGAACAGTGGAAATTGAGTCCCTTCAGTCCCTGTTCTGGGTACTGAAACTGCTCTGGCCTGCGGAAACGTGGAGGGACTGAAAGGGGCAGGGACCGAGGGACCGAACGGTGCGCCGTGGTCTCGACGGGCCGGGGGTGGTGTCCGGGGGGTGTTTCGGGGCCCAAGGGCTTCAGACCCTGTCCGGGAGCGGGGAGGGTCTGAAGGAGTACCGGTCCTCAGAGGGTCCGAACAATGTCAAGTCGTCCCGGGGGGACGGGTACGGATACGCCGAAGTGGGCCGTCCCCGCGAGGGGGGCGGCCCACTTCGTTGTGTGTGGTGTGTCAGGTGAGTTCGGCCATCATGCGGCGTCCGTAGGTCTTGCTGATCTTGACGACGGTCATGAGCATGCCGATGAGGAGGATGACGGAGAGGACGGGGACGAGGTCGACGGGGAGGGTGTAGGCCATGAGGATGCGGGCGGCGGAGTCGATGAGGAAGGCGGCGCCCCAGGCGAGGGACATCCAGCGCATGACGTTGCGGAAGCGTGCGTGGTTGTTCCAGTTGGCGTGCCAGGTCCGGGCGGTCTCTTCGGGCAGCATCTTGGTCATGGTGGTGAACATGAAGGGCCGCTTGGCGAAGAGGGTGGCGATCATCCACAGGCCGAGCAGGCCGGTGAGGTAGCTCTCGCGGGCGAGGAGGAGGCGGGCGTCACCGGTGAGGAGTGTGATGGCGGTGCCGGCGGCCATGATGCTCAGGGTGAAGAGGGTGACGGCCGAGACGCGGCGTTCGGTGGCCATCTTGTAGACGAGCTGGGCCAGGGGCAGGGCGCCGCTGATGAACAGGGACAGCCACTGGCCCAGGCCGGCTCCGCGCAGGCCGTAGTAGAGGCCGAGGGGGACGCCGACCTCCATGAACGCGGTCCGGATCAGATCCGCCTTCGGGTCCTTGCCCTTGGCCTTCTTCTCGGCCTTCGTGTCGGCCTTCGTCGCGGTCTGCTGCTGTTCGGTCTGCTCCTGCTCCGCCGTCATCACCGTCTGACTCCCTTGCCCGTGGCCTGGTCCCTGTCCGGACCGTGTGGCCCGCCTTCTGAACACGAAACTACGGGCCGGACCCAGGGCGCCGGAATGGAGCTGTGAGCACACCTGCAGTGCAGAAAACTCCACCCCCACGGCCAGGGGGCGCGTGGGGGTGGAGAGGGGCTGGAAGGGCCGTCAGACGGCGGCGCCGCTCCTGCGGGTGACGCGGGGAGCCGGAATGGGGGAGGGGGCCTTGTCCGTGGCTTCCGGGACGCGGGGGGCCGTCGCGGTGAGGCGGAAGAAGCCCTTGTCGTCGATGTGGGAGGTCATCCGGCCGCCCACGGCGGCCAGGCGCAGGCGCAGGTTGCCCAGGCCGTTGCCGGAGTCCGCCGCGACCGCCTGGGGCTCACCGCCGACTCCGTCGTTGACCAGGCACAGCGACACGTGGTCGTCGTCGACGGTGGCGCGGATCGAGCAGTGCCGCATCTTGCTGTGGCGCAGCGCGTTGGTGATGCCCTCGCGCAGGACCGTGGCGAGCACGGTGTCGACGTCGGGGTCGAGCAGGCCCGTGGTGGCCGTGACGTCGACGTCGGCGGTGATGTCCGCGGCGGTCAGGATGGCGCGGGCCGAACGGGCCTCGGCGCTCAGCGTCATGTCCCGGTAGCCGCTGGCGACCGTGCGGACGTCGGCGAGGGCCTGGCGGGACAGGTCCAGTACGCCGGCCACCTCCTCCTGGGCCCGTTCCGGGGAGGCGTTGATCAGGCGGGCCGTCAGCTCGGACTTGAGGGTGATCGCGGACAGGCTGTAGCCGAGGAGGTCGTGGAGGTCCTGGGCGAAGCGCAGCCGCTCGTTGGAGACGGCCACGCGCGCGAGTTCGGCGCGGGCGGCGTGCAGCGCGACGATCAGCCGGGACAGGGTGGACAGGCCGTAGACGACGAGGCCGGTGAGCGCGGTGGCGATGGCGAAGTACGCGGTGTCGTTGACGCCCATGCCCAGGATGACCGGGTAGCCGACCATGCTGAGCGTGATCGCGGCGTAGAGGATCCAGCCGACCCGTACCGGGGTGAGCAGCAGGACGGAGGCGGCGAGGAAGCCGGCCATGCCGCCCCACTCCCAGCCGAACAGCGTCAGCGGCAGGTAGGTCATGAGGGCCTGCGCGGAGAGGGTGAGCAGGCGCGAGCGGCGGGAGGCCAGGCGGGCGCCGGGTGCCGAGTGCTTGAGCTGGAGGACGAACAGGACGGCCAGGCAGGAGCAGCAGGCGAGGAAGACGGGGCCGGAGTCGTTCGCGGCGCGGACGTTGAGCAGCGAGATCACCGCGTAGCAGGTCACGGCCACGACGGTGATCGACCGTGCGAGGGTGGGCGCGGGTATCGCCTCTTCGGCCCTGGAGAGCTGGGCGGCGTTTTCCGGGCCTGATCGGGCAGCGGGCTCCGCGGAGAGTCTCCTCCGGCTCGCTGACGATCCGGACCAGCGGAGACTGAGCATCTTCCACCCCTTTGTGCTTTCCCCTGATAACTCAGGGTCGAATATAGGTCGAAGTTGACTCGAGTGTCCTGCGGGCCGAAATGTAACGTCAGACACGTTTGGAGCCCCTGCCGTGCCGTTGTGGCAGGTCAGGGGCTCGGGGTCGGGCGTTTTGGAGGGACCGGTTCTGGCGTTCGCGGATTTCGGGGTTTTCAGACGAACAGCGGTACGGGGTTGAGGTCTTCGTAGGCGGTGGGCCGCGTGAGACGCCCCAGGGCGACAGGGACGTCGAAGAGGCGGCCGGGCGCGAACCGCGCCCAGAAGTGGCGCAGTCCCGGGACCACGACCTTCACCACCGGCAGGCCGATGTCGGGGCGGGTCTGGTCGAGGACCATCAGGTCCAGCCCGCGCGAGCGGGTCAGGGCGACGATCGCCTCGACGTCGTCGCGCAGGTCCGCCCGCTCCTCGAACGCCCAGTGGGCCGGGGTGCGGGGCGGGAGGGACGCATCGGGCAGCAGGTAGGGCTGGTTGGCCACCGTCGCGCCGCTCCACCAGGCGCGGGCGGTGGGATCGTCGACGCCGTAGCCGGTGCCGTCGGGCCGCACGTCGAGCACGGCCGGGATCAGCTGGTTCATCTCGGTCACGGCGCGGCGCAGGGCGATGCGCGGGTCGAAGTGGGCGCCGAAGCCGAACATGACGTCCTCGGCGGGCTTGTCGGTGCGCCGCGACAGCGCCACCATGACGGGGATGCCGAGGTCGGACGTCAGGTCGAGGACCCACAGGCGGCGGTTCATGCCCGCGTACACCTGCCGGGTCCGCTCCAGCCACGGGTCGTCGAAGGAGGCGAGGTCGACGCCGGGCTGCCGGGTGCGGTTGTACCACCACAGGGCGACCGCGTCCCGCTCGACCAGTTCCAGGAAGCCCTGGACGATGGCGTCCTCGCGGCTGCTGCCGGCGGCGTTGCCGTTGGAGTCGGCGCGGACGCTGCTGGTGCGGGTCAGGGTGTCGAAGTAGAGCATCGACGTCGGCAGCAGCCGCCGGCGCTCTTCGCCCAGCGACCACACCGGGGTCCACTCCATGGCCTCGCGCTCGTCGAAGGCGGAGCACACGTACTGGAAGCCGCCGTGGCGGGCGTTCCAGGCTTCGCGGCCGCGGATCTGGCGCGGGTCGTAGAGCTGGCAGGAGTCGGGGTGGACGGCGATGTCGCCCAGGCCGCGCAGGCTGTCGCGGACGACGAGTTCGTCGCCCTGGCGCGTGCCGCAGTACCGCTCGACGGTCTCGCACAGGGTGCTGACCTTGGCGTCGATCTCGGTGAGGCCCTTGCCGCCGCTGAGCGAGCGCAGGCCGGCGCGCAGCGAGGCCAGGTTCTGCCCGGCGCCGCCGGCGAGGTTGCGTCCGGAGGTGTAGGCGTGCAGGCCCGGGGGAGTGCGCCGGTCGCGGCGCAGCTGCTGGACGACGCCGGTGACGGGGCTGACCAGGTGGCCGTAGCGGTCCATCATCTGCTGCGGCGTCAGGGCGCGGTGCCCGCCGGACTCCTGTACCGCCTTGGGCCGGGACTCCACGGTGACCGGGCGGCGGGCCTGCTCGGCCATCAGGCCGGGGTCCCCGCACTCGGGGCACTGGGGGCGGCGGGAGACGGTGTGGTGGCGGCTCTCCAGCGTGAGGCTGTCCAGCGTCCAGACCGCGTCCTGGCCGTCGCAGCGGGTGCCGGCGAGCCACTTGGCGGCTTCCAGTACGGCGGTGTGCAGGCCCAGGGCCCGGCCGGCGGCGATGGAGGCCTGGGGGCGGGGCACCGGCCCGTCGAGGCCGAGGGCGCGCTGTACCGGGGACTCCGACATGCGGTGGTCGCGCAGCCGGAACGCCAGGCAGGACCAGCAGGCGCTTTCGCCGGGGCGGAAGAGCGGGCCGACCCAGACGTCGGCGCGGCACGTCCGGGCGAGCAGCCAGGGGCGGCCGAGGGCCCGCTGGCGGGCGTCGATCTCGCGCAGCCGCGGGTGCAGGTAGTCCTCGCACAGCACCAGGGTGAGCTCCGGTGCCGCCTCGGAGCCGGCCTCCGGGGCCGCCGGCGGCGCGTCGGCGCCGTCGGCGGGCACCACGGTCAGGCCGGAGGCCCGGCAGGCCTCCTCCGCGGCCGTGCGGTCGACACGGCCGGCGGTGAGCACCTCGACGGTGCGGGTGGTCAGGCGGGTGGTGGTGCTGGGGCCGTCGAGCCCGGCGAGGTCCCAGTAGGCGTCGGCGCGCGCGTCGGTGTCGCGGCCGTCGGGACGCAGGGCGACCAGCTCGGCGGCGGCGAGCCCCCGCAGGGTCCGGCCCACCTCCGCCGCGTCCAGCACCGCCGACGCCTCCTCGACCAGCTCGCGCATGGTGCGCGTCCCGTCCAGCAGCGGTGCGAGCACTTCCATGCAGGGACTCGGCAGCGCGGTCACCTTCCGCTCCGACAGCAGGTAGGTGGCTTCCCCCGGGACGACCTCGGCGCGCAGGTGGTTCCTGAACCCGACGCGCGGCAGGCCCGCCGCGCCCCCGCCCGCCGCGCCCCCGCCCGCCGCGCCCCCGCCCGCCGTCACGCGGCGACCGCGCCCAGCGCGGCGAAGTGACGGACGGTGTCGACGGGCTGGAGCATGCAGAAGGAGAGCATCGCGACGTTGTCGTCGCCCAGGCCGTCCAGGTCCTCCACGATGAACCGGTCCTCCGTGGCGGCCGGGCCGCACAGTGCCACCAGCTCGGCTTCGAACGCGTCTACGACCTTCATGAACTCTCCCCGTTGATGCTCCGACCGCCGCGTCCTCTAGCGGCGTTCCAGCGTGATACGAGGATTCTTGTACGAGCGTGATCACTGTGCCAGTGCCCGGATCACTGAGCCGCATATGAGATCTTCACCCCTCCCTCGTTAGTGCGGCACTGGGGCGGGAGGCCCCCCGCTGCCACGATCGTGACGGCCGGTCAGCACTGCACCGGCCACAACCGGAACGTGTGCGACGCATGGGGGACAGACGCGTGGAGGTCAAGGTTTTGGGCCCGATGGAGGCCTACGAGAACGGCGTGCCCATCGTGCCCAGCGCGCCCAAGCAACGCCAGATCCTGGCTCTCCTCGCGCTGCAGGCACCCCAGGCGGTGACCGTGCCCAGCCTGATGGAGGAGCTGTGGGGGGAGGAGATCCCGCGCAGCGCCTCGCCGACCCTGCAGACGTACATCCTCCAGCTGCGCCGGCGCATCGGCGCGGCGCACTCCGACCCCGGCATCCGCCCCCGGGACATCCTGGCGACCCGCTTCGGCGGCTACCTCCTGGACGTGCCCGCCGACCGCGTCGACGCCCGCGAGTTCGAGCGCCTCGCGCAGGCCGGCCGCCGCGCCTTCGACGCCGGCGACGACTTCACGGCCTCCGAACTGCTCCGGGCCGCACTCCAGTTGTGGCGGGGCCCGGCGCTGGTCGACGTACCGGTCGGGCGGGTCCTGGAACTGGAGCTCATGCGCCTCGAGGAGGGCCGCATGGCCGCCCTGGAGCAGCGCATCGAGGCCGACCTGCGCCTCGGCCGGCACGCCGGGCTGCTGGGCGAGCTGCGCGTCCTGGCCGCCCAGCACCCGCTGCACGAGAACCTGTGCGCCCAGCTCATGATCGCGCTCTACCGCTGCGGAGCCCCCGGGCGGGCCCTCGACGCGTACGGGGTGCTCAGCGACAACCTGGTCGAGAGCCTCGGCCTGAACCCCTCGCCGCGGCTGCAGCGCCTGCAGCACGCGGTGCTCACCGCCGACCCGGCGCTGGAGCTGCCCGACACCACCGCCCGGTACGCGGTCCGCTGAGCCGGCCGGGAGCCCACGTGAAGACGACGGAACAGCAAACGGAACGACTGGCGGAGCACCGCGCCGGCACCCGCGCGGAGCTGCGCGTGGAACGCCGGGCGCAGCTGCGGGCGCTCCAGGAGGCGTTCGAGGGGACCGCCGCGGGCGAGGGGCGTGTGGCCGTCGTCACCGGCCCGGTCGGCTGCGGCAAGACCGATGTGCTGCACGCCCTGTGCCGGCACGCCGCCCGCGCCGGGGCCCTGGTGCTGACCGCCACCGGCGTCCGCGCCGAACGCCACCTCGGTTTCGGGGTCCTCGACCGCCTCCTCGACGACCCGCAGCTGCCACCCGCCACGGCCGGCCACGTCCGCGCCCTGCTGGCCACGGCGGAGCGGGAAGGCGCCGCACCGGCCGGGCGTCCCGCCGCGCCGGCGGCGGGCGCCGGCCGCGGCGAGCAGCCCATGGCGCCCGCGCGCGCCCGTGAACTGCGCGACCTGTGCGGCGTGCTGCGCGAAGCCGCCCGCCATCGGCCGCTGGTCGTCGCCGTCGACGACCTGCAGCACGCCGACCGGCCGTCGGTGGCCGCCCTGATGTACCTGCACCGCAGGCTGCGGACCTCCCGCGTGCTGATGGTGCTCACCGACGGGGGCGCCGACGCACCCGACGGGACCGGCCCGCGCGCCGAGCTCGCCGGGGACCCCGACTGCCGCACCGTGCGCGTCGCCCCGCTGACCCGGCGCGGCGTCGCCGAACTCCTCGCCGCCCGCCTCGACCCGTGCACCGCGGACCGGCTGGCCGCCGAATGCCACGCCCTGACCGGCGGGAACCCCCTGCTCGTCCATGCCTTCGCCGACGACCGCCTCGCCGCGGGCGACCACGACGGGGAGACCCCCGTGGGCGGCTCCTTCGCCGCCGCCCTGCGCACGTGCCTGCTGCGCTGCGACGAGGGCGCCGCCGATGCCGCGCGCGCCCTGGCCGTCCTCGGCGACCTCGCCCCGGCCTCCCTGGTGGCCCGCATGCTAGGCACCGGCGTCGAAGCCGCCGCCCGGGACCTGGCCGCCCTGACGGAGGCCGGCCTCCTCGACGAAGGCCGCTTCCGCCACCCCGCCGCGCACGCCGCCGTCCTCGCCGGCTGTGAGGACGCCGACCGCCGCGACCGCCACCTGCGCGCCGCCCGGCTGCTGCACGAGGACGGGGCGCCGGGGGCCGCCGTCGCCCGCCAGCTCGTCGCCGCCCGGCAGGCCCCCGGCCCCTGGGCGGTCACCGTGCTGCGCGAGGCGGCCGAAGGGGAGGCCGCCGCGGACCGCGACCGCTTCGCCGCCGACTGCCTCGAACTCGCCGTCCGGGCCTGCCAGGACCCGGGCGAACGGGCCGCGCTGACCGCGCTGCTGGTGCGCAACCGGTGGCGTACCAGCCCCTCGGTCGCCGCCCGCCACCTGGGCGCGCTGGAGGCCCACGCCCGCGACGGACTGCTCTCGGCGCGCGACGGCGCCACCCTCGCCCTGGCGCGGCTGTGGCTGGGCCGCTCCGCCGACGCCCCGCCCCGGCCGGCGCCCGGGCCGCAGGGGACCGGCTTCGCGGACGCCGGCCGGCACCACGCGGACGTGACCCGGGCCCGCCGCCTGCTCTACTGGGACGCGGACGCGGACGCGGACGCCGCCCACGCCGACGCCGACGCCGGACCCGGCGGACCGGAGACCTCCGCGGAGGCGGCCACCGCCGACGCGGAACTGACCCTGCAGAGCACCCGCATCGGCGAGACCGCGCTGGAATCGGCGATGGCCGCCCTGTACGCACTGCTGTACGCCGACCGGACCGGCCAGGCCGCCCACTGGTGCGACACGCTCGTCGCCGAGGCCACCGCGCGCCGCGAGACGACCTGGCGGGCCGTGCTCACGGGCATACGCGCGGAGATCGCCGTACGCCAGGGCGCGCTCGCCGACGCCGAACGCCACGCCCGCACCGCGCTGGCCGTGCTCCCGCCCGAGGACTGGGGGGTCGCCATCGGCATCCCCCTCGCCGCCCGCCTCGTCGCCTGCACCGTCACCGGCCGCACCGAGGACGCCCAGCGGGTCCTCGCGCAGCGCGTGCCGCAGGAGATGTTCGGCACCCGCTTCGGCGGCCAGTACCTGTACGCCCGCGGCCGCCACTACCTCGCCGTCGGGCGGCTGCGCGCCGCCCTGGAGGACTTCCGGCGCTGCGGCGAACTGATGGCGGAGCGCGGCGTCGACCGGCCCGCCCTCATCGCCTGGCGCGGCGGCGCCGCCACCGCCTGCCTGGGCCTGGGACTGCGGGAACGCGCGGGCGAGTTCATCGGCGAACAGATGGAGCTGTCCGCACCCGAGCACATCCGGGTGCGGGGCTCCTCCCTGCGCACCATCGCCGCCCTCGGCGAGGCACGGCGCCGCCCCGCCCTGCTGTGGGAGGCCATCACCCTGCTGCAGGAGGCCGGGGACCGCCTGGAACTGGTCGGCGCGCTCGCCGACCTGAGCTGCGCCCACCACGAACTCGGCGACTACAACCGGGCGCGGATGATGGCCGGCCGCGCCGTGAAGCTCGCCCAGGACTGCGACGCCCCGTCGCTGTGCGAACGGCTCCTGCCCCACCCCGCCGTCCTCGACCCGGCACCGCCCGCGGACACCGGCCCCGCCGAAGCCCGCGCCGACGCCATCGCCACACTGAGCGACGCGGAACGGCGGGTGGCCGCCCTGGCGGCCGTCGGCCACTCCAACAGGGAGATCGGACGCGAACTGTTCATCACGGTCAGCACCGTCGAACAGCACCTGACCCGGGTCTACCGCAAGCTGCGCATCAGCCGGCGCGCCGACCTGCCCGCCGAACTCCCGCTCGGCCTGCCGGGTGCCGCCTGACACCTTCCGGCCCGTACGCCGCCGGTAGTGCCGCCACCGGCACCCGCGCCTGGTCCGTGAGCCGCTCGGCACCCTCCGGACCGTGCACCACCACGCCGAAACGTCCCTGGGAACCCCCCAGCCACCTCGCAGACGGGAACCACCCATGCGCATCCTGTTCACCACGTTCTCCGAACGTGCCCACCTCTACAGCCAGGTACCGCTCGCCTGGGCGCTGCGCGCCGCCGGGCACGAGGTCCGCGTGGCCTCGCAGCCCAAGCTCACCGACGTCATCACCGCCGCCGGCCTGACCGCCGTCCCGGTCGGCGAGGACCACCGGCTGAGCGAGATGCAGAAGGAGCACGCCGACGCCTGGGGCAGCGGCGGCGCCGGCTTCGGCGGCCTCCACAAGGGCGAGGGGGAGACCACCACCCCGGAGGAGCGGCTGCGCCGCCAGACGCTGCTCACCACCCTGTACAACGCCCCCATCAACAACGACTCCTTCGTCGACGGGCTCGTCGAGTTCGCCCGCGCCTGGCAGCCCGACCTCGTCATCTGGGAGCCGCAGACGTACGCCGGCGCCGTCGCCGCCCGCGTCGTCGGCGCCGCCCACGCCCGCCTGCTGTGGGGCCCGGACGTCATGCTGCGCTCCCGCGAGACCTTCCTCGCCGACATGGCGCAGCTGCCCGAGGCCGAGCGCCAGGACCCGCTCGTCGAGTGGCTGACCGGGCTGCTGGAGCGGCACGGCGCGACCTTCCACCCGGAGGTCGTCACCGGCCAGTGGACCATCGACCCGTGCCCCGAGGGCGTACGGCTGCCCGTGGGCGTCAACACCGTCCCGATGCGGTACGTGCCCTACAACGGCCCCGCCGTCGTACCGGAGTGGCTGCACGAGGCGCCCGCCAAGCCGCGTGTGTGCCTGACCATGGGCGGCTCGCTGCGCGAGCACATCGGGCACGACGGCTTCCCGATCTCCGCCCTCGGCATGTGGGCCGACCTCGACATCGAGCTGATCGCCACCCTCGTGCCGTTCCCCGGCGAGACCGACCCGCAGGTCCCCGACAACGCGCGCGTCATCCCCTTCGTGCCCATGCACGCCCTGCTGCCGACCTGCTCGGCCATCGTCCACTACGGCGGCGGCGGCACCTGGTCGACCGCCCTGAACTACGGCGTGCCGCAGCTGATGATCCCCAAGATCTGGGACACCGTCGTCAAGGCCGAGCACCTCCAGGAGTCGGGCGCGGGCCTGTTCGTGCACGCCGACAACGTCACCGGCGAGGCCCTGCACGACGCCCTGGCCCGGCTCGTCGACGACCCCTCGTTCAAGGAGAACGCGCTGCGCCTGCGCGACGAGATCCACGCGCAGCCGTCCCCGGCGGAGCTCGTGGCGACCCTGGAGAAGCTCACGGCCGAATACCGTGAGGACAAGGCGGCGACCGTCTGATGGAGGTCATCGGGCGGGGATTCCTCGCCGGCAATTTCCAGAGGATTTCCGACCGGCACCCGGACGTCACCCTCATCGCTGCGGGGGTTTCCGCCACCGGAGTCGAGAACCCGGCGGAATTCGCCCGCGAATCGGAACTCGTCCGCTCGGTGACCGAACGGTGCCGGCTCCTGGGCCGCACCGTGGTGTTCTTCTCCACGGCCTCCCACGCCATGTACGGCACCACCCGCGTACCGGCCGAGGAGGACGCGCCGATCGCGCCGGTCAATCCCTACGGCCGGCACAAGGCCGCGCTGGAGGAGGCGGTCGCGGCCCTGTCCGGGCACTGGCTGACCCTGCGGCTCAGCCACGTGGTGGGACCGCACCAGCGGCCCCACCAGCTGATCCCCGCCCTCACCGCGCAGGTGGGGGCGGGGAGCGTGCGCCTGTACCGGGGCGCCCACCGGGACCTGGTCGACGCGGCGGACGTGGTCGGCGCGGTCGACGCGCTGCTGACGGCCGGCGTCCGGGACCGGGTGGTGAACGTCGCGGCCGGCAGCCCCTACCCCGTCGAGGAGATCGTGCGGGGCATCGAGCGGCGCCTCGGGCGCACGGCGGCACGGGAGTACGTGCCCGCCGCCCCCCAGCGCACGGAGGTCTCCGTGGAGCGGCTGCGCCGCCTCGCCCCGCACGCGTGCCCGCGGGGCGGGGCCGAGTATCTCGCCGGGCTGCTCGACCGTCACGTCGGCGCGGCCCGTTGCGGGGTTCCGTAGGGGCGCATAGGGGTGTGGGCGGCGAACGCCGTTATCTAACGTGGAATTTGAAGAATGGTCGCATTATGGGGCGCGGGGTGTTCTCGATGAGCAGGACGGCATTTCTCTTCACCGGCCAGGGGGCGCAGAGAGCGGGAGCGGGGGGTGAGCTGGCGGCACGATTCCCCGAATTCGACGAGGAAATCGGGGCGGTCTGTGCCCACATGGACCCCCACCTCTCGCGGCCGCTGCGCGACGCGCTCTCGGGTGTGGACGGGCTGCTGGACGCGACAGGGTTCGCCCAGCCGGCCCTCTTCGCCCTGGAGACGGCCCTGTTCCGGCTGGTCACCTCGCGGGGCACCACCCCCGACGTGCTCCTCGGCCACTCCCTCGGCGAGATCACCGCCGCCCACGTGTCCGGGGTGCTCGACCTGCCCGACGCCTGCCGGCTGGTCGCCGCCCGCGGCCGGCTCATGCAGGGGCTGCCCGCCGGCGGCACCATGCTCGCCGTGCGCGCCACGCCGGAGCAGCTCGCCCCGCTGCTGTCCGACCACCCGGGCGTCGCCGTCGCCGCCGTCAACGGACCGGCCGCCGTGGTGCTGTCCGGGGCCGCGGACGCCGTCGCGGCGCTCGGCGGCCTCCTCGCCCGCCAGGGCGTCAAGACCAAGCGGCTCGCGGTGAGCCACGCCTTCCACTCCCCGCTGATGGACCCGATGCTCGACGCCTTCCGGGAGGTCGCCGCCTCGGTCACCCTCCGCCCGCCGCGCATCCCCGTCGTCTCCAACGTCACCGGCCGGCCCGCCACGGCCGACGAGCTTTGCTCGCCCGACTACTGGGTGCGCCACGTACGCGCCACCGTCCGCTTCGCCGACGGCGTGCGCTCCCTCCTCGACTCCGGTGTCACCCGCTTCCTCGAACTGGGCCCCGACGGCGTCCTGACCGCCCTCGCTCAGGACTGCGCCGCCGCCCTGCCCCCGGGCCCGGGCGGCCCCGCGCGGTTCGAGACCGTGCTCGACCGGCGCCGGCCGGAACCCGAGACCCTGCTGGAGGCGCTGGACCGCCTCCGGTCCCCCGCCGCCGCGCCGGCCGGCCCGGCCCCGGCGACCGCCCCCGTACCGGCGCGCCGGCTGCTGGAGCTCACCGTCGCCCACGTCGCCGCCGTACTCGGCGACGGGGCTCCCGACAGTCTCGACGCCGGCCGCAGCTTCGAGGAACTGGGCTTCGACTCGCTGGCCGTCGTCCGGCTGCGCACCCGCCTCACCGAGGCCACCGGGCTCGCGCTCCCGGCCACCGTCGCCTTCGACCACCCCACCCCCGCCGCTCTCGCCGAACACCTCGCCGCCCGCCTCGCGGGCCGCGACGACACTGCGGACCTTCCCCGCTCCGCCGGCCCCGCCGACGGCGACGACCCCATCGCCATCGTCGGCATGGGCTGCCGCTACCCGGGGGGCATCGCCTCCCCCGAGGACCTGTGGGAGCTCGTGACCGCCGGCGGCGACGCCGTCTCCGCCTTCCCCACCGACCGCGAATGGGACCTCGACGCCCTCCACGACCCCCGCAACGAGCGCCCCGGCACCTCCATCACCGCCTCCGGCGGGTTCCTCGACGACCCCGCCGGCTTCGACCCCGCCTTCTTCGGCATCTCGCCGCGCGAAGCCCTCGCCACCGACCCCCAGCAGCGGCTGCTGCTGGAGACCGCCTGGGAGGCCGTCGAACGGGCCGGCATCGACCCGGCGTCGCTGCGCGGCAGCGCCACCGGCGTCTTCGCCGGCTCCAACGGCCAGGACTACTCCCTGCTCCTGCGCGAGGTACCGGGCAGCGCCGAGGGCTACGAGAACACCGGCAGCGCGGCCAGCGTCGTCTCCGGCCGCGTCGCCTACGTCCTCGGCACCGAAGGCCCGGCGCTGACCGTCGACACCGCCTGCTCCTCCTCCCTCGTCGCACTGCACCTCGCGGCCCGGGCCCTGCGGAGCGGCGAGTGCACGCTGGCGCTGGCCGCCGGTGTGACCGTGATGGCCACGCCCCGGCGGTTCGTCGAGTTCACCAAGCAGCGCGGCCTGGCCCCCGACGGCCGCTGCAAGTCCTTCGCCGCCGCCGCGGACGGTACGGGCTGGTCCGAGGGCGTCGGCGTCCTCGTCCTGGAGCGCCTGTCGGACGCCCGCCGCAACGGGCACCGCGTCCTCGCGCTGGTCCGGGGCTCCGCCGTCAATCAGGACGGCGCCTCCAACGGACTGACCGCCCCCAACGGCCTCGCCCAGCAGCGCGTCATCCGCGCGGCCCTGGCCAACGCCGGCCTGACCGGCGCCGACGTCGACGCCGTCGAGGCGCACGGCACCGGGACGACCCTCGGCGACCCGATCGAGGCGCACGCCCTGCTCGCCACCTACGGCCAGGACCGCGACGGCGGGGAGCCGCTGTGGCTCGGCTCGTTCAAGTCCAACATCGGCCACGCCCAGGCCGCCGCCGGCATCGGCGGCGTCATCAAGATGGTCCAGGCCCTCGCGCACGAGGTCCTGCCGCGGACCCTGCACGTCGACGAGCCCTCCCCGCACGTCGACTGGGCCTCCGGAGCGGTCGGCCTGCTCACCGGGGCGCGGCCGTGGCCGGCCCGCGAGGACCGGCCGCGCCGGGCCGGCGTCTCCTCGTTCGGCATCAGCGGCACCAACGCCCACGTCATCGTCGAAGAGGCACCCGCGCAGGCCTCGGCCGACGAGGCAACGGAGGTGGCCCCGCCGCACGCCGTCGTCCCGTGGCTGCTCTCCGGCACCTCCGACGAGGCGCTGCGCGCCCAGGCCGGCCGCCTCGCCGCCCACGTCCGCGCCCACCCCGAGCACACCGCGCACGGCCTGGGCCGCGCCCTCGCGACCACCCGGACCGCCTTCGAACAGCGGGCCGCGGTCGTCGCCGCCGACCCCGGACGGCTGCTCGCCGCCCTGGACGCCCTCGCCGCCGGGGAGCGGGCCCCCGGCCTGGTCCGCGGCACCGCCCGCGGCCTGACCCGGACCGGCTTCCTGTTCACGGGGCAGGGCGCGCAGCGGGCCGGGATGGGGCGTGAGTTGTATGCGGCATTCCCGGTGTTCGCGCAGGCGCTGGACGCGGTGTGTGCGGAGATCGACCCGGTGCTGGGGCGGTCGCTGCGGGAGGTCGTGTTCGCGGAGGACTCCGCTGAGCTGGACCGTACGGAGTTCACGCAGCCGGCGCTGTTCGCGATCGAGGTGGCGCTGTTCCGGCTGGTGGAGAGCTGGGGTGTGCGGGCTGATTACCTGCTCGGGCATTCGGTGGGTGAGATCGCTGCTGCGCATGTGGCGGGGGTGTTCTCGCTGGCTGATGCGGTGCGGCTGGTCGTCGCCCGTGGTCGGCTGATGCAGGCGCTGCCGGCTGGTGGTGCGATGGTGTCGGTGCGTGCGGCTGAGGCGGAGGTGGCCGAGCTGGTCGCCGCGTACGAGGACGTGAGCATCGCGGCCGTCAACGGGCCTTCCTCCGTGGTGATCTCGGGTGCGGCCGATTCCGTGACCGCCATCGCCGGTGTGCTCGGCGAGCGCGGGGTGAAGACCAAGCGGCTGACGGTGAGCCACGCGTTCCACTCGCCGCTGATGGACCCGATGCTGGACGAGTTCCGTACCGTCCTGGAGGCCGTCGACTTTGCCGAGCCCCTGATCCCCGTCGTGTCGAACCTGACCGGTGACCTGGCACAGGCCGGTCAGCTCTGCTCGCCCGAGTACTGGGTGCGCCACGTCCGCGAGGCGGTCCGCTTCGCCGACGGTGTCGCCACCCTGGAAGCGGAGGGCGTCACCCGGTTCGTCGAGCTCGGCCCTGACGGCGTGCTGTCCGCGATGGGCGCCGACTGCGTCGGCGACGGCGTGTTCGTGCCCGTGCTGCGCAAGGACCGAGACGAGGCCGAAGCGGCCGTCGCCGCCCTCGCCCAGGCCCACGTCCACGGCGTCACCGTCGACTGGACCGCGTACTTCGGCGGGACCGGCGCGCCGCGTGTGGACCTGCCGACGTACGCCTTCCAGCACGAGCGGTACTGGCCCCGGATACCCGGACGCGCCGACCGGGCGCGGGACGTCGCCGCACTGCGCTACCGCCTCGACTGGCGGGTTCGTCCCGACCGGACCGCACCCCTGGAGTCCGCGGGCCGCTGGCTCGTGGTCCGGCCGCTGGGCGAGGAGGGCCACGAGGCGGCCGACGCCCTGGAAGCCGGACTGCGCCGCTGTGGCGCCGAGGTCGTGACCCTCGACCCCGCCACCGTGACCGCCGACCGCGCCGAGTGGGCGCGGACGCTGCGCGCGCTGCTGCCCGCCGACGGCGCCGAGCCGTTCGGCGTCCTGTCCCTCCTCGCCCTCGGCACGGCAGGGGCGTTCCCCGACGGCGGGGCCACCGCCGCCACGGCGACCCTCGTCCAGGCCCTGGGCGACCTCGGGGGCTCCGCACGGCTGTGGTGCGTCACCGCCGACGCGGTCGCCGCCGGACCGCAGGACCGGGTCACCGCGCCCGGCCGGGCGCAGCTGTGGGGGATGGGCCCCGTCGTGGCGGCCGAGTACCCCCACCTGTGGGGCGGGCTCGTCGACCTGCCGGCCGGTCCGCTGGACGACACGGCCGTGGCCCGTACCTGCTCCGTCCTCCTCGGCACGCCCGGCGTGCCCGACGAGGACCAGGTGGCCGTGCGGGCGGACGGCGTGCTGGTGCGCCGCCTCGACCGGGACACGGCGCCGCGCCGGCCCCAGCGGGCCTGGGCGCCCTCCGGCACCGTGCTGATCACCGGGGGTACGGGCGCCGTCGGCTCCCGCGTCGCCCGCCGGATGGCCGAACGGGGCGCCGGGCACCTGCTGCTGCTCAGCCGCGCCGGGGACCGGGCCGAGGGCGCCGAACTCCTGCGTGCCGAGCTGACCGCGGCCGGCGCCGAAGTGACCATCGCCGCCTGCGACGCGGCCGACCGCGACGCGCTCGCCGCGGTGCTGGCCGCCGTCCCCGCGCACCAGCCGCTCACCGCCGTCGTCCACGCCGCCGGCGTCCTCGACGACGGAGTGATCGACTCCCTCACCCCGCAGCGCTTCGCGGCCGTCGCCCGGCCGAAGACCGACGCGGCGGCGCACCTGCACGAGCTGACCCTCGACGCCGGCCTGTCCGCGTTCGTCCTCTTCTCCTCCGACACCAGCGTCCTCGGCGGCGCAGGCCGCGCCAACTACGCCGCCGCCAACGCCTACCTGGACGCGCTCGCCGCACACCGCCGCGCCCTCGGGCTGCCCGCCACCAGCGTCTCGTGGGGCGCGTGGGCGGGGACCGGGATGGCCACCGGTGAGGCCGCCGCCGACCACCTGCACCGCAGGGGCATCCTGCCGATGGATCCCGACACCGCGCTCACCGCGCTGGACCAGCTGCTCGACGAGGACGCCACCTGGCGGCTCGTCGCCGACGTCGACTGGCGGCGGGCGGCCGACCCGGGCCACGCCCGGCGCCCCGACCCGCTGCTGCGCGACCTGGCCGACGCCCGGTCCGCGCAGGCGGAAGCGGAGACGGCCGGTGCGGCCGGACCGGGCACGGACGACGCCCCGTTCGCGCGCCGGCTGGCCGAAGCCGCGCCCGCCGACCGCGACCGGCTGCTGCTGGACGTCGTACGCGCCCACGTGGCCGCCGTCCTCGGACACGCCGCGCCCGCCGGCATCGACCCCGACCGGGCCTTCAAGGACCTCGGCTTCGACTCCCTCACCGGTGTGGAACTGCGCACCCTGCTCGGTGCCGCGACCGGTCTGCGCCTGCCCGCCTCCCTGATCTTCGACCACCCGACGCCCCGGGCGCTCGTCGGCCACCTGCGCGCCGAACTCCTCGGCGGCGAAGGCGCCGGAAGGGCCGGCGCGGCAGCCCCCGCCGCCCCCGCGCCGGACCCCGGACACGACGAGCCGCTCGCCGTCATCGCCACGAGCTGCCGCTTCCCCGGCGGTGTCGACAGCCCCGAGGACCTGTGGCGGCTGGTGCTCGGCGGCCACGACGCCACCACCGACTTCCCGGCCGACCGGGGCTGGGACCTCGCCGCCCTCCACCACCCGGACCCCGACCACACCGGCACCTCCTACACCCGCCGCGGCGGCTTCCTCGACGACCTGTCCGGCTTCGACCCGGCCTTCTTCGGGATCTCGCCCCGCGAGGCCCTTGCGATGGACCCGCAGCAGCGCCTGCTGCTGGAGACCTCCTGGGAGGCGTTCGAACGGGCCGGCATCGACCCGGCCGCCCTGCGCGGCAGCCGCACCGGCGTGTACATCGGCACCAACGGCCAGGACTACGTGCCGGTGCTGATGGACTCCACCGACGACGTCGAGAGCCACCGGGCCACCGGCAACGCGGTCAGCGTCATGTCCGGCCGCATCTCCTACACCTACGGCTTCGAGGGCCCCGCCGTCTCGGTGGACACCGCCTGCTCCTCCTCGCTGGTCGCCCTGCACTGGGCGGCCCGCTCGCTGCGCGGCGGCGAGTGCTCCCTGGCCGTCGTGGGCGGCGTGACGCTGATGTCGACGCCCCGCCGGTTCGTGGACTTCTCGCGCCAGCGCGGTCTCGCCGCCGACGGCCGCTGCAAGGCCTTCGCCGCGGCGGCGGACGGCACCGCCTGGGGCGAGGGCGTGGGCATGCTCCTGGTGGAGCGGCTCTCCGACGCCCGCCGCCACGGCCACCCGGTGCTCGCGGTCATCCGCGGTTCGGCGATCAACCAGGACGGCGCCAGCAACGGGCTGACCGCCCCCCACGGCCCGTCCCAGCAGCGGGTCATCCGCGCCGCGCTGGCCGACGCCGGACTCGACGCGTCCGAGGTCGACGCGGTCGAGGCGCACGGCACCGGTACGAAGCTCGGCGACCCGATCGAGGCACAGGCCCTGCTCGCCACCTACGGCCAGGGCCGCGACGGCGGCGAGCCGCTGCGGCTGGGCTCGCTGAAGTCGAACATCGGCCACACCCAGGCCGCCGCCGGCGTGGCCGGCGTCATCAAGATGGTCGAGGCGATGCGCCACGGCGTGCTGCCCAAGACCCTGCACGTGGACGAGCCGTCCCCGCACGTCGACTGGTCGGCGGGCGCGGTGGAACTCCTCACCGAGACCCAGGACTGGCCGGACACCGGCCGCCCGCGCCGGGCGGCCGTCTCCTCCTTCGGCATGAGCGGCACCAACGCCCACGTCGTGCTGGAGCAGGCCCCGCCGGAGCCGGAGCCGGCGCCGGCGCCGGAACCGGAGCCGGCGACGGAACCGGAGCCGGCGACGGCGGCGGGCGAGCGCTGCGCGCCGGATGCCGTGCCGTGGGTGTTCTCCGCCCGTTCCGAGGCCGCCGTACAGGCGCAGGCAGAACGCCTCGCCGCCCACCTCGCCGGGCACCCGGACGCTGACCCGGCCGACATCGGCTCCTCCCTCGCCACGACGCGCGCGGTGATGGAGCACCGGGCGGTGGTCCTGGGCGCCGACCCGGCCGAGGCGCTCACCGCCCTGGCCGAGGGCCGCGAGGCCCCCGGCGTCGTCCGCGGCATCGCGGGCGCCGGCTCCTCCCGTCCCGTGTTCGTCTTCCCGGGCCAGGGCTCGCAGTGGGCCGGCATGGCCGTCGAACTCCTCGACTCCTCGCCGGTGTTCGCGGCGCGGATCGCCGAGTGCGAGGAGGCCCTCGCCGACTACGTGGACTGGTCCCTGACCGAGGTACTGCGCTCGGACGACCCGCTGGAGCGGGTAGATGTGGTCCAGCCGGTGCTGTTCGCGGTGATGGTGTCCCTGGCAGAGGTCTGGAAGTCCTACGGGGTCCGGCCCGCGGCCGTGATCGGCCACTCGCAGGGCGAGATCGCCGCCGCGTGCGTGGCCGGGGCCCTGTCCCTGGAGGACGCCGCGAAGGTCGTCGCGCTGCGCAGCCAGGCCATCGAGGTCCTCTCGGGGCTCGGCGGCATGGTCTCCGTCCCCCTGTCCGCCGCGGCCGCGCAGAAGCGCATCGCCCCCTACGCCGGCCGGCTGGCGGTGGCCGTGGTCAACGGCCCCTCCTCCACGGTCGTCTCCGGTGACACCGGGGCCTGCCTGGAGCTGGTGGCCGAACTGGAGGCCGACGGGGTCCGGGCCCGCCGGGTCGCCGTGGACTACGCCTCCCACTGCGCGCACGTCGAGAAGATCGAAGGCGAACTCGCCGAACTGCTGGGCGGACTCCGCCCGCGCCGCGCGGACGTCCCCATGTACTCCACCCTGACCGGCGAGCCGCTGGAGGGCACCGAGCTCGACGGCGGCTACTGGTACCGCAACCTGCGCGAAACCGTTCTGTTCGAGCAGGCCGTGAACCGGGCGCTCGCCGACGGCCACCGCCTCTTCGCCGAGTGCAGCCCGCACCCGGTCCTCGCCGTCGGACTCGCCGAGATGGACGCGACGGCCATCGGCACCCTGCGCCGCGGCGACGGCGGACCGCGCCGCATCCTCACCTCGCTCGCCGAGGCCTGGGCGGCCGGCGCCGACGTCGACTGGACGACGGCCTTCGACGGCACCGGCGCCCGGCGCGTCGGCCTGCCCACCTACCCCTTCCAGCGCGAGCGGTTCTGGCCGCAGCCCAAGACCCCCGTCGGCCCCGTCGCCGACGCCGCCGACCGGCTGCGCCACCACCTCGCCTGGACACCGCTGCCCGACCCGTCCGACGGCCTCCTGCCGGGCACCTGGCTCCTCGTCGTCCCCGCCGACGCGGCCGGCGACCCGCTGGTCACCGGCTGCGCCGGGGCACTCGGCGCCCGGGGCGCCGACGTCCTGCGGATCGACGTACCCGCAGGGGAACTCGACCGGGCCGCACTCACCCGCCACCTCACCCGGCACACCGGCGGCCTCGCCCCCGCGGGCGTCCTGTCCCTGCTGGCCCTGGCCGGCGGGGAGGCGCCCGCCCACCCCGGCCTGCCCGCCGGACTCGCGGCGACGGTCGCCCTGGCCCACGCCCTCGGCGACAGCGGCGCCGACGCCCCGCTGTGGTGCCTGACGCGCGGCGCGACGGCCGTGGACCCCGAGGACACCGCCGACCCGGACCAGGCCCTGGTCTGGGGGTTCGGACAGGTCGCCGCCCAGGAGTACGCCGCACGCTGGGGCGGCCTCCTCGACCTGCCGGCCGCCCCGGACGCGCGGAGCACCGAACTGCTCGGCCGCCTCCTGGCCGCCTCCCACGACGGGGCCCCGGCCGAGGACCGGCTGGCGCTGCGCCCCTCGGGCCTCCACGCCCGCCGGATCGTCCCCGCCGCGCCCCGCGCCGGCCAGACCCCGGCACGGGCCTGGAACCCGTCCGGGACCGTCCTGGTCACCGGCGCCGACGGCGTCACCGGCGGGCACGTCGTCCGCTGGCTCGCCGAGCGGGGCGCGGAGCACCTGCTGCTCCCCGTGGACGGGGACGCGGCACGCGAGCGCGCGCTCGCCGCTCTCGCCGCCGCCGGCCCCGAGGGCGGTACCCCCCGCGTGTCCGTCGTGGACTGCGACACCACCGACCGGGACGCGCTCGCCGCGCTGCTGGCCGCCGTGCCCGCCGAACTCCCGCTGACGGCCGTCGTGCACGCCCCGCAGCTCGCCCTGCGTGCTCCGCTGGACGAACTCACGCCCGCGGCACTGGCCGGGGCGCTCGCCCCGGCGGTGCGCACGGCCCGGCACCTGGACGCCCTCACCGCGGGCCTGGACCTCGACGCGTTCGTCCTGTGCGCCACTACCGCCGGCGCCCTCGGGGCGACCGGTCAGGGCGCGCTCGCCCCCGCCGACGCCCATCTCGCGGCACTCGCCACCCGGCGCCGTGCCGGAGGGCTGCCCGCCACCTGCGTGCAGCTGGGCTCCTGGGAGGGCCCCGCGCCGACCGCGCAGGAGCGGGAGGCGACGCAGCTGCGGGCCCTGCACGGCGTCCCGCCCATGGACGCCGGGCAGGCCCTGGCCGCACTCCGCCGGACCGTCGAGCACGAGGAGCCGGCCGCGGTCGTCGCCGACGTCGACTGGGAGCGCTTCGCCGTCGCCTTCACCGCCACCCGGCCCAGCCGGCTCCTCGACCCGGTCCTCGCCGCACACCGCGCCGCCACCGGACCCGCCAGCGCCACGGCCACGGCAGCCGCGCCGCAGACGGGAGCCGCACCGGAGCGCTCGCTGCGCGACGAACTGGCCGCCCTCCCCGAGGCGGAACGCGACCGGGCCCTGACCGCGCTCGTCCGCCGGCAGGTGGCCGCCGTACTCGGCCACGCGGACGCCGACGGCATCGACGCCCGCCGGCCCTTCAAAAACCTGGGCTTCGACTCCGTGACCGGAGTGGACCTGCGCAACCGGCTCGGCGCCGCCACCGGCCTGCGCCTGCCCGCCGGTCTCGTCTTCGACCACCCGACCCCGGCGGCGCTCGTCGCGCACCTGCGCGCCGAACTCCTGCCGGACGAAGCCGCCGACGACATCACGCGCGGCCTGTCGGCACTGGACGCCTTCGAAGCGGTACTCGCCGGCGTCTGCGAGGCCGACGACGCCCGAGCCGGGTTCGCCGACCGCCTGCGGTCCCTGCTGCGCCGCTGCGGCGAGGCCGTGCCGACGGCGCTCCCGTCCCCGGCCCTCACCGCCACCGTCGACGACGCCGACCTCGAACTCGCCAGTCACGAGGAGCTGTTCGAGCTCATCGACGAAGAACTCGGAAACCGCTGAGGCGCTCGCGCGCCGCACCGGCGTCCACGCCGCCCGAACAGTCACCCGGAGGACCTCCCATGGCGAATGAAGACAAGCTCGCCGACTACCTGAAGCGGGTCACCGTCGACCTGCGCCACACCCGCCGCCGCCTGCACGACCTGGAGGCCCGGCAGCACGAGCCGCTGGCCATCGTCGGCATGAGCTGCCGCTACCCGGGCGGCGTGCGGTCCCCCGAGGACCTGTGGACCCTCGTCAGCGAAGCCGTCGACGCCACCTCCGGGTTCCCCACCGAACGCGGGTGGCCGCTCGAGGACCTCTTCGACCCCGACCCGGACCGCCAGGGCCACAGCTACGTGAGCCGCGGCGGCTTCCTCCACGACGCGGCGGACTTCGACGCCGACTTCTTCGGGATCAACCGGCGCGAGGCCCTCGCCATGGACCCCCAGCAGCGGCTGCTGCTGGAGACCTCCTGGGAGGCGTTCGAGCGGGCCGGGATCGACCCGGCGTCGCTGCGCGGCAGCCGCACGGGCGTGTACGTGGGCACCAACGGCCAGGACTACGCGGCCCTCCTCGCCGATCCGCCCGAGGGCACCGAGGGCTACCGGGGCATCGGCAGCACCGGCAGTGTCATGTCCGGCCGCCTCTCCTACACCCTGGGGCTCGAAGGCCCCGCGGTGACCGTCGACACGGCGTGCTCGTCGTCGCTGGTCGCCCTCCACCTCGCCGCCCGGGCGCTGCGCGGCGGGGAGTGCACCCTCGCCCTCGTCGGCGGCGTCTGCGTCATGTCGACCCCGCGCCGCTACGTCGAGTTCTCCCGTCAGCGCGGTCTGGCCGCCGACGGCCGATCGAAGGCGTTCTCCGCCGACGCCGACGGCATGGGCATGTCCGAAGGGGTGGGCCTGCTGGTCGTGGAACGCCTGTCGGACGCCGAGGCCAACGGGCACCGCGTCCTCGCGGTGGTCCGCGGCACCGCCGTCAACCAGGACGGCGCCAGCAACGGCCTGACCGCCCCCAACGGGCCGTCCCAGCAGCGCGTCATCCGCGCCGCCCTGGACGACGCGGGCCTGTCCCCGCAGCAGATCGACGTGGTCGAGGCCCACGGCACGGGCACCGCGCTCGGCGACCCCATCGAGGCGGACGCCCTGCTCGCCGCCTACGGCCAGGGCCGCCCCGCCGGCCGGCCCCTCTACCTCGGCTCGGTGAAGTCGAACATCGGCCACACCCAGTCCGCCGCCGGCGTGGCGAGCGTCATCAAGATGGTCGGGGCGATGCGCCACGGCGTCCTGCCCAAGACCCTCCACGTCGAGGAGCCGACCCCGCACGTCGACTGGAGCGCGGGCGCCGTGGAACTCCTCGGCGACGCCCGGGACTGGCCCGACACCGGCCGCCCGCGCCGCGCCGGAGTGTCCTCGTTCGGGGTGAGCGGCACCAACGCCCACGTCGTGCTGGAGCAGGCCCCCGAGGGGGCCGCCGGGGCAGAGGCCGTCGAGGCCGGGCCCGCCGGGGAGCGCAGGACGCCGGCTGCCGTTCCGTGGGTGTTCTCGGCCCGTTCCGAGGCCGCGGTGCGCGAGCAGGCCGAGCGCCTCGGCGCGTACCTCGCCGGCCGGCCGGACGCGGAGCCCGTCGACGTGGGCCTGTCGCTGGCGACGACGCGCGCGGTCATGGAGCACCGGGCCGTCGTCCTCGGCCCCGGCACCGGCGAGATGCTGACGGCCCTGGCCGAGGGCCGTGACGTGCCGGGGGTGGTCCGCGGCCGGGCGACGGCCTCGGACGCCGTGTTCGTCTTCCCGGGTCAGGGTTCGCAGTGGGCCGGCATGGCCGCCGGGCTGCTCGGCTCGTCGCCGGTGTTCGCGGCGCGGATCGCGGAGTGCGAGGAAGCCCTCGCCCCGTACGTGGACTGGTCCCTGACGGAGGTCCTGCGGTCGGACGACGCCCTCGAAGGGGTGGACGTCGTCCAGCCGGTCCTCTTCGCGGTGATGGTGTCCCTGGCAGAGGTCTGGAAGTCCTACGGGGTCCGGCCGGCGGCCGTGATCGGCCACTCGCAGGGCGAGATCGCCGCCGCGTGCGTGGCCGGGGCGCTGTCCCTGGAGGACGCCGCGAAGGTCGTCGCGCTGCGCAGCCGGGCCATCGACGCCATCGCCGGCCTCGGCGGCATGGTCTCGGTCAGCCTGTCGGCGGCCGACGCCGGGGCGCGGATCGCCGCCTCCTTCGAGGGCCGCCTCGCCGTCGCCGCCGTCAACGGGCCGGTCTCCACCGTGGTCTCCGGTGACGCCGACGCCTGCGAGGAGCTCGTCACCGCCCTGGAAGCCGAGGGCGTCCGGGCCCGCCGCATCGCCGTCGAGTACGCCTCACACGGCGCCCACGTGGAGAAGCTGGAGGCCGAACTGGCCGTCCTGCTCGGCGGCCTGGACCCGCGACGGGCGGACATCCCCATGTACTCCACCCTCACGGGCGAACTGCTGGACGGCACCGAGCTCGACGGCGGCTACTGGTACCGCAACCTGCGCAACACCGTCCTGTTCGAGCAGGCCGTCGCAGCCGCCGTCGCCGACGGGCACCGGCTGTTCGTGGAATCGAGCCCGCACCCCGTCCTCGCCGTCGGCCTCGCGGAGATGGACGTGGCCGCCGTCGGCACCCTGCGCCGCGACGAGGGCGGCCTGCCCCGCCTGCTGACCTCCCTCGCGGAGGCCTGGGTGAACGGCGCCGACGTCGACTGGGCCAAGGCCTTCGAGGACACCGGCGCCCGCCGCGTCGACCTGCCCACGTACCCCTTCCAGCACCAGCGCTTCTGGCCGGACGCCGCCGTCCGGACCGCCGGCGACCTGTCCGCCGCGGGCCTCAGCGCCTGCGCGCACCCCATGCTCGGCGCCGTGGTGACCCGGGCCGGCGGGGACGACGTGCTGTTCACCGGCCGGGTCGCCCGGGACACCCACCCGTGGCTCGCCGACCACGCGGTATCCGGCACCGCGCTGCTCCCGGGGACCGCGTACGTCGAACTCGCCCTGCACGCCGCCCACCAGGTCGGCTGCGGCCGCGTCGAGGAACTCACCCTCGAAGCGCCGATGCTCCTGCCCGAGGACACGGGCCTGCGGCTCCAGGTCACCGTCGCCGCCCCCGACGCCACCGGCCGGCGCACCATGGAGCTGTACTCGCGGCCCGAGGACGACGGCCCCGCCGGCTGGACCCGCCACGCCAGCGGCGTCCTCGCCCCCGAGGCCCCCGAGGCCCCCGGCGCGGACCTGGCCGTCTGGCCGCCCGCCGCCGCCGAACCCGTCGACGTCTGCGGCATCTACGACACCTTCACCGCCCTCGGCTACGACTACGGCCCGGCCTTCCAGGGCCTGCGCCGCGCCTGGCGGCTCGGCGACGAGGTCTACGCCGAGGTCGCGCTGCCCGACGGGGAGACCTCCGCCGCCGCCTTCGGCGTGCACCCCGCCCTCCTCGACGCGGCGCTCCAGGCCCGCCGGGTCTCCCTCGGCGACGGCCCGGACGCGCCCGGAGTCCGGCTGCCGTTCGCCCTCCACGACGTCGCCCTGTACGCGGTGGGCGCGGCCGCGCTGCGCGTACGGATCACGCCCGCCGGACCCGACTCGGTCTCCCTGCTGGTCGCGGACGTCACCGGCGCACCCGTCGCCTCCATCGGCACGTTCGTCTCCCGCCCCGTTCCCGCCGGCGAGCTGAACGCCGCCCGCCGCACCCGCACCGACGACGTCCACGCCCTCGCCTGGCGCGAGCTGGCCGTCGAACCGGCCGCCACCGGCCCCCGCCCGGCCGTCGCCGTGCTCGGCGGGACCGCAACCCCCGGCGCCGACACCCACCCGGACCTCGACGCGCTGCACGCCGCCGTCAAGGACGGCTACCCCGTCCCCGACCTGGTCCTCGTCGACCACACCGGCGACGGCCCCGCCCCCACCACCCCCGACACCGTGCGCTCCGCCCTGCAGGGCGCCCTGGCGACCGTGCAGCAGTGGCTCGGCGAGGAACGGTTCGACGACGCACGGCTGGTGTTCGTCACCCGCGGCGCCGTCGCCGCCGGCGACCACGAGGACGTCACGGACCTCGCCCGCGCCGCCCTCTGGGGCCTGATCCGCTCCGCCCAGTCCGAGGCGCCCGGCCGCATCGTCCTCCTCGACCACGACGGCACACCGGAGTCCGACCGCGCCCTCGTCGACACCCTGCTGACCGGCGAACCCCAGCTCGCGCTGCGCCGCGGCACGGCCCACCAGCCGGCCCTCGCGCCCGTCGACCCGGCGGACGCCTTGGCCGTACCCGCCGGCACCACGGCCTGGCGCCTGGACACCGTGAAGGAAGGCACCCTCGACGACCTGCGGCTGCTGCCCTGCCCCGCCGCCGAGGCCCCCCTTGCACCCCACGAGGTGCGCATCGCGGTCCGCGCCGCCGGACTCAACTTCCGCGACGTCCTCATCGCCCTCGGCATGTACCCCGACGAGGCGCTCATGGGCACCGAAGGCGCCGGCGTCGTCGTCGAGACCGGCAGCGCCGTCACCGACCTGGCCCCCGGCGACCGCGTCACCGGCCTGCTCACCGGCGCCGTCGGCCCCCTGGCCGTCACCGACCGCCGGCGCGTCGCGCCCGTCCCCGACGGATGGAGCTTCGCCCAGGCCGCCGCCGTCCCCGTCGTCTTCCTCACCGCCTACCACGCCCTCGTCGACGTCGCCCGCCTCCAGCCGGGTGAATCCGTCCTCGTGCACGCCGCCGCCGGCGGTGTCGGCATGGCCGCCACCCAGCTCGCCCACCACCTCGGGGCGACCGTCCACGGCACCGCGTCCCCGGCCAAGTGGGACACCCTCCGCGCCCTGGGCCTGCCCGACGAACGGATCGCCTCCTCCCGCACCGCCGACTTCGAGCAGCGGTTCGCCACCGGCGACCGCCCGGGCGTCGACGTCGTCCTCAACTCGCTGGCCGGAGAGCTCACCGACGCGTCCCTGCGGCTGCTGCGCCCCGGCGGACGCTTCGTGGAGATCGGCAAGACCGACCTGCGCGACCCCGGACGCCTCGCCGCCGACCACCCCCACCTCACCTACCACCCCCTCGACCTCGGCGACGTCGACCCCGACCGCATCCAGCGGATGCTGACCGAGATCCTCGACCTGTTCGCCCGCGGCCACCTCACCCACCTGCCGCTGCGCGCCTGGGACGTACGGCAGGCCCGCGAGGCCTTCCGGCACGTTGCTCAGGCCAAGCACATCGGCAAGAACGTCTTCACCGTGCCCGCGGCCCCCGACCCCGACGGCACCGTCCTGATCACCGGCGGAACCGGCACCCTCGCCCGCCACCTCGCCTGCCACCTCGTCGCCGAGCACGGCGTACGGCACCTTCTGCTCGCCGGCCGACGCGGCCCGCAGGCACCCGACGCCGCCGAGACCGTCAGCGAACTGACCGCGCTGGGCGCCGAGGTCACCGTCGCCGCCTGCGACGTCGCCGACCGCGACGCGCTCGCCGCCCTCCTCGCCTCCGTACCCGCCGCACACCCCCTGACCGGCGTCGTGCACACCGCGGGCGTCCTCGACGACGGCACCGTCACCGCGCTGACGGACCGCCAGGTCGGGGCCGTCCTGCGGCCCAAGGCCGACGCGGCGATCCACCTCCACGAACTGACCGCCGGCCTCGACCTGTCGATGTTCGTCCTGTTCTCCTCCGTCTCGGGCACCTTCGGCGGCCTCGCCCAGGCCAACTACGCCGCCGCCAACGCCTTCCTCGACGCACTCGCCCGCCACCGGGCCGTCCGGGGCCTGCCCGCGCTCTCCCTGGCCTGGGGCCTGTGGGCGCAGGCCAGCGGCCTCACCGGCCACCTCGGCGCCGCCGACGCCCAGCGCATGGCCCGCCGAGGCCTCGCCCCCTTCGCCACCGAGCAGGGCCTGGCCGCCTTCGACGCCGCCATCGCCACCGGCCGTCCGGCCCTCGTACCGGCCAGGATCGACACCTCCGCCCTGCGCGCCGACGACCCGGCCCTGCCCGCCGTGCTGCGCGAACTCGCCCGTGCCACGGGCTCCGCGGGCCGCCTGCGCAACGCCGCGCAGACCGCCGCGACACCCGCCGACACCGCGGCCGGCCTGCGGGAACGCCTGACCGGTCTGACCGGGCCGGAACGGGCACGCCTGCTGGGCAGCCTCGTCTGCGGACAGGCCGCCGTCGTCCTCGGCCACAGCGACCCGGCCGCCATCGAACCCACACGAGGATTCCTCGACCTGGGATTCGATTCACTGACCGCTGTGGAATTCCGCAACCGCCTCAACGCAGCCACCGGGCTGCGCCTCTCCGCCACCCTCGTCTTCGACCACCCCACCCCCGCCGACCTCGCCGGCCACCTGGACGAACGGCTGGCACCGGAGGGGAGCGGCACACCGGAGGGGACCGCGGCCGTCGAGGCCGAGCTGGAACGGCTCGAGGCGATGCTGCTTCCGCTCGACACGGAGGACGAGGCGTCGCACAGGATCACCGCGCGCCTGGAGACCCTGCTCTTCAAATGGCGTGACAAGCACGGCGCCGGGACGGCCACGTCCCTCGTCGAGGACGCGATCGAAACCGCCAGCGACGACGAGATCTTCGATCTGATCGACGAAGAGCTCGGCCTGTCCTGACGGGACCGCGCCGCACCGGACGCACACGCGCCCCCGGGAGCCCGCCGCCACGCGCGCGGCCCCGGGGGCGGCTCCCGTCGACCGCCGCGACGGGCTCGACGAAGCGATGGGTTGGATGAAGATGGACAACGAAGCGAAACTCCGCGACTACCTCAAGCGCGTCACCACCGACCTGCGGCGTACCCGCCAGCGGCTGCGCGACATCGAGGACGCCGAGCGGGAACCCATTGCCATCGTCGGGATGAGCTGCCGCTTCCCCGGCGGCGTAC
This sequence comes from Streptomyces sp. 3211.6, assembly GCF_003634815.1. NCBI lineage: Bacteria > Bacillati > Actinomycetota > Actinomycetes > Kitasatosporales > Streptomycetaceae > Streptomyces > Streptomyces sp. 3211.6. The sequence goes on along the minus strand of NZ_RBXC01000003.1, from coordinate 153,534 downwards.
GCACCCCCGAGGACCTGTGGGAGCTCCTCGACGCCGGCACCGACGCCATCGCGCCCTTCCCCGACGACCGCGGCTGGGACCTGGCGGAGCTCTACGACCCCGAGCAGACCCGCAGCGGCACCAGCTACGCGCGCGAGGGCGGCTTCGTCGACGGCATAGCCGACTTCGACCCCGAGTTCTTCGGGATCTCGCCCCGTGAGGCCCTCGCCATGGACCCCCAGCAGCGGCTGCTGCTGGAAACCTCCTGGGAGGTCTTCGAACGCGCCGGGATCGACGTGTCCGACCTGCGCGGCACCCGCACCGGCGTGTTCATCGGCGCGGGCGCCGAGAACTACGACAGCCGGCTGCGCAACGCCGGCGGCGGCATCGAGGGCCACGTCCTCACCGGCAACGCCGCCAGCCTGATCTCCGGCCGCGTCTCCTACACGCTCGGCCTCGTCGGCCCCGCCGTCACCGTCGGAACGGCCTGCTCCTCCTCCCTCGTCGCCCTGCACCTCGCCGTCCAGGCCATCCGGCAGGGCGACTGCTCGCTGGCCGTCGCCGGCGGTGTCACCGTCATGTCGACCCCGCGGCTGTTCACCGAGTTCAGCCGCCAGCAGGGCCTCGCCCGCGACGGCCGCTGCAAGGCCTTCGCCGCCGACGCCGACGGCGCCGGCTTCTCCGACGGAGTCGGCCTCCTGCTCGTCGAACGCCTCTCCGACGCCCGCCGCAACGGCCACCCCGTCCTCGCCGTCGTCCGCGGCTCGGCCGTCAACCAGGACGGCGCCAGCAGCGGCCTGACCGCCCCGAACGGCCCGTCCCAGCAGAGCGTCATCCGCCAGGCCCTCGACAACGCCAGGCTCCTCCCCGCCGACGTCGACGCCGTCGAGGCCCACGGCACCGGCACGAAGCTGGGCGACCCGATCGAGGCGCAGGCCCTCCTCGCCACGTACGGGCAGGGCCGCGGGGACGGCGAACCTCTCTACCTGGGGTCCCTGAAGTCCAACATCGGCCACACCCAGTGCGCGGCGGGCGTCGCCGGCGTCATCAAGATGGTCGAGGCCATGCGGCACGGAGCGCTGCCCCGCACCCTGCACGCCGACGCGCCGTCCCCCCACGTCGACTGGTCGGCGGGTGCGGTCGAACTGCTGACGCAGGCCCGCGACTGGCCCGAGACCGGGCATCCGCGCCGGGCCGGCGTCTCGTCGTTCGGCATCAGCGGCACGAACGCCCACGTGGTCCTCGAAGAGGCCCCGGAGGCGGAGCCGGTCGAGCCGGCTGCGGGCGCCTCCGTGTCTCTGCCGGTGGTGCCGTGGGTGGTGTCGGGTCGTTCGGCGGAGGCGTTGGGTGCGCAGGCCGGTCGGCTGGTGCCGTTGGCGGGGTCGTCGGCGGGTGTGGATGCGGTTGATGTCGGGTTTTCGTTGGCGGTGACGCGTTCGGTGTTCGAGCACCGGGCGGTGGTGTGGGGAGGTGATCGTGGTGCGGCGCTTGAGGCTCTGTCGCGGGGTGGTTCGGCGGCGGGTGTGGTGCGTGGTGCGGTGGTCCCGGGTCTGACGGGTTTCCTGTTCACGGGTCAGGGTGCGCAGCGCGCCGGGATGGGACGCGGGCTGTATGCGGCCTTCCCGGTGTTCGCGGAGGCGCTGGATGCGGTGTGTGCGGAGATCGACCCGGTGTTGGGGCGGTCGCTGCGGGAGGTGATGTTTGCAGCCGAGTCGGCTGAGCTGGACCGTACCGAGTTCACGCAGCCGGCGCTGTTCGCCATCGAGGTGGCGCTGTTCCGGCTCGTGGAGAGCTGGGGCTTGAAGTCCGACTATCTCCTCGGGCACTCCATTGGTGAGATCGCCGCCGCGCATGTCGCCGGGGTGTTCTCGCTGGCTGATGCGGCGCGTCTGGTTGTTGCGCGTGGTCGTCTGATGCAGGCGCTGCCGGCCGGTGGTGCCATGGTCTCCGTACGCGCCTCCGAGGCGGAGGTGGCCGAGCTGGTCGCCGCGTACGAGGACGTCAGCATCGCCGCCGTCAACGGGCCGGAGTCCGTGGTGATCTCGGGTGCGGCCGATTCCGTGACCGCTGTTGCGGATGTGCTCGGCGAGCGCGGCGTGAAGACCAAGCGGCTGACGGTCAGCCACGCGTTCCACTCGCCGCTGATGGACCCGATGCTGGACGAGTTCCGTGCCGTCCTGGGGTCCGTCGACTTCGCCGCGCCGACCCTCCCCGTGGTCTCCAACCTCACGGGTGAGGTGGCTTCGGCAGGGGAGCTCTGCTCGCCGGAGTACTGGGTGCGCCACGTCCGTGAGGCGGTCCGCTTCGCCGACGGTGTGGTGGCCCTGCGGGGCGAGGGCGTGACCCGGTTCGTCGAGCTGGGCCCGGACGGCGTGCTGGCCGCGATGGGCGCCGAGTGCGTCGAGGACGGCGTGTTCGTGCCGGTGCTGCGCAAGGACCGCGACGAGCCGGAGGCGGCCGTTGCGGGTGTGGCCCAGGCGTACGCGCACGGCGTGGCGGTGGACTGGGCCGCGTACTTCGCCGGAACCGGCGCACGGCGCGTGGACCTCCCGACGTACGCCTTCCAGTACCAGCGCTACTGGCCGAAGCACGTGCCGGAAGCCGCGGCGGACGCAGGCGGGCTCGGACTCGACCCGGCGGACCACCCGCTGCTCGGCGCGGCCGTGACCCTCGCCAATGCCGACGACACCGTCCTCACGGGCCGCCTGTCCCTGAACACGCACCCGTGGCTCGCCCAGCACCGCGTGCTCGGATCGGCGGTCCTGCCGGGAACGGCGTTCGTGGAGTTGGCGGTGCGGGCCGGTGACCAGGTGGGCTGCGGCCGGCTGGTGGAGCTGACGATCGAGGCGCCGCTGGTGCTGCCGGAGACCGGCGGCGTCCAGGTGCAGATCGTGGTGGGTGCCGCGGACGAAGGTGGTCTGCGGCCGGTGGACTTCTTCTCCCGCCCGGACGCGGGCGAGTACGACGGTCCGTGGACGCGGCACGCCTCCGGAGCAGTCGCCGCCGAGACCGACGTGCCGGTGTTCTCGCCGACCTCGTGGCCGCCCGCGGACGCCGTCCCCGTCGACGTCGAACTCTTCTACGAGGAGTCCGGGGTCGTCGAGCACGGCCCGGCCTTCCAGGGCCTTCAAGCCGCGTGGCGCGCCGGTGACGAGGTCTTCGCCGAGGTCGCGCTCCCCGAGGACGCGGCCGAGGAGGCGGGCCGCTTCGGACTGCACCCGGCGCTCCTCGACGCCGCCCTGCACGCGCTGCGCTTCGGCGGCCTGCGCGAAGGCTCCGTTCGGGGTCAGCTGCCGTTCGCCTGGTCGGGCGTGTCCCTGCACGCCGCGGGCGCCTCGCGGCTGCGCGTGCGCCTCAGCCCGGCCGGCCAGGCCGCGGTGAAGGTGGAGGTGGCCGACGCCACCGGTGCCCCGGTGCTGTCGGTGGACTCGCTCGCGCTGCGGCCGGTCGACGGCCGGATGGCCGCGCCCGGCGGTACGGACTCCCTGTACCGGCTGGTGTGGTCGGCGGTGGACGTTCCCACCGTCGAGGGGGCCGGTGACGCCGTCGTTGTCGACCTTGTCTCCGCCGACGAGGCGGCCGGTGTTCCGGGTGCGGCCCATGGGTTGGCGTCGCGGGCCCTGGAGCTGGTGCGGGGCTGGGCGGAGGAGGACCGGGCCCTGGTGCTGGTGACGCGGGGTGCCGTGGCCGCCGGTGGGGCGGAGGTCGCCGATGTGGCGGCGTCCGTCGTGTGGGGTCTGGTGCGCTCCGCCCAGTCGGAGGGTGCGGGCCGGTTCGTTCTCGTGGATGTGGACGACCGGGACGCGCTGACGCCGGAGCTCATCGCTTCGGTGGTGGCTTCGGGTGAGCCGCAGGTGGCCGTCCGGAGCGGCCGGGTGTCCGTGCCGCGTCTGGTGCGGGCGGCCCAGGGGACTGCGGATGCCGGTGGTTTCGGTGCGGGTCCGGTGTTGGTGACCGGTGGTACGGGTGGTCTGGGTGCTGTGGTGGCCCGGCATCTGGTGACCGGGCACGGGGTGCGGGATCTGGTGCTGGTCAGCCGGCGGGGCCTGGACGCCCCGGGTGCCGGGGAGCTGCGCGGCGAGCTGGAGGAGCTGGGCGCGGCGGTGACCGTCGCGGCCTGTGACGTCTCCGATCGGGAGGCTCTGGCTTCCCTGCTGGCCGCCCATCCCGTGAAGGCGGTCGTCCACGCCGCCGGTGTCGTCGACGACGGGACCATCGCCTCCCTGACCCCCGAACGGCTCTCGAAGGTCCTGCGGGCCAAGGTCGACGCGGCCTGGCACCTCCACGAACTGACCGACGACCTGGACGCGTTCGTGCTGTTCTCGTCCGCCGCCGGTGTGCTCGGCAGCGCGGGCCAGGGCAACTACGCGGCCGCCAACTGCTTCCTCGACGCCCTTGCAGCCCATCGCCATGGGCTGGGCCTCGCCGCGACCTCCCTCGCCTGGGGTCTGTGGGAGGAGACCGCCGGCATGGGCGCCGCGCTCGGCAGCGCCGAGGTGGACCGCATCCACCGTGCGGGAATCCTTCCGCTGGCGGTGGGGGAGGGGCTCCGGCTCCTCGACACCGGCGTGGGCAGCGGAGAACCGGCCTTCGTCCCGATGCGCCTCGACCTCGCGGCCCTGCGCGGCCGCGCGGACCGCGGCACCCTGCCGGTGGTCCTCGAACGCCTCGCGGACACGGCCGGGCCCCGTTCGCGCCGGGCGCGCTCCCGAGCCTCCGAGACCGGGCTCGCCCAGACCCTCGGCGGGCTCGCCTCCGCGGAGCGGCTGCGCGTCGTCCTCGACCTCGTACGATCGGCCGCGGCGGGCGTCCTCGGGCACGCGCCCGAGAAGATGTCCGGCGGACGGGCCTTCAACGAACTGGGATTCGACTCCCTGACCGCGATCGACCTGCGCAACCGGCTCGGCGCGGCCACCGGGCTGCGACTGCCGGCCACCCTGGTCTTCGACTACCCCACCCCGCAGGCCCTCGCCGAGTTCATCTGTGCCGAACTCGTCGACGACGACACCGACCCGGCCCCGGCGGCCGCCACCCTCCGCACGCCGTCCGCGGACGACGAACCGATCGCGATCGTCGGCATGGGCTGCCGCTACCCGGGCGGCGTCCGCTCCCCCGAGGACCTGTGGAGCATGCTCCTCGCCGGGGACGACGGGATCTCGCCCTTCCCCCAGGACCGCGGCTGGAGGCTCGACGGGCTCTTCGACTCCGACCCCGACCGGCGGGGCACCTCCTACGTCCAGGAGGGCGGGTTCCTGCACGAAGCGGGCCTGTTCGACGCCGGATTCTTCGGGATCTCGCCCCGTGAGGCCCTCGCCATGGACCCCCAGCAGCGGCTGCTGCTGGAAACCTCCTGGGAGGCCGTGCAGCGCGCCGGCATCGACCCGACCTCACTGCGCGGCAGCGCCACCGGCGTCTTCGCCGGCCTGATGTACCACGACTACGCGGGCCGCCTCCAGAGCGTCCCCGACGGTGTCGAGGGGTACCTCGGCACGGGCAATTCGGGCAGCGTGCTGTCCGGCCGCGTCGCCTACAGCCTGGGTCTGGAGGGCCCGGCCGTCACCGTCGACACCGCCTGCTCGTCGTCGCTGGTCGCCCTGCACTGGGCGGCGCAGGCGCTGCGCAGCGGCGAGTGCACGATGGCCCTCGCGGGGGGCGTCACCGTCATGGGGTCCCCCGCCACGTTCGTGGAGTTCAGCAAGCAGCGCGGCCTCGCCGCCGACGGCCGCTGCAAGTCCTTCGCCGCTGCCGCGGACGGTACGGGCTGGTCCGAGGGCGTCGGCGTCCTCGTCCTGGAGCGCCTGTCGGACGCCCGCCGCAACGGCCACCAGGTCCTCGCGCTGGTCCGCGGCTCCGCGATCAACCAGGACGGCGCCTCCAACGGGCTGACCGCCCCCAACGGGCCGTCGCAGCAGCGCGTCATCCGCCAGGCCCTCGCCAACGCCGGCCTGTCGGCCGCGGACGTCGACGCCGTCGAGGCGCACGGCACCGGCACGAAGCTCGGCGACCCGATCGAGGCGCAGGCACTGCTGGCCACGTACGGGCAGGAACGTTCCGGCGACGAGCCGCTGTGGCTCGGCTCCCTCAAGTCCAACCTCGGCCACACCCAGGCCGCCGCCGGCGTCGGCGGCGTGATCAAGATGGTTCAGGCGATGCGCCACGGCGTCCTGCCCCGGACCCTGCACGTCGACGAGCCCTCCCCGCAGATCGACTGGGACGCCGGCGCCGTGGAACTGCTGACCGAGCAGCGGGACTGGGCCCAGGCCGACCGTCCGCGCCGGGCCGGCGTCTCCTCGTTCGGCATCAGCGGCACCAACGCCCACGTCATCCTCGAAGAGGCCAGCGCGGAGCAGGGACCGGGCCGGCAGGAGGAGCCCCGGCCGGCCGGGGACACCGTACGGCTGCCCCGCGTCCCGCTGGTGCTGTCCGGCAAGACGGCGGCGGCCCTGCCGCTCCAGGCGGACGCCCTCCTCGCACACCTGGACGCCCGTCCGGACGCCCACCCGCTCGACCTCGCCCGCTCCACCGCCGCCATCGGCTCCTCGCTGGAGCACCGCGCGGTGGTGCTCGCCACCGACCGCGCCGACGCCCTCGCCGGGCTGCGCGCACTCGCACAGGGCGAGACCGCGGACCAGACGCTCGTCGGCCGCGCCGACACGGGCTCCGTGGCCTTCCTGTTCACGGGTCAGGGTGCGCAGCGCGCCGGGATGGGGCGCGAGCTGTATGCGGCCTTCCCGGTGTTCGCCGAGGCGCTGGATGCCGTGTGTGCGGAGATCGACCCGGTGTTGGGGCGTTCGCTGCGGGAGGTGATGTTTGCAGCCGAGTCTGCTGAGCTGGACCGTACGGAGTTCACGCAGCCGGCGCTGTTCGCGATCGAGGTGGCGCTGTTCCGGCTGGTGGAGAGCTGGGGTCTGAAGTCCGACTATCTGCTGGGTCACTCCATTGGTGAGATCGCCGCCGCGCATGTGGCCGGGGTGTTCTCCCTCTCCGACGCGGCGCGGCTGGTCGTCGCGCGTGGTCGGCTGATGCAGGCGCTGCCGGCTGGTGGTGCCATGGTCTCCGTGCGGGCCTCCGAGGCGGAGGTGGCCGAGCTGGTCGCCTCGCACGCAGACGTGAGTATCGCCGCCGTCAACGGGCCGGGTTCTGTCGTGATCTCCGGTGCCGAAGACTCGGTGACCGCCCTCGCGGGTGTGCTGGCCGGGCGGGGTGTCAAGACCAAGCGGCTCACGGTCAGCCACGCGTTCCACTCGCCGCTGATGGACCCGATGCTGGACGAGTTCCGCACGGTCCTGGAATCGGTCGCGTTCGCCGCACCGCGGATCCCCGTGGTCTCCAACCTCACGGGTGAGGTGGCTTCCGGGGAAGAGCTCTGCTCGCCCGAGTACTGGGTGCGCCATGTTCGCGAGGCGGTCCGTTTCGCCGACGGCGTCGCCGCCCTCCAGGGCCAGGGCGTGACCCGGTTCGTCGAGCTCGGGCCGGACGGCGTGCTCTCCGCGATGGGCGCCGACTGCATCGAAGACGGCGTCTTCGTGCCCGTGCTGCGCAAGGACCGGACCGAGGCGGAATCCGCGGTCGCCGCCCTGGGGCGGGCGTACGCCCACGGCGTGGCCGTGGACTGGGAGGCCTTCTTCGCCCCGACCGGCGCGCGCCGCGTCGACGTTCCGACGTACGCCTTCCAGCACCAGCACTACTGGCTGAAGTCGTCCACCGGCGCCGCCGACGCCGCCGACCTGGGCCTGCGCCCGGCCGCGCACCCGCTGCTCGGCGCCGCCGTGGAACTCGCCGGCGGCCAGGGGGACGTGTTCACGGCGCGACTGGGCCTGGACACGCACCCGTGGCTGGCCGGGCACGCGGTACACGGCACCGTCATCCTGCCGGGCACGGCGTTCGTGGAGCTGGCCCTGCACGCCGGCGCCCAGGTCGGCTGCGGTGGTCTCGAGGAGCTGACGCTGAGCGAGCCCCTGGTCCTGCCCGAGCGCAACGGCGTCTCGGTGCAGCTGGTGGTGGGTCCCGCCGACGCGGAGGGCCGCCGACTGCTGACCCTCCACGCGCGGGCCGACGCCTCGGACGACGGGGCGTGGAGCACGCACGCGACGGGCACCCTCGTGCCCGGCGTCGCGGTGCCCCCCGCCGGTCCGGCCACGTGGCCGCCGCAGGACGCCGAGCGACTCGACATCGACGGGCTCTACGCGGACTTCGCGGACGGCGGGTTCGCGTACGGGCCGCTGTTCCAGGGGCTGCGGTCGGTCTGGCGTTCGGGCGACGAGGTCTTCGCCGAGGTCGCCCTGCCCGAGGACGCGGCCGCGGAGGCGGGCGGCTTCGGCCTGCACCCGGCGCTTCTCGACGCGGCCCTGCACGCGCTGCGCGTGGGCGGTCTGCTTCCGGAGGGGACGGGCGGTCACCTGCCGTTCGCCTGGTCGGGCGTCTCCCTGCACGCCGCCGGCGCCGCTGCCCTGAGGGTCCGCCTGAGCCGCTCGGACACGGGTGGGGTGTCGCTTGCCGTCATGGACGCCGCCGGTGGTGCGGTGCTGTCGGTGGACTCGCTGGCGCTGCGCCCCGTGGACGGCCGGGCCGCCCTGTCCGGCGGTGCGGGCCGTGACTGCCTCTTCCGGCTGGAGTGGACCCCGGCAACCCTCCCCGCCGCCGAAGGCGGTGGCGAGGACGCCACCGTCGTCGACCTTGTCTCCGTTGTGGAGGAGGCCGGTGTTCCGGGTGCGGCTCATGGGTTGGCGTCGCGGGCCCTGGAGCTGGTGCGGGGCTGGGCGGAAGAGGACCGGGCCCTGGTGCTGGTGACGCGGGGTGCCGTGGCCGCCGGTGGGGCGGAGGTCGCCGATGTGGCGGCGTCCGTCGTGTGGGGCCTGGTGCGCTCCGCCCAGTCGGAGGGTGCGGGCCGGTTCGTCCTGGTGGATGTGGACGACCGTGACGCGCTGACGCCGGAGCTGGTGGCCTCGGTCGTCGCCTCGGGCGAGGGCCAGGCGGCGTTGCGTGAGGGGCGGGTGCTCGTGCCGCGTCTGGTGCGGGCGGCTCAGAGTGCACCGAACGCCGGTGGTTTCGGTGCGGGTCCGGTGTTGGTGACCGGTGGTACGGGTGGTCTGGGTGCTGTGGTGGCCCGGCATCTGGTGACCGGGCACGGGGTGCGGGATCTGGTGCTGGTCAGCCGGCGGGGCCTGGACGCTCCGGGTGCTGACGGGCTGCGCGGCGAGCTGGAGGAGCTGGGCGCGTCGGTGACCGTCGCGGCCTGTGACGTTTCCGACCGGGAGGCTCTGGCTTCCCTGCTGGCCGCCCATCCCGTGAACGCGGTCGTGCACGCCGCCGGTGTCGTCGACGACGGGACCATCGCCTCGCTGACCCCCGAACGGCTCTCGAAGGTCCTGCGGGCCAAGGTCGACGCGGCCTGGCACCTGCACGACCTCACCCAGGAACTCGGCGTGAAGCCGGACGCGTTCGTGCTGTTCTCGTCCGTCGCCGGTGTGCTCGGCAGCGCGGGCCAGGCCAACTATGCGGCCGCCAACGCGTTCCTGGACGCCCTCGCCGCTCACCGCCACGGCCTCGGACTCCCCGCCACCTCCCTGGCCTGGGGTCTGTGGGAGGAGACGGCGGGCATGGGCGCCGGTCTCACCCCGGCCGACGTCGAGCGCATCCAGCGCGCCGGGATCGTGCCGCTCACGGTGGACGAGGGACTGGAACTCCTCGACACCGGCGCGGGCAGCGGAGAGCCGGCCCTCGTGCCGGTGCGCCTCGACCTCGCGGCCCTGCGCGGCCGCGCCGACCGCGGCACCCTTCCGGCCGTCCACCGGCGACTGGTCCGCGGCGGCCGCGCCCTCAGGACGGCGTCCGCCGCACCGGCCGCACCCGCCGGCGCGGACGGGCTGCGCCGCCGCCTCGCCGAGCTCACGACGCATGACGCACGGCGCGCGGCGGTGACCGAGCTCGCACGGACCGCCGTCGCGAGCGTGCTCGGCCACGCCTCGGCCGGTGCCTTCGAGGACCGGCAGGCCTTCACCGAACTCGGCTTCGACTCGCTGACCGCCGTCGAACTCCGCAACAGGCTGGGCGCCGAGACGGGGCTGCGCCTCTCCGCGACCCTGGTCTTCGACCACCCGACCGTCGCCGACCTCGTCGACCACCTGTATGCGGGCCTCGCCCCCGAGGCCGACGGCGCCGCCGCCATCCTCGGGGAGCTGGACCGGCTCGAAGCCGCTTTCTCGGCCATGGCGCCGGAGACCGTGGCGGCGCTCGTCCCCGACGACGCGGCACAGGCGGTGTTCGCGACCCGCCTCAAGGGGCTGGTGGCGAAGTGGGCCGACGCGTACGCGGCCCACGAGGCCGGTCCGGCCGCGGCCGACGCGGGCGAGGAGCCCGAGGAGCCCGAGGAGTCCGTGTCGCAGGAGCTGGACTCGGCGTCCGACGACGAGCTCTTCGCCTTCATCGACCAGCGGTTCGGCGCCTCCTGACCGCACGGCGGCCGCCCCGCGGACCCCTGCCGGCCTTCCGATCCCTTCCGACCCTCCCCGCTCCCTCCCGATCTCCTGACGTACCCGAAGGTGTGCTCTGATGGCTAACGAAGACAAGCTTCGTGAATATCTGAAAAGGGTCACCGCTGACCTCCACGAGACGACCGAACGTCTGCGGTTGGCGGAGGGCAAGGGACGGGAGCCCATAGCCGTCGTCGGCATCGGCTGCCGCTACCCGGGCGGCGTCCGGTCCCCCGAGGACCTGTGGCGGCTGGTGGAGTCGGGTACGGACGGGATCACCGCCTTCCCGGCGGACCGCGGCTGGGACTGCGAGGAGCTGGTCGGCCCCGGGCCGGACGGCGAAGAGGCCGTGTACGCCCGGGAGGGCGGCTTCCTCCACGACGCCGGCGCCTTCGACGCCGAGGTCTTCAAGGTCTCCCCGCGCGAGGCGATGGGCATGGACCCGCAGCAGCGGCTGCTGCTGGAGGCCTCGTGGGAGGCGGTCGAACGGGCCGGCATCGCCCCGTTCTCCCTGCGCGGCCGGAAGGTCGGCGTCTTCGCCGGCCTGATGTACCACAACTACGGCGCCCGGCTGGACGAGGTGCCCGCCGAGGTCGAGGGCTACCTCGGCATCGGCACCGCCAGCAGTGTGCTGTCCGGGCGCGTTTCCTACACCTTCGGGTTCGAGGGTCCCGCCGTCAGCGTCGACACGGCGTGCTCCTCGTCGCTGGTGGCCCTGCACCTCGCCGTGCAGGCGCTGCGGGCCGGCGAGTGCACCATGGCGCTGGCCGGCGGCGTCACCGTGATGCCGACCCCCGCGACCTTCGAGGACTTCGCCCGGCAGGGCGGCCTGGCCGGCGACGGCCGCTGCAAGTCCTTCGCCGACTCCGCCGACGGCACCGGCTGGTCCGAGGGCGTCGGCGTGCTGCTCGTGGAGAAGCTCTCCGACGCCCGCAGGCTGGGCCATCCCGTCCTGGCGGTCATCCGCGGCACCGCCGTCAACCAGGACGGCGCCTCCAACGGCCTCACCGCCCCCAGCGGACCCTCCCAGCAGCGCGTGATCCGGGCCGCCCTGGCCAACGCCGGACTGGCCCCGGCCGACGTCGACGCCGTCGAGGCGCACGGCACCGGCACCTCGCTCGGCGACCCCATCGAGGCCCAGGCCCTCCTCGCCACCTATGGGCAGGGCCGCCCCGCCGGCCGGCCGCTCTACCTCGGCTCCCTCAAGTCGAACATCGGCCACACGCAGGCCGCCGCCGGCGTCGGCGGCGTCATCAAGATGATCGAGGCGATGCGGCACGGCGTGCTGCCCCGGACCCTGCACGTCGACGAGCCGTCCGGCCACGTCGACTGGTCGGCCGGGCTCGTCGAGCTGCTGACCGAGCAGCGGGACTGGCCGGCGGCCGAGGACCGGCCGCGCCGGGCCGGCGTCTCCTCGTTCGGCATCAGCGGCACCAACGCGCACGTAGTCCTGGAGCAGGCCCCGCAGGAGACCCCCGCCGACACCGTGCACACCGGCGCCGGCATCGTTCCGTGGGTGGTCTCGGGCCGCTCCGAGAGCGCGGTACGGGCCCAGGCCGGGCGGCTCTCGGCGCACCTCACCGAGCACCCGGAGCTCCGGCCGGCCGACGTCGCGTTCTCGCTGGCCACCACCCGGCACGCCTTCGAGCATCGCGCCGTCCTCGTCGGCGGCGACCGGACCGAGCTGCTGGAGGCCGTCGGGGCACTGGCACAGGGCGGCGGCTCCGTCGGGCAGACCGCAGCGGGGCGCACGGCCTTCCTGTTCACGGGGCAGGGCGCGCAGCGCGCCGGGACGGGGCGCGAGCTGTACGCCGCCTTCCCGGTGTTCGCCGCGGCGCTGGACGCCGTGTGCGCGGAGATCGACCCGGTGCTGGGGCGTTCGCTGCGCGAGGTGATGTTCGCCGACGAATCGGCTGAGCTGGACCGTACGGAGTTCACTCAGCCCGCGCTGTTCGCCCTCGAAGTGGCCCTGTACCGGCTGGTGGAGAGCTGGGGCCTGAAGCCCGACTGCCTCCTGGGGCATTCGGTGGGCCAGATCGCCGCCGCCCATGTGGCCGGGGTGTTCTCCCTCTCCGACGCGGCGCGGCTCGTCGTCGCCCGCGGCCGGCTGATGCAGGCGCTGCCAGCTGGTGGCGCGATGGTGTCCGTGCGGGCTTCCGAGGCGGAGGCGGCCGAGCTGGTCGCCGCGTACGAGGACGTCAGCATCGCCGCCGTCAACGGGCCGGCCTCTGTCGTGATCTCCGGAGGGGCCGATTCCGTGACCACCATCGCGGACGCGCTCGACGGGCGCGGGGTGAAGACCAAACGGCTGACCGTCTCCCACGCCTTCCACTCCCCGCTGATGGATCCGATGCTCGCGGACTTCCGCGCCGTACTTGAGACCGTGGAGTTCGCCGCTCCCGCCATCGACCTGGTCTCGGACCTCACCGGCGCGCCGGCCTCCGCCGAGGAGCTGTGTTCGCCGGAGTACTGGGTCCGGCACGTCCGCGAGGCCGTGCGCTTCGCCGACGGCGTCGCCGCCCTCCAGGGCCAGGGCGTCACCCGGTTCGTGGAGCTGGGTCCGGACGGCGTGCTGTCGGCCATGGCCGCCGACACCGCCCCCGACGCCGTGTACGTGCCCGTGCTGGTCAAGGGCCGGGACGAGACGCGCGCCCTGGTCACCGCGCTCGCCCGGGCCTACGCGCACGGCGCCCCCCTCGACTGGGCCGCCTACTTCGCCGGGACCGGCGCCCGCCGCGTCGACCTGCCGACGTACGCCTTCCAGCACCGCCACTACTGGCTGCGCGCCAAGCCCTCGGACCCGGCCGGCGGTGCGGGCCGGCCGGCCGGCGACCCGGTGGAGGAGGGCTTCTGGACTGCAGTCCAGGGCCAGGACCTGGAAGCCGTCGCGGACATGCTCGCCCTCGACGCCGCCGACCCGGCGGGCACACCGCTCGGCGCCGTACTGCCCGCACTGTCGCAGTGGCACCGGCGCAGCCTCGAGGACAGGACCCTCGACGGCTGGCGCCACCGCATCGCCTGGCAGCCCGTTCCGGAGACGGCCACCGCCGGCCCGGACGACGGCACTTGGCTCGTGGTCGTACCCGAAGACGGGCACGACCACCAGGACGCGGTCGCCGACTGCCTGGCCGCGCTGGACGGGCCGGGTCGTGTGCTGCGGCTGGACGTGCCCGCGACGGCCGGCCGCGACGCACTCGCGCACCGGCTGGACGACGCGCTCGCCGCGGTGCCCGACACCGCCCCGCTCGCCGGTGTCCTCTCGCTCCTCGGCCTGGTCGAGGAACCGGCCGACGGCCTGGTGACCCCGGCCGGATTCGCCGCGACCGTGGCGCTCGTACAGGCCCTCGGCGACGCCGGCGCGTCCGCGCCGCTGTGGACCGTGACCCGGGGCGCCGTCTCGGTGGACCGCTCCGACCGGCTCGACCGCCCCGACCAGGCCCTCCTGTGGGGCCTCGCCGGCGTCCTCGGCGCCGAGCACCCCGAACGCTGGGGCGGTGTCGTCGACCTGCCCTCCGGCACGCTGGAGCAGCGGGGCCGCGAACGGCTCCGCGCGGCCCTGCGGGCCGCCGCGGACGCCGGACCCGGCGCGGGCGACCGGGCCGTCGCCGTACGCCCCTCGGGCACCTACCGGCGCCGCCTCCTCCACACACCGGCCCCCTCGGCGGCCCCGGCCCGGCCCGGGACCCGCGACGCCTGGGAGCCGCGCGGCACCGTGCTCGTCACCGGCGGCACCGGCGCGCTCGGCGCCCACGTCGCCCGCCGGCTGGCCCGCCGCGGCGCCGCACACCTCCTGCTGCTCAGCCGCCGCGGCCCCGACGCACCCGGCGCGGCCGAACTGCGCGCCGCACTCGAAGCGGACGGCGCCCGCGTCACCCTCGCCGCCTGCGACACCGCCGACCGCGCGGCCCTGGCCGCCGTCCTGGCCGCCGTACCGCGCGAACTCCCGCTGACCGCCGTCGTCCACACCGCCGCCGCCCTCGACGACGCCATGGTCGACGACCTGGACACCGGCCGCATCGACGGCGTCCTGCGCGCCAAGACCGCCACCGCGCGGCACCTCCACGAACTCACCCGCGACCTCGACCTCGACGCGTTCGTGCTGTTCTCCTCGCTCGCCGGCGTGCTCGGCGGCCTCGGACAGGGCAACTACGCGCCCGGCAACGCCTACCTCGACGCCCTCGCCCTGCACCGGCGCTCCCTCGGCCTGCCCGCGACCTCCGTCGCCTGGGGCCTGTGGGACGGCGCGGGACTCGGCGAAGGCGCCGTGGCCCAGCGGTTCGCCCGCCGCGGCGTACGCGCCATGGACCCCGAACTCGCCGTCACCGCCCTCGAACGGGCCGTGCGCTCCGACGAGGCCCTCACCCTCGTCGCCGACATCGACTGGCGGCGCTTCGCCGCCACCCGCCGCCCCCGCACCGCCGGACCGGACCCCCTCCTGGCCGACCTGCCCGAACTGCGCGAGAACCCGGACCCGTACGGCGCCGCCGAGGAGGACCGCCCGGCCGGCGGGCTCTCGGCACTCCGCGCCCGCCTGCTGACGGCCACCGACGCGGAACAGCGCCGCCTGGTGGGCGAACTGGTGCGCACCGAGATCGCCGGCGTACTGGGCCACTCCTCGGCCGCGGCCGTCGACCCCGAACGGGCCTTCCGCGACCTCGGCTTCACCTCCCTCGGCGCCGTCGAGCTGCGCAACGCACTGGGCGCGGCCACCGGGCTGCGCCTGCCCGTCACCCTGCTCTTCGACTTCCCCACCCCCGCCGCCCTGGCCGAGCACGTCCTCACCGGCGTGCTCGGCGACCGCGCGGCCGGCCAGGCCCTCCCCGCCACGGTCACGGACGCGGGCGCCCGCCCCGGCGACGACGACCCGATCGTGATCGTCGGCATGAGCTGCCGCTTCCCCGGCGGCGCCGACACCCCCGAACGGCTGTGGCAGCTGCTCGCCGACGGCGACGAGGCCCTGACGGACTTCCCAGCCGACCGGGGCTGGGACCTCGACGCGCTCCTCGCCGCCGACCCGGGCCGCCCCGGCACCTCGTACGCCTCCCGAGGCGGCTTCCTGGCCGGCGCCGGCGAGTTCGACGCCGCGTTCTTCGGGATCTCCCCGCGCGAGGCCCTCGCCATGGACCCCCAGCAGCGGCTGCTGCTGGAAACATCCTGGGAGGTCCTGGAACGCGCGGGCATCGACCCGGCCTCGCTGCGCGGCACTGCCACGGGCGTCTTCGCCGGCACCAACGGCCAGGACTACGTCGGCCTCCTGCGGCCCGTGGCCGAAGCCGTCCAGGGGTACGTGGCGACCGGCAACACCGCCAGCGTGCTCTCCGGCCGCATCGCCTACGCCCTCGGCCTCGAAGGCCCCGCCGTCACCGTCGACACGGCCTGCTCCTCGTCGCTGGTCGCCCTCCACCTCGCCGCACAGGCGCTGCGGGGCGGCGAGTGCGACCTGGCCCTGGCCGGCGGCGTCACCGTGATGTCGACCCCGGGCGCCTTCGTGGAGTTCTCCCGCCAGCGCGGACTCGCCGCCGACGGCCGCATCAAGGCGTTCTCCGCGGACGCGGACGGCACCGCCTGGGGCGAGGGCGCCGGCGTGCTCGTGCTGGAGCGGCTGTCGGACGCCGAGCGCAACGGGCACCGGGTGCTCGCGGTGGTCCGCGGCTCGGCCGTCAACCAGGACGGCGCCTCCAACGGGCTGACCGCCCCGAACGGCCCCTCGCAGCAGCGCGTCATCCGCGCGGCCCTGGCCAACGCGGGCCTGTCGGCCGCCGAGGTCGACGCGGTCGAGGCGCACGGCACGGGCACGAAGCTGGGCGATCCGATCGAGGCCCAGGCCCTCCTGGCCACCTACGGCCGGGAACGCCCGGAGGGCCGGCCGCTGCTGCTGGGCTCCGTGAAGTCCAACATCGGCCACACGCAGGCCGCGGCCGGCGTCGCGGGCGTCATCAAGATGGTGCTGGCGATGGACCGCGGCGTGCTCCCCCGCACGCTCCACGTCACCGAGCCGACTCCGCACGTCGACTGGACCGACGGCGCCGTCGAACTGCTGACCGAGGACCACGCCTGGCCGGCGGGCCAGAACCGTCCGCGCCGCGCGGGCGTCTCGTCGTTCGGCTTCAGCGGCACGAACGCCCACGTGATCCTGGAGCAGGCCCCGGAGGCGGTGTCCGAGCCGCCTGCCGGTGTCGTGCTGCCGGTGGTGCCGTGGGTGGTGTCGGGTCGTTCGGCGGAGGCGTTGGGTGCGCAGGCCGGTCGGCTGGTGCCGTTGGCGGGGTCGTCGGCGGGTGTGGATGCGGTTGATGTCGGGTTTTCGTTGGCGGTGACGCGTTCGGTGTTCGAGCACCGGGCTGTGGTGTGGGGGGGTGATCGTGGTGCGGCGCTTGAGGCTCTGTCGCGGGGTGGTTCGGCGGCGGGTGTGGTGCGTGGTGCGGTGGTCCCGGGTCTGACGGGTTTCCTGTTCACGGGTCAGGGTGCGCAGCGGGCGGGGATGGGGCGCGAGCTGTATGCGGCGTTCCCGGTGTTCGCGGAGGCGCTGGATGCGGTGTGTGCGGAGATCGACCCGGAGCTGGGCCGTTCGCTGCGGGAGGTGATGTTTGCGGAGGACTCCGCTGAGCTGGACCGTACGGAGTTCACGCAGCCGGCGCTGTTCGCGATCGAGGTGGCGCTGTTCCGGCTGGTGGAGAGCTGGGGTCTGAAGCCCGACTATCTGCTGGGTCACTCCATTGGTGAGATCGCCGCTGCGCATGTGGCGGGGGTGTTCTCGCTGGCTGATGCGGCGCGGCTGGTCGTCGCGCGTGGTCGGCTGATGCAGGCGCTGCCGGCTGGTGGTGCCATGGTCTCCGTACGCGCCTCCGAGGCGGAGGTGGCCGAGCTGGTCGCCGCGTACGCAGACGTGAGCATTGCGGCCGTCAACGGGCCGAGTTCTGTCGTGGTCTCGGGAGCCGAAGACTCGGTGACCGCCCTCGCGGGTGTGCTGGCCGAGCGCGGGGTGAAGACCAAGCGGCTCACGGTGAGCCACGCGTTCCACTCGCCGCTGATGGACCCGATGCTGGACGAGTTCCGCACGGTCCTCGACACCGTGGCCTTCGCTTCGCCCTCGACAGCGGTGGTCTCGAACCTGACCGGTGAGCTCGCCTCCGCGGCGGAGCTTTGCTCGCCGGAGTACTGGGTGCGGCACGTCCGCGAGGCGGTCCGTTTCGCGGACGGGATCTCCTCCCTGCACAGCCACGGGGTGACCCGCTTCGTCGAGCTCGGCCCCGACGGCGTGCTGTCGGCGATGGCAGCCGACTGCGTCGAGGACGGCGTGTTCGTGCCGGTGCTGCGCAAGGGCCGCGACGAGCCGGAGGCGGCCGTTGCGGGAGTGGCCCGGGCCTACGTCCATGGTGTGCCGGTGGACTGGGAGGCGTTCTTCGCCGGGACCGGTGCACGGCGCGTGGACCTCCCGACGTACGCCTTCCAGCACGAGCGCTACTGGCCGCAGGCCAGTACGGCGGTACAGCCGGCCGGGGGCGAGGCCGACGCGGTGGACGCGGCGTTCTGGGAAGCGGTGGAACGCGAAGACCTGGGTGCCCTCGCCCAGACGCTCGACGTCGAAGACGGGACTCTGGGAGCTGTACTGCCGGCGCTGTCTTCCTGGCGCAGGCGTCGGCGTGAGCAGTCGGCGGTGGACGGGTGGCGTTACCGGGTCACGTGGAAGCCGCTGGCCGAGACCGGACAGAGTGCTTCGATCGGTTCGTGGCTGGTGGTCGCGGACGAGGACGGTCCGCTGACCGAGTGGGTGGCCGGTGCGTTGGCCGGGCGGGTTGTGGTCGTGCCTTCGGGTGAGGGCCGGGTGGAGCTTGCCGGGCGTGTGGCCGGGCTGGTGGACGGTGTCACGGGTGTGGTGTCGTTGCGCGGTCTGGTCGGGACGCTGGAGCTGGTCCAGGCTCTGGGTGATGCCGAGTGCGAGGCGCCCATGTGGTCCCTGACCCGGGGTGCCGTGTCGATCGGCCGCTCCGATGTCCTTCGCGAGGAGGGTGTGGAGCAGTCCCTGGTGTGGGGTCTGGGCCGGGTCGTGGCCCTGGAGCACCCGGGGCGTTGGGGTGGTCTGGTCGACCTTCCCGAGGTGCTGGACGAGCGCGCGGCTGCCCGTCTGCGGGGTGTGCTCGCCGGCACAGCGGGGGAGGACCAGGTCGCGGTGCGTGCGGCGGGTGTCTACGGCCGTCGCCTGCGGCCGGCCGAGCCGTCCTCGTCCGATTCCGAGGGTTGGCGTCCGCGCGGGACGGTTGTGGTGACGGGTGGTACGGGTGCGCTGGGTGCGCACGTGGCGCGCTGGCTGGTGGCCGAAGGCGCCGAGCATGTGGTGCTGACCAGCCGTCGGGGACTTGATGCGCCCGGTGCGAAGGAGCTCGCGGACGAGCTCACCTCGGACGCGGTGCGGGTGACCGTTGTGGCCTGTGATGTGGCTGATGCCGGTCAGGTCCGTGCGCTCGTGGAGGGTCTGGAGCAGGACGGCCCGGTCCGGGGTGTCGTGCACGCGGCCGGTGTGGAGCAGCTGAACGCGTTGATGGCGGGTTCGGCGGAGGAGTACGCCCGCGTTCTGGCGGCGAAGGTGGAGGGTGCCCGTCATCTGGACGCCCTGTTCAGTGAGCCCTCCCGGGCCGGGGAGCTGGACGCGTTCGTGCTGTTCTCCTCGATCTCCGCGACGTGGGGTTCCGGTGGCCAGGGTGCGTACGCGGCGGCGAACACGTATCTGGACGCTCTGGCGCAGTGGCGTCAGGCGCGCGGTCAGGTGGCGACCTCCGTCGCCTGGGGCCCCTGGGGCGGCAGCGGCATGGCCACCGGCAGGGTCATCGCGGAGCACCTGCGCGAGCGCGGGCTACTCGTGCTGGAGCCGTCCCGGGCCATGGCGGCCCTGGAGCGGGCCCTCGCCGCAGGTGAGGCGTGCGTGGCCGTGGCCGATGTGGCCTGGGCGCACTTCGCGCCGACGTTCACCGCGATGCGGCCCAGCCCGCTCCTCTCCGAACTGCCCGCCGTACGGGCCCTGGCCGAGGCGGCGGACGACGGGCCGGCGCAGCCGACGGACGCGCTGCGCGCACGTCTCGCCGGGCTGTCCGGCCCGGACCGGCGGCGTCACCTGCTGGAGCTGGTGAGGACCGAGGCGGCGGCCGTGCTCGGGCACGCGTCGAACGCGACCGTCGAGCCGTCCCGGGCCTTCCGCGAGCTGGGCTTCGAATCCCTGGCCGCGGTCGAGCTGCGGGACCGGCTGACCCGGGCGACCGGCGTGCGGCTCACCACCACGGCTGTCTTCGACCACCCCAACGCGACCGAACTCGCCCGCCACCTCGCGGCCGGCCTCGGTCTGGACGACGACGCCGCCTCCGCGAGCCCGGCGGCCGCGCCGGCCGCACCGGTCGGTGGGACTCCGGCGGGCGAGGACGACCCGATCGTGGTGGTCGGCATGAGCTGCCGTTACCCCGGCGGAGTGGTCGGCCCCGACGACCTGTGGCGGCTCGTGCGCGACGGCGGCGACGCCATTACCGGCTTCCCGGCCGACCGCGGCTGGCAGCTGCCGGCGGACCCCGGCCAGGACGGCGACTACGCCCGCGCCGGCGGCTTCCTCTCCGGAGCGGCCGACTTCGACGCCGACTTCTTCGGGATCTCGCCCCGCGAGGCCCTCGCCATGGACCCCCAGCAGCGCCTCCTCCTCGAAGCCTCCTGGGAGGCCATCGAGGCGGCGGGCATCGACCCCGCCACCCTGCACGGCACGCCGGTCGGCGTGTTCGCCGGAGCCGCCTCGCTCGGCTACGCGGGCACCCTGCGCGGTACGCCCAACGCCACCTCGGGGCAGGTGCTGGCGGGCAACGCGACGAGCGTGCTCTCCGGCCGGATCGCGTACGCCCTCGGCCTGCAGGGCCCCGCCGTCACCCTGGACACCGCCTGCTCCTCCTCCCTGGTGGCCCTGCACCTCGCGGCGCAGGCCCTGCGCACCGGCGAGTGCACGATGGCGCTGGCCGGCGGCGTGACGGTGATGCCGACCCCGGCGGCGTTCGCCGAGTTCCACCGGCAGGGCGGGCTCGCCGCCGACGGCCGGTGCAAGGCCTTCTCCGCCGATGCCGACGGCACCGGCTGGGCCGAGGGCGTCGGCGTGCTCCTCGTGGAACGCCTCTCCGACGCCCGCCGCCACGGGCACGAGGTGCTCGCGGTGGTCCGCGGCTCCGCCGTCAACCAGGACGGCGCGTCCAACGGCCTCACCGCCCCCAACGGCACGGCCCAGCAGCGCGTCATCCGCGCCGCCCTCGCCAACGCGGGCCTGACGCCCGCCGACGTCGACGCCGTCGAGGCGCACGGCACCGGCACCTCGCTCGGCGACCCCATCGAGGCGCAGGCCCTCCTCGCCACCTACGGGCAGGAGCGCGGCGGCGACGAGCCGCTGTGGCTGGGCTCGCTCAAGTCCAACATCGGCCACGCACAGGCCGCTTCCGGCGTCGGCGGGATCATCAAGATGGTCATGGCGATGCGCCACGGCGTCCTGCCCAGGACCCTGCACGCCGACGAGCCGACGCCGCACGTGGACTGGTCGGAGGGGACCGTCGGGCTGCTGACCGAGGAACGGCAGTGGCCGCGGGCCGGCGACGGCCGGCCGCGCCGCGCCGCCGTCTCCTCCTTCGGCATCAGCGGCACCAACGCCCACGTCATCCTCGAATCCCCGCAGGCCCCCCGCGAGGACGGGGCGGCCACCGGCGACGCCGAGGGCCCGCAACTGCCGTGGGTGCTCTCCGGCACCTCCGAGGCGGCCCTGCGCGCGCAGGCCGCCCGCCTGGCCGAACACCTCGCGGCCCGCCCCGCACTGCGGTCCGCGGACGTGGCGCACGCGTTGGCCACCGGCCGTACCGCCTTCGACCACCGGGCGGCACTGCTCCCCGGCCAGGACCCCGACCGGACGCGCACCGCGCTGCTGGCCCTTTCCCGCGGAGAGCAGGCAGCCGAGCTGGTGCGCGGCACCGCCGGCGCGGAACCGACGGCCTTCCTCTTCACCGGGCAGGGCGCCCAGCGCGCCGGCGCGGGACGGGAACTGTACGCCGCGTTCCCCGCGTTCGCGCGGGCCCTGGACGAGGTGTGCCTGCACCTCGACCCGTACCTGGACCGCCCGCTGCGGGAGGTCATGTTCGCCGAGGACTCCGCGGTCCTGGACCGTACGGAGTTCACCCAGCCGGCCCTGTTCGCCGTCGAGGTGGCCCTGTACCGGCTCGTCGAGAGCTGGGGCGTGCGCCCCGACCACCTCCTCGGGCACTCCGTCGGCGAGATCGCCGCCGCGCACGCGGCCGGGGTGTTCACCCTCGAGGACGCGGCCCGCCTGGTCGCCGCCCGCGGCCGCCTGATGCAGGCACTGCCGTCCGGCGGCGCCATGGTCTCCGTACGCGCCCCGGAGACGGAGGTCGCCGAGCTGGTCGCCGCGTACGAGGACGTCAGCATCGCCGCCGTCAACGGGCCGCGGTCCGTGGTGGTCTCGGGTGCGGCCGGCGCCGTCACCGAGATCGCGGACGCCCTCGCCGGGCGCGGCGTGAAGACCAAGCGGCTGACCGTCAGCCACGCCTTCCACTCCCCGCTCATGGAGCCGGTCCTCGCCGACTTCCGCAAGGTCGCCGAGTCCGTCACGTACGCGGCGCCCGCCATCCCCGTCGTCTCCAACCTCACCGGAGCGGCCGACGCCGACGAACTGGCCACGGCCGACTACTGGGTGCGGCACGTACGCGGCACCGTCCGCTTCGCCGACGGCATGACCGCCCTGCACGAGCGGGGGGTCACCCGGTTCCTGGAGCTGGGGCCCGACGGCGTGCTGTCGGCGATGGCCGCCGACTGCGTCCCCGGCACCTACCTCCCGCTGCTGCGCGCCGGACGCCCGGAGGCCCGTACCCTCCTCCAGGCGCTGGCGCGTGCCTGGACCCTCGGCGTCCCCGTGGACCGGGAGGCGCTCTGGCCGGCGCCCGGAGCCGGCGAAGGGGCCGGCGCCCGCCGGACCGCCCTGCCCACGTACGCCTTCCAGCGCCGGCGCTACTGGCCGGACACGGTCACCGACGGCGCGGACGGCGCCCCCGCGGCCCCGGCCGGACCGCGCTACCGCGTCGCCTGGCAGCCGCTGCCCGCCCGCGAAACCCCCGCCCCCCGCGGCGGGTTCCTCCTCGCCGTGCCCCACGGCCACGAAGACGACCCCTTCACGGGACGGGTCGTGGCCGCACTCGCCGGCGGCACGCCTTCCGGAGTGGCGGTCGTACCGGTCGACGCGTCCGGCGGATCCACCGCCCCCCTCGCCGCCGAACTGGCCGTCGCGGCCGGCACCGGCCCGGTGGCCGCCGTGGTGTCCCTGCTGGCCTCCGACGGCACGCACGGCCTCGGCACCGCCGCCCTCGTGCGCGCCCTGGGCGACTCCGGCATCGACGCGCCCCTGTGGTGCGTGACGCGCGGCGCTGTCCAGGTCGACGCCGCCGACCCCGTCACCCGCCCCGAAGAGGCCGCCGTGTGGGGTCTCGGCCGGGTCGTCGCCCTCGAACACCCCGACCGCTGGGGCGGCCTCGTCGACCTGCCCGCCGCCCCGGACGAGCAGGACCTCGCCGTCCTGCGCGCCGCCCTCCTCGACGGCGGCCCCGAGGACCAGATCGCCGTCCGCCGCGACGGCGCCTACGGCCGCCGCCTGGAACGCCACCCCGACCCGCACACCGCCCCCGGCGCGCGGGCGGAGCACCGCTGGACGCCCCGCGGCACCGTCCTCGTCACCGGCGGCACCGGCGCGCTCGGCGCCCATGTCGCCCGCTGGCTGGCCGGCCGTGGTGCCGAACACCTCGTGCTCACCGGCCGGCGCGGCCCCGACACCCCCGGCGCCCGGGAACTCGCCGCCGAGCTCACCGCGAGCGGCACCCGGGTGACCGTCGCCGCCTGCGACGTCGCCGACCGCGCACAGCTGGACCGGCTGCTGACCGGGCTGCGCGCCGACGGCGACGCGGTACGGGCCGTCGTCCACGCGGCCGGCGTCACCGAACCCGTACCGGTCGGCGAGGCCGACCACGGCCACTGGCAGCGGGTCACCGCCGCCAAGGCCCTCGGCGCCGCCCACCTCGACGCCCTGTGCGGGGAGGACACCGACACCTTCGTCCTGTTCTCCTCCATCGCCGGCGCCTGGGGGAGCGGCGGCCAGGCCGCCTACTCCGCCGCCAACTCCTGCCTCGACGCCCTCGCCGAACGGCGCCGGGCCCGCGGCCTGCACGCCACCTCCGTCGCCTGGGGCCCGTGGGCCGGCGGCGGCATGGCGGCCGGCGACCTGGAACAGCAGATGCGCCGGCGCGGGCTACGGCCCATGGCACCGCAGACGGCCCTCGCGGAACTCGCCCGCGCCCTCGACGCCGACGAGACCGCACTGATCGTCGCCGACGTCGACTGGCAGCGGTTCGCCCCGCCGTTTACGGCGCGCCGCCCCAGCCCCCTCCTCGGCGACCTGCCCGAGGTCCGGGCGGCCCTCGAACCGGCCGCACCCCCGGCCGGCCCGCACGACGGGAACCCGGTGCCCGCCGCACAGGACGGCGGCCCCGCCGCCGCACTGCGGGCCCGGCTCGCCGGCCTGCCCGAAGCCGAACAGCTGCGGACCCTCACCGACCTGGTGCGCGGCCACGCCGCCGCCGTACTCGGACACGAGGACCCCGGCGCCGTCCGCGCCGGCCGCGGCTTCCTCGACCTCGGCTTCGACTCCCTGATGGCGGTCGAACTGCGCAACCTCGTCACCGCCCACACGGAACTGCCCCTGGCCGTCACGCTCGTCTTCGACCACCCCACCCCCGCCGCGCTCGCCGAGCACCTGCGCGAACGGCTCGTCCCCGGACCCGCGGAGGCGGCCCGGGCTGCGCTAGCGGAGTTCGAACGGCTCGAAGCTAGCCTCACAGCCGTAAAACTGGACGACGTCGGGCGGGCGAGCATCGCGTCACGCATGGAGAACCTGCTGGCCACCTTGGTCGGGGCAGGGAGCGCAACGGAGGTGGAAGAGCCCGCCGGGGAACTGGAGACGGCCACCCCCGACGAGCTCTTCGACATCATCCAGCGTGAGTTCGGCAAGTCGTAGCAGACGCTGTGACGGCTCCCCGTACTGCTCCGCGTGACTCGCCCCGACCCGTTGACGGCGGTCCGGACACCGCAGCGGCCGTTCGACGGGGGTGTTTCCCTGATGGGGAACGAAGAGAAGCTTCTGGACCACCTGAAGTGGATGACGGGCGAGCTCCGCCAGACCAGGCAGCGCCTGCGCGAGGTGGAGGAGGAGCGCCAGGAGCCCATGGCGATCGTGGGGATGGGATGCCGCTATCCGGGCGGCATCCGCACCCCCGAACAGCTGTGGGACCTGGTCGCCTCCGGCGGGGACGCCGTCACCGGCTTCCCCGCCGACCGGGGCTGGGACCTCGACGCCCTCTACGACCCCGACCCGGACGGGACGAACACCTCCTACACCCGCGAAGGCGGCTTCCTCGACGCCGCCGGCGACTTCGACGCCGCCTTCTTCGGGATCTCCCCGCGCGAGGCCCTCGCCATGGACCCCCAGCAGCGCCTCCTCCTGGAGACCGCCTGGGAGGCCGTCGAACGCGCCGGCATCGACCCCGAGACCCTGCGCGGTACCCCCACCGGCGTCTTCGTCGGCTCCAACAGCCAGGACTACGCCTCCCTGCTGCGCCACGAGGCCGAGGAACTCGGCGGCTACCTCGCCATCGGCAGCTCCGCCAGCGTCATGTCCGGCCGCATCTCCTACGCACTCGGCCTGGAAGGCCCCGCGGCGACCGTCGACACCGCCTGCTCGTCCTCCCTCGTCGCCCTCCACTGGGCCG
Source organism: Streptomyces sp. 3211.6 (assembly GCF_003634815.1). NCBI lineage: Bacteria > Bacillati > Actinomycetota > Actinomycetes > Kitasatosporales > Streptomycetaceae > Streptomyces > Streptomyces sp. 3211.6. Next base: position 128,255 of record NZ_RBXC01000003.1, on the reverse strand, counting down.
TCCGCGCACTGCGCGGCGGCGAGTGCAGCATGGCCCTCGTCGGCGGCGTCGCCATGATGTCCACCCCCGGCGCGTTCATCGAGTTCTCCCGCCAGCGCGGCCTCGCCGCCGACGGCCGCTGCAAGGCCTTCGCAGCGGCCGCCGACGGCACCGGCTGGGGCGAAGGCGCCGGCATGCTCCTCATCGAACGGCTCTCCGACGCCCGCCGGCTCGGCCACCCCGTCCTCGCGGTCATCCGCGGCTCCGCCGTCAACCAGGACGGCGCCAGCAGCGGCCTCACCGCCCCCAACGGCCCCTCCCAGCAGCGCGTCATCCGCGACGCGCTGACCGACGCCGGACTCGCCGCGCCCGACGTCGACGCCGTCGAGGCACACGGCACCGGCACCCGCCTCGGCGACCCCATCGAGGCACAGGCACTGCTGGCGACCTACGGCCAGGGCCGCCCCGCCGGCAACCCCCTGTGGCTCGGCTCGCTGAAGTCGAACATCGGCCACACGCAGGCCGCCGCCGGCGTCGGCGGCATCATCAAGATGGTCCAGGCGATGCGCCACGGCGTCCTGCCCAAGACCCTCCACGTCGACGAGCCGTCCCCGCACGTCGACTGGTCGGCGGGCGCGGTGGAACTCCTCACCGACCAGCGGGACTGGCCGGCTGCCGCCGACCGGCCGCGCCGCGCCGCCGTCTCCTCCTTCGGCATGAGCGGCACCAACGCCCACGTCATCGTCGAAGAAGCCCGCGAAGCGGCCGCCGAAGCCCCCGGCACGCCCGCCGACCGGCCGCTCCCCGTCGTCGCCTGGCCGCTCTCCGGCCGCACCGAGGAGGCCCTCGCCTCCCAGGCCGCCCGCCTGACCGCCCACCTCACCGGGCTCCCCGCCGCGGACCGCCCCCACCCCGCCGACACCGGCCGCGCGCTCGCCACCACCCGCACCGCCTTCGACCACCGCGCCGTCGTCCTCGGCGCCGACCACGACGCCCTCACCGCCGGCCTCGCCGCCCTCGCCGCGGGTGACACCCACCCCGGCCTCGTCCGCGGCCTCGCGGGCGACGACACCCGGGCGGCCTTCCTGTTCACGGGTCAGGGTGCGCAGCGGGCGGGGATGGGGCGCGGGCTGTATGCCGCGTTCCCGGTGTTCGCGGAGGCGCTGGACGCGGTGTGTGCGGAGATCGACCCGGAGCTGGGCCGTTCGCTGCGGGAGGTGATGTTCGCGGAGAACTCCGCAGAGCTGGACCGTACGGAGTTCACGCAGCCGGCGCTGTTTGCGATCGAGGTGGCGCTGTTCCGGCTGGTGGAGAGCTGGGGTCTGAAGTCCGACTATCTGCTGGGTCACTCCATTGGTGAGATCGCCGCCGGGCATGTCGCCGGGGTGTTCTCGCTGGCTGATGCGGCGCGGCTGGTCGTCGCGCGTGGTCGGCTGATGCAGGCGCTGCCGGCTGGTGGTGCCATGGTCTCCGTACGCGCCTCCGAGGCGGAGGTGGCCGAGCTGGTCGCCGCGTACGAGGACGTGAGCATTGCGGCCGTCAACGGGCCGAAGTCCGTAGTGGTCTCGGGTGCCGAAGACTCGGTGACCGCCCTCGCGGCCGTGCTGGCCGAGCGGGGTGTGAAGACCAAGCGGCTGACCGTCAGCCACGCGTTCCACTCGCCGCTGATGGACCCGATGCTGGACGAGTTCCGCACGGTCCTGGCGTCGGTCGCGTTCGCCGCACCGCGGATCCCCGTGGTCTCCAACCTCACGGGTGAGGTGGCCTCCGGGGAAGAGCTCTGCTCGCCCGACTACTGGGTGCGCCACGTCCGCGAGGCCGTGCGCTTCGCGGACGGCATGGCCGCCCTGGAAGCGGAGGGCGTGACCCGGTTCGTCGAACTCGGCCCCGACGGCGTCCTGTCCGCGATGGGCGCTGACTGCGTCGAGGACGGCGTGTTCGTGCCGGTGCTGCGCAAGGACCGCGACGAGGCCGAGGCCGCGGTCGCCGCACTCGGGCGGGCCCACGCCCACGGCGTCCCGGTCGACTGGGCCGCGTACTACGCCGGGACCGGCGCGCGCCGCGTGGACCTGCCGACGTACGCCTTCCAGCACCAGCGTTTCTGGCCGAAGAAGGCCCGCTTCACCCCCGGCGACGTCACCGGCCTCGGACTCGGGGCCGCGGACCACCCGCTGCTCGGCGCGTGCGTGTCGCTCGCCGGCGAGGACGGCCTCGTCATGACCGGCCGCATCGGGCCGGATACCCACCCGTGGCTCGCGGAACACGCCGTGCACGGCCGGGTGTGGCTGCCGGGCACCGCCTTCGTCGAGCTGGCCGTGCAGGCCGGCGACCGCACCGGCTGCACCCTGGTCGACGAGCTCACGCTCCACCAGCCCCTCGTACTGCCCGAACACGGCGGGGTCTTCCTCCAGCTGCTCGTCGGCGAACCGGACGCCACGGGCCGTCGCCCGCTGCGCGTCCACTCGCGCCCCGCCGACGCCCAGGACGCCGACGACGCGCCCTGGACCCTGCACGCCTCCGGCTCCCTCGCCGTCGCCGGCCCCGCGGCCTCCGCCGCTCCGCCCGACCTTCAGGCCTGGCCGCCGGCCGGCGCCGCCGAGGTGCCCGTGGACGGCCTGTACGAACGGCTCGCCGACGCAGGCTTCGGCTACGGACCGCTCTTCCGCGGCCTGCGCGCCGCCTGGCAGCACGACGGCGCACTGTACGCCGAGGTGGCGCTGCCCGCCGACGACCGCACCGCCGACGGGTTCGGCCTCCACCCGGCACTCCTGGACGCCGGCCTGCACGGCCTGGGTCTGGGCGTCCTCGACGCCCTGGACGAAGGCTCCGAGGCCGGCCCCGCCGCCTGGGTGCCGTTCTCGTGGAGCGGCGTCGCCCTCCACGCCGGCGGAGCCCGCGCACTGCGCCTCCGCATCGCCCCGGCCGGCAAGGGGGCCGTCTGCGTCCACCTCGCCGACCTGGACGGGCAGCCTGTCGCCTCCGTCGACTCCCTCGTCCTGCGCCGTGCCACCGCCGTCGGCACACCCGCCGTCGGCAGCGACGACGCCTACCTCCTCGACTGGGTCCCCACCGCCCCCGACGCCGGCGCCCAGGACGAGCCCGGCGACTGGGCGCTGCTCGGCGAGCAGCCCGACACCGCCGCCCTTCTGCCCGGCGTCCCCGTCCACCAGGATCTGGCCGCCCTGGCCGACGCCGCCCCCCGCGTGGTGCTGGCCTCCTTCACGGCCCGACCCGGCGAGGACCCGGTCGCCGCCGCCCACCGGCTCGTCCCCGACGCCGCCCGCCTCCTGCGGGAATGGCTCGCCGACGAGCGGCTGGCCGACGCACGCCTGGTCGTCCTCACGCGCGGCGCGCTCGCCGCCGACGCCACCGAGCGGGCGGAACCCGCGGCGGCCGCCGTCCACGGTCTGCTGCGCTCGGCCCAGTCCGAGAACCCCGGCCGCTTCCTGCTGCTCGACCTTCCCGCCGACCCGGCCGCCCCGCTGCGGCCGGCGGTCGCCGCCGCCCTCGGCGCCGACGAGCCGCACCTGATGTGGCGTGACGGCACCCTGCGGGCGCCCCGCCTGGTGCGCCCCGCCACCGCCGGATCCCTCCTCGCCCTGCCTTCCGACGGCTCCGCCTGGCGCATGGACGCCGATGGCCGGGGCGCCGTCGACGGCCTGTCCGTACGGCCCTCCCCGGAGGCGCTGCGGGAGCTGGGTGCGGGTGAGGTGCGGGTCGCGGTGCGTGCCGCGGGGGTGAACTTCCGCGACGTGCTGATCGCGTTGGGGGTGTATCCGGGTGCGGCTTCGATGGGTATCGAGGGTGCGGGTGTGGTCCTGGAGGTGGGTCCGGGGGTTTCGGGCCTGGCTGTGGGTGACCGTGTGATGGGTGTGCTGGTCGGCGGGTTCGGGCCGGTGACGGTGACGGATGCGCGGATGCTGGCGCGGGTTCCGGAGGGCTGGTCGTTCGCTCGGGCGGCTTCGGTGCCGGTGGTGTTCCTGACGGCGTATTACGCGCTGGTGGAGCTGGCCGGTCTGTCCGAGGGTGAGTCGGTGCTGGTGCACGCGGCTGCCGGTGGTGTGGGCATGGCCGCGGTGCAGGTGGCCCGCCACCTGGGCGCGGAGGTGTTCGCGACGGCGAGTGAGGGCAAGTGGCCGGTGGTGCGGGGGACGGGTGTGGATGCGTCCCGGATCGCCTCGTCGCGGACTTTGGACTTCGAGGAGAGGTTCCTGGCGGCCACGGACGGTCGTGGTGTGGATGTGGTCCTGGATGCGCTGGCGGGTGAGTTCGTGGACGCGTCGCTGCGGCTGTTGCCGCGCGGCGGGCGGTTCGTGGAGATGGGCAAGGCCGATCTGCGCGATCCCGAGCAGGTCGCGGCCGGCCATCCGGGGGTGTCGTACCAGTCCTTCGACCTGATCGACGCCGGGCCGCAGCGCATTGGCGAACTCCTGGAAGAAGTCCTGGGTCTGTTCGCCGAAGGCGTCCTCGAACCGCTCCCGGTGACCTCGTGGGACGTCCGCCGGGCGGGGGAGGCCTTCCGCCACCTCAGCCAGGCACGCCACACCGGCAAGGTCGTCCTCACCCTCCCGGCGCCGTTCGAGTCCGACGGCACGGTGCTGGTGACCGGCGGTACGGGCGCCCTGGGCGGCCTGGTCGCCCGGCACCTGGTCGCCGAGCACGGGGTCCGCCACCTCCTGCTGCTGTCCCGGCGCGGAGCCGACGCCCCGGGCGTCGCCGAACTCGTCGCGGACCTGGAGGAAGCGGGCGCCCGGACGGTGTCGGTGGCCGCCTGCGACGCCGCCGACCGGGAGGCCCTGGCGGCCGTCCTGGCCGCGGTACCGGCCGGACACCCGCTGACCGGTGTCGTCCACGCCGCCGGCGTCCTCGACGACGCCGTCGTCTCCACCCTGCGCCCCGAGCAGATCACGGCCGTGCTCCGGGCCAAGGCCGACGCGGCCTGGAACCTCCACGAACTCACCGCCGACCGCGACCTCGCGGACTTCGTCCTCTTCTCCTCCACCTCCGCCCTCGCCGGCGCTCCCGGCCAGGGCAACTACGCCGCCGCCAACGCCTTCCTGGACGCCCTCGCCGCCCACCGCCAGGCCCACGGCCTGCCCGCCCAGTCCCTCGCGTGGGGGCCGTGGGACCTGGACGGCAGCATGGCCGGCACCCTCGGCGACGCCGACCGGCGCCGCATGACCCGCAGCGGCATCCTCCCGTTCACCGCCGCCGACGGCCTAGCCGCCTTCGACGCCGCCCGCCGCACCGGCGGGGCCGTCGCCGTGCCGCTGCGCCTCGACACCGCGCGGCTGCGCAAGCCCGCCGCCCGCGTACCGGCCCTGCTGCGCGCCCTGGTCCGCCCGTCCGCCGCCGCCCGCCGGGCCGTCAGCCACGACGCCGGGCGCACCGCCGGCCCGGCCCAGTGGGCGGGCCCCGACCGGGAACGGGCCCTGCTCGACCTGGTGCGCCGCGAGGCCGCCGCCGTCCTCGGCCACGGCACGGCGGAGGGCGTCCAGCCCACCAAGGCGTTCAAGGAACTCGGCTTCGACTCCCTGACCGCCGTCGAACTGCGCAACCGGCTCGGCGGCGCGACCGGCCTGCGGCTGCCCGCGTCCCTCGTCTTCGACTACCCCACGCCCGCCGACCTGGTGGCCCACCTCCAGCGCGAACTGGCCGGGCCGGACGAGGAGCCGGCCGCCCCGACGCCCGCGGGCACCCCGGGGCCCCCCGCGGCCGACGAACCGATCGCGATCGTCGGCATGAGCTGCCGCTACCCGGGCGGGGTGGCCGGCCCCGAGGACCTGTGGCGCCTGGTCCTCGACGGAACCGACGGCGTCACCGCGTTCCCCACGGACCGCGGCTGGGACCTCCCCGCCGCCGACGGCCCCGACGGATTCCGCCGCGAGGGCGGATTCCTGCGCGGCGCCGGGGACTTCGACCCCGAGCTGTTCGGCATCTCCCCGCGCGAGGCACTCGCCATGGACCCGCAGCAGCGGCTGCTGCTGGAAACCTCCTGGGAGGCCATCGAACGCGCCGGTATCGACCCCACCTCGCTGCGCGGCAGCGCCACCGGCGTCTTCGCCGGTGCCTCGCCGTCCGGTTACGGCGCCGCCCTCCAGCAGGGCGCCGAAGGACTCGAAGGGCACCTCCTGACCGGCACGGCGACCAGCGTGGTCTCCGGCCGTGTCTCCTACACCTTCGGCTTCGAGGGCCCGGCCGTCACCGTCGACACCGCCTGCTCCTCCTCTCTGGTCGCCCTGCACCTCGCCGCCCAGTCCCTGCGCACCGGCGAGTGCTCGATGGCCCTCGCCGGCGGCGTCATGGTCATGGCCGGGCCCGGCATCTTCACCGAGTTCGCCCGCCAGCAGGGCCTCGCCGCCGACGGACGCTGCAAGGCGTTCTCCGCCGACGCCGACGGCACGGGCTGGTCCGAGGGAGCGGGCGTCCTCGTCCTGGAACGCCTGTCGGACGCCGAGCGCAACGGGCACCAGGTCCTCGCCGTCGTCCGCGGCACGGCCGTCAACCAGGACGGCGCCTCCAACGGACTGACCGCCCCCAACGGCCCGTCCCAGCAGCGCGTCATCCGCGCGGCCCTGGCCAACGCCGGCCTGTCGGCGGCCGAGGTCGACGCGGTGGAGGCGCACGGCACCGGTACCACGCTGGGTGACCCGATCGAGGCGCAGGCGCTGCTGGCCACGTACGGGCAGGAACGTTCCGGTGGCGAGCCGCTCTACCTGGGTTCGCTGAAGTCGAACATCGGCCACGCCCAGGCCGCCGCCGGTGTCGGCGGTGTGATCAAGATGGTCGAGGCGATGCGGCACGGTGTGCTGCCGCGGACCCTGCACGTGGGTGAGGCCTCGCCGCACGTGGACTGGTCGGCGGGTGCGGTGGAGCTGCTGACGCAGGCCCGGGAGTGGCCGGAGACCGGCCGTCCGCGCCGGGCCGGTGTCTCCTCCTTCGGCATGAGCGGCACCAACGCGCACATCCTCCTGGAACACGACCCCCGGGCCGCGCAGACCGAGAAGCCCGCCGGCGGCACGGTCCTGCCGGCCGTCCCGTGGGTGCTGTCCGGGAAGTCCGAGGCCGCGGTCCGGGCCCAGGCGCAGCGCCTGGCCGCCTCCCTGGCGGCCCCGGCCGATCCGGCGGACGTGGGCCTCTCGCTCGCCACGGCCCGGGCCGTCATGGAGCACCGCGCGGTGGTCCTGGGCGCCGACCCGGCCGGGGCGCTCGCCGCCCTCGCCGAGGGCCGCGAGGCCGCCGGCGTCGTCCGCGGCCACACGGGCGGTGCGCACGCGGAGGCGGTGTTCGTCTTCCCGGGCCAGGGTTCGCAGTGGGTCGGCATGGCCGTCGAACTCCTCGACTCCTCGCCGGTGTTCGCGGCGCGGATCGCGGAGTGCGAAGCGGCCCTGGCGCCTTACGTGGACTGGTCTTTGACGGAGGTCCTGCGTTCGGACGACGCCCTGGAGGGCGTGGATGTCGTGCAGCCGGTGCTGTTCGCGGTGATGGTGGCGCTGGCCGAGGTCTGGAAGTCCTACGGGGTCCGCCCCGCGGCCGTCATCGGCCACTCCCAGGGCGAGATAGCCGCCGCGTGCGTGGCGGGCGCGCTCTCGCTGGAGGACGCCGCCAAGGTGGTGGCCCTGCGCAGCCAGGCGATCGACGCCATCGCCGGTCTGGGCGGCATGGTCTCCGTCGGCCTCTCCGCCGCCGACGCGGCGGAGCGGATCGCCGCGTCCTTCGGCGACCGGCTGGCCGTCGCCGCCGTCAACGGGCCGTCCTCGACGGTCGTGTCCGGTGACGCGGACGCCTGCGAGGAGCTCGTCACGGTCCTGGAGGCCGAGGGGGTCCGGGCCCGCCGGGTCGCGGTGGAGTACGCCTCCCACTGCTCCCATGTGGAGAAGCTGGAGGCCGAACTGGCCGACCTGCTCAGCGGCCTGAACCCGCGTACGTCCGCGGTCCCCATGTACTCCACCCTGACGGGCGAGCTGCTGGACGGCACGGAGCTGGACGGCGGCTACTGGTACCGCAACCTGCGCAACCCCGTCCTGTTCGAGCAGGCTGTGAAGGCGGCCCTGGCCGACGGGTACCGTCTGTTCGTCGAGTCGAGCCCGCACCCGGTCCTCGCCGTCGGTCTGTCGCAGACGTTCGAGGCGCTCGACGCGTCCGAGAGCGGCGTCGAGCCGGTCGCGATCGGCTCGCTCCGCCGTGACGAGGGCGGTCTGGGCCGGGTGTTCGCCTCCCTCGCCGAGGCGTGGGTGAGCGGCGCCGACGTCGACTGGGCCAGGGCCTTCGACGGCACCGGCGCCCAGCGCACCGACCTGCCGACCTACGCCTTCCAGCACCGGCGCTTCTGGCCGCAGCCCAGGGCGGCCGCCCCGGCGGCGGTCCAGGCCGATCCGGTGGACGCGGCCTTCTGGGAGGCCGTCGAACGCGAGGACCTGGACGCGCTGACCGAGACGCTGGACATTTCCGGCGAGCAGCCGTGGAGCGACGTACTCCCCGCCCTGTCGCAGTGGCGCCGCGAACGCCGTGAACAGGCCGCCGTGGACTCCTGGCGCTACAAGGTCACCTGGAAGCCCCTCGCCGAACCGGCCCCGGTGGACGGTCCCATCGGCACCTGGCTCGCCCTGGTCCCGGCCGGCCGCGCCGACCACCCCGTCGTGGGGCCGGTCGTCCGGGCCCTCGAAGCCCGGGGCGCGCGGAGCACCCTCGTCCCGGTCGCCGCGGCCGACGCCGACCGGTCCGCCGTCGCCGCGCTCCTCGCCGAGCACGGCACCGCACCGGCCGGGATCGTCTCCTTCCTCGGCCTCGACGGCTCCCTCTGGCCCACCGTCGCCCTGCTCCAGGGCCTCGAGGACGCGGGCGTCGAGGCACCGGTGTGGAGCGTGACCACCGGCGCGGCACCCGAGTCCGACGCCGGGACCGACCCGGCGCAGACGCGGCTGTGGGGCCTCGGCCGTGTCGCGGCCCTGGAACACCCCGACCGCTGGGGCGGACTGGTCGACGTGCCCGCCGACCCCGACGAGCGGGCTGCAACCCTGGTCGCGGGCGTGCTGGCCGGAGGGTACGGGGACGAGGACCAGCTGGCCGTGCGCGCCTCGGGCGTGTTCGGACGCCGGCTGCGCCACGCTTCCCCGGCCCCCGCGCGGCCCGCGCCCCGGGTACGGACCTGGCAGCCGCGCGGCACCGCGCTGATCACCGGCGGAACCGGGGCGATCGGCGCCCACGTGGCCCGCTGGCTCGCCGCGAACGGCGTCGAGCACCTCGTCCTGACCAGCCGGCGCGGCCCCGACGCGCCCGGCGCCCGCGAGCTGGCCGCCGAACTCACCGCCCTCGGCGCCCGCGTCACCGTCGAAGCCTGCGACGCCACCGACCGCGCACAGGTGACCGAGCTCGTCCAGCGGCTGCGCGCGGACGGCGACACCCCGGTACGGGCCGTGCTGCACGCCGCCGGCGTCGCGCACTCCGCCCCGCTGGCCGGGCTGGAGCGCGACGGACTGCACGCGGTCCTCGCCGCCAAGGAGACCGGCGCGGAGGTGCTCGACGAGCTCTTCGCCGACGACGACCTGGACGCCTTCGTGCTGTTCTCGTCCATCGCGGGCGTGTGGGGCAGCGGCAACCAGGCCGCCTACGCGGCCGCCAACGCCCACCTGGACGGCCTCGCCCGGCGCCGCCGCGCCCGCGGACTGACCGCGACCTCCGTCTCCTGGGGCGCGTGGGCCGACGGCGGCATGGTCAGCGACGGCGTCGCCGACCACCTGCGCCGCCGCGGGCTCGCCGCCATGCCCAAGGACCTGGCCGTCGCCGCGCTGCGGCGGGCCGTGGAGGACGACGACACCTGCGTGACCGTCGCCGACGTCGACTGGGACCGGTTCGCGGAGGGCTTCACCGCCCGGCGGCCCAGCCCGCTGCTCGGCGAACTGCCAGAGGTCCGCGAGGCCCTGGCCCGCGCCGAGGCGGACGCGGACGCCGCCGCCCGGCCCGACGCCGAAAACCCCGCCGACGTGCTGCGCGGCCGCCTCGCGGAGCTGTCGGAGCCGGAGCGCGAGACGCTCGTACTGGGTCTCGTACGCGAGCAAACCTCGACAGTGCTCGGGCATGATTCCCCCGGGGCGGTCAAGCAGAACCAGCCCTTCAAGGACCTCGGCATCAACTCGCTCACCGCGCTGGAGCTGCGCAACCGGCTGGGTGCGGTGACGGGGCTGCGGCTGCCCGGAGCACTGGTCTTCGACCACCCCACGCCGTCGGCGGTGGCCAGGTACGTCCTGGCCAAGCTGATGCCGGGGGCGGCGACCGGCCCGGGCGGCGGCGACACGTCCGCCGGCTCCGGCCACGGCGACGAGGCGGCGGTCCGTGCCGCACTGGCCTCCGTCCCGGTGTCCCGGCTGCGGGAGGCGGGCCTGCTCGACGCCCTGCTGCGGCTCGCCGATGGCGACGGCGGCAATGGCGGGAACGGCGGGAACGGCGGCGACGAGGTCGACGGCGGCGCCGACGGCAGCGAAATCGACGACATGGACGCCGAGAGCCTCATCGAACTGGCTCTGGGTGGCGGTACGAACCTTTGATGGCGTTCCCGACGACGTCCTGGTCGACGTCGGCGGGCGAAGTGTGGAGTGCATGATGGCCAACTCTCCGGACAAGATCCTCGAAGCGCTTCGGGCGTCGCTGAAGGAGACCGAACGCCTCCGGCAGCAGAACCAGCAGCTTTCCGCCGCCGCGCGGGAGCCGCTGGCGATCGTCGGCATGAGCTGCCGCTATCCGGGGGGCGTACGCAGCCCCGAGGACCTGTGGCGGCTCGTGGACTCCGGGACCGACGGGATCGGCCCCTTCCCCACCGACCGCGGCTGGGACGTCGGCGCCCTCTACGGCGGCGACGGGGCGGCCTCCGCCACCTACGAGGGCGGGTTCGTCCACGACGCCACCGAGTTCGACCCGGAGTTCTTCGGGATCTCGCCGCGCGAGGCCCTCGCCATGGACCCCCAGCAGCGCCTGCTGCTGGAGGCCTCGTGGGAGGCCGTCGAACGGGCCGGCATCGACCCGGCCTCGCTGCGCGGCAGCAGCACCGGCGTCTTCGCCGGCGCGTCGGCCTCCGGCTACGGGGCCACCCTGCACAACGCGCAGGAGAGCTCGGAGGGGTACTTCCTGACCGGCACCGCCGGCAGCGTCGTCTCCGGCCGCGTCTCCTACCTCCTCGGCCTGGAGGGGCCGGCCGTCACGGTCGACACCGCCTGCTCCTCCTCCCTCGTCGCCGTCCACCTCGCGGCCCAGGCGCTGCGCGCCGGCGAGTGCTCCCTGGCACTCGCCGGCGGCGTCGCCGTCATGGTCACGCCCGGCGCGTTCAGCGAGTTCAGCACCCAGGGCGGCCTCGCCTCCGACGGCCGCTGCAAGTCCTTCGCCGCCGGCAGCGACGGCACCGGCTGGTCCGAGGGCGTCGGCGTCATCCTGCTGGAACGGCTCTCCGACGCACAGCGCAACGGCCACCGGATCCTCGGCCTGCTGCGGGGCTCCGCCGTCAACCAGGACGGTGCCAGCAACGGCCTCACCGCCCCCAACGGCCCGTCCCAGCAGCGCGTCATCCAGCAGGCCCTGAACAACGCGGGCCTGACGTACGCCCAGGTCGACGCGGTCGAGGCGCACGGCACCGGAACCGTCCTCGGCGACCCGATCGAAGCCCAGGCCCTCCTCGACACCTACGGCCGGGAACGGAACGACGGACGGCCGCTGTGGCTGGGCTCCCTCAAGTCCAACATCGGCCACTCCCAGGCCGCCTCCGGCGTCGCCGGCCTCATCAAGATGGTCATGGCGCTCCGGCACGGCGTCCTGCCCAAGACCCTCCACGTCGACGAGCCGACCCCGCACGTCGACTGGGCCTCCGGGGCGGTCGAACTGCTCACCGAGGCCCGCCCCTGGCCCGAGACGGGCGGGCCTCGGCGCGCCGCCGTCTCCGCCTTCGGCGTCAGCGGCACCAACGCGCACGCCATCGTCGAACAGGCCCCTGCGGCCGAGGACGCCCCGCCGGCCGAGGACGGTGCGGCTTCGGCCGCCGCCGCGGCGCCGGTGCTGCCCTGGACGCTGTCCGGCACGGACGACACCGCCCTGCGCGCGCAGGCCGCCCGTCTGCTGGAAGCCCTCGGCGAGAACGCCTCCGACGAAGAAACCTCCGACGAGCACACCCGTGACGGCCGCCCCGGCGACCGCCCCCTCGACATCGCCCACGCCCTGGCCACCACCCGCGCCGCGCTCCACCAGCGGGCCGTCGTCCTCGGCACCGGCCGCGACGACCTCGTCCGCGGCCTCGAGGCGCTGGCCGCGGGCCGGACCGAACCCCGCCTGGTCACCGGCCGCGTCCGCGACGGCCGGACCGCGTTCCTCTTCACCGGCCAGGGCGCGCAGCGCGCGGGCATGGGCCGGGAACTCTACGAGACCTTCCCCGCGTTCGCGGAGGCGCTGGACGCGGTGTGCGCGGAGATCGACCCGGTGCTGGGGCGTTCGCTGCGGGAGGTGATGTTCGCAGGCGAGTCGGCCGAGCTGGACCGCACCGAGTTCACGCAGCCGGCCCTGTTCGCCATCGAGGTCGCCCTGTACCGGCTGGTGGAGAGCTGGGGCATGCGCCCCGACTACCTCCTCGGCCACTCCATCGGCGAGATCGCCGCCGCGCACGTGGCGGGGGTGTTCTCCCTCTCCGACGCGGTGCGGCTGGTCGTCGCCCGTGGCCGGCTGATGCAGGCGCTGCCGGCTGGTGGCGCGATGGTGTCGGTGCGGGCCTCCGAGGCGGAGGTGGCCGAGCTGGTCGCCGCGTACGAGGACGTCAGCATCGCCGCCGTCAACGGGCCGGAGTCCGTGGTCGTCTCGGGTGCCGCCGAGTCCGTGACCGCCATCGCGGCCGTGCTCGCCGAGCGCGGGATCAAGACCAAGCGGCTCACCGTCAGCCACGCCTTCCACTCCCCGCTCATGGACCCGATGCTGGACGAGTTCCGGCAGGTGGCCGACACCCTCACCTACCACGCCCCCGCAATCCCGCTCGTCTCCGACGTCACCGGCCGCACCGCCACCGCCAGGGAACTGCGCGACCCCGCCTACTGGGTGCGGCACGTCCGCGAGGCCGTGCGCTTCGCCGACGGCCTCGCCGCCCTCCACGACCTGGACGTCACCCGTTTCGTCGAACTCGGCCCCGACGGCGTGCTCTCGGCGATGGGAGCCGACTGCCTCGCGGACGCCCTGTTCGTGCCCGTCCTGCGCAAGGACCGTCCCGAGGCGCAGACCGCACCCGCCGCGCTGGCCCGCGTACACGTCGACGGTGCCACCCCCGACTGGACCGCCTTCTTCGCCGGCACCGGCGCCCGGCCCGCGGCCCTGCCGACGTACGCCTTCCAGCACCGCCGCTTCTGGCCGACGCCCGCTCCCGCCGCCGGACCGGCGGCGGCCGCGGACGCCACCGCCGACGAGGCCCGCTTCTGGGCGGCCGTCGAGGAACAGGACCTCGCCGGGCTCGCCGCCGCCCTCGAGGCCGACGACACCGCCGAGCCCCTCCTCGGCGAGCTGCTGCCCACGCTCTCCCGCTGGCGCCGCGACCGCCGCAGCCGCTCCACCGTCGAATCCTGGCGGTACCAGGTCACCTGGACGCCGCTGACGCAGGCCACCGGCACGGCCCCCACCGGCACCTGGCTCCTCGTCGAGCCGGCCGGCGGCACCGACGGGCAGGCCGACGCCTGCGCCGCCGCCCTCACCGTGCGCGGCGCCGACGTCGTACGGCTCCCCCTCGACCCCACCGCGGACGGCGACCGCACCGCCCTCGCGGCGCGCCTCGACGACGCCCTCGCAGGCCGCCCCCTCGCCGGCGTCCTGTCCCTCCTCGCCCTCGACGAGACCCCCCACCCCGGCCACCCGGCGCTCCCGGCCGCCGTACCCGCCACCGTCGCCCTCCTCCAGGCCCTCGGCGACACCGCAGACACCGGCCACGACGCGGCGCCCGCGCCGCTGTGGACCGCGACCCGGGGCGCCGTCGCCACCGGCCGCGCCGACCGGGCCGTCCGCCCCGCCCAGGCCGCCCTCTGGGGACTGGGCCGGGTGATCGGCCTCGAACGACACCGCCAGTGGGGCGGCCTCGTCGACCTGCCCGAGACCCTCGACGACCGCTCCGCCGACCGCCTGTGCACCGTCCTCGCCGGCCACACCGCCGCCGAGGGACAGGGCCGCGAGGACCAGGTCGCCCTCCGCGCCGCGGGCGCCTACGCCCGCCGCCTCACCCGCGTCGCCCCCGGCGACCCCGCCGCCGACTGGCAGCCGCGCGGCACCGCCCTGATCACCGGCGGTACCGGCGCGCTCGGCGCGCACGTGGCCCGCTGGCTCGCCGTGAACGGTGCCGAGCACCTCGTCCTGACCAGCCGGCGCGGCCCCGACGCGCCCGGCGCCGGAGAGCTGGCCGCCGAACTCACCGCCCTCGGCGCCCGCGTCACCGTCGCGGCCTGCGACGTCGCCGACCGCGACGCGCTGGCCGCCGTCATCCGCACCGCCGAGGCCGACGGCCCCGCCGTCCGCACCGTCGTCCACGCCGCCGGCATCGGCCGCGCCACCCTCCTGTCGACCACCGACGCCGACGAACTCGCCGACGTTTTCACCGCCAAGGTCGCCGGAGCCGTCCACCTCGACGCCCTCTTCGACGCCGACCGCGAACTCGACGCGTTCGTCCTGTTCTCCTCCATCTCCGGCGTCTGGGGCAGCGGCGGCCAGGCCGGCTACGCCGCCGCCAACGCGCACCTCGACGCCCTCGCCCTGCACCGCCGCAGCCGCGGGCTGACCGCCACCGCCGTCTCCTGGGGCCCCTGGGCCGAGGGCGGCATGGCGGCCGGCGACGAGGACCGGCTGCGCCGCCAGGGCCTGCCCGTCATGGCCCCCGACCTCGCCGTCGCCGCCCTGCGCCAGGCCCTCGCCGACGACACCCCCCACACCGCGGTCGCCGACGTCGACTGGGCCGCGTTCGTCCCCGGCTTCACCGCCGCCGGACCCCGCCCGTTCCTCGCCGGCGTCCCCGAGGCGCTCACCGCCCAGACCACCGGGGCCGCCGGCCCCGCCCGGGACACCGCCTCCGCCGCCACGGACACCGCCGCCGAGCTGCGCCGCAAGCTGGCCGCCCGCACCCCCGCGGAACAGTCCCGGCTCCTCCTCGACCTGGTACGCGCCCAGGCCCGTGCCGTCCTCGGCCACGCCTCCGCCGACGCCGTCCACGTCGACCGCGCCTTCCGCGAGATGGGCTTCGACTCCCTCACCGCCGTCGAACTGCGCAACCTGCTGGGCGCCGAGACCGGCCTCCCCCTCCCCGGCACCCTCGTCTTCGACCATCCCACCCCGGCCGCCCTGGCCGAACACCTCCGCGGCGAACTCGTCACCGACGACACGGCGTCCGACCCGGCCGCGGACCGCTCGGCCATGCCGGCCCGCCCGGCCGGCGAAGGAGACGACGACCTCATCGCCATCGTCGCCATGAGCTGCCGCTACCCGGGCGGCGTAGCCGGCCCCGACGACCTGTGGAACCTCGTCGCCGAAGGCCGAGACGGCATCACCGCCTTCCCCACCGACCGGGGCTGGGACGTCGAGGCGCTCTACCACCCCGACCCCGACCACCAGGGCACCAGCTACACCCGGCACGGCGGCTTCCTGCCCGGCATCGCCGACTTCGACGCCGACTTCTTCGGGATCTCCCCGCGCGAGGCCCTCGCCATGGACCCCCAGCAGCGGCTGCTGCTGGAAGCCTCCTGGGAGGCCGTCGAACGCGCCGGCATCGACCCCGCCACGCTGCGCGGCAGCCGCACCGGCGTCTTCGCCGGCGGCTCCTCCTCCGGCTACGGCGCCGGGGTCCGCCAGAGCGTCGAGGGCGCCGACGGCCACCTGCTGACCGGCACCGCCACCAGCGTCATGTCCGGCCGCGTCTCCTACGTCCTCGGCCTCGAGGGTCCCGCGGTCACCATCGACACCGCCTGCTCCTCGTCCCTGGTCGCCCTGCACTGGGCCGCCCAGGCCCTGCGCAACGGCGAGTGCACGATGGCCCTCGCCGGCGGTGTCGCCGTCATGCCCACCCCCACCGCCTTCGTGGAGTTCTCCCGCCAGCGCGGCCTCGCCGAGGACGGCCGCTGCAAGCCGTTCTCCGCCGACGCCGACGGCACCGGCTGGGGCGAGGGCGTCGGCATGCTCCTCCTGGAGCGGCTCTCCGACGCCCGCGCCCACGGCCACCCCGTCCTCGCCGTCGTCCGCGGCTCCGCCGTCAACCAGGACGGCGCCTCCAACGGACTGACCGCCCCCAACGGCCCGTCCCAGCAGCGCGTCATCCGCGCGGCCCTGGCCAACGCCGGCCTGTCGGCGGCCGAGGTCGACGCGGTGGAGGCGCACGGCACCGGTACCACGCTGGGCGACCCGATCGAGGCGCAGGCGCTGCTGGCCACCTACGGGCAGGAACGTTCCGGCGACGAGCCGCTGTGGCTCGGCTCCATCAAGTCGAACATCGGCCACCCGGCCGCCGCCGCCGGTGTCGCCGGTGTCATCAAGATGGTCCAGGCGATCCGGCACGGCATCCTGCCGCCCACTCTGCACGTCGGCGACCCGACCCCGCAGGTCGACTGGTCGGCGGGTGCGGTCGAACTGCTGACGCAGGCCCGCGACTGGCCCGAGACCGGGCACGCGCGCCGGGCCGGCGTCTCCTCGTTCGGCATCAGCGGCACCAATGCCCACGTGATCCTCGAACAGGCACCCGAGACCGCTCCGGTGGCCGAGCCGGCTGCGGCCGCCCTCGCTCCGCTGCCGGTGGTGCCGTGGGTGGTGTCCGGCCGTACGCCGGAGGCACTGGCCGCCCAGGCCGGACGCCTCGCCGCGTTCGCCGCAGGCCCCGGTGCCGGCATCGGCGAACGCGACATCGCCCACGCCCTCACCACCTCCCGCACCGCCTTCGAGCACCGGGCCGTGGTCCTGGGCGCCGACCCGGTGGCGGGCCTGGAGGCGCTGGCACGCGGCGAGTCCGCGCCGGGCGTGGTGCGCGGCGCGGCGCTCCCGGGCCTGACGGGTTTCCTGTTCACGGGTCAGGGTGCGCAGCGCGCCGGGATGGGGCGCGAGCTGTATGCCGCGTTCCCGGTGTTCGCGCAGGCGCTGGACGCCGTGTGCGCCCACGCCGACCCTGAGCTGGACAGGCCGCTGCGCGAGGTGATGTTCGCGGAGGACTCCGCTGAGCTGGACCGTACGGAGTTCACGCAGCCGGCGCTGTTCGCGATCGAGGTGGCGCTGTTCCGGCTGGTGGAGAGCTGGGGTGTGCGGGCTGATTACCTGCTCGGGCATTCGGTGGGTGAGATCGCTGCTGCGCATGTGGCGGGTGTGTTCTCGCTGGCTGATGCGGTGCGGCTGGTCGTCGCCCGTGGTCGGCTGATGCAGGCGCTGCCGGCGGGTGGTGCGATGGTGTCGGTGCGGGCTGCCGAGGCGGAGGTGGCCGAGCTGGTCGCCGCGTACGAGGACGTGAGCATCGCGGCCGTCAACGGGCCTTCCTCCGTGGTGATCTCGGGTGCGGCCGATTCCGTGACCGCCATCGCCGGTGTGCTCGGCGAGCGCGGGGTGAAGACCAAGCGGCTGACTGTCAGCCACGCGTTCCACTCGCCGCTGATGGACCCGATGCTGGACGAGTTCCGTGCCGTGTTGGGATCGGTCGCGTTCGCCGCGCCTTCCCTCCCCGTGGTCTCGAACCTGACGGGTGAGGTGGCCTCCGGGGAAGAGCTCTGCTCGCCCGAGTACTGGGTGCGCCACGTCCGCGAGGCGGTCCGCTTCGCCGACGGCATGGCCGCCCTGGGAGCGGAGGGCGTCACCCGGTTCGTCGAGCTGGGCCCGGACGGCGTGCTGTCCGCGATGGGCGCCGACTGCGTCGGCGACGGCGTGTTCGTGCCCGTGGTGCGCAAGGACCGAGACGAGGCCGAAGCGGCCGTCGCCGCCCTCGCCCAGGCCCACGTCCACGGCGTCACCGTCGACTGGACCGCCCTGTTCACCGGCTCCGACCCGGCGGCGGTGCGCCACGTCGAACTCCCGACGTACGCCTTCCAGCACCAGCGCTACTGGCCCAAGGCGGGCGCCGGCGCGGCCGCCGACGCCGGCGGCCTGGGGCTCAGCCCCGCCGTCCACCCCCTGCTCGGCGCGGCGGTCTCCGTCGCCAGCGGCGACGGCGCACTCCTCACGGGGCGCCTGTCGGTCCGCACGCACCCCTGGCTCGCCGAACACGCGGTCCTGGGCTCGGTCCTGGTACCGGGGACGGCGTTCGTGGAGTTGGCGGTGCGGGCCGGTGACCAGGTGGGCTGCGGCCGGCTGGTGGAGCTGACGATCGAGGCGCCGCTGGTGCTGCCGGAGTCCGGCGGTGTCCAGGTGCAGGTCGTGGTGGGTGGCGCGGACGAGGCTGGTCTGCGGTCGGTGGACTTCTTCTCCCGCCCGGACGCGGGGGAGTTCGACGAGCCGTGGCAGCGCCACGCCTCGGGTGTGGTGGGCGCCGAGGAGCCCGTTGCGGGCATGGACCTGTCGGCGTGGCCGCCGGCCGGTGCGGCCGAGGTCCCGGTGGAGGGGCTGTACGAGCGCCTCGCCGAGGCCGGATTCGTGTACGGGCCGCTCTTCCGCGGCCTGACGTCGGTGTGGCGCTCCGGGGACGAAGTGTTCGCGGAGGTCGCGCTGCCCGAGGAAGCGGCGGGCGAGGCCGGCCGGTTCGGCCTCCACCCCGCGCTCCTCGACGCGGCTCTCCACGCCCTGGTACTGGCCGGCGGCGGTGGCGACACCCCGGAGCAGGGCCGCACCTCCTCGGGCGGACACCTGCCGTTCGCCTGGTCGGGCGTGTCCCTGCGCGCCGCCGGTGCCTCGCAGCTGCGGGTGCGTCTGACGCCTGCGGGCACGGGTGCGGTGTCGCTGGCCGTCGCCGATGGTGCCGGTGAGCCGGTCCTCGTGGTGGATTCGCTGGTGCTGCGGCCGGTCGACGGTCAGGTGGCGGCGGCGTCCGGCGGCGTGGACCGGGACTCCCTGTTCCAGCTGGACTGGAGCCCGGTGCCCCTGCCCGCCCCGGGCGATGACGGGGACGCCGTCCTCGTCGACCTCGCATCCCCCGACGACGGCACCGCCGTGCCCGAGGCCGCGTTCGCCGTGGCCTCGCGGGCCCTGGAGCTGGTGCAGGACTGGGCGGACGAGGACCGGACCGTGGTCCTGGTGACGCGGGGTGCCGTGGCCGCCGGGAATGACTCCGACATCGCGGATGTGGCGGCTTCGGTGGTGTGGGGCCTGGTGCGCTCCGCCCAGTCGGAGGGTGCGGGCCGGTTCGTTCTCGTCGATGTGGACGACCGGGACGCGCTGACGCCGGAGCTGGTGGCCGCGCTGGTCGCCTCGGGTGAGCAGCAGGTGGCCGTCCGGGACGGGCGCGTGCTCGCGCCGCGCCTGGTGCGGGCGGCCCAGAACGCCCAGGCTGCCGGCGGTTTCGGTACGGGTCCGGTGTTGGTGACCGGTGGTACGGGTGGTCTGGGTGCTGTGGTGGCCCGGCATCTGGTGACCGGGCACGGGGTGCGGGACCTCGTGCTGGTCAGCCGGCGCGGGATCGACGCTCCGGGTGCTGACGAGCTGCGCGGCGAGCTGGAGGAGCTGGGCGCGTCGGTGACCGTCGCGGCCTGTGACGTCTCCGACCGGGAGGCTCTGGCTTCCCTGCTGGCCGCCCACCCCGTGAAGGCGGTCGTGCACGCCGCCGGTGTCGTGGACGACGGCGTGGTCTCGTCGCTCACCCCGGAACGGCTTGCCACGGTGCTGCGGGTGAAGGTCGACGCGGCCTGGCACCTGCACGAGCTCACCGCCGGCCTGGATCTGGACGCGTTCGTGCTCTTCTCCTCCGCCGCCGGTGTGCTCGGCAGCCCGGGCCAGGCCAACTACGCGGCCGCCAACGCGTTCCTGGACGCCCTCGCCGCCCACCGCCACGGCCTCGGACTCCCCGCCACCTCCCTCGCCTGGGGCCCCTGGGCCGAGGGCGGCATGGCCGCCCGCATGGGACAGGACGACCTCGACCGGCTGGCCCGGGCCGGCATGCCCCCGCTGTCCCCGCAGGAGGGCCTGGCCCTCTTCGACGCGGGTGCCTCCTCCGACGCGGCCGCCCTCCTCCCGATTCACCTCGACCTCGCGGTGCTGCGCGCCCAGGCCGGTGCGAACGGCGTGCCCGGACTGCTGCGCGGCCTCGTCCGCGTCCCGGCCCGCCGCACCGCCCGCCGGCAGGGCGCCGAATCCGCGCTCGGCCAGCGTCTCGCCGGGCTGTCGGCGGACGAACAGCGCAAGCTGGTCGCCGAGTTGGTGCGGGCGAACGTCGCCGACGTACTCGGCCACGCCTCCGGCTCCCGGATCGGCCTCGACCGCGCCTTCACCGAGCTCGGCTTCGACTCGCTGACCGCCGTCGAACTGCGCAACCGGCTGAATGGGGCCACAGGACTGAGGCTCCCCGCCACGCTCGTCTTCGACTACCCCACCCCCGAGGCACTGGTCGAGTTCGTCCGCGCCGAAGTCGCGGGTGACGACGCCGCCGGCACCGCACCGGCCGCCGCGGCCGTCGGCCACGGCTCCGGCCCCGCCTCCGACGAACCGATCGCGATCGTCGGCATGAGCTGCCGCTACCCCGGCGGAGTGGCCGGCCCCGAGGACCTGTGGCGGCTCGTCGCCGAGGGCGGCGACGGCATCACCGCCTTCCCCACCGACCGGGGCTGGGACCTCGACCGCCTCTTCGACCAGGACCCGGACCGACCGGGATCCTCGTACGTCCGCGAGGGCGGCTTCCTGCACGAGGCCGCCGCGTTCGACGCCGCCTTCTTCGGCATCTCGCCGCGCGAGGCCCTCGCCATGGACCCGCAGCAGCGGCTCCTCCTCGAAGCCTCCTGGGAGGCTTTCGAGTACGCCGGCATCGACCCCACCGGCCTGCGGGGCAGCGCCACCGGCGTCTTCGCGGGCCTGATGTACCACGACTACGCGGGCCGCCTCGAATCCGTTCCCGAAGGCGTGGAGGGCTACCTGGGCACCGGCAACTCGGGCAGCGTGCTGTCCGGCCGCGTCGCCTACACCCTGGGCCTGGAGGGCCCGGCCGTCACCGTCGACACCGCCTGCTCGTCGTCGCTGGTCGCCCTGCACTGGGCCGCCCAGGCCCTGCGCAACGGCGAGTGCACGATGGCCCTCGCCGGCGGCGTCACCGTCATGGCCAGCCCGTCCACCTTCGTGGAGTTCAGCAAGCAGCGCGGCCTCGCCGAGGACGGCCGCTGCAAGTCCTTCTCGTCATCCGCGGACGGCACGGGCTGGTCCGAGGGCGTGGGCATGCTCGTCCTGGAGCGCCTTTCCGACGCGCGCAGGAACGGCCACCAGGTCCTCGCCGTCGTCCGCGGCACGGCCGTCAACCAGGACGGGGCCTCCAACGGGCTGACCGCCCCCAACGGGCCCTCGCAGCAGCGCGTCATCCGCCAGGCCCTGGCCAACGCCGGCCTGTCGGCGGCCGAGGTCGACGCGGTGGAGGCGCACGGCACCGGTACGACGCTGGGCGACCCGATCGAGGCGCAGGCGCTGCTGGCGACGTACGGGCAGGAGCGCTTCGGCGAGGAGCCGCTGTGGCTCGGCTCGCTGAAGTCGAACATCGGCCACACGCAGGCCGCGGCGGGTGTCGGCGGCGTGATCAAGATGGTCCAGGCGATGCGCCACGGCGTCCTGCCGCGCACCCTGCACGTGGACGAGCCCACCCCGCAGGTGGAGTGGTCCGCCGGAGCGGTGGAACTGCTGACCGAGGAGCGGGAGTGGCCGGAGACCGGCCGTCCGCGCCGGGCCGGCGTCTCGTCGTTCGGCATCAGCGGCACCAATGCCCACGTGGTCCTGGAGGAGCCGCCGTCGGACCCGGGGCTTGTTCCGGTTCCGGCTCCGGTTCCGGCTCCGGTTCCGGCTTCGACCTCCGTCGGTACCCCGGTGCCGTGGGTGGTGTCCGGCCGCACGCCCGAGGCACTCGCCGCGCAGGCGGACCGACTGGCCGCGTTCGTCTCCGGCGGCGGCGCCGAGGTGCCCGCGCCGGACGCCGCGTACGCCTTGGCGACCACCCGTGCGACCTTCGAGCACCGGGCCGTGGTCCTGGGCGCCGACCCGGTGGCGGGCCTGGAGGCGCTGGCACGCGGCGAGTCCGCGCCGGGCGTGGTGCGTGGTGCGGTGGTCCCGGGTCTGACGGGTTTCCTGTTCACGGGTCAGGGTGCGCAGCGCGCCGGGATGGGGCGCGAGCTGTACGCGGCGTTCCCGGTGTTCGCGGAGGCGCTGGATGCCGTGTGTGCGGAGATCGATCCGGGGCTGGGGCGTTCGCTGCGGGAGGTGATGTTCGCCGGCGAGTCGGCTGAGCTGGACCGTACGGAGTTCACGCAGCCGGCGCTGTTCGCGATCGAGGTGGCGCTGTTCCGGCTGGTGGAGAGCTGGGGTCTGAAGTCCGACTATCTGCTGGGTCACTCCATTGGTGAGATCGCCGCTGCGCATGTGGCGGGGGTGTTCTCGCTGGCTGATGCGGCGCGTCTGGTTGTTGCGCGTGGTCGGCTGATGCAGGCGCTGCCGGCTGGTGGTGCCATGGTCTCCGTACGCGCCTCCGAGGCGGAGGTGGCCGAGCTGGTCGCCTCGTACGAGGACGTGAGTATCGCGGCCGTCAACGGGCCGAGTTCTGTCGTGATCTCGGGTGCCGAAGACTCGGTGACCGCTGTTGCGGCCGTGCTGGCCGGGCGGGGTGTCAAGACCAAGCGGCTCACGGTCAGCCACGCGTTCCACTCGCCGCTGATGGACCCGATGCTGGACGAATTCCGCACCGTCCTGGCGTCGGTCGCGTTCGCCGCCCCGACCCTCGCCGTGGTCTCCAACCTCACGGGTGAGGTGGCTTCCGGGGAAGAGCTCTGCTCGCCCGAGTACTGGGTGCGCCACGTCCGTGAGGCCGTGCGCTTCGCGGACGGCATGGCCGCCCTGGAAGCGGAGGGCGTGACCCGGTTCGTCGAACTCGGCCCCGACGGCGTCCTGTCCGCGATGGGCGCCGACTGCGTCGAGGACGGCGTGTTCGTGCCGGTGCTGCGCAAGGACCGTGACGAGGCCGAAGCGGCCGTCGCCGCTCTGGGGCAGGCGTACGCGTACGGCGTGCCGGCGGACTGGTCCGCGTACTTCGCCGCGACCGGTATCGGCAGCGGCACGCGCCGGGTCGACCTGCCCACGTACGCCTTCCAGCACCAGCACTACTGGCTGAAGTCGCGCGGAGGCTCCGCCAACGTCGCCTCGGCTGGTTTGAGTCCCGCCGTCCACCCGCTGGTGGGCGCCGCGGTTTCCGTGGCCGGTGGTGACGAGGTGCTGCTGACCGGTCGGCTGTCCGTGCAGTCGCACCCGTGGCTGGCGGGGCACGCGGTCGGCGGGACGGTGATCCTGCCGGGGACGGCGTTCGTGGAGTTGGCGGTGCGGGCCGGTGACCAGGTGGGCTGCGGTCGGCTGGTGGAGCTGACGATCGAGGCGCCGTTGGTGCTGCCGGAGTCCGGTGGTGTCCAGGTGCAGGTCGTGGTGGGTGGCGCGGACGAGGCTGGTCTGCGGTCGGTGGACTTCTTCTCCCGCCCGGACGCGGGGGAGTTCGGCGAACCGTGGCAGCGCCACGCCTCGGGCGCCCTGAGCGCCGTGGCGGAACTGCCGTCGTTCTCACTGGAGGCCTGGCCGCCGGCCGGTGCCGCCGAGGTTCCCGTGGAGGGGCTGTACGCACACCTGGCCGAGGCCGGGTTCGCGTACGGGAGTGCCTTCCAGGGGCTGCGGGCGGTGTGGCGGTCCGGGGACGAGGTGTTCGCTGAGGTCGCGCTGCCCGAGGACGCGGCGGGCGAGGCGGGCCGGTTCGGTCTGCACCCGGCGCTGCTCGATGCGGCCCTGCACGCCGTGGGCGTGGGCGGACTGCTTCCGGACGAGGGTACGGGCGGCTGGCTGCCGTTCACCTGGTCCGGTGTGACGCTGGCGGCCTCCGGCGCCTCCCGGCTGCGGGTGCGTCTGACGCCTGCGGGTACGGGTGCGGTGTCGCTGGCCGTTGCGGATGGTGCCGGTGAGCCGGTCCTCGTGGTGGATTCGCTGGTGCTGCGGCCGGTCGACGGCCAGGTGGAGGCGGCGTCCGGCGGCGTGGAACGGGACTCCCTGTTCCGGCTCGACTGGAGCCCTGCGCCGATGGCGGCGGCCGTCGTTGACGAAGCCGACGTCGTCCTGGTCGACCTGACGTCTGACGTCGACGTCGAGGTGCCTGGGGCGGCGTTCGCGGTGGCGTCGCGGGCCCTGGAGCTGGTGCGGGGCTGGGCGGAGGAGGACCGGGCCCTGGTGCTGGTGACGCGGGGTGCCGTGGCCGCCGGTGGGGCGGAGGTCGCCGATGTGGCGGCGTCCGTCGTGTGGGGTCTGGTGCGTTCGGCGCAGTCGGAGGGTGCGGGCCGGTTCGTTCTGGTGGATGTGGACGACCGGGACGCGCTGACGCCGGAGCTGGTGGCCTCGGTCGTCGCCTCGGGCGAGGGCCAGGCGGCGTTGCGTGAGGGGCGGGTGCTCGTGCCGCGTCTGGTGCGGGCGGCCCAGGGGACTGCGGATGCCGGTGGTTTCGGTGCGGGTCCGGTGTTGGTGACCGGTGGTACGGGTGGTCTGGGTGCTGTGGTGGCCCGGCATCTGGTGACCGGGCACGGGGTGCGGGATCTGGTGCTGGTCAGCCGGCGCGGAATCGACGCTCCGGGTGCCGGGGAGTTGCGCGGCGAGCTGGAGGAGCTGGGCGCGTCGGTGACCGTCGCGGCCTGTGACGTCTCCGACCGGGAGGCTCTGGCTTCCCTGCTGGCCGCCCACCCCGTGAAGGCGGTCGTGCACGCCGCCGGTGTCGTGGACGACGGCGTGGTCTCGTCGCTCACCCCGGAACGGCTTGCCACGGTGCTGCGGGTGAAGGTCGACGCGGCCTGGCACCTGCACGAGCTCACCGCCGGCCTGGATCTGGACGCGTTCGTGCTCTTCTCCTCCGCCGCCGGTGTGCTCGGTGGTGCGGGACAGGCCAACTACGCGGCCGCGAACTCCTTCCTCGACGCCCTCGCCGCCCATCGCCATGGGCTGGGCCTCGCCGCCACCTCCCTGGCCTGGGGCCTGTGGGAGGAGACGGCGGGCATGGGTGCCTCGCTGACCTCGGCCGATGTCGAGCGCATGTCGCGCGGCGGCGTACTGCCCATCCCGGTCGTGACGGGTCTGGCCTTGCTGGACGCGACCGTCGGCGGTCCGGAGCCGGCGCTGGTGCCGCTGCGGCTGGACCTGGCCCGGATGCGGGCGCTGGCCGCTTCGGCGGGCGTGGCCCCGGTCTTCCGCGGCCTGGTCCCCGCCTCCGCACGGCGCACGGCGTCCGCTGCGGGAGCACGGGGCGGCCTCGGTCGCCGCCTGGCGGCCCTGCCGCCCGCACAGCAGCTCGAAACGGTCGCGGACCTGGTCCGCGCCGACGTCGCGGCCGTGCTGGGCCACGCCTCCCCGCAGGGGATCGAGCTCCACCACGCTTTCACCGAGCTCGGCTTCGACTCGCTGACCGCCGTGGAACTGCGCAACCGGCTCAACACGGCCACCGGCCTGCGCCTGCCGGCCACGCTCGTCTTCGACTACCCGACCCCGGCGGTGCTCGCCGAGTACGTGCGCGGCGAGCTCGTCGGGGACGCGGAGGCCTCCGCCCCGGCGCAGTCGGCCGCGGCGCCGGCCGTCATCGGCGCGGACGAGCCCATCGCGATCGTGGGCATGAGCTGCCGCTACCCCGGCGGCGTCACCAGCCCCGAGGACCTCTGGCGCCTCGTCGCCCAGGGCGGCGACGGCATCACCGTCTTCCCCACCGACCGTGGCTGGAACGGCGATGCCCTCTACGACCCGGACGCCCGGGACGGGGCCACCAGCTACACCCGCGAGGGCGGCTTCCTCGCGAACGTCGGCGAGTTCGACCCGGAGTTCTTCGGGATCTCGCCGCGCGAGGCCCTCGCCATGGACCCCCAGCACCGGCTGCTGCTGGAAACCTCCTGGGAAGCGATCGAACGGGCCGGCATCGCCCCCGCCACCCTGCGCGGCAGCGCGACCGGCGTCTTCACCGGCGTGATGTACAACGACTACGCCTCGCTCCTCGGCTCCAGCGCCGAGGACGCCGCCGGATACCTCGGCATCGGCACCGCGGGCAGCGTCGCATCGGGCCGCGTCTCGTACTCCTTCGGCTTCGAGGGCCCGGCCGTCACCGTCGACACCGCGTGCTCCTCCTCGCTCGTGGCCCTGCACCTCGCTGCGCAGGCGCTGCGCAGCGGTGAGTGCACGATGGCCCTCGCGGGCGGTGCCACGATCATGTCCACGCCGACGGCGTTCATCGACTTCAGCCGCCAGCAGGGGCTCGCCCCCGACGGCCGCTGCAAGTCCTTCGCGGGCGCCGCGGACGGCACGGGCTGGTCCGAGGGCGTGGGCATGCTGGTCCTGGAACGCCTGTCGGACGCCGAGCGCAACGGCCACCGCGTACTGGCCGTCGTCCGTGGCACGGCCGTCAACCAGGACGGTGCGAGCAACGGTCTGACCGCCCCGAACGGTCCGTCCCAGCAGCGCGTCATCCGCCAGGCCCTCGCCAACGCGAGGCTCAGCCCCGCCGAGGTGGACGCCGTCGAGGCGCACGGCACCGGTACGACGTTGGGCGACCCGATCGAGGCGCAGGCGCTGCTGGCCACGTACGGGCAGGAGCGCGGCGGCGAGGAGCCGCTGTGGCTCGGCTCGCTCAAGTCGAACATCGGTCACACGCAGGCCGCCGCCGGCGTCGGCGGTGTGATCAAGATGGTCATGGCAATGCAGCACGGCGTCCTGCCGCGCACCCTGCACGTCGACGAGCCCTCCCCGCAGATCGACTGGGAAGCGGGCGCGGTGGAACTCCTCACCGAGCAGCGGGAATGGCCGCGGACCGGCCGTCCGCGCCGCGCGGCCGTCTCCTCGTTCGGCTTCAGCGGCACCAACGCCCACGCCGTCCTGGAGCAGGCCCCGGAACGGGCCGAGCAGTCGGCTGGTGGATCCGCCCACGTGCTCCCGGTCCTCCCCTGGACCGTCTCCGGCCGGTCGGAAGCCGCCCTGCGCGGCCAGGCCGCCCGACTGCGGTCGGCCATCGCCGACGACGCAACCGACCTGGACGTCGCCCATGCGCTGGGCGTGACGCGTACGGCCTTCGAGCACCGGGCGGTCGTCCTCGGCCCGGACCACCGGGGGGCGCTGGAGGCGCTCGCGCGGGGCGAGGCGGCCGAGGGGGTTGTCCAGGGCGTGGTGACGCCCGGCAAGACGGGTTTCCTCTTCACGGGTCAGGGTGCGCAGCGCGCCGGGATGGGGCGCGAGCTGTACGCCGCCTTCCCGGTGTTCGCGGAGGCGCTGGACGCGGTGTGCGCGGAGATCGACCCGGTGCTGGGGCGTTCGCTGCGGGAGGTGATGTTTGCAGCCGAGTCGGCTGAGCTGGACCGTACGGAGTTCACGCAGCCGGCGCTGTTTGCCATCGAGGTCGCCCTGTTCCGGCTGGTGGAGAGCTGGGGTCTGAAGTCCGACTATCTGCTGGGTCACTCCATTGGTGAGATCGCCGCCGCGCATGTCGCCGGGGTGTTCTCGCTGGCTGATGCGGCGCGTCTGGTTGTTGCGCGTGGTCGGCTGATGCAGGCGCTGCCGGCTGGTGGTGCGATGGTGTCGGTGCGGGCTTCCGAGGCGGAGGTGGCCGAGCTGGTCGCCGCGTACGCAGACGTGAGTATCGCGGCCGTCAACGGGCCGAGTTCTGTCGTGGTCTCGGGAGCCGAAGACTCGGTGACCGCCCTCGCGGGTGTGCTGGCCGAGCGCGGGGTGAAGACCAAGCGGCTGACGGTGAGCCATGCGTTCCACTCGCCGCTGATGGACCCGATGCTGGACGAGTTCCGTGCCGTCCTGGGGTCCGTCGACTTCGCCGCGCCGACCCTCCCCGTGGTCTCCAACCTCACGGGTGAGGTGGCTTCCGCGGAAGAGCTCTGCTCGCCCGAGTACTGGGTGCGCCACGTTCGCGAGGCGGTCCGCTTCGCCGACGGTGTCGCCACCCTGCACAAGCAGGGCGTGACCCGGTTCGTCGAGCTCGGTCCCGACGGCGTGCTCTCCGCCATGGGCGCCGAGTGTGTCGATGCCGCCGCGCTCTTCGTCCCCGCCCTGCGCAAGGGACGGCCGGAAGCCGAGTCCGTGGTGTCGGCCCTCGCGCAGGGATACGTGAACGGTGCGTCGGCGGACTGGCCGGCTTTCTTCGCGGGTTCGAGCGCCGGGCTCGTCGAGCTGCCGACGTACGCCTTCCAGCGCGAGCGCTTCTGGCCGCGCAAGGCGACCCCGAAGGTCGCCGACGCCGCCGGTCTGGGACTCGGAGCGGCGGAACACCCGCTGCTGGGAGCGGCCGTGACCCTCGCGGAAGGTGGCGGCTGCCTGTTCACCGGCCGGATCGGGCACGACGACCCCGCCTGGCTGGCGGGGCACGCGGTCGGCGGGACGGTGATCCTGCCGGGGACGGCGTTCGTGGAGTTGGCGGTGCGGGCCGGTGACCAGGTGGGCTGCGGTCGGCTGGTGGAGCTGACGATCGAGGCGCCGTTGGTGCTGCCGGAGTCCGGTGGTGTCCAGGTGCAGGTCGTGGTGGGTGGCGCGGACGAGGCTGGTCTGCGGTCGGTGGACTTCTTCTCCCGCCCGGACGCGGGGGAGTTCGACGAGCCGTGGCAGCGCCACGCCTCTGGTGTGGTGGGCGCCGAGGAGCCCGTTGCGGGCATGGACCTGTCGGCGTGGCCGCCGGCCGGTGCGGCCGAGGTCCCGGTGGAGGGGCTGTACGAGCGCCTCGCCGAGGCCGGATTCGCGTACGGAGGCGCCTTCCAGGGGCTGAGGGCGGTCTGGCGTTCGGGCGACGAGGTCTTCGCAGACGTCGCGCTGCCCGAGGACGCGGCGGCTGAGGCCGGCCGCTACGGTCTGCACCCGGCGCTGCTGGACGCTGCCCTCCACGCCTTGGGCGTGGGCGGTCTGCTCCCGCACGAAGGCGCGGGTGGCTGGCTGCCGTTCGCCTGGTCGGGTGTGTCCCTGCGCGCCGCCGGTGCCTCGCAGCTGCGGGTGCGTCTGACGCCCGCGGGTACGGGTGCGGTGTCGCTGGCCGTTGCGGATGGTGCCGGTGAGCCGGTCCTCGTGGTGGATTCGCTGGTGCTGCGGCCGGTCGACGGTCAGGTGGCGGCGGCGTCCGGTGGCGTGGAACGGGACTCCCTGTTCCGGCTCGACTGGAGCCCGGTGGCCGTGGCCGATGCCCAGGACGACGGTGACATGGTCGTGGTCGACCTGACGTCTGATGTCGACGTCGAGGTGCCTGGGGCCGCGTTCGCGGTGGCGTCGCGGGCCCTGGAGCTGGTGCGGGGCTGGGCGGAGGAGGACCGGGCCCTGGTGCTGGTGACGCGGGGTGCCGTGGCCGCCGGTGGGGCGGAGGTCGCCGATGTGGCGGCGTCCGTCGTGTGGGGTCTGGTGCGCTCCGCCCAGTCGGAGGGTGCGGGCCGGTTCGTTCTCGTTGATGTGGACGACCGTGACGCGCTGACGGCAGGGCTGATCGCCTCGGTCGTCGCCTCCGGTGAGCAGCAGGTGGCCGTCCGGGACGGGCGGGTGCTCGTGCCGCGTCTGGTGCGGGCGGCTCAGAGTGCACCGAACGCCGGTGGGTTCGGTGCGGGTCCGGTGTTGGTGACCGGTGGTACGGGTGGTCTGGGTGCTGTGGTGGCCCGGCATCTGGTGACCGGGCACGGGGTGCGGGATCTGGTGCTGGTCAGCCGGCGGGGCCTGGACGCTCCGGGTGCTGACGGGCTGCGCGGCGAGCTGGAGGAGCTGGGCGCGTCGGTGACCGTCGCGGCCTGTGACGTTTCCGACCGGGAGGCTCTGGCTTCCCTGCTGGCCGCCCACCCGGTCAAGGCGGTCGTCCACGCCGCCGGTGTGGTCGACGACGGGACCATCGCCTCGCTGACCCCCGAACGGCTCTCGAAGGTCCTGCGGGCCAAGGTCGACGCGGCCTGGCACCTCCACGAACTGACCCGTGACGCGGACCTGGACGCCTTCGTCCTGTTCTCCTCCGCAGCCGGTGTCTTCGGTGGTGCCGGCCAGGCCAACTACGCGGCGGCCAACGCGTTCCTCGACGCCCTCGCCGCCCACCGCCACGGCCTGGGCCTCCCTGCCACCTCCCTGGCCTGGGGCCTGTGGGAGGAGACGGCGGGCATGGGTGCCTCGCTGACCTCGGCCGATGTCGAGCGCATGTCGCGCGGCGGCGTACTGCCCATCCCGGTCGTGACGGGTCTGGCCTTGCTGGACGCGACCGTCGGCGGCCTCGAGCCGGCGCTGGTGCCGGTCCGGCTGGACCTGGCCCGGATGCGGGCGCTGGCCGCTTCGGCGGGCGTGGCCCCGGTCCTCCGCGGCCTGGTCCCCGCCCCCGCACGGCGCACCGCCTCCGCGGCGGTGAACGGATCGTCCACGCTGGTCGACCGACTCGTGGCCCTGCCCACCGAGGAGCGGTCCGGGGCGGTCCTGGAGCTGGTGCGGACGCACGCCGCGGCCGTACTCGGCCACGGTTCCCCCGCCCGGGTGGGTGCGGACCGGCCGTTCACGGAGCTCGGCTTCGACTCGTTGACCGCCGTGGAACTGCGCAACCGGCTCAACACGGCCACCGGCCTGCGCCTGCCGGCCACGCTCGTCTTCGACTACCCGACGCCGTCGGTCCTGGCCGAGTACGTGCGCGGCGAGCTCCTCGGAGACGCGGACGAGCCGCTCGCGGCACGGGCGACCCCCGTGCCGGCCGGCAACGCCATCGGCGCGGACGAGCCCATCGCGATCGTGGGCATGAGCTGCCGCTACCCCGGCGGCGTCACCAGCCCCGAGGACCTCTGGCGCCTCGTCGCCCAGGGCGGCGACGGCATCTCCCCCTTCCCCACCGACCGTGGCTGGGACCTCGACAAGGTCTACGACCCCGAGGGCGGACAGGGCGCGACCAGCTACACCCGCGAGGGCGGATTCCTCGACAACGTCGCGGACTTCGACGCCGCGTTCTTCGGGATCTCGCCGCGCGAGGCCCTCGCCATGGACCCCCAGCAGCGGCTGCTGCTGGAAACCTCCTGGGAGGCCATCGAGTACGCCGGCATCGACCCCACGACGCTGCGCGGCACCGCCACCGGCGTGTTCGCCGGCCTCATGTACCACGACTACGCCGGCTACGTCCTCGCCGGCGGCGACGCGGGCCTCGAAGGCTACGTGGGCACGGGCAACTCGGGCAGCGTGCTGTCCGGCCGCGTCTCGTACACCCTGGGCCTGGAGGGCCCGGCGGTGACCGTTGACACGGCTTGCTCGTCCTCCCTGGTCGCCCTCCACTGGGCGGCGCAGGCGCTGCGCAACGGCGAGTGCACGATGGCCCTCGCGGGCGGCGTCACCGTCATGGCGACCCCGTCCACCTTCGTGGAGTTCAGCAAGCAGCGCGGGCTCTCCTTCGACGGCCGCTGCAAGGCGTTCGCCGCGGCAGCCGACGGCACGGGTTGGGCCGAGGGCGTGGGCATGCTGGTCCTGGAGCGGCTCTCGGACGCCGAGCGCAACGGCCACCGCGTGCTGGCCGTCGTCCGTGGCACGGCCGTCAACCAGGACGGGGCTTCCAACGGGCTGACCGCCCCGAACGGCCCGTCCCAGCAGCGCGTGATCCGCCAGGCCCTGGCCAACGCCGGTCTGTCGGCGGCCGAGGTCGACGCGGTGGAGGCGCACGGCACCGGCACGAAGCTCGGCGACCCGATCGAGGCGCAGGCACTGCTCGCCACGTACGGGCAGGAACGCGACGGCGACGAGCCGCTGTGGCTCGGCTCCCTGAAATCCAATGTCGGCCACACGCAGGCCGCGGCCGGCGTCGGCGGCGTGATCAAGATGGTGATGGCGATGCAGCACGGCATGCTGCCGAAGACCCTGCACGTGGACGAGCCCACCCCGCAGGTGGACTGGTCCGCCGGAGCGGTGGAACTGCTGACCGAGGCGCGCGAGTGGCCGCAGGGCGACCGCCCGCGGCGGGCCGGCGTGTCGTCCTTCGGGATCAGCGGCACCAACGCCCACGCGATCCTGGAGCAGGGCCCCGGCGCCGCCGGGAGCCCCGACCCGGACCCGGACGGGGCGGCGGTCCCGCTGCCCTGGGTGGTCTCGGCCAGGACGGAACCGGCGCTGAAGGCCCAGATCTCCGCCCTGCGCGACCACCTCGCCGAACGGCCCGCGGCCGTCGCGCTCGACGTCGCGTACTCGCTCCTGACGGGGCGCACGGCGTTCGAGCACCGGGCGGTCGTACTGGGCACCGACCGCGAGGAGCTGACCGACGGCCTCCGCGCCCTGGCCGAAGGCCGCCCGGCACCGGGCACCGCAACCGGCCGCAGCGACGACGGCCGCACGGGGTTCCTGTTCACGGGTCAGGGTGCGCAGCGGGCCGGGATGGGGCGGGAGCTGTATGCCGCGTTCCCGGTGTTCGCGGAGGCGCTGGACGCGGTGTGTGCGGAGATCGACCCGGAGCTGGGGCGTTCGCTGCGGGAGGTGATGTTCGCGGAGGACTCCGCCGAGCTGGACCGCACCGAGTTCACGCAGCCGGCCCTGTTCGCGCTCGAAGTCTCCCTGTTCCGGCTGGTGGAGAGCTGGGGCCTGAGGCCCGGCTACCTCATGGGTCACTCCATCGGTGAGATCGCCGCCGCGCACGTGGCCGGGGTGTTCTCGCTGTCGGACGCGGCGCGGCTGGTCGTCGCGCGCGGCCGGCTGATGCAGGCGCTGCCGGCTGGTGGCGCGATGGTGTCGGTGCGTGCGGCTGAGGCGGAGGTGGCCGAGCTGGTCGCCGCGTACGCAGACGTGAGCATTGCGGCCGTCAACGGGCCGCAGTCCGTGGTGGTCTCGGGCGCAGCCGATTCCGTGACCGCCATCGCGGACGCGCTCGGCGAGCGCGGGGTGAAGACCAAGCGGCTGACGGTCAGCCACGCGTTCCACTCGCCGCTGATGGACCCGATGCTGGACGAGTTCCGTGCCGTCCTGGAATCGGTCGTGTTCGCCGCACCGCGGATCTCCGTGGTCTCGAACCTCACGGGTGAGGTGGCTTCGGCAGGGGAGCTCTGCTCGCCGGAGTACTGGGTGCGGCACGTCCGCGAGGCGGTCCGCTTCGCCGACGGCATGGCCGCGCTGGACGCCCTCGGCGTGACCCGCTTCGTCGAGCTCGGCCCGGACGGGGTCCTGTCCGCGATGGGCGCCGAATGCGTCGCCGCCGCCGCGGTCTTCGTCCCCGCGCTGCGTCGCGACCGGTCGGAGCCCGAAGCGGTCAAGAGCATGGCGGCGAAGGCACTGGCCCACGGTGCGGAGGCCGACTGGAAGGCCTTCTTCGCCGGGTCCGGCGCGCGGAACGTGCAGCTGCCGACGTACTCCTTCCAGCACCAGCGCTACTGGCCGCAGGCCAAGGCTCCCGCCGAGCCGGCCGGGGTCGAGACCGACGCGGTGGACGCGGAGTTCTGGGAAGCGGTGGAGCGGGAGGACTTGGGCGCTGTGGCCGAGGCCCTGGACGTCGAGGGCGGTTCGCTGGGTGCTGTGCTGCCGGCGCTGTCTTCGTGGCGTAGGCGTCGGCGTGAGCAGTCGGCGGTGGACGGGTGGCGTTACCGGGTCGCCTGGAAGCCGTTGGCCGAGCCGGCGTCGACGGAGTCGGCTGGTTCGTGGCTGGTGGTGGCGGACGAGGACGGTCCGCTGACCGAGTGGGTGGCCGGTGCGTTGGCCGGGCGGGTTGTGGTCGTGCCTTCGGGTGAGGGCCGGGTGGAGCTTGCCGGGCGTGTGGCCGGGCTGGTGGACGGTGTCACGGGTGTGGTGTCGTTGCGCGGTCTGGTCGGGACGCTGGAGCTGGTCCAGGCTCTGGGTGATGCCGAGTGCGAGGCGCCCATGTGGTCCCTGACCCGGGGTGCCGTGTCGATCGGCCGCTCCGATGTCCTTCGCGAGGAGGGTGTGGAGCAGTCCCTGGTGTGGGGTCTGGGCCGGGTCGTGGCCCTGGAGCACCCGGGGCGTTGGGGTGGTCTGGTCGACCTTCCCGAGGTGCTGGACGAGCGCGCGGCTGCCCGTCTGCGTGGTGTTCTTGCCGGCACGGCGGGGGAGGACCAGGTCGCGGTGCGTGCGGCGGGTGTGTATGGCCGTCGCTTGCGGCCGGCCGAGCCGTCTTCCTCCGATTCCGAGGGTTGGCGTCCGCGCGGGACGGTTGTGGTGACGGGTGGTACGGGTGCGCTGGGTGCGCATGTGGCGCGTTGGCTGGTGGCCGAAGGCGCCGAGCACGTGGTGCTGACCAGCCGTCGGGGACTTGATGCGCCCGGTGCGAAGGAGCTCGCGGACGAGCTCACCTCGGACGCGGTGCGGGTGACCGTTGTGGCCTGTGATGTGGCTGATGCCGGTCAGGTCCGTGCCCTCGTGGAGGGTCTGGAGCAGGACGGCCCGGTCCGGGGTGTCGTGCACGCCGCCGGTGTGCCCGGTGCCTCCGTCGCGCTCGCCGCGCTCGACGCGGCCGAACTGGCCGACGTCCAGGCCGGCAAGGTCCTCGGCGCCCGTCACCTGGACGCCCTGTTCAGCGAGCCCTCCCGGGCCGCCGAGCTGGACGCGTTCGTCCTCTTCTCCTCGATCGCGGGCGTCTGGGGCGGCGCCGGCCAGGGCGCGTACGCCGCGGCCAACGCCGCGCTCGACGCGCTCGTCCAGCGCCGGCGCGCCCAGGGCCTGGTGGCGGCCTCGGTCGCCTGGGGCCCCTGGGCCGACGGCGGCATGGCGGACGCCGGGACCGTCGAGCACCTGAGCCGGCGCGGCCTGACCGCGATGGCGCCGGACAGGGCGGTGGGCGTCCTGCACGGGGCGGCGGCCGGGGCGGTGGCCGACCTGACGGTCGTCGACGCGGACTGGGCGCGGTTCACCCGCCTGTTCGCCACCCTGCGCCCGAGCCCGTTCTTCGCCGAGCTGGTCGCCGCGGCCGCCCCCGCGCAGGACCGGGCGTCCGCGCCCGGCCCGCACGGGGAGGAGCCCGCCGAGGGAGCCGGCCTGCGGGAGCGGCTGGCCGCGCTCGGTGGGGTCGAGCGGCGGCAGGCGGTCTGGGACCTCGTGCGCGACGCCGTCGCCACCGTGCTGGGCCTCGGCCCGGCCGACGAGGTGGAGGAAGACCGGGCCTTCCGCGACCTCGGCTTCACCTCGCTGAGCGCCGTGGAGCTGCGCGAGGCGCTGACCGCCCTCACCGGGCTCGTCCTGCCCGTCACCCTGGTCTTCGACCACCCGACACCCGGCCTGCTCGCCGCGCACGTGCGCACCGAACTGCTGGCCGGCCTCGAGGAGGCCGCCACGGACGCACGCCCGCGCGCGGCGGAGCCCGCGGTGCGCGGCCCGGTCGACGAGCCCGTCGCGATCGTCGGCATGGCCTGCCGGTTCCCGGGCGGGGTCACCGGCCCGGAGGACCTGTGGCGGCTGCTGGCATCGGGCCGCGACGGACTGTCGGAGTTCCCGGACGACCGCGGCTGGGACGTCCTGGAGGAGCTGTACGACGTCGACGGCTCGGCCTCCTACACCCGTCGCGGCGGGTTCCTGGACGCCGTGGGCGAGTTCGACGCCGACTTCTTCGGGATCTCGCCCCGCGAGGCCCTCGCCATGGACCCCCAGCAGCGGCTGCTGCTGGAAACCTCCTGGGAGGCCGTCGAACGGGCCGGGATCGACCCGGCGTCGCTGCGCGGCAGCCGTACCGGCGTCTTCGCCGGCACCAACGGGCAGGACTACACCAACCTGCTGCTGGGCGCCGGGACCACCGGCGTCGAGGGCTTCCTCGCCACCGGCAGCGGCGCGAGCGTGATCTCCGGCCGGGTCTCGTACGCGCTGGGCCTGGAGGGCCCGGCGGTCACCGTCGACACGGCCTGCTCCTCGTCGCTGGTGGCCCTGCACCTGGCGGCGCAGGCGCTGCGGGGCGGCGAGTGCGACCTGGCCTTGGCCGGCGGTGCCACCGTCATGTCGACGCCGGGCGCGTTCATCGAGTTCGCCCGGCAGGGCGGGCTCGCCGCCGACGGCCGCGTCAAGGCGTTCTCCGCCGACGCCGACGGCACGGGCTGGTCCGAGGGCGTCGGCGTGCTCCTGGTGGAGCGCCTCTCCGACGCCCGGCGCAACGGCCACCGCGTCCTCGCCGTGGTCCGCGGCTCCGCCGTCAACCAGGACGGCGCCTCCAACGGCCTCACCGCCCCCAACGGGCCCGCCCAGCAGCGCGTCATCCGCGAGGCGCTCGCCAACGCCGGACTGGCCCCGGCCGACGTCGACGCCGTCGAGGCGCACGGCACCGGCACCTCGCTCGGCGACCCCATCGAGGCCCAGGCCCTCCTCGCCACCTACGGGCAGGAGCGCACCGGCCGCGAGCCGCTGTGGCTGGGCTCGGTGAAGTCCTCCATCGGACACACCCAGGCGGCGGCCGGTGTGGCCGGCATCATCAAGATGGTCCTCGCCATGGAGCACGGCACACTGCCGCGCACCCTGCACGCCGACGAGCCGTCGCCGCACGTCGACTGGGCCTCCGGCGCGGTCGCCCTGCTGACCGGCGAGCGGGCGTGGCCCGGGGGTGGCGAGCGGCCGCGGCGGGCCGGCGTCTCCTCGTTCGGCTTCAGCGGCACCAACGCGCACGTCATCCTCGAGGCGGCCGAAGGCACCGGGGAGGCCGGGGACACCGGGGCCCCCGCCGGCACCGGCACGCCCGCGCGGGCGGACGCCGGGGAAGCCGCGGACGCCACCGCCCCCTCCCTGTGGGTGCTCTCCGGCCGCACCGAGCAGGCACTGTCCGCGCAGGCGGCCGCCCTGCGCACCCAGCTCACCGGCCGGCCCGCGCCTGTCCGGGACGTGGCGCACGCGCTGGCCACCACCCGGACCGCCTTCGAACACCGTGCGGTGGTCGTCGTCGAGGACCACTCCGCCGCGCTGGACGCCCTGGCGGCACTCGCCGGCGGCGGACCGGCCGCCGGACTGGTCCGCGGCACCGCGACCACCGGCCGGACCGCGTTCCTCTTCGCCGGGCAGGGCGCGCAGCGGGCCGGCATGGGCCGGCATTTGTACGCCGCGTTCCCCGCCTTCGCGGCGGCCCTCGACGCGGCGTGCCTGCACCTGGACCCGTACCTGGAGCGGCCGCTGCGCGAGGTGATGTTCGCGGACGACGCCACCGAGCTGAACCGTACCGGGTTCACCCAGCCCGCCCTGTTCGCCTTCGAGGTGGCCCTGTACCGGCTCGTGGAGAGCTGGGGCGTGCTGCCCGACCACCTCCTCGGCCACTCCATCGGGGAGATCGCGGCCGCGCACGTCGCGGGGGTCTTCTCCCTGGAGGACGCGGCCCGCCTGGTTGCCGCCCGCGGCCGGCTGATGCAGGCTCTGCCCGAGGGCGGTGTGATGGTCTCGGTGCGCGCCGCCGAGGCGGAGGTCGCCGAACTGCTCCCGGCGGACGGGGACGTGGGCATCGCGGCCGTCAACGGCCCGCGCTCCACCGTGCTCTCGGGCGCCGGTCCGGCCGTCGCGCGGATCGTCGCCGAGCTCGAGGAGCGCGGGGTGAAGACCAAGCGGCTGACCGTCTCCCACGCCTTCCACTCCCCGCTGATGGAGCCGATGCTGGCGGACTTCCGCAAGGTCGCCGAGTCGGTCGCCTACGCGGCGCCGCGCATCCCGGTCGTCTCCGACGTCACCGGCAAGGCCGCCTCCGCGACGGAGCTGTGCGCCCCCGACTACTGGGTGCGGCACGTGCGCGAGGCCGTCCGCTTCGCCGACGGCATGAGCACCCTGCGCGCGCAGGGCGCCACCCGCTTCCTGGAGATCGGCTCCGACGCCGTCCTGTCGGCGATGGGCGCCGAATGCGTGCCCGACGGCGCCTTCGTCGCCGCGCAGCGCGCCGACCGCGACGGCGCCGCGGCCGTGGTCTCGGCACTCGCCCAGCTGTACGCGGCAGGGGCGCGGATCGACTGGGCCGCGCACTTCGCCGGGGCGGCCGCCGCCCCGGCCGAACTGCCGACGTACGCGTTCCAGCGCGAACGTTACTGGCCGGAGCAGACGCGGCAGCCGTCCGGCCGGGCGGTGGGCGCCCGGTTCTGGGAGGCGGTCGAGGACGCCGTCGACGACGGGGACCTGACGTCGCTGACCCAGAGCCTGGCCGTCGACGTCGACCGGCCGCTGCGCGAGGTGCTGCCGGCGCTGCTGTCCTGGCAGCAGCGGGTGCGCCAGTCGGTCACCGAGTACGAGCAGGTGGACGAGGGGGCCGCCGCGCAGCTGCGCGCCGGCCTCGCAGCGGAGGGCCCTGCCGGACAGGACGCCGTCCTGCTCGAACTGCTCGGCAGGCACGCCGCCGACGTCCTCGGCCGGGCAGAGCCCATGGCGCTCGACCCGCAGCGGCCCTTCCTGGAGATCGGGTTCACCTCCCTGTCGGCCGTGGAACTGCGCAACCGGCTCACCCGGGAGACCGGCACCAGACTGCCTGCCGGCCTGGTCTTCGACCACCCGACTCCGGCCGCCGTCGTCCACCTGCTGAAGTCCGAGCTGCTGGGCGCCGCCGCCGACGGGCCGGCCCTGCTGGACGAC
Source organism: Streptomyces sp. 3211.6 (assembly GCF_003634815.1). Lineage (NCBI taxonomy): Bacteria > Bacillati > Actinomycetota > Actinomycetes > Kitasatosporales > Streptomycetaceae > Streptomyces > Streptomyces sp. 3211.6. Next base: position 89,666 of record NZ_RBXC01000003.1, on the reverse strand, counting down.
CTGGACGCCCTGGAGGCGGCGCTCGACGGCGCCGCCCCCGACCAGCTCACCCGCAGCAAGGTGCGGATGCGGCTCCAGGGCATGCTGGCCAAGTGGTCCGACGGGGCCGAGCAGCAGCGCGACGCCGCCGCGGAGGCGGATGCCGTGGTGGACTCCCTGGCATCGGCGAGCGACGACGACCTCTTCGACTTCATCAGGGGTCTGGGACGCGTCGGCTGATCCGTCCGGACCGAAAGGCGAACGCGGCGCGGGGCGCCGGGAATTCAATTCCCGGCGCCCCGCGCCCTTTTCTTTTCCGTGCCCCGTCCGACCCTGTCAGGTCCTGCCTCCGCGGTGCTCTTGCGCCGCACTTGCGGCGTGCTACCGCGGCACTTCCCATGCTCGAACGAGCCCCTCGAAAAGGCCGTCTAGAGGGGTTTCCAGGGGGACTGTTAGGGGTTGTCGGGCCGCTTCGGCGAACCATAAATTTGCCGCACAGGCTGCGCCAATAGGGTCGACGAGAGAACTGGAATGCGTCGCGAATATCGGGCAGCTTTTCCATTAATTGAGCTGGCTGGTCGTTTCCCAGGGGTGGTACTGGATGGCGAACGAAGAAACTCTTCGGGATTACCTCAAGTGGGTCACGGCCGATCTGGCCAAGACCAAACAGAGGGTGAAGGATCTCGAATCGGCGCAGCAGGAGCCCATCGCCGTCGTCGGCATGGGCTGCCGGTTCGCCGGCGGCGTCGAGAGCCCCGAGGACCTCTGGCGCCTGGTGGCCGATGGTACCGACGCCATCTCCGGCTTCCCCCGTACCCGGGGCTGGGACCTGGAGCGGCTCCTCGGCACCGACGGCTCCGCCGCCGGCACCTCCGCCACCCGCGAGGGCGGATTCCTCCACGACGCCGGCGAGTTCGACGCCGCGTTCTTCGGGATCTCCCCGCGCGAGGCCCTCGCCATGGACCCCCAGCAGCGCCTCCTCCTGGAAACCTCCTGGGAGGCCGTCGAACGCGCCGGCATCGACCCGGCCTCGCTGCGCGGCACCGCCACGGGCGTCTTCGTCGGAACCACCAGCCAGGACTACGCGACCCTGCTCCAGCAGGCGCCGCCCGAGACCGCCGGCTACTTCCTGACCGGTACCGCCGCCAGCGTCGTCTCCGGCCGCATCGCCTACGCGCTCGGCCTCGAAGGCCCCGCCGTCTCCGTCGACACGGCCTGCTCCACCTCCCTCGTCGGCATGCACCTCGCCGTCCGCGCCCTGCGGGCCGGCGAGTGCGAACTCGCCCTCGCCGGCGGTGCCACCGTGATGTCCACCCCCGCCGCCTTCCTCGGCTTCAGCCAGCAGGGCGGCCTGGCCGCCGACGGCCGCGTCAAGGCGTTCTCCGGCGCCGCCGACGGCACCGCCTGGGGCGAAGGCGTCGGCGTGGTCGTCCTGGAGCGCCTCTCCGACGCGCGCAGGAACGGCCACCCGGTCCTCGCCGTGGTCCGCGGCTCCGCCGTCAACCAGGACGGCGCCTCCAACGGCCTCACCGCCCCCAACGGCCCCTCCCAGCAGCGCGTCATCCTCCAGGCGCTGACCAGCGCCGGACTCACCCCCGCCGACGTGGACGTGGTCGAGGCGCACGGCACCGGAACCACCCTCGGCGACCCGATCGAGGCCGACGCGCTCCTCGCCACCTATGGCCAGGGCCGCCCGGACGACCGGCCGCTCCACCTCGGTTCGCTGAAGTCGAACATCGGCCACACGCAGGCCGCCGCCGGCGTCGGTGGCGTCATCAAGATCGTCCAGGCGCTGCGGCACGGCATGCTGCCCAAGACCCTCCACGTGGACGAGCCCACCCCGCACGTCGACTGGAGCGCCGGCGCGGTCCGGCTGCTGACCGAGGCCCGCGACTGGTCCGCGGGGGACCGCCCGCGCCGCGCCGGCGTCTCCTCGTTCGGCATGAGCGGCACCAACGCCCACCTCATCCTCGAAGAGGCCCCGCCCGCCGAGGCCGTCGAATCCGCCGAATCCGCCGAGCCCGCCGCGCCGGTCGCGTCCGCGCAGGACGCGGGCACCGCCCCGCGCCACCCCGCCGTACCGGACCGCCTCCTGCCCTGGATCGTCTCCGGCCGCACCGAGGACGCCCTGCGCGCCCAGGCCGACCGCCTCGCCCGCGCCTTCGCCGACACCGCAACCGCCCCCGCGGCCACCGACATCGGCCACGCCCTGGCCACCACGCGCACCGCGTTCACCCACCGTGCCGTCGTCCTCGGCCCCGACCACGTCGCCGGGCTGGCGGCCGTGGCCGACGACAGCTCACGGTCCGGCGTGGTCAGCGGCACGGTCCGCACCGGCCGGACGGGTTTCCTGTTCACGGGTCAGGGTGCGCAGCGCGCCGGGATGGGGCGCGGGCTGTATGCGGCCTTCCCGGTGTTCGCGGAGGCGTTGGATGCCGTGTGTGCGGAGATCGACCCGGTGTTGGGGCGTTCGCTGCGGGAGGTGATGTTTGCAGCCGAGTCTGCTGAGCTGGACCGTACGGAGTTCACGCAGCCGGCGCTGTTCGCGATCGAGGTGGCGCTGTTCCGGCTCGTGGAGAGCTGGGGCATGCGCCCCGACTATCTCCTCGGGCACTCCATTGGTGAGATCGCCGCCGCGCATGTCGCCGGGGTGTTCTCCCTCTCTGACGCGGCGCGGCTGGTCGTCGCGCGTGGTCGGCTGATGCAGGCGCTGCCGGCTGGTGGTGCGATGGTGTCGGTGCGGGCTGCCGAGGCGGAGGTGGCCGAGCTGGTCGCCGCGTACGAGGACGTGAGTATCGCGGCCGTCAACGGGCCGAGTTCTGTCGTGGTCTCGGGTGCCGAGGACTCGGTGACCGCCATCGCGGGTCTGCTGGCCGGGCGGGGTGTGAAGACCAAGCGGCTCACGGTGAGCCACGCGTTCCACTCGCCGCTGATGGACCCGATGCTGGACGAGTTCCGTGCCGTCCTGGGGTCCGTCGACTTCGCCGCGCCGACCCTCGCCGTGGTCTCCAACCTCACGGGTGAGGTGGCTTCCGCGGAAGAGCTCTGCTCGCCCGACTACTGGGTGCGGCACGTCCGCGAGGCCGTCCGCTTCGCCGACGGCGTCACCACCCTGCACGCGCAGGGCGTGTCCCGGTTCGTGGAGCTGGGCCCGGACGGCGTGCTGGCCGCGATGGGCGCCGAGTGCGTCGAGGACGGCGTGTTCGTGCCGGTGCTGCGCAAGGGCCGCGACGAGGCCGAGTCGGCCGTGACGGCCGCCGCCCAGGCCTACGTCCACGGCGCACCGGTGGAGTGGGCGGCGTTCTTCGCCGGGACCGACGCCCGGAACGTGGACCTCCCGACGTACGCCTTCCAGCACCAGGAGTTCTGGCTGAAGCCGTCCGAGGACCCGGCGTCCCCGGCCCCGACCGCCGAAGCCGACGCCGCCGACGCGGAGTTCTGGGCGGCGGTGGAGCGTGAGGACCTGGGTGCTCTGGCCGAGGCCCTGGACGTCGAGGGCGGTTCGCTGGGTGCTGTGCTGCCGGCGCTGTCTTCGTGGCGTAGGCGTCGGCGTGAGCAGTCGGCGGTGGACGGGTGGTGCTACCGGGTCACGTGGAAGCCGTTGGCCGAGCCGGCGTCGACGGAGTCGGCTGGTTCGTGGCTGGTGGTGGCGGACGAGGACGGTCCGCTGACCGAGTGGGTGGCCGGTGCGTTGGCCGGGCGGGTTGTGGTCGTGCCTTCGGGTGAGGGCCGGGTGGAGCTTGCCGGGCGTGTGGCCGGGCTGGTGGACGGTGTCACGGGTGTGGTGTCGTTGCGCGGTCTGGTCGGGACGCTGGAGCTGGTCCAGGCTCTGGGTGATGCCGAGTGCGAGGCGCCGCTGTGGTCCCTGACGCAGGGTGCCGTGTCGATCGGCCGTTCGGACGCGTTGCGTGCGGAGGGTGTGGAGCAGTCCCTGGTGTGGGGCCTGGGCCGGGTCGTGGCCCTGGAGCACCCGGGGCGTTGGGGTGGTCTGGTCGACCTTCCCGAGGTGCTGGACGAGCGGGCTGCCGCTCGTGTGCGGGGGCTGTTGTCGGGTTCCTCGGACGAGGACCAGGTCGCGGTGCGTGCGGCGGGTGTCTATGGCCGTCGCCTGCGGCCGGCCGAGCCGTCCTCGTCCGATTCCGAGGGTTGGCGTCCGCGCGGGACGGTTGTGGTGACGGGTGGTACGGGTGCGCTGGGTGCGCATGTGGCGCGCTGGCTGGTGGCCGAAGGCGCCGAGCACGTGGTGCTGACCAGCCGTCGGGGACTTGATGCGCCCGGTGCGAAGGAGCTCGCGGACGAGCTCGGCTCCGATGCGGTGCGGGTGTCTGTTGTGGCCTGTGATGTGGCTGATGCCGGTCAGGTCCGTGCGCTCGTGGAGGGTCTGGAGGTGGACGGCCCGGTCCGGGGTGTCGTGCACGCGGCCGGTGTGGAGCAGCTGAACGCGTTGATGGCGGGTTCGGCGGAGGAGTACGCCCGCGTTTTGGCGGCGAAGGTGGAGGGTGCCCGTCATCTGGACGCCCTGTTCAGTGAGCCCTCCCGGGCCGGGGAGCTGGACGCGTTCGTGCTGTTCTCCTCGATCTCCGCGACGTGGGGTTCCGGCGGCCAGGGTGCGTACGCGGCGGCGAACACGTATCTGGACGCTCTGGCGCAGTGGCGTCAGGCGCGCGGTCAGGTGGCGACCTCCGTCGCCTGGGGCCCCTGGGGCGGCAGCGGCATGTCCGTACGGGACGGCGCGAAGGAGGCCCTTGAGAAGCGCGGCCTGCCCGTGATGGACCCGGCCCTGACCGTCGCCGCGCTGCGGCACGCGGTCGGCCGGGACCACGCCACCACCACCGTGTGCGACGTGCGCTGGGAGCTCTTCGAGCCGGTGTTCACGGTGACCAGGCCCAGCCCGCTCCTCTCCGAACTGCCCGCCGTACGGGCCCTGGCCGAGGAGGCGGCCGCGCACGACACCGCCGGCGCGGGCGCCGCGTCCGGGGCCGGCGACGGTCTGCGGGCCCGGCTCGCGGGGCTGTCCGCGGCCGACCGGCGCCGTTGCGTGCTGGAACTCGTACGGACCGAGGCGGCCTTCGTGCTCGGCCATCCCGACGCCTCGGGGATCACCGGGACCACCCCGTTCCGGGAGCTCGGCTTCGACTCGCTGACCACCATCGACCTGCGCAACCGGCTCGCGACCGCGACCGGGCTGCGCTTCCCCACCACCCTCGTCTTCGACTACCCGACCGCCGGGGAGATCGCCGACCACGTCCTCGACGGGCTCGGCGACGACGGACCGGCGGCCCCCGCCGACGCGTCCGCCGTCCCGGAGCGCGCCCCGCGCCCCACCGACGAGCCCATCGCGATCGTCGGCATGAGCTGCCGGTTCCCCGGCGGCGTCACCTCCCCCGAGGAGCTGTGGCGGCTCGTCGCCGACGGCGTGGACGCCATCGGCCCCTTCCCCCGCGACCGGGGCTGGAACGTGGACGCGACCGACGGCGGCCCCCTGCGCGAGGGCGACCACACCCTGGACGCCGGCTACCTCGACGGCGCGGGCCGTTTCGACCCCGGCTTCTTCGGGATCTCGCCCCGCGAGGCCCTCGCCATGGACCCCCAGCAGCGCCTCCTCCTCGAAGCCTCCTGGGAGGCCATCGAGCGCGCCGCGACCGACCCGGGCAGCCTGCGCGGCACCCGCACGGGTGTGTTCGTCGGCGCCTCCTACCAGGGATACGCCTCCGACGTGCGGGAACTGCCCGACGAGGTCGCCGGATACCTGCTGACGGGCACCCAGACCGCCGTGATGTCCGGCCGCATCGCCTACGCCCTCGGCCTCGAGGGCCCGGCGGTGACCGTCGACACGGCCTGCTCGTCCTCCCTCGTGGCGCTGCACCTCGCCGTGCAGGCCCTGCGCAACGACGAATGCGACCGGGCGCTGGCCGGCGGCGTGTCCGTCAACGTGACGCCCGCCGTCTTCGCCGAGTTCGCCCGCCAGGGCGGCCTGTCCGGCGACGGCCGCTGCAAGGCCTTCTCCGCCGACGCCGACGGCACCGGCTGGTCCGAGGGTGTCGGCATGCTCCTCGTGGAGCGGCTCTCCGACGCCGAACGCAACGGGCACCGCGTCCTCGCCGTCATCCGCGGCTCCGCCGTCAACCAGGACGGCGCCAGCAACGGCCTCACCGCCCCCAACGGCCCCGCCCAGCAGCGCGTCATCCGCGCCGCCCTCGCCAACGCGGGCCTGACGCCCGCCGGCGTCGACGCCGTCGAGGCGCACGGCACCGGCACCGTGCTCGGCGACCCCATCGAGGCGCAGGCCCTCCTGGCCACCTACGGGCAGGAACGGTCCGGCGGCGAACCGCTGTGGCTCGGCTCCGTCAAGTCCAACATCGGCCACCCGGCCGCCGCCGCCGGCGTCGCCGGCGTCATCAAGACCGTGATGGCCCTGCGGCACGCCCAGCTTCCCCCCACCCTCCACGTCGACGCCCGCTCGCCGCACGTCGACTGGGCCTCCGGCGCGGTGGACCTGCTCACGGAGGGCCGGCCGTGGCCCGAGAGCGGCCGTGCCCGCCGGGCCGGCGTGTCCTCGTTCGGCGTCAGCGGCACCAACGCCCACGTCATCCTGGAACAGGCCCCCACGGCCCCCGGCACGACCACCGACACCTCGACCGACACCGACGCCGGACACCGTGCCCCCGCCGAGGGCCGGTTCCTGCCGTGGGTCGTCTCCGGCCGCACCGAGGCCGCCCTGCGCGCCCAGGCCGACCGCATGCACACCTACGCGGCGACCGCGACCGCAGCCGGCGGCGCGCTCCCCGACCCCCTCGACGTCGCGTACTCGCTGACGGCCACCCGCGCCGCCCTCGAGCACCGCGCGGTCGTCCTCGCCGACGACCGCGACGGCCTCCTCGCCGGACTCAGGGCCCTCGCGGACGGCCTGACCGACCCCCGCGTCCTGCGCGGCACCGTCGTCGAAGGCAGCCGCGGTGCGGCCGGCCGCACCGCGTTCCTGTTCACCGGACAGGGCGCCCAGCGCAGCGGAACCGGCCGCGAGCTGTACGCCCGCCACCCCGCCTACGCGGACGCGTTCGACGAGGTCTGCGCGCACCTCGACCCGCACCTGGAGCGCCCGCTGCGCGAGGTGCTCTTCGCCGCCGAGGACACCGCCGAGGCCGCGCTGCTGCACCGCACCGACTTCGCGCAGGCGGCCCTGTTCGCCGTCGAAGTCGCCCTGTTCCGCCTCGTCGAGCACTGGGGCATCACCCCCGACCAGCTGCTCGGCCACTCCATCGGCGAGATCGCCGCCGCGCACGTCGCCGGGGTGTTCACCCTCGAGGACGCGGCCCGGCTCGTCGCCGCACGCGGCCGGCTCATGGCCGCGCTGCCCGCCGGCGGCGCCATGGTCTCCGCGGAGGCCTCCGAGGACGAGGTGCTGCCGCTGCTCGCCGACCACGACCAGGTGGCCGTCGCCGCCGTCAACGGCCCCCGCACCGTGGTGGTCTCCGGCGCCGATGACCAGGTCGCCGCCGTCGCCGGGGCCCTCGCCGAACGCGGCGTGCGGACCAAGCGGCTCACCGTCAGCCACGCCTTCCACTCCCCGCTCATGGAGCCGGTCCTCGCCGACTTCCGCAAGGAGGCCGAAGGGGTCGCCTACGCGCCGCCGCGCATCCCCCTCGTCTCCAACCTCACCGGCCGCACCGCCGACCCCGACGAGATCACCACCGCCGACTACTGGGTGCGCCACCTGCGCAACGCCGTACGGTTCGCCGACGGCGTGCGCACCCTCCACGAGCAGGGCGTCACCCGCTTCCTCGAACTCGGCCCGCAGGGCGTCCTGTGCGCCATGGGCCGCACCTGCCTGCCCGACACGGCGGCCGACGGCCCGGCCGCCGGCGCCGACGAGACCCTGTTCGTGCCGCTGCTGCGCCGCGACCGGCCCGAGGAGCACAGCGCGGTGACCGCGCTGGCCCACCTCCACCTGACCGGCAGCGAACCGCACTGGCCGGCCCTGTTCGCCGGAACCGGAGCCCAGACCGTCGACCTGCCCACGTACGCCTTCCAGCACCAGCACTACTGGCTGCACGCCACCCCCGGCACCGCCGACGTCACCACCGCCGGACTGCGCCGCGTCACGCACCCGCTGCTCGGCGCCGCCGTGGCCTCCGCGCACACCGACGAACTGCTGTTCACCGGCCGGCTGTCGCTCGCCCTGCAGCCCTGGCTCGCCGACCACGCCGTCGCCGGCACCGCCCTGCTGCCCGGCACCGCCTTCGTCGACCTCGCCGTCACGGCCGGCGACGAGACCGGCTGCGGCCACCTGGAAGAGCTCACCATCGAGGCGCCGCTGACGCTCGCCGAGGGCGCCGCCCGCGACCTGCGGCTGTGGGTCGCCCCCGCCGACGACACCGGCCGGCGCACCGTCACCGTCCACTCCAGGCCGGCCGACGCGGCCGACGACACGCCCTGGATCCGGCACGCCGGCGGCGTCCTCGCCCCCGACGCACCGGCCCCGCGCCCCGACGACGCGCTCGCCGCCTGGCCGCCCGCCGACGCCTCCCCGGTACCCGTCGACGGCCTCTACGACCACCTCGACACCATCGGCTACGGCTACGGCCCCGTCTTCCAGGGGCTGCGCGCCGCCTGGCGCGGCCCCGACGCCGTCTACGCGGAGGTCGCCCTGCCCCAGGAAGCGGCGGGCGACGCGGGCCGGTTCGGCCTGCACCCCGCCGTCCTCGACGCGGCCCTGCACGCCATGGGCCTGTCCGCCCCCGGCACCCTCGGCGACACCGCCGGGGACTGGGACACCGCCGCCGTGCCCCGCCTGCCGTTCGCCTGGACCGGCGTCACCCTGCACGCCTCCGGCGCCCCCGCCGTCCGCGTCCGTATCCGCCGCACCGGCTCCGACGGGGTCACCCTCACCCTCGCCGACGGCACCGGAGCACCCGTCGCCACCGTCGACTCCCTCGTGCTGCGGCCCGTCGCCCGCGAACAGCTGGCGACCGGAGCGGCCGGCGACGACCGGCTCTTCACCGTCGACTGGACGGACGTCACCACCCCCGACGGCCCCGGATCCCCCGGGGACTGGGCCGTCCTCGGCGACGGCGCGGACGACGTCCTCGACGCGCTGCGGACGGCCGGCGCCACCGCCGCCGTCCACCGCGACGGGCACGTACCCGCCGTCCTCGTCGCCGACTTCCGCACCACGGCGCCCGCCCTGGACACCGACGTCCCGCAGGCCGTCCGCGACACCACCGGGCACGTCCTGGACCTGCTCCAGCGCACCCTCGCCGACGACGCCCTCGCCGGCACCCCCCTGGTGGTGCTGACCGGCGGCGCCGTCTCCACCCGCGCCGCCGAACCGGTCCACGACCTGCCCGGAGCGGCCCTCTGGGGCCTCGTGCGCTCCGCGCAGTCCGAGAACCCCGGCCGGATCGTCCTCGTCGACACCGACGGCGACGCCCGCTCCCTCGCCGCGCTGCCCGCCGCGCTCACCGCCGGCGAACCCCAGCTCGCCCTCCGCGAAGGCCGCCCGGCCGCACCCCGCCTGGTCCGCCTCGCACCCGCCGAAAGCCCCGGCGGCGACCCCGCCGACGGCCCGCACTACGACCCCGACCGGACGGTGCTCCTCACCGGCGGCACCGGCGAACTCGGCCGGCTCGTCGCCCGCCACCTCGTCGCCGAGCACGGCGTGCGCCACCTGCTGCTCGCCGGCCGGCAAGGCCCCGCCGCCGACGGCGTCGACGCACTCGTCGCCGAACTCGACGCGGCGGGAGCCCGTACCACCGTCGTCGCCTGCGACGTCTCCGTACGCGACGACGTGCGCGCCCTGCTCGCGGCCGTGCCCGCCGACCACCCCCTCGGCGCGGTGGTGCACCTCGCCGGCACCGTCGACGACGGCGTCCTGCCCTCCCTCACCCCCGAACGGCTGGACCGCGTACTGCGGCCCAAGGCTGACGCGGCCTGGCACCTGCACGAGCTCACCGCAGGCCGTGACCTGACGGCCTTCACTCTGTTCTCCTCCGCCGCCGGCACCTTCGGCGGCCCCGGCCAGGCCAACTACTCCGCCGCCAACTCCTTCCTCGACGCCCTCGCCCAGCACCGCCGCACCATGGGCCTGCCCGCGCTGTCGCTGGCCTGGGGGCCCTGGGCCGAAGGCGGCATGATCGGCCGCCTCGACGAGAACGACGTACGCCGCTTCGCCCGCTCCGGCATGACCCCCCTCCAGGCCGACCAGGGCCTCGCCCTGTTCGACCGGGCGGGCGCCGCCGGCCGCGCCGTGGCTGTGCCCATCGGCCTCGACCCCGGCACGGCCGCCGGACGGACCGGCGAGGTGCCGCCGCTACTGCGTGCCCTCGTCCGACGCCCCCGGCGTCCCTCGGCCGCCCGGCAGACCCCCGCCGCCGAGAGCGCGGCCTCGCTGCGGCAGAGGCTGCTCGACACCCCCGGACCCGAACGGGACACCGTCCTGCTGGACCTGATCCGCGGTCAGGCGGCGGCCATCCTCGGCCACGCCTCCCCCCACGACGTCGACGTCAGCCGCGGCTTCCTCGACATCGGCTTCGACTCGCTGACCGCCGTCGAACTGCGCACCCTCCTCAACGCGGCCACCGGCCTGCGCCTGCCGGCCACCCTCGTGTTCGACCACCCCACCCCCGAAGCGCTCGCCGCCCACATCCGCGGCGAACTGCTCCAGGAGGAGGAGGTCACCGCGCTCGGCCTGCTCGGCGAGATCGACCGGCTGGAGAAGGCACTGGCACAGGTGCCCGCCGACGACGAGGACCGCGCGAAGGTCACCCAGCGGCTGCGCGAGCTCCAGAGCGCCTGGACCGACGTCCGGTCCACCCCTGGCGGCACCTCCGCCGACGAGATCGAGATCGGATCGGCGACCGCCGACGACCTCTTCGACCTGCTCGACGACGAACTCGGCCTGTCCTGACCCGGCCGGCCACCCGGTGTGGTCCCGGCGACGGGACCACACCGCACCCATGACCCCACCGGCCCCCCGACGGGGCCCCGGCCGCCCCCATCCGGGGCGGCACCGCAGGCTTGGACCGGCTCCGGCCGGCTTGAACAGGAGTGACGTGATGGCGGACGCGGACGAGGCAAAGCTCCTCGAATACCTCAAGCGGGCGACCACCAACCTGCGCGATGTCCGACGGACTCTGCGCGAGGTACAGGACAAGGAACGCGAGCCCATCGCCATCGTCGGCATGAGCTGCCGCTACCCCGGCGGGGTCACCGACCCCGACGGCCTGTGGCAGCTGGTCGCCGAAGGCGGCGACGGCATCTCCCCCTTCCCCACCGACCGGGGCTGGGACGCCGGCGTCCTCCACGCGGAGGACCCCCAGCGCCCCGGATCCACCTACGTCCGCGAGGGAGGCTTCGTCGACGGGGCCGCCGACTTCGACCCCGGCTTCTTCGGGATCTCGCCGCGCGAGGCCCTCGCCATGGACCCGCAGCAGCGGCTCCTCCTCGAAGCCTCCTGGGAGGCCGTCGAGAGCGCCGGCATCACCCCGGCGTCCCTGCGCGGCACCCGCACCGGCGTCTTCGCCGGCCTGATGTACCACGACTACCTGATGCTCCTGCACGCCTCCCCGCAGGACGTCGAGGGCTACCTCGGCACCGGCAACTCCGGCAGCGTCGTCTCCGGCCGCGTCGCCTACACCCTGGGCCTGGAGGGCCCGGCCGTCACCGTCGACACCGCCTGCTCCTCCTCCCTGGTCGCCCTCCACCTCGCCGTGCAGTCGCTGCGCAAGGGGGAGTGCTCGCTCGCCCTCGTCGGCGGCGTCACCGTCATGGCCACCCCCGGCACCTTCGTCGACATGGGCCGCCAGCGCGGCCTCGCCTTCGACGGGCGCTGCAAGTCCTTCGCCGGCGCCGCCGACGGGACGGGGTGGTCCGAAGGCGTCGGCATGCTCCTCGTCGAGCGACTCTCCGATGCCGAACGCAACGGCCACCGCATCCTCGCCGTCGTCCGCGGCTCCGCCGTCAACCAGGACGGCGCCAGCAGCGGCCTCACCGCTCCCAGCGGCCCGTCCCAGCAGAACGTCATCCGCCAGGCCCTCGCCGACGCCCGCCTGTCCTCCGACGAGATCGACGCGGTCGAGGCGCACGGCACCGGCACGACCCTCGGCGACCCGATCGAGGCGCAGGCCCTGCTCGCCACGTACGGGCAGGAGCGCGACGGCGACCAGCCGCTGTGGCTGGGCTCCCTCAAGTCGAACATCGGTCACACGCAGGCCGCCGCCGGTGTCGGCGGTGTGATCAAGATGGTCCAGGCGATGCGCCACGGCGTCCTGCCGCGCACCCTGCACATCGACGAGCCCACCCCGCAGGTCGACTGGTCGGCCGGCGGCGTGGAACTGCTGACGCAGGCACGGGACTGGCCCGAGACCGGGCACGCCCGCCGGGCCGGCGTCTCCTCGTTCGGCATCAGCGGCACCAACGCCCACGTCATCCTCGAGCAGGCCCCCGAGCCGGCCGAGGCCGCCACGGAGCCCGCCCCCGCCCCCGCCGTCACGCTGCCGGTGGTGCCGTGGGTGGTGTCCGGCCGCACCCCCGAGGCCCTGGCCGCCCAGGCCGGCCGCCTCGCGGCCTTCGCCGCAGCCCGTGGCGCCGACACGGCCGACCTGGACGTCGCCCATGCGCTGGGCGTGACGCGTACGGCCTTCGAGCACCGGGCGGTCGTCCTCGGCCCGGACCACCGGGGGGCGCTGGAGGCGCTCGCGCGGGGCGAGGCGGCCGAGGGGGTTGTCCAGGGCGTGGTGACGCCCGGCAAGACGGGTTTCCTCTTCACGGGTCAGGGTGCGCAGCGCGCCGGGATGGGGCGCGAGCTGTACGCCGCCTTCCCGGTGTTCGCGGAGGCGCTGGACGCGGTCTGCGCGGAGATCGACCCGGTGCTGGGGCGTTCGCTGCGGGAGGTGATGTTCGCAGGCGAGTCGGCCGAGCTGGACCGCACCGAGTTCACGCAGCCGGCCCTGTTCGCCATCGAGGTCGCCCTGTACCGGCTGGTGGAGAGCTGGGGCATGCGCCCCGACTACCTCCTCGGCCACTCCATCGGCGAGATCGCCGCCGCGCACGTGGCGGGGGTGTTCTCCCTCTCCGACGCGGTGCGGCTGGTCGTCGCGCGCGGCCGGCTGATGCAGGCGCTGCCGGCTGGTGGCGCGATGGTGTCGGTGCGGGCCTCCGAGGCGGAGGTCGCCGAGCTGGTCGCCGCGTACGAGGACGTCAGCATCGCCGCCGTCAACGGGCCGGAGTCCGTGGTCGTCTCGGGTGCCGCCGAGTCCGTGACCGCCATCGCGGCCGTGCTCGCCGAGCGCGGGATCAAGAACAAGCGGCTCACCGTCAGCCACGCCTTCCACTCCCCGCTCATGGACCCGATGCTGGACGAGTTCCGCACGGTCCTGGGCGCGGTTGCCTTCACTGCCCCGGCCCTCCCCGTGGTCTCCAACCTCACGGGTGAGGTGGCTTCCGCGGAAGAGCTCTGCTCGCCGGAGTACTGGGTGCGCCACGTTCGCGAGGCGGTCCGCTTCGCCGACGGTGTCGCCACCCTGCACAAGCAGGGCGTGACGCGCTTCGTCGAGCTCGGTCCCGACGGCGTGCTCTCCGCCATGGGCGCCGACTGCGTCGAGGACGCCGTCTTCGTGCCGGTGCTGCGCAAGGGCCGCGACGAGGCCGGATCCGCGGTCGCCGCCCTGGGCCAGGCCTACGCGCACGGCACGCCCGTCGACTGGGAGGCCTTCTTCGCTGGGACCGGCGCGCGCCGCGTCGACCTGCCCACGTACGCCTTCCAGCACCAGCACTTCTGGCCGCAGTCGGCCGCCCGCGGCGCCGGCGACCCGGCCGGGCTCGGGCTCGGGACGGCCGAACACCCACTGCTCGGCGCGTGCGTGTCGCTGGCCGGCGGTGACGAGGTGCTGCTGACCGGACGGCTGGCCGTGCAGTCGCACCCGTGGCTGGCGCAGCACGCCGTCGGCGGGACGGTGATCCTTCCGGGGACCGCCTTCGTCGAGCTGGCCGTGCGGGCCGGTGACCAGGTCGGCTGCGGCCGGCTGGTGGAGCTGACGATCGAGGCGCCGCTGGTGCTGCCGGAGACCGGCGGCGTCCAGGTGCAGCTGGTCGTGGGGCCCTCGGACGACTCGGGCCTGCGCTCCGTCGAGTTCTTCTCCCGCCCGGAGGGGGCCGAGTTCGACGAGCCGTGGGTGTGGCACGCCTCCGGCGCCGTGGGCGCCGAGCAGGCCGCCCCGGCGACCGACCTGTCGGCGTGGCCGCCGGCCGGTGCGGCCGAGGTTCCGCTGGAGGGGCTTTACGAGGGGCTCGCGGAGGCCGGATTCGCGTACGGCCCGCTGTTCCAGGGGCTGCGGTCGGTCTGGCGTTCGGGCGACGAGGTCTTCGCCGAGGTCGCCCTGCCCGAGGACGCGGCGCAGGACGCGGGCCGCTTCGGCCTGCACCCGGCGCTGCTGGACGCCGCCCTGCACGCGCTCGGCGTGGGCGGGCTGCTCGACGAGGGTGCGGGCGGCCACCTGCCGTTCGCCTGGTCGGGCGTCTCCCTGCACGCCTCCGGTGCCGCACGACTGCGCGTGCGCCTGACCCGCTCGGGGCAGGCCGCCGTGTCCCTGGAGGTCGCGGACGCCGACGGCGCCGCGGTGCTTTCCGTGGACTCGCTGGCGCTGCGCCCCGTCGACGGGCAGGCCGCCGCGTCCGGCGGTGCGGGCCGCGACTGCCTCTTCCGGGTGGACTGGACCCCGGCCGCCCTCGCCGCCGCCGAAAGCGGTGGCGAGGACCCCGTCCTCGTCGACCTGACCTCCCGCGACGAGGAAGCCGACGTGCCGCGGGCCGCGCTCGCGCTGGCGACGCGCGCCCTGGAGCTGGTGCAGGGCTGGGCGGACGAGGACCGGGTCCTGGTGCTGGTCACCCGTGGCGCAGTCGCCGCCGGAGACGGCGACCGGGTCACCGACGTGGCGGCTTCCGTCGTCTGGGGTCTGGTGCGCTCCGCCCAGTCGGAGGGCGCGGGCCGCTTCGTCCTCGTGGACGTGGACGACCCTGACGCGCTGACCCCGCAGCTGACCGCCGCGCTCGCCGCCTCGGGCGAAGGACAGGTCGCGCTCCGCGACGGGCGCCTGTTCGTGCCCCGCCTGACCCGTGCCCGGCAGCGGGACGTCGAGCCGCAGGCCGGCGGTTTCGGCACCGGCCCGGTCCTGGTGACCGGCGGCACCGGCGGCCTGGGCGCGATCGTCGCCCGGCACCTGGTGACCGCGCACGGCGTACGCGAGCTGGTGCTGGCGAGCCGGCGCGGCCCGGACGCCCCCGGCGCGGCCGGCCTGCGCGACGAACTGCGCGGCCTCGGCGCCGAGGTGACCGTCGCCGCCTGCGACGTCGCCGACCGGGACGCGCTCGCCGCGCTCCTGTCCGCCCACCCCGTCAAGGGCGTCGTCCACGCCGCGGGCGTGGTCGACGACGGCGTCGTCTCCTCCCTGACCCCGCAGCGGCTGGCCGCCGTCCTGGGCGCCAAGTCCGATGCGGCCTGGCACCTGCACGAGCTCACCGCCGGCCTGGACCTGGACGCCTTCGTCCTGTTCTCCTCCGCCGCCGGTGTGCTCGGCAGCGCGGGTCAGGCCAACTACGCGGCCGCGAACTCCTTCCTGGACGCCCTCGCCGCCCACCGCCACGGCCTCGGCCTCCCCGCCACCTCCCTCGCCTGGGGCCTGTGGGAGGAGACCGCCGGCATGGGCGCCGCCCTCGCCACGGCCGACGTCGAACGCATGACCCGCGCGGGCCTCCCGCCCCTGACGGCAGACCAGGGCCTCGCCCTCTTCGACGCCGCGCCGCAGCTCGGCAGCCCGGCGGTCGTCGCCATGCGGGTCGTGGCCGACGGCCTGCGCTCCTGGGCGGCCGGCGGCGACCTGCCGGCCGTCCTGCGCGGACTCGTCCGCGGACCGCTGCGCCGCAACGCCGGCAACGGCGGCGGCACGGGCGCGGGTTCCGCGCTCCGCGAGCGGCTGCTCGCCGTCCCTGCGCAGGAGCAGGAGCGGCAGGTCCTCGAACTGGTGCGCACGCACGTCGCCGCCGTCCTCGGGCACGCCTCACCCGACGCCATGCAGGCCGACCGCGCCTTCACCGAACTCGGCTTCGACTCGCTGACCGCCGTCGAACTGCGCAACCGGCTCACCAAGGCCACCGGCCTGCGGCTCCCGTCCACCCTCGTCTTCGACTACCCGACCTTCTCCGCCCTGGCCGCCTTCGTACGCTCCACGGTCCTCGGCACCGACACCGGCACGCCGCGCACCACCGCGGCGCACGGCCGCAACGACGACGAACCCATCGCCATCGTCGGGATGAGCTGCCGCTTCCCCGGCGGCGTCTCGGGCCCCGGCGACCTGTGGCGGCTCGTCGCCGAGGGCGGCGACGGCATCACCGCCTTCCCGACCGACCGCGGCTGGGACCTCGACGCACTGACCGGAGGCGACACCGGCGCGGACGCGCCCTCGTACGTCCGGGAGGGCGGCTTCCTCCACGAAGCGGCCGCCTTCGACCCGGGCTTCTTCGGGATCTCGCCGCGCGAGGCGCTCGCCATGGACCCGCAGCAGCGGCTGCTGTTGGAGGCGTCCTGGGAGGCGGTCGAACACGCCGGCATCGACCCGACCGAGCTGCGCGGCAGCGCGACCGGCGTCTTCACCGGCCTCATGTACCACGACTACGTCACCCGGCTGCACAGCGCGTCCGCCGAGGTCGTCGGACACGCGGGCACGGGCAACCTCGGCAGCATCGCCTCCGGCCGCGTTTCCTACACCTTCGGCTTCGAAGGCCCGGCCGTCACCGTCGACACCGCCTGCTCGTCGTCCCTGGTCGCCCTGCACTGGGCCGTCCAGGCGCTGCGCAGCGGCGAGTGCTCGATGGCCCTCGCCGGCGGTGTGACCGTCATGGCGACGCCGACCACGTTCGTGGAGTTCAGCAAGCAGCGCGGCCTGGCGCCGGACGGACGTTGCAAGGCGTTCTCCGCCGACGCCGACGGCACGGGCTGGTCCGAGGGCGTCGGCATGATCCTCGTGGAACGCCTGTCGGACGCCGAGCGCAACGGGCACCAGGTCCTCGCGGTCGTCCGCGGTACGGCCGTCAACCAGGACGGTGCGAGCAACGGCCTGACCGCCCCGAACGGCCCGTCCCAGCAGCGCGTCATCCGCCAGGCCCTCGCCAACGCGGGGCTCAGCCCCGCCGAGGTGGACGCCGTCGAGGCGCACGGCACCGGTACCACGCTGGGTGACCCGATCGAGGCGCAGGCGCTGCTGGCCACGTACGGGCAGGAACGTTCCGGTGACGAGCCGCTCTACCTGGGTTCGCTGAAGTCGAACATCGGCCACGCCCAGGCCGCCGCCGGTGTCGGCGGTGTGATCAAGATGGTCGAGGCGATGCGGCACGGTGTGCTGCCGCGGACCCTGCACGTGGGTGAGCCCTCGCCGCACGTGGACTGGTCGGCGGGCGCGGTGGAGCTGCTGACGCAGGCCCGGGAGTGGCCGGAGACCGGCCGTCCGCGCCGGGCCGGTGTCTCCTCCTTCGGCATCAGCGGAACCAACGCCCACGTCATCCTGGAGCAGGCCCCGCAGGCCGCCCCCCGGCCGGAGCGGCCGTCCCTCCCGGCCCGCACGGCCCCCGTCCCGCTGCCCGTGTCGGCCAAGGGCGAACGTGCCCTGCGGGGTCAGGCCGGCCGCCTGGCCGCCCTCTTCGGGGCCCACCCCGAGCTGGACCCGGCCGACGTCGGCCTGTCCCTGGCCACCACCCGCGCGGTGATGGAACACCGCGCGGTGGTCCTGGGCGCCGACCCGGTTGCGGCCGCCACGGCGTTCGCCGACGGCAGCGACCTGCCCGACGTCGTCCGCGGCATCGCGGGCGCCGGCTCCTCCCGTCCCGTGTTCGTCTTCCCGGGCCAGGGCTCGCAGTGGGTCGGCATGGCCGTCGGACTCCTCGACTCCTCGCCGGTGTTCGCGGCGCGGATCGCCGAGTGCGAGGAAGCCCTCGCCCCCTACGTGGACTGGTCGCTGACGGACGTCCTGCGCTCCGACGACCCGCTGGAGCGGGTGGACGTGGTCCAGCCGGTGCTGTTCGCGGTGATGGTGGCGCTGGCCGAGGTCTGGAAGTCCTACGGCGTCGAGCCTGCCGCGGTCATCGGCCACTCCCAGGGCGAGATCGCCGCCGCGTGCGTGGCGGGCGCGCTGTCCCTGGAGGACGCGGCGAAGGTGGTGGCCCTGCGCAGCCGGGCCATCGACGCCATCGCGGGTCTGGGTGGCATGGTGTCCGTGAGTCTCCCGGCAGCCGACGCGGCGGAGCGGATCGCCGCGTCCTTCGGCGACCGGCTGGCCGTGGCGGCGGTCAACGGGCCGTCCTCGACGGTGGTGTCCGGTGACGCGGACGCCTGCGCCGAGCTGGTCACCGTCCTCGAAGCGGAGGGGGTCCGGGCCCGCCGGGTGGCGGTGGAGTACGCCTCCCACTGCTCCCATGTGGAGAAGCTGGAGGCCGAACTGGCCGACCTGCTGGGCGGCCTGAACCCGCGTACGTCCGCGGTCCCCATGTACTCCACCCTGACGGGCGAGCTGCTGGACGGCACCGAGCTGGACGGCGGCTACTGGTACCGCAACCTGCGCAACCCCGTCCTGTTCGAGCAGGCTGTGAAGGCGGCCCAGGCCGACGGGCACCGGCTCTTCATCGAGTCGAGCCCGCACCCGGTCCTCGCCGTCGGTCTGTCGCAGACGTTCGAGGCGCTCGACGCGTCCGAGAGCGGCGTCGAGCCGGTCGCGATCGGCTCGCTCCGCCGTGACGAGGGCGGTCTGGGCCGGGTGTTCACCTCGCTCGCCGAGGCCTGGGTGAACGGCGCCGACGTCGACTGGGCCAGGGCCTTCG
Source organism: Streptomyces sp. 3211.6 (assembly GCF_003634815.1). Taxonomy (NCBI): domain Bacteria; kingdom Bacillati; phylum Actinomycetota; class Actinomycetes; order Kitasatosporales; family Streptomycetaceae; genus Streptomyces; species Streptomyces sp. 3211.6. The sequence continues at coordinate 70,826 of NZ_RBXC01000003.1, read as the reverse complement.
ACGGCACCGGCGCCCAGCGCACCGACCTGCCGACCTACGCCTTCCAGCACCGGCGCTTCTGGCCGCAGCCCAGGGCGGCCGCCCCGGCGGCGGTCCAGGCCGATCCGGTGGACGCGGCCTTCTGGGAGGCCGTCGAACGCGAGGACCTGGACGCGCTGACCGAGACGCTGGACATTTCCGGCGAGCAGCCGTGGAGCGACGTACTCCCCGCCCTGTCGCAGTGGCGCCGCGAACGCCGTGAACAGGCCGCCGTGGACTCCTGGCGCTACAAGGTCACCTGGAAGCGGCTCCCCGCCTCCCCCCGCACGGGCACCCTCACCGGCACCTGGCTGGTCGCCCTGCCCGAGGGCGCGGACGCGGGCCCGGCCGGCGACGCCGTCGCCGCCCTCACGGCGCGCGGTGCGGACCTCGTGTCCGTCGTCGTGCCGGTGCCCGCACCCGACCGGGACCACGGCGCTGAGCGGGCGGCCCTGGCCGGCCGGCTCGCGGAGCTGACCGGGGAGACGGGCCTGCGCGGCGTCGTGTCGCTGCTGGCCCTGGGCGACGCGGCACCCGTCGACGGCGCCTCCGCCGGCGCCGGCGCGGCCGCCACCCTGGTGCTGCTGCAGGCGCTGGGCGACGCGGGGACCGAGGCGCCGCTGTGGTGCGTCACCCGTGGCGCGGTGGACCCGTCCGAGGGCGGCGCCGGGAACGGCGAGCAGCCCGACCCGCTCCAGGCGCAGGTCTGGGGCCTCGGCCGGGTGGCCGCGCTGGAGCACCCCGGCCGCTGGGGCGGTCTGGTCGACCTCCCCGCGACGTCCGACGAGCGGACGTGGGACGGCCTCGCCGCTGCCCTGGGCCGCACGGACGGCGAGGACCAGCTGGCGGTGCGCGGCACCGGCCTGCTGGGCCGGCGCCTGGTCCGTGCCGCGCTGGGCGAGCGCGCCGCCGCACGCCGGTGGACGCCGCGCGGTACCACGCTGATCACCGGCGGTACCGGGGCGCTCGGCGCGCACGTGGCCCGCCGGCTCGCCGCGAACGGTGCCGAGCACCTCGTCCTGACCAGCCGGCGCGGCCCCGACGCGCCCGGCGCCGGAGAGCTGGCCGCAGAACTCACCACCCTCGGCGCCCGCGTCACCGTCGAAGCCTGCGACGCGGCGGACGGGGCGGCCGTGGCCGCCCTGGCCGGACGCCTCGCCGAGCGCGGCGACACCGTCCGCGGTGTGGTGCACGCCGCAGGCGTGAGCGGCGGCGGCGCGCTCGACGACCTCGACGTGCGCACCTACGCGGACGTCGTGGCCGGCAAGGCCTCCGGCGCCGACCACCTGGACCGGGTCTTCGGCGACGGACTCGACGCCTTCGTGCTCTTCTCCTCGAACGCCGGGGTGTGGGGCGGCTCCACCCAGGGCGCCTACGCGGCGGCCAACGCCCACCTGGACGCCCTCGCCCGCAGCCGCCGCGCCCGCGGGCTCACCGCGACCTCGGTCGCGTGGGCCACCTGGGGCGGCGGGGGCATGTCGGACGGGGCCACCGGCGAACAGCTGGCCCGCCTCGGACTGCCGCCCATGGCGCCGGAGCGCGCCCTCACCGCCCTCCAGCAGGCACTCGACCACGACGACACCTGCCTGACCGTCGCCGACATCGCCTGGGAGCGGTTCGCGCCCACCTTCACCGTGTCCCGGCCGAGCGCCCTGCTCGCCGACCTGCCCGAAGCGCGGAACGCCCTCACGCAGGGCACGGATGCCGACGCGGCCGACGCGCCCGAGGGCGCGGCCGGCGAGCTGCGGCAGCGCCTGGACGCCAAGGGCGCCGCCGAACGCCACCGCATCCTGCTGGAACTCGTGCGCACCGTGGCCGCGCAGGTCCTCGGCCACGACTCCCTGGACGCGGTCGCGCCCGCGAGCGCCTTCCGCGAGCTCGGCTTCGACTCGCTGACGGCCGTCGAGCTGCGCAACCGGCTCGGCGCCGCGACCGGCCTGCGGCTGCCCACCACCATCGGCTTCGACCACCCCACGCCGACGGCGCTGGCCCGGCGACTGCACGACGAGATGTTCGGCACGGCCGACCGGGACCGCGCGGCCCTGCCGACGGCGGTCCCCGCCGCGGCCGACGGCGACCCGATCGTCATCGTCGGCATGAGCTGCCGCTTCCCCGGCGGGGTCGGCTCGCCCGAACAGCTGTGGCAGCTGGTCGAGGGCGGTGTCGACGCCGTCTCGGCCTTCCCCGCCGACCGCGGCTGGGACCTGGAGCGGCTCACCGGCCGCGACGGCTCCTCCGGGGCCGCCGAGGGCGGTTTCCTCTACGACGCCCCTGCGTTCGACCCCGCCCTGTTCGGGATCTCGCCGCGCGAGGCCCTCGCCATGGACCCGCAGCAGCGGCTGCTGCTGGAGACCTCCTGGGAGGTCTTCGAACGGGCCGGGATCGACCCCGCCTCGCTGCGCTCCACCGCCACCGGCGTCTTCACCGGCACCAACGGCCAGGACTACGGCGCGCTGCTGATGGCCGACCCGGAGAGCCAGGGCGGCTACGCCCTGACCAGCAACGCGGCGAGCGTCGTCTCCGGCCGCATCTCCTACACCTTCGGCCTGGAGGGGCCGGCCGTCACCATCGACACGGGCTGCTCGTCGTCCCTGGTCGCCCTGCACCTGGCGGCGCAGGCGCTGCGCAACGGCGAGTGCTCCCTCGCCCTGGCCGGCGGTGTGACCGTGATGTCCATCCCGGGCGCGTTCGTGGAGTTCACCAAGCAGGGCGGACTGGCCGCCAACGGCCGCTGCAAGCCCTTCGCGGCCGCGGCCGACGGCACCGGCTGGGGCGAGGGCGTCGGCATGCTGCTCGTCGAACGCCTCTCGGACGCCCGCCGGAACGGCCACCCGGTCCTCGCGGTGGTCGCCGGTTCCGCCGTCAACCAGGACGGCGCCTCCAACGGCCTGACCGCCCCCAACGGGCCCTCCCAGCAGCGCGTCATCCGCCAGGCCCTCACCGCCGCCGGGCTGACCACCGCCGACGTCGACGCCGTCGAGGCGCACGGCACCGGCACCACGCTGGGCGACCCCATCGAGGCGCAGGCGCTGATCGCCACGTACGGCGAGGAGCGCCCTGCGGACCGGCCGCTCTACCTCGGTTCGATCAAGTCCAACCTGGGGCACACCCAGGCGGCCGCGGGCGTCGCGGGTGTCATCAAGATGGTGATGGCGCTCCACCACGGCGTGCTGCCGCAGACCCTGCACGTGGACGAGCCGACCCCGCACGTGGACTGGTCGGCCGGCACGGTCCGGCTGCTGACCGAGGCGCAGGACTGGCCGCAGGTCGAGCGTCCGCGCCGCGCGGGCGTCTCCTCCTTCGGCGTGAGCGGCACCAACGCACACGTCATCCTGGAGCAGGCCCCCGAACGGCCCGCCCCCGCGCCGGAGCCGCAGGCCCCCGCCACCGTGCTTCCGGCCGTGCCGTGGCCGCTGTCCGGCAAGACCGGGGCCGCCCTGCGCGCCCAGGCCGCCCGGCTCGCCGCGGAGACGGGCGCCGAGGACCGTCCGGTCGACGTGGGCCTGTCCCTGGCGACCACGCGCGCCGCGCTGGAGCACCGCGCCGTCGTCCTCGGCCCGCAGTTCACGGACGCCCTGACCGCCCTGGCCGAGGGCCGCGAGGCACCCGGCACGGTGCGCGGCCACGTCCCCGCCACCGCGGCGGACACCGGCCCGGTGTTCGTCTTCCCGGGTCAGGGTTCGCAGTGGGTCGGCATGGCCGTCGAACTCCTCGACTCCTCGCCGGTGTTCGCGGCGCGGATCGCCGAGTGCGAGGAAGCCCTCGCCCCCTACGTCGACTGGTCCCTCACCGAGGTCCTGCGCTCCGACGCCGCCCTCGAAGGGGTGGACGTCGTCCAGCCCGTGCTGTTCGCGGTGATGGTGGCGCTGGCCGAGGTCTGGAAGTCCTACGGCGTCGAGCCCGCGGCCGTCATCGGTCACTCGCAGGGCGAGATCGCCGCGGCCTGCGTGGCCGGGGCCCTCTCCCTGGAGGACGCCGCCAAGGTGGTGGCCCTGCGCAGCCGGGCCATCGACGCCATCGCGGGCCTGGGCGGCATGGTCTCCGTCGGCCTCTCCGCCGCCGACGCGGCGGAGCGGATCGCCGCGTCCTTCGGCGACTGGCTGGCCGTCGCCGCCGTCAACGGGCCGTCCTCGACGGTCGTGTCCGGTGATGCGGACGCCTGCGCCGAGCTGGTCACCCTCCTGGAGGCCGAGGGGATCCGGGCCCGCCGGGTGGCGGTGGAGTACGCCTCCCACTGCTCCCACGTGGAGAAGCTGGAGGCCGAACTGGCCGACCTGCTCAGCGGCCTGAACCCGCGTACGTCCGCGATCCCCATGTACTCCACCCTGACGGGCGAGCTGCTGGACGGCACCGAGCTGGACGGCGGCTACTGGTACCGCAACCTGCGCAACACGGTCCTGTTCGAGCAGGCCGTGAAGGCGGCCCAGGCCGACGGGCACCGGCTCTTCATCGAGTCGAGCCCGCACCCGGTCCTCGCCGTCGGCCTCGCCGAGATGGACGCGACCGCGCTCGGCTCGCTGCGCCGTGACGAAGGCGGTCTGCGCCGCCTGGTCACCTCGCTCGCCGAGGCCTGGGTCAACGGCGCCGCCATCGACTGGACGGCCGTCTTCGCCGGCACCGGCGCCCAGCGCACCGACCTGCCCACCTACGCCTTCCAGCACCAGCGCTTCTGGCCGCGGCCCAAGACCGCAGAGGAAGCCGGGCAGGCCGCCGCCGACCCGGCGGACGCCGCCTTCTGGGAGGCGGTGGAACGCGAGGACCTGGACGCACTGGCCGAGACCCTCGCCGTCGAGGACGGCACGTCGCTGCGGGCCGTGCTGCCCGCGCTGTCGCACTGGCGGCGCGAACGCCGCGAGCAGTCGGCGGTGGACGGCTGGCGCTACAAGGTCACCTGGAAGCCCCTCACCGAGGCGGCCGGCGCCCGCCTCGACGGAACCTGGATCGTCGCGGTCCCCGCCGCCGGCACCGCCGCCGAACTCGTCGCCGGCTGCCTGCGCGCCCTGGAGGCGCGCGGCGCCCGCCCGGTCGTCGTGCCCGTCGCCGTCGCCGACGGCACCCGGGCCGAGCTCGCCGCCCGGCTCACGCAGCTGCTCGCCGCGCCGGACCCCGTACGGGGCGTGGTGTCCCTGCTCGCCCTCGACGACACGGCCCACGCCGCGGAACCGGCACTGCCCGAAGGCGTCTTCGCCGGGCTGCTGCTCATCCAGGCGATGGCGGACGCCGCCGCCCGGGTCCCGCTGTGGTCCGTGACCCGGGGGGCGGTCGCCGTTCGCGCCGACGAGCCGCCGACGCGGCCCGCCCAGGCGCAGACCTGGGGCATGGCCAGGGTGGCCTCGCTGGAGCACGCGGCGTTCTGGGGCGGCCTGGTCGACCTGCCGGAGGACGTCGACGAGCGGGCCCTGACCCGGCTCGCCGAGGCCCTGGCCCGACCCGACGACGAGGACCAGCTCGCGGTCCGCTCCGGCGGCGTCTTCGGCCGCAGGCTCGCCCCCGCCGGGGCGGCCCGCGACGCGGCCGTCCGCCAGTGGCGGCCCACCGGGACCGTCGTGGTCACCGGCGGCACCGGCGCGCTGGGCGGCCACGTCGCCGACTGGCTCGCCGAACGCGGCGCCGAGCACATCGTGCTCACCAGCCGGAGCGGCGAACGGGCCCCCGGCGCCGAGGAACTGCGCGCCCGGCTCACCGCCGCCGGGGCCCGGGTGACGATCGCCGCCTGCGACGTCGCCGACCGGGACTCGGTGGCCCGGCTGGTCCGCTCCCTCGCGGACGCCGGCGACCCCGTCCGGGCCGTCCTGCACACCGCGGGCGTCGGACACCTCCTCCCGCTCGTCGCCACCGACGTCGCCGAGTTCGCCCGCATCGCCTCCGGCAAGGTCGCCGGCGCCCGTCACTTCGACGAGCTCCTCGACCCGGCGACGCTCGACGCGGTCGTCTACTTCTCCTCCATCGCCGGCGTGTGGGGCGTCGGCGACCACGGCGCGTACGCCGCCGCCAACGCCCACCTCGACGCGCTCGCCGAGCGGCGCCGGACCGAGGGCGCCCCCGTCCTCTCCGTGGCCTGGGGCCCCTGGGCGGCCGGCGGCATGGTCAGCGAGGAGGCCCACGAGCAGCTGCGGCGGCGCGGCGTGCCCCTGATCACCCCGGAGCCCGCCATGGTGGCGCTCCAGCGGGCCCTCGACCTCGACGACACCTTCGTCGCCGTCGCCGACGTGGACTGGGACCGTTTCGTCCCCGCCTTCTGCGTGGCCCGCAACCGTCCCCTCATCGGCGACCTGCCGCAGGTCCAGCAGGTCCTGGAGGCCGCCGACGCCGATGCCGACCAGGCGCAGAACGATTCCGCGGCGGGCTTCCGCCGTCATATCGCGGCACTAGCGGAGGACGAACGCCCGGCGGCCATCCTGGATCTCGTACGGACACAGGCGGCGGCGGTACTCGGACATCCGAATGCCGACGCCGTGGAACCCACGCGGGCGTTCCGGGACTTCGGCTTCGACTCGTTGACCGCCGTGGAACTGCGCAACCGCCTGACGGCGGCCACCGGACTGCGGTTGCCGACCACGCTGGTATTCGATCACCCCAGCCCGGCAGGGCTGGCCGACTACCTGCGCGGGGAACTCGTCGGCGGCGACGCCGACGCCGACCTGATGTCCGTCGACGAGATCGACCGGCTGGAAGCAGCGCTGGCGCTGAGGGAGAGCGATGACATCGGCAGGGTCCGGATCGTCATGCGGCTCGAATCACTGCTCGCGAAGCTGGCTAAGGGCACGGAGTCGCTGAGCAACGCCTCCTCGGTCGTCGAACAGCTCGGATCGGCGACGAACGATGAGCTCTTCGACCTCATCGACCGGGATCTGGGAGCTCTCTGAGCTTCCGGCACCCCCGACCCCCTGAGCCGGCCAGTCCTGGACCTACTGACCAACTCAAGGGGAGCGACGTTCGATGGCGGACGAGGAAAAGCTTCGGGATTACCTCACCAGGGTGGTAGCCGAACTGCACCAGACACGTCAGCGGCTGCGTGACGTGGAGTCCGAGGAGCAGGAGCCCATCGCCATCATCGGGATGGGCTGCCGCTTCCCGGGGGGCGTCAGCTCCCCGGAGGACCTGTGGCAGCTCCTGTCCGCCGAGGGCGACGCCGTCTCCGGGTTCCCGGCCGACCGCGGCTGGGATCTGGAGCGGCTGTACGACCCGGACCCGGACCACCCGGGTACGACGTACGCGCGCGAGGGCGGCTTCCTCGACCGCGTCGCCGACTTCGACCCCGCCTTCTTCGGGATCTCCCCCCGCGAGGCCCTGGCCATGGACCCCCAGCAGCGCCTGCTGCTGGAAACGTCCTGGGAGGCGTTCGAACGGGCCGGCCTGGGACCCGCCGCACTGCGCGGCAGCCGCACCGGCGTCTTCGTCGGCGCGGCGGCGCAGGGCTACGGCATCGGCCTCGGCCGCTCCGGCGACGGCTCCGAGGGGCACGCCCTGACCGGCAGCGTCACCTCGGTCCTCTCCGGCCGCCTGTCCTACACCCTCGGCCTCGAAGGCCCGGCCGTCACGCTCGACACGGCCTGCTCCTCGTCCCTCGTCGCCCTGCACACCGCCTGCCAGGCGCTGCGCAACGACGACTGCTCGCTGGCCCTCGCCGGCGGCGTCACCGTCATGTCCAACCCCGGCGGGTTCCTGGAGTTCAGCCGCCAGCGGGCCCTCGCCCGCGACGGGCGCTGCAAGGCGTTCGCCGAGGCCGCCGACGGCATGGGCATGGCCGAGGGCGTCGGCCTGCTGGTCGTCGAGAAGCTCTCCGACGCCCGCCGCAACGGCCACCCCGTCCTCGCCGTCATCCGCGGCTCCGCCGTCAACCAGGACGGCGCCTCCAACGGCCTCACCGCCCCCAGCGGCCCCTCCCAGCAGCGGGTCATCCGCCAGGCCCTCGCCGACGCACGCCTGTCCTCCGACCAGATCGACGCGGTCGAGGCCCACGGCACCGGCACCGCGCTCGGCGACCCCATCGAGGCCCAGGCCCTCCTCGCCACCTACGGCCAGGGCCGCGACGCCGACGACCCGCTGTGGCTCGGCTCCGTGAAGTCCAACATCGGCCACACCCAGGCCGCCGCCGGCGTCGCAGGCGTCATCAAGATGGTCGAGGCGATGCGCCGCGGCGTGCTGCCCAAGACCCTGCACGTCGACGAGCCGTCGTCGCACGTCGACTGGACGGCCGGCCGCGTCGAACTGCTCACCGAGCGGCGCACCTGGCCCGCCCGCGAGGACCGGCCCCGCCGGGCCGGAGTCTCCTCGTTCGGCATCAGCGGCACCAACGCGCACGTCATCGTCGAAGAGGCCCGCGCCGAAGCCCGGCCCGAACCCGAGCCGTCCGCCCGCGGCGCCGTCGTGCCGTGGGTACTCTCCAGCCGCTCCGAAGCGGGGGTCCGCGCCCAGGCAGAACGCCTCGCCGGGTTCCTGCGCGTCCACCTCGGACTGGACCCCGCCGACGTGGGCGTCTCCCTGGCCACCACCCGGCACGCCTTCGAACACCGTGCCGTCCTCGTCGGCCGCGACCCGGCCGCCCTGCTGGAGGCCGTCGAGGCGCTCGCCCAGGGCGGCGGCACCCTCGGACAGCCGGTCGCCGGCCGCACCGCCTTCCTCTTCACCGGCCAGGGCGCCCAGCGCGCCGGCATGGGCCGGGAGCTGTACGGGGCCTTCCCCGTCTTCGCCGAGGCCCTCGACCAGGTCTGCGCCGCCGTGGACCCGCAGCTGGGGCGCTCCCTGCGGGAGGTCATGTTCGCCGAGGACTCCGCCGAACTCGACCGCACGGAGTTCACGCAGCCGGCGCTGTTCGCCCTCGAAGTGGCCCTGTTCCGGCTCGTCGAGAGCTGGGGCCTGAAGCCCGACCACCTGCTCGGCCACTCGGTCGGCGAGATCGCCGCCGCCCACGTGGCGGGCGTGTTCCCGCTGGAGGACGCGGCCCGTCTGGTCGTCGCACGGGGCAGGCTGATGCAGGCGCTGCCCGCGGGTGGCGCCATGGTGTCCGTACGGGCCTCCGAGGCGGAGGTCGCCGAGCTGGTCGCCGGGCACGAGGGCGTCAGCATCGCCGCCGTCAACGGGCCTTCCTCGGTCGTCATCTCGGGTGTGGCCGACGCCGTCACCGAGATCGCGGACGCCCTCGCCGGGCGCGGCGTGAAGACCAAGCGGCTGACGGTGAGCCACGCCTTCCACTCCCCGCTCATGGAGCCGATGCTCGACGCCTTCCGCGCCGTCGCCGAGTCCGTCGCCTTCGCCGCACCGGCCATCCCCCTCGTCTCGAACCTCACGGGCGAGCCGGCCGCCGCCGAGGAGCTGTGCTCCGCCGACTACTGGGTGCGCCACGTCCGCGAAGCCGTCCGCTTCGCCGACGGCGTCAACACCCTCCACGGCCAGGGCGTCACCCGCTTCGTCGAACTCGGCCCGGACGGCGTCCTGTCCGCGATGGCCGCCGACACCGCCCCCGACGCCGTGTACGCCCCCGTGCTGCGCAAGGGCCGCGACGAGGCCGAGTCGGCCGTCGCCGCCCTCGGCCGCGCCCATGTCCACGGCATCACCGTCGACTGGCCCGCCTTCTTCGCCGCCACCGGCGGCCGGCGCACCGAACTGCCCACCTACGCCTTCCAGCACGAGCGCTACTGGCCCACGGCCCCCGCCCCCGCCGCCGGCCCGGCCGCCCCGGCACCCGGTGACCCGGCCGACGCCGAGTTCTGGGCCGCCGTCGAGGAACAGGACCTGGAGGCGCTGTCACAGGCCGTCGCCGCGGAGGAGTCCGCGCGCCCCCTGCTCGACGCCGTGCTGCCCGTGCTCTCCACCTGGCGCAAGCGCCAGCGCGAGCGCTCCGTCGTGGACGGCTGGCGCTACGCCGTCGCCTGGAAGCCGCTCGTCGAGAAGACCACCGCCACACCGTCCGGCCAGTGGCTCGTCGTCGTCCCCGCCGGCCACGCGGACGACCCGGCCGTCACCGGATCCGTCACCGCCCTGGAGGAATCCGGCGCCACCGTGACGCGCCTGGAGATCCCCGCCGCCGGCACCGGCCGTACGGGCCTGACCGCCGCCCTGGGCGAAGCCGCCCCCGACGGGGACCGGTTCGCCGGCGTGCTCTCGTTCCTGGCCCTGGACGAGACCCTCCTGCCCGAGGGCGCCGGCGTGGTCCGCGCGGGCCTCGCGGCCACCCTCGCCCTCGTCCAGGCCCTCGGCGACGCCGGCATGACGGCACGGCTGTGGTGCGCCACCCGCGGCGCCGTCGCCACCGGCCGCTCCGACACGCTCACCAGCCCCGTACAGGCCCAGGTCTGGGGCCTGGGCAAGGTCGCCGCCCTCGAACACCCCGACCGCTGGGGCGGCCTCGTCGACCTGCCCGCCACCCTCGACCCGCGGGGCCGCGCCCGCCTGGCCGCGGTGCTCGCCGCCGCCGACGGGGAGGACCAGGCGGCCGTCCGCGCCGCCGGCACCTACGTACCCCGCCTCGTGCGCCCCGCGACCGGCACCGCGGCCGCCCCCGCCGCAGACGGCTGGACCCCGCGCGGCACCGTCCTGGTCACCGGCGGCACCGGCGCCCTCGGCGCCCGCATCGCCCGCCGCCTCGCCGACCGGGGCGCCGAACACCTCGTCCTGACCAGCCGGCGCGGACCCGACGCCCCCGAAGCCCGCGCCCTGCGCGAGGACCTCGAGGCCCGCGGCGCCACCGTCACCCTCACCGCCTGCGACGTCGCCGACCTCACCGCCCTGCGCGCCCTCGTCGCCTCCCTCGCCGACCGGGGCACCCCCGTGCGCTCCGTCGTGCACACCGCCGGCGTCGGGCAGCTCTTCCCGCTCACCGACACCGAGCCCCGCCACCTCGCCGAGATCCTGCACGCCAAGGTCCTCGGCGCCACCCACCTCGACACCGTCTTCTCCGGCCCCGACGACCTGGACGCCTTCGTCCTCTACTCCTCCATCAGCAGCATCTGGGGCAGCGGCGACCAGGGCGCGTACGCCGCGGCCAACGCCCACCTCGACGCCCTGGCCCGCAACCGCCGCGACCGGGGACTGCCCGCCACCTCCGTGGCCTGGGGCGCCTGGGGCGGCGGCGGCATGGCCGACGGCCACGCGGGGGAGCACCTGCGCCGCCGCGGCCTGCCCGCCATGGACCCGGAGCACGCCGTCACCGCCCTCGAGCGGGCCGTCGTCGGCGACGAGACCCTCACGGCCGTCGCCGACGTGGACTGGGAGCGGTTCGTCCCCGCCTTCACCTCCGCCCGCCCCCGCCCCTTCATCGGCGACCTCGCCGAGGTGCGCCTGGCACTCGCCGAGGAGAGCGCCGCCCCCGACGGCGCCGAGCACACCGCCCTCCTCAAGGGCCGGCTGACCGGCCTGTCCGCGGGCGAACGCGACCGCGTCCTGCTGGAACTGGTCCGTACCCAGGCCGCCGAGGTCCTCGGCCACGCCTCGGCCGAGGCCATGCCCGCCGGCCGGGCCTTCCGCGAACTGGGCTTCGACTCGCTGACCGCCGTCGAACTGCGCAACCGGCTCGGCGCCGCCACCGGCCTGCGCCTGCCCACCACCCTGGTCTTCGACTACCCCACCCCCCGGGTCCTCGCCGACTACCTGCGCGGCGAGCTCTTCGGCACCGGCGAGGACGTCGTCGCCGCGGCCGGCCTGGCCACCGCCGCCGACGACGACCCCATCGCCATCGTCGGCATGGGCTGCCGCTACCCCGGCGGCGTCAGCAGCCCCGAACAGCTGTGGGAACTCGTCGCCACCGGCACCGACGCCGTCGCCGAGTTCCCCGACGACCGGGGCTGGGACCTGGAACGGCTCTACCACCCCGACCCCGATCACCCCGGCACCTCCTACGCCAAGGAGGGCGGATTCCTCACCGGCGCCGGCGCGTTCGACGCCGCGTTCTTCGGGATCTCCCCGCGGGAGGCCCTCGCCATGGACCCCCAGCAGCGCCTGCTGCTGGAGACCGTCTGGGAGGCCGTCGAACGGGCCGGCATCGACCCCGAAACCCTGCGCGGCAGCGCCACCGGCGTCTTCGCCGGCACCAACGGCCAGGACTACCCGTCCCTGCTGATGGCGGCCCCGGAAGCCGCCGAGGGCTACCTCGGCACCGGCAACGCGGCCAGCGTCGTCTCCGGCCGCGTCTCCTACGCACTCGGCCTGGAGGGCCCGGCGATCACCGTCGACACGGCCTGCTCCTCCTCCCTCGTCGCCCTGCACCTCGCCGCGCAGGCGCTGCGCGGCGGCGAGTGCTCGCTCGCCGTCGTCGGCGGGGCCATGGTCATGGCCACCCCGTCCACCTTCGTCGACTTCTCCCGCCAGCGCGGCCTCGCCCTCGACGGCCGCTGCAAGTCCTTCGCGGGCGCCGCCGACGGCACCGGCTGGGCCGAAGGCGTCGGCGTGCTCCTCGTCGAACGCCTCTCCGACGCCCGCCGCAACGGCCACCAGGTCCTCGCCGTCGTCCGGGGCTCAGCCATCAACCAGGACGGCGCCTCCAACGGCCTCACCGCCCCCAACGGGCCCGCCCAGCAGCGCGTCATCCGCCAGGCCCTCGCCGCCGCCGGCCTCACCTCCGCCGAGGTCGACCTGGTCGAGGCGCACGGCACCGGCACCACCCTCGGCGACCCCATCGAGGCCCAGGCCCTCCTCGCCACCTACGGCCAGGAGCGCGACGCCGACGACCCGCTGTGGCTCGGCTCGCTCAAGTCGAACATCGGCCACGCCCAGGCCGCCGCCGGCGTCGGCGGCATCATCAAGACGGTCCTGGCCATGCGCCACGGCCTGATGCCGCGCACCCTCCACGTCGACGAGCCGACCCCGCACGTGGACTGGGCCTCCGGCGCCGTCCGCCTGCTCACCGAGGAACGGCAGTGGCCGGCCCGCGAGGACCGGCCGCGCCGCGCCGCCGTCTCCTCCTTCGGCGTCAGCGGCACCAACGCCCACGTCATCGTCGAGGAAGCCCCGCCCGCCGAACCCGCCGACACCGCCCCCCAGGAGACCGCGCCCCCCGCCGGCCCGCTGCCGGTGCTCGTCTCCGGCCGCGGCGGACCCGCGCTGCGCGCCCAGGCCGAGGCCCTGCGCGAGCTGCCCGACGGCCCGGACCTCCTCGACCTGGCCCACGCGCTGGCCACCACCCGCACCGCCTTCGACCACCGGGCCGTCGTCCTCGCCGACGACCGGACCGCGCTCGCCGAGGGCCTGGCCGCGCTCGCCGAGGGCCGCGAACTGCCGCACGTCCTCACCGCGACCGCCGACGCCGAGGGCCGCACCGCGTTCCTCTTCACCGGCCAGGGCGGCCAGCGCGCCGGCATGGGCCGGGAGCTGTACGGGGCCTTCCCCGTCTTCGCCGAGGCCCTCGACCAGGTCTGCGCGCACGTGGACCCGGAACTGGACCGCCCGCTGCGGGAGGTCATGTTCGCCGAGGACTCCGCCGCACTGGACCGTACGGAGTTCACGCAGCCGGCGCTGTTCGCCCTGGAAGTGGCCCTGTTCCGGCTGGTGGAGAGCTGGGGTCTGAAGGCCGACGCCCTGCTCGGGCATTCGGTCGGCGAGATCGCCGCCGCGCACGTGGCGGGGGTGTTCTCCCTGGAGGACGCGGCGCGTCTGGTCGTCGCGCGGGGCCGGCTGATGCAGGCGCTGCCCGCGGGTGGCGCCATGGTGTCCGTACGGGCCTCCGAGGCGGAGGTCGCCGAGCTGGTCGCCGGGCACGAGGGCGTCAGCATCGCCGCCGTCAACGGACCGGCCTCGGTGGTCGTCTCGGGTGTGGCCGACGCCGTCACCGAGATCGCGGACGCCCTCGCCGAGCGGGGTGTGAAGACCAAGCGGCTGACGGTGAGCCACGCCTTCCACTCCCCGCTCATGGAGCCGATGCTCGACGCCTTCCGCGCCGTCGTGGAATCCGTCGCCTTCTCGGCCCCCACCGTGGACGTGGTCTCGAACCTCACCGGTGAGACCGCCGCCGCCGAAGAGCTGTGCTCCGCCGACTACTGGGTACGCCACGTCCGCGAGGCCGTCCGCTTCGCCGACGGCGTACGCACCCTGCACGCCCAGGGCGTCACCCGCTTCGTCGAACTCGGCCCGGACGCCGTCCTCGCCGCCATGGGCGCCGAATGCGCCGACGCCGTCTTCGTCCCCGCGCAGCGCACGGGCCGCGACGCCCGCGAGGCGCTCCTCCGCGCCCTGGCCACCGCCCACGTCCACGGCGCCGGCCTCGACTGGACGGCCTTCTTCGCCGGGACCGGCGCGCGCCGCGTCGACCTGCCGACGTACGCTTTCCAGCACGAGCGCTACTGGCCCAGGAACCGCGGCGGCTGGACGGGCGACGTGAAGGGGCTCGGACTCGCACCGGCCGGCCACCCGCTGCTCGGCGCCGCCGTCGCGCTCGCCGACGGCGAGGGCGCCCTCCTCACCGGCCGCCTCTCCACCCGCACCCACCCCTGGCTCGCGGACCACGCCGTCGGCGGCACGGTCATCGTGCCCGGCACCGCCTGGGTGGAGATCGCCGTCCGCGCCGGCGACCAGCTCGGCTGCGGCCACCTCGAGGAACTGGCCCTGGAGACCCCGCTCACCCTGCCCGCGGGCAGCGCGGTCCACCTCCAGGTCGTCCTCGGCCCCGAGGAGGACGGCGGACGCCGCACCCTCACCGCGTACGCCCGCCCCGACACCTCCGGGTTCGAGGAGCCGTGGACCCGGCACGCCACCGGCGTGGTGGCCCCGGCCGCCCCCGCCGCCTCCTTCGACCTTGAGGCCTGGCCGCCGGCCGGCGCCGCCGAGGTACCCGTCGACGGCCTCTACGAACAGCTCGCCGACGCCGGCTTCGGCTACGGGCCCGCCTTCCGCGGCCTGCGCCGCGCCTGGCGCGGCGCCGACGCCGTCCACGCCGAGGTGGAGCTGCCCGAAGAGGCGGCCGCCGACGCCGGCAGGTTCGGCCTGCACCCGGCACTGCTCGACGCGGCGCTCCACGCCGTCGGACTCGGCGGCCTCGTCGAGGACTCCGGCCGCGGCCTGCTGCCCTTCCTCTGGTCGGGCGCCTCCCTGTACGCCACCGGCGCCACCGCGCTGCGCGTCGTACTGAAGGCGGCCGGACCCGACACCGTGTCCCTGCTGCTCGCCGACGGGTCCGGCCGGCCCGTGGCCGCCGTCGACTCCCTCGTCCTGAGGCCGGTCGACGTCGCCCGGCTGCGCCCGGCCGCCACCGGCGACGACGCGCTGCACCAGCTCGAATGGGCCCCGCTGCCCGTCACCGCCGACGCGGCCCAGGCCACCGGCGAGGCCCCCGCCGTCCACGCCGACCCGGCCGCGCTGCTCGCGCTGCTGCGCGCCGACGCCACGGCCCCGCTGCCCGCCACCGTGTTCGCCGCCGTCCACGGCGGCACCGCCGAGGACGTCGCCGGCGCGGTCCACGAGACGGCCCGCAAGGCGCTGGAACTGGTCCGGGAATGGCTCGCCGACGCACGCTGCGAGGACTCCCGGCTCGTCCTGCTGACCCGCGGCGCCGTCGCGACCCGCGCCGCCGAAGACGTACGCGACCTGCCGGCCGCAGCCGTCTGGGGCCTCCTGCGCACCGCCCAGTCCGAGAACCCGGGCCGGTTCGGCCTGGTCGACCTGGACGGCACGGACGCCGCCGGCGGCCTCCCGGCGGTCCCGGCCGCCGTGGCCGCCGCGCTGGCCGCCGGTGAACCGCAGATCGCCGTCCGCTCCGGGGCCCTGCTCGCCCCCAGGCTGGTGCGCCTCGGCGCCGCCGGCCACCTGCTCCACCCGCCGGCCGGCACCCCTGCCTGGACGCTCGACGTCGACGGCGCCGGCACCCTGGAGAACCTCGCCCTCGTCCCCTCCCCGGAGGCGCTGCGGGAGCTGGGTGCGGGTGAGGTGCGGGTCGCGGTGCGTGCCGCGGGCGTGAACTTCCGCGACGTGCTCATCGCACTGGGCATGTACCCGGGTGCGGCTTCGATGGGTATCGAGGGTGCGGGTGTGGTCCTGGAGGTGGGTCCGGGGGTTTCGGGCCTGGCTGTGGGTGACCGTGTGATGGGTGTGCTGGTCGGCGGGTTCGGGCCGGTGACGGTGACGGATGCGCGGATGCTGGCGCGGGTTCCGGAGGGCTGGTCGTTCGCTCGGGCGGCTTCGGTGCCGGTGGTGTTCCTGACGGCGTATTACGCGCTGGTGGAGCTGGCCGGTCTGTCCGAGGGTGAGTCGGTGCTGGTGCACGCGGCTGCCGGTGGTGTGGGTATGGCCGCGGTGCAGGTGGCCCGCCACCTGGGCGCGGAGGTGTTCGCGACGGCGAGTGAGGGCAAGTGGCCGGTGGTGCGGGGGACGGGTGTGGATGCGTCCCGGATCGCCTCGTCGCGGACTTTGGACTTCGAGGAGAGGTTCCTGGCGGCCACGGACGGTCGTGGTGTGGATGTGGTCCTGGATGCGCTGGCGGGTGAGTTCGTGGACGCGTCGCTGCGGCTGTTGCCGCGCGGCGGGCGGTTCGTGGAGATGGGCAAGGCCGATCTGCGCGATCCCGAGCAGGTCGCGGCCGGCCATCCGGGGGTGTCGTACCAGTCCTTCGACCTGATCGACGCCGGGCCGCAGCGCATTGGCGAACTCCTGGAAGAAGTTCTGGGTCTGTTCGCCGAAGGCGTCCTCGAACCGCTTCCGGTGACCTCGTGGGACGTTCGCCGGGCGGGGGAGGCCTTCCGCCACCTCAGCCAGGCACGCCACACCGGCAAGGTCGTCCTCACCCTCCCGGCCCCCCTGGAACAGGACGGCACCGTCCTCGTCACCGGCGGTACCGGAGAGCTCGGCGGCCTCGTCGCCCGGCACCTCGTCACCGCACACGGGGTCCGCCACCTCCTGCTGCTGTCCCGGCGCGGAGCCGACGCCCCCGGCGTCGCCGAACTCGTCGCGGGCCTGGAGGAAGCGGGCGCCCGGACGGTGACGGTGGCCGCCTGCGACGCCGCCGACCGGGAGGCCCTGGCGGCCGTCCTGGCCGCGGTACCGGCCGGACACCCCCTGACCGGTGTCGTCCACGCCGCCGGCGTCCTCGACGACGGCATCCTGTCGGCCCTGACCCCCGAACGGCTCGCCGCCGTGCTGCGGCCCAAGACCGACGCGGCCTGGAACCTCCACGAACTGACCCGCGACAGCGACCTGTCCGCGTTCGTCCTGTTCTCCTCCGTCGCCGGCGTCTTCGGCGCCCCCGGCCAGGGCAACTACGCCGCCGCCAACGCCTTCCTGGACGCTCTCGCCGCCCACCGCCAGGCCCACGGCCTGCCCGCCCAGTCCTTCGTCTGGGGACCGTGGGACACCAGCGGCGGCATGCTCGCCACCCTCGCCGACGACACCGCCGGGCGCATCGCCCGCTCCGGCGTCGCCCCGCTCGCCCCCGGCCGGGGCCTGGACCTGTTCGACGCGGGCCGCGCCGCCGGTGACGCCGCCGTCGTCCCCGTCGCCGTCGACACCGGCGCACTGCGCGCCCAGGCCGCGGCGGGCGGCGTGGCCCCCGTCTTCCGGAAGCTGGTGCGCACCCCCTCCCGGCGGGCCGTTACGGCCGCCCCGCAGGAGAGCGGATCCGCCTTCCGGCAGAGGCTCGCCGCACTGCCCGCCGCCGAACGCGACCGGGTCCTCGTGGCACTGGTCCTCGACCAGGTCGCGGCCGTCCTCGGCCACGCCACGGCCGAGAGCGTCCAGCCCGCCAAGGCGTTCAAGGAGACCGGCTTCGACTCCCTGACCGCCGTCGAACTGCGCAACCGGATGAACGCGGCCACCGGCCTGCGCCTGCCGGCCACGCTGATCTTCGACTACCCCACGCCGGCGGCGCTCGCCGACCACCTGCGCGCCGAACTCTTCGCCGACGAGGACACCCCCGAACCCGCCGAACAGGTCCGGGCGGCGGCCGCCGCCCCCGACGACGACCCCATCGCCGTCGTCGGCATGGCCTGCCGGCTGCCCGGCGGGATCTCCACCCCCGAACAGCTGTGGGAGCTGCTCGCCGAGGGCCGCGACGCGATCTCCGGACTCCCGGACGACCGCGGCTGGGACCTCGAACGGCTCTACGACCCCGACCCGGACGGCGTCGGCACCACGTACGCCAGGGAAGGCGGCTTCCTCACCGGGGCGGGCGAGTTCGACGCCCGGTTCTTCGGGATCTCCCCGCGCGAGGCCCTCGCCATGGACCCCCAGCAGCGCCTGCTGCTGGAGACCTCGTGGGAGGCCGTCGAACGCGCCGGCATCGACCCGGCCACGCTGCGCGGCAGCAGCACCGGCGTCTTCGTCGGCACCGCCTCCTCCTCGTACGGCTCCGGCATGCGCCTGCCCGAGGGCGTGGAGGGCCACCTCCTCACCGGCAGCGCCACCAGCGTCGTCTCCGGCCGCGTCTCCTACACCTTCGGCCTCGAAGGCCCCGCGGTCACCGTCGACACGGCCTGCTCCTCCGCGCTGGTCGCCCTGCACCTGGCGGTGCAGGCGATCCGGGGCGGGGAGTGCACCGCGGCCCTGGCCGGCGGTGTGACGGTCATGGCACAGCCCGGCATCTTCACCGAGTTCGCCCGCCAGCGCGGCCTGGCGCCCGACGGACGCTGCAAGGCCTTCGCGGCCGCCGCCGACGGCACCGGCTGGTCCGAGGGCGCGGGCATGCTCCTGGTGGAGCGCCTTTCGGACGCCCGCCGCAACGGCCACCCGGTCCTCGCCGTGATCCGCGGTTCCGCCGTCAACCAGGACGGCGCCTCCAACGGCCTGACCGCCCCCAACGGTCCGTCCCAGCAGCGCGTCATCCGTGCCGCGCTCGCAGGCGCCGGCCTGTCGGCCGCCGACGTCGACGCCGTCGAGGCGCACGGCACCGGCACCACCCTCGGCGACCCCATCGAGGCCCAGGCCCTCCTGGCCACCTACGGCCAGGGCAGGCCCGCCGACCGGCCGCTGCTCCTCGGCTCCGTCAAGTCGAACATCGGGCACATGCAGGCCGCGGCCGGCGTGGGCGGCGTCATCAAGACGGTCCTCGCCCTCCAGCACGGCGTGCTGCCCCGGACGCTGCACGTGGACGAGCCGTCCCCGATGGTGGACTGGTCCTCGGGCGCCGTGGAACTGCTGACCGAGGAACGGGAATGGCCGCAGACCGGCCGCCCGCGCCGGGCCGGCGTCTCCTCCTTCGGCGTCAGCGGCACCAATGCCCACGTCATCGTCGAACAGGCCCCCGAGGCCGCGGCCGAGGCCGAGGCCGCGCCGGACGGCTCCCCCAGGACGCTGCCCGCTGTTCCCTGGACGCTCTCCGGCCGGTCCCGCGCGGCCCTGCGCGGCCAGGCGGAACGGCTCGCCGCGCATATGGCGGAGCGGCCCGGACTCGACCCCGTCGACATCGGCTTCTCCCTCACGGCCGGCCGCACCGTCTTCGAGCACCGCGCGGTGGTCCTGGGCACCGACCCGGCCGAGGCGCTCGCCGCCCTGGCCGAGGGCCGCGAGGCCCCGGGCGTCGTCCGCGGCCACGCGGGCGCCGGCTCCTCCCGTCCCGTGTTCGTCTTCCCGGGCCAGGGTTCGCAGTGGGTCGGCATGGCCGTCGAACTCCTCGATTCCTCGCCGGTGTTCGCGGCGCGGATCGCGGAGTGCGAGGCGGCTCTGGCGCCGTATGTGGACTGGTCGCTGACGGACGTCCTGCGTTCGGACGACCCGCTGGAGCGGGTGGACGTGGTCCAGCCGGTCCTGTTCGCGGTGATGGTGGCGCTGGCCGAGGTCTGGAAGTCCTACGGCGTCGAGCCTGCCGCGGTCATCGGTCACTCCCAGGGCGAGATCGCCGCGGCCTGCGTGGCGGGCGCGCTCTCGCTGGAGGACGCGGCGAAGGTGGTGGCCCTGCGCAGTCAGGCGATCGATGCCATCGCCGGTCTGGGCGGCATGGTGTCCGTGAGTCTCTCAGCCGCCGACGCGGCGGAGCGGATCGCCGCGTCCTTCGGTGACCGGCTGGCGGTGGCGGCCGTGAACGGTCCGTCTTCGACGGTGGTTTCCGGTGACGCGGACGCCTGCGCCGAGCTGGTCACCGTCCTCGAAGCGGAGGGGGTCCGGGCCCGCCGGGTCGCGGTGGAGTACGCCTCCCACTGCTCCCACGTGGAGAAGCTGGAGGCCGAACTGGCCGACCTGCTGAGCGGGCTGAACCCCCGCCAGGCGGCGGTCCCCATGTACTCCACCCTGACGGGCGAGCTGCTGGACGGCACGGAGCTGGACGGCGGCTACTGGTACCGCAACCTGCGCAACCCCGTCCTGTTCGAGCAGGCCGTCAAGGCGGCCCTGGCCGACGGGCACCGGCTGTTCGTCGAGTCGAGCCCGCACCCGGTCCTCGCCGTCGGCCTCGCCGAGATGGACGCGACCGCGCTCGGCACCCTGCGCCGCGACGAAGGCGACCTGCGCCGCCTGTACACCTCCCTCGCCGAGGCCTGGGTGAGCGGCGTCGGCGTCGACTGGACGGCCGTCTTCGACGGCACCGGCGCCCAGCGCACCGACCTGCCCACCTACGCCTTCCAGCACCGCCGCTACTGGCTCGACGAACCCCTCGCGGCCCCGGCCCGGACGGCACGACAAGAGCCGCCCGAGTCGAATACGAACGCGATGGAGGAGAGTGAACCCGGGGACGGTTCCGCGCTTCGCGCCGAACTCGCCGCACTCACCGGGACCGAGCAGACCCTGCGCCTGCTGGACCTGGTCCGCCGTACGGCGGCGGCGGTCCTGGGACACGAGTCGGTGGAGGAGGTCGAGGAGCACCAGCCGTTCCGGGAGATCGGGTTCCAGTCACTGACCGCGGTGGAGCTGCGCAACCGGCTCGGCGCCGCCACCGGTCTGAGGCTGCCCGTATCGGTCGCCTTCGACCACCCCACCCCCGCCGACCTGGCCGCGCACCTGCGGGCCCAGCTCGTCGAGGACGGCCTCGCGGCCCCCGTGTCCGCGCTCGCCGAACTCGACCGGCTGGAGGCCGCGCTCGCCGGCCTGACCGGGGACAAGCGCGCCCGCGCGCAACTCAGGGCCAGGATGCAGGGCCTCCTGTCCGCCCTGGACGACGAACCGGAGCCCACGACGGTGGCGGCGGGTGTCGCCGAGCAGCTCCAGGCCGCCTCGGCGGCCGAGGTCCTCGCCTTCATCGACAACGAGCTCGGAACTTCCTGATGGACCTGATGGACGCGTACATCTTGCGCAAAGGGGACAGCCGATCATGACGGACGACCAGAAGATCCTCGACTACCTCAAGCGGGTGACGGCTGATCTCCACCAGACCCGCCAGCGCCTGCGCGAGGTCGAGGCCGGAGAGCAGGAGCCCGTGGCGATCGTCGCCATGAGCTGCCGCTACCCCGGCGGCGTGCGCAGCCCGGAGGACCTGTGGCGGCTGGTCGCCTCGGGTACGGACGCGGTCGGCGCGTTCCCCGACGACCGGGGCTGGGACGTGGAGCGGCTCTACGCCGAGGACCCCGACCAGCCCGGCACCTCCTACGTCCGCGAGGGAGGCTTCCTGCGGGACGTCGCCGACTTCGACGCGGCCCTGTTCGGGATCTCCCCGCGCGAAGCCCTGGCGATGGACCCCCAGCAGCGGCTGCTGCTGGAGACCTCGTGGGAGGCGCTCGAACGGGCCGGCATCGACCCGGTGTCGCTGCGCGGCAGCCGCACCGGCGTCTTCGCCGGCAGCACCGGCCAGGACTACTCGACGCTGCTGCAGCGCTCGGCGGAGCCCGTCGAGGGCTACTACCTGACCGGCACCGCCGCCAGCGTCGTGTCCGGGCGGGTCTCCTACACGCTGGGCCTGGAAGGCCCCGCGGTCACCCTGGACACGGCCTGCTCCTCCTCCCTGGTGGCGCTGCACCTCGCGGCCCAGGCGCTGCGGGCCGGCGAGTGCACCCTCGCCCTCGCCGGCGGCTCCACCGTGATGTCCGCCCCCGGCATGTTCGTGGAGTTCTCCCGCCAGCGCGGACTGGCCGTGGACGGCCGCTGCAAGGCGTTCGCGGCCGCCGCGGACGGCACCGGATGGGCCGAGGGCGTCGGCATGCTGCTCCTGGAGCGGCTCTCCGACGCCCGCAGGAACGGCCACCCCGTCCTCGCCGTCCTGCGCGGCTCCGCCGTCAACCAGGACGGCGCCTCCAACGGCCTCACCGCCCCCAACGGGCCGTCCCAGCAGCGCGTCATCCAGCAGGCCCTGGACAACGCCGGGCTCACCGCGGCGCAGGTCGACGCGGTCGAGGCGCACGGCACCGGCACCACCCTCGGCGACCCGATCGAGGCACACGCCCTGATCTCCGCCTACGGCCAGGACCGGCCCGCCGGCCGGCCGCTGTGGCTGGGCTCCCTGAAGTCCAACATCGGCCACAGCCAGGCCGCCGCAGGCGTCGGCGGCGTCATCAAGATGGTCGAGGCGATGCGCCACGAGGTGCTGCCCAAGACCCTCCACGTCGACGAGCCGACCCCCCACATCGACTGGTCCGCCGGCGCGGTGGAGCTGCTCACCGAGGCCCGCCCGTGGCCCCGCTCCGAGCGCCCGCGCCGAGCCGGCGTCTCCTCGTTCGGCATCAGCGGCACCAACGCCCACGTCATCGTCGAAGAGGCCCCCGCCCCTGCCGAGGCCCCGGCCGACGCCCCGACGGCCACGCTGCCGCTGGTCCCGTGGCCGGTCTCCGGCAAGACCGCGGACGCGCTGGCCGCGCAGGCCGCCCGCCTGGCCGCGCACCTGCGCGGCCAGGAGCCGGCCGCCCCCGTCGACACCGGCTACTCGCTGGCGACCGGACGGGCCGCGCTCGAACACCGCGCCGTCGCCCTGGGCACCGACACCGGCGGCCTGCTCGCCGCGCTCGACGCGCTCGCGGCCGGCGAACCGGCCCCCGGCCTGATCACCGGCACCACCGCCGGCGGCCCGACCGCGTTCCTCTTCACCGGCCAGGGCGCCCAGCGCCCCGGCATGGGACGCGACCTGTACGAGGCCTTCCCCGCGTTCGCCCGGGCGCTGGACGCCGTGTGCGCCGAAACCGACCCGCACCTGGAGCGCCCGCTGCGCGAGGTGATGTTCGCGGACGACGCCGCCGACCTGAACCGCACCGCGTACACCCAGCCCGCGCTCTTCGCGCTCGAGGTGGCCCTGTACCGGCTCGTCGAGGGCTGGGGCCTGCGCCCCGACTACCTGCTCGGCCACTCCATCGGCGAGATCGCCGCCGCCCACGTGGCGGGGGTGTTCTCGCTGGCCGACGCGGCCCGCCTGGTCACCGCCCGCGGCCGGCTCATGCAGGCCCTCCCCGAGGGCGGGGCGATGGTCTCCGTACGCGCCTCGGAAGAGGAGGCCGCCGAACTGCTCGCCGCCTACGGGGACGTCGGCATCGCGGCGGTCAACGGCCCGCGCTCCGTGGTGATCTCGGGTGCGGCCGGCTCCGTCACCGAGATCGCTGACGTCCTCGCCGCCCGCGGCCACAAGACCAAGCGGCTGACCGTCAGCCACGCCTTCCACTCCCCGCTCATGGATCCCATGGTCGCGGACTTCCGGCGGGCCGCCGAGAGCGTCACCTACCACGCCCCGGCCATCCCCGTCGTCTCCGACGTCACCGGCGCGGTCGCCACGGCCGACGAGCTGCGCGACCCGGAGTACTGGGTGCGGCACGTCCGCGAAGCCGTCCGCTTCGCCGACGCCGTCGCCACCCTCCACCGCAGCGGCGTCCACCGCTTCGTCGAACTCGGCCCCGACGCGGTGCTGTCCGCCATGGGCGCCGACACCGCCGGGGAAGCCGTGTTCGTCCCCCTGCTGCGCGGGGACCGCCCCGAACCGCAGGCCCTGCTCACCGGCCTGGCCACGGCCCACGTCCACGGCGCCGCCCCCGACTGGGCCGCCGTCTTCGCCGGGACCGGCGCCCGCCGCGTCGACCTGCCCACCTACGCCTTCCGCCACCAGCGGCACTGGCCCTCGCGCTGGCTGCCGCAGACCGGGGACGTCACCGCCGCGGGCCTGCGCTCCGCCGAACACCCGCTGCTGGGCGCGGCCGTGAGCCTCGCCGACGGCGACGGCTTCCTCTTCACCGGCCGGCTCTCCCTCCAGACCCACTCCTGGCTCGCCGACCACGCCGTACTGGACACCGTCCTGGTGCCCGGCACCGCCTTCGTGGACCTCGCCGTCCGCGCCGGCGACCACAGCGGCTGCTCCCGCCTGGAGGAACTGACCCTGGAGGCCCCGCTGGTCCTGCCCGCCTGGGGCGGGGTCCAGCTCCAGGTCACCGTCGGCGCCGCTGACGCGCACGGACAGCGCCCCCTGGCCGTCCACTCCCGCCCCGACGGCGACGACCCCGACACCCCCTGGACCCGCAACGCGAGCGGCACCCTCGCCCCGGCGGCCGGCACCGCCCGGCCCGCCGAACCGGTCTGGGCCGAACTCGCCCAGTGGCCGCCGGCCGGCGCCGAACCCCTCGACACCGACGGGTTCTACGCCGCCCTCGCCGCCCAGAGCTACGACTACGGCCCCCAGTTCCAGGGCCTGCGCGCCGTGTGGCGGCGCGGCGAGGAGATCTTCGCCGAGGCCTCCTTCCCAGACGGCCACGACGCCGACGCCGCCCTCTTCGGACTGCACCCCGCCCTCTTCGACGCGGCCATGCACGCCATGGCGTTCCAGGACGCCGACGGCGGCATGGGCCCCGGCCGGGGCCGGCTGCCCTTCGTGTGGAACGGCGTCTCGCTGCACGCCTCCGGCGCCCGCGCCCTGCGCGTGCGGATCACCCCGTCGGGCACTGACGGCGTAACCGTCTTCCTCGCCGACGGCACCGGACTGCCCGTCGCCACCGTGGAGTCCATGGTGCTGCGGCCGGTCGCCGCCGAACAGCTGGCCGGCGCGGGCGCCGGCCACCACGAGGCGCTGTACCGCGTCACGTGGACCGAGGCGCCCGCCGCACCCGCCGCCGCACCCGGCCCGTGGGCCCTGATCGGCACCGCCCCGGAGCTGGCGGCCGTGCTGCGCGACCCGGCCGTGCTCCCCGCCGGCCTCACCGAGTACGCCGACCTGGACGCGCTCGGCGCGGCCGTCGACGCCGGCGCGCCCGTACCCGAGACGGTGCTGGCCGCCCCCTTCCGGCCCGAGGGCGCCGACGGCACCGCCGCGGCCGCCCACGCCCACGGCCGCCGCGCCCTGCAGCTGGCCCGCCAGTGGGCCGAGGACCCCCGCTTCGACGGCGCCCGCCTCGTCCTGCTGACCCGCGACGCGGTCGCCGCCCACCCCGGCGACGCCGCCGCCGGGCTGGCCGCCGCACCCCTCTGGGGCCTGATCCGCTCGGCCCAGTCCGAACACCCCGACCGCTTCGTCCTCGTCGACACCGACGCCGGCGAAGAGTCGGCCCGCGCCCTGCCGGCCGCCCTCGCCACGGACGAGCCCCAGTTCGCCCTGCGCGCCGGGCAGGTCCACGTACCGCGGCTGGCCCGCATCGACGCCGAGGCCGGCGAGGAGGCCGCGCCGGCGTACGACCCGTGGGGCACCGTCCTGCTCACCGGCGCCACCGGCACCCTCGGACAGCTCCTCGCCCGCCACCTGGTCACCGCCCGCGGCGTGCGCCACCTGCTGCTGCTCAGCCGCCGCGGCCAGGACGCCCCCGGCGCGGCCGGGCTGCGCGACGAGCTCACCGCCCTCGGCGCCACCGTCACCTTCGCCGCCTGCGACGCGGCCGACCGCGACGCGCTGGCCGCCGTCCTCGCCGCCGTGCCGGCGGAGCACCCTCTGACCGCCGTCGTCCACGCCGCCGGCGTCTCCGACGACGGCGTCATCTCCGCGCTGACGCCCGAGCGCGTCGCCGCGGTGCTGCGCCCCAAGGCGGACGCGGCCGTCAACCTGCACGAGCTGACCCGGGGCGAGGACCTCACCGCGTTCGTGCTGTTCTCCTCCGTCGCCGCCGCCTTCGGCGGCCCCGGCCAGGGCAACTACGCAGCCGCCAACGCCTTCCTGGACTCCCTCGCCCAGCACCGCCGGGCCCTCGGCCTGCCCGCCACCTCGCTCGCCTGGGGCCTGTGGGCCGAACGCAGCGGACTGGCGGGCAAGCTGGACGACGCCCACCTCGACCGCATCGGCCGTACCGGCGTCGCCGCCATGGACAGCGAGGAGGCCCTCGGCCTGTTCGACGCGGCCACCGCCCTGCCGGACGCGCACCTGATGCCCGCCCGCCTGGACCTGGCCGCCTTCCGCGCCCAGGGCGCCGCCCGGATCCCCGCGCTGCTGCGCGCCCTGGTCCGCGTCCCGGCCCGCCGCAGCGCCGCCGGCGCCGCAGCCGCCGCCGAGGACAACGCCCTCGCCGTGCTGCTGGCCGCACTCGCGCCCGAGGACCGCGAGCGCCACCTCCTCGACCTGGTCCGCACCCAGGCCGCGGCCGTCCTCGGCCACGCCGGCCCCGACGGCATCGAGGCCCGGCGCGCCTTCAGCGACCTCGGCTTCGACTCGCTGACCGCCGTCGAGATGCGCAACGCCCTCAAGGCCCTCACCGGCCTGCCCCTGTCCGCGACGCTGATCTTCGACTACCCGACCCCGCAGGTCCTCGCCGGCCACCTGGCCGAACTCCTGCTCGGCCAGGACCCCGCCACCGCCGGCCGCACGGCCGCCGCCGCGGCCCCGGCCGACGACGAGCCCATCGCCGTCGTCGGCATGGCCTGCCGGCTCCCCGGCGGCGTCTCCACGCCCGAACAGCTGTGGCGCCTGGTCACGGAAGGCGGCGACGCCGTCTCCGCCGTACCCGACGACCGGGGCTGGCACGTCCCCGCCCTGCCCCACCAGGACGGCGGAGCCGGCGGACACGAGGCGATCCAGGGCGGTTTCATCGACGACCCCGGCTCCTTCGACCCGGCCTTCTTCGGCATCTCGCCGCGCGAGGCCACCGCGATGGACCCCCAGCAGCGGCTGCTGCTGGAAACCTCCTGGGAGGCCTTCGAACGCGCCGGCATCGACCCGGCGTCGCTGCGCGGCAGCCGCACCGGCGTCTTCGCCGGCTCCAGCGGCCAGGACTACGCGGCCCTGCTCCAGCAGGCCCCCGAGGGCATCGAGGGCTACTTCCTCACCGGCACGACCGCGAGCGTGGTCTCCGGCCGCGTCTCCTACACCTTCGGCTTCGAGGGCCCGGCCGTCACCGTCGACACCGCCTGCTCCTCCTCCCTGGTCGCCCTGCACCTCGCCGCGCAGTCCCTGCGGGGCGGCGAGTGCTCGATGGCCCTGGCCGGCGGCGTCATGGTCATGGCCACCCCGGCCGGCTTCGTGGGCCTCAGCGGCCAGGGCGGCTTCGCCGCCGACGGCCGCTGCAAGGCCTTCGCCGCCGCCGCCGACGGCACCGGCTGGTCCGAGGGCGTGGGCATGCTCCTCCTGGAGCGGCTCTCCGACGCCGAGCGCAACGGCCACCCCGTCCTCGCCGTCGTCCGCGGCACGGCCGTCAACCAGGACGGCGCCTCCAACGGTCTCACCGCCCCCAACGGGCCCTCGCAGCAGCGCGTCATCCGTGCCGCGCTCGCCAACGCGGGCCTGTCGGCCGCCGAGGTCGACGCGGTGGAAGCGCACGGCACCGGCACGACGCTGGGCGACCCGATCGAGGCGCAGGCCCTCCTGGCCACGTACGGACAGGAGCGCTCCGCCGACGAGCCCCTCTACCTCGGCTCGCTGAAGTCCAACATCGGCCACGCCCAGGCCGCCGCCGGCGTCGCCGGCGTGATGAAGATGGTCCTCGCCCTCCAGCACGGCGTCCTGCCCAGGACGCTGCACGTGGACGAGCCGTCCCCGCACGTCGACTGGTCGGCGGGCGCGGTCGAACTGCTGACGCGGCAGCGGGAGTGGCCCGAGACGGGCCGCCCGCGCCGGGCCGGCGTCTCCTCGTTCGGCATCAGCGGCACGAACGCCCACGTGGTCCTGGAACAGGCCCCCGAAACCCCCGCGCCCACCGCGGCGCCCGTGGCGCGCACCCCCCTCTCCGTCACCCCGTGGGTGCTCTCGGCCAAGTCCGAGGCGGCCGTCCGGGCCCAGGCGGAGCGGCTCGCCGCCCACCTCGCCGAGCACACCGCACCGGAGCCTGTCGACATCGGCCTCTCGCTGGTGACGACCCGGGCAGTCTTCGAGCACCGCGCGGTGGTCCTGGGCGCCGACCCGGCCGAGGCGCTCGCCGCCCTGGCCGAGGGCCGCGAGGCCCCCGGCGTCGTCCGCGGCCACGCGGGCGCCGGCTCCTCCCGTCCCGTGTTCGTCTTCCCGGGCCAGGGCTCGCAGTGGGTCGGCATGGCCGTCGAACTCCTCGACTCCTCGCCGGTGTTCGCGGCGCGGATCGCGGAGTGCGAGGAGGCCCTCGCCCCGTATGTGGACTGGTCCCTGACGGACGTCCTGCGCTCCGACGACCCGCTGGAGCGGGTGGACGTGGTCCAGCCGGTGCTGTTCGCGGTGATGGTGGCGCTGGCCGAGGTCTGGATCTCGTACGGGGTCCGGCCGTCGGCGGTCATCGGCCACTCGCAGGGTGAGATCGCCGCCGCGTGCGTGGCGGGCGCGCTGTCCCTGGAGGACGCGGCGAAGGTGGTGGCCCTGCGCAGCCGGGCCATCGACGCCATCGCGGGTCTGGGCGGCATGGTGTCCGTGAGTCTCCCGGCCGCCGACGCGGCGGAGCGGATCGCGTCCTCGTTCGGCGACCGGCTGGCCGTGGCGGCCGTGAACGGTCCGTCTTCGACGGTGGTTTCCGGTGACGCGGACGCCTGCGCCGAGCTGGTCACCCTCCTGGAGGCCGAGGGGGTCCGGGCCCGCCGGGTGGCGGTGGAGTACGCCTCCCACTGCTCCCACGTGGAGAAGCTGGAAGCCGAACTGGCCGACCTGCTCAGCGGCCTGAACCCCCGCCAGGCGGCGATCCCCATGTACTCCACCCTGACGGGCGAGCTGCTGGACGGCACGGAGCTGGACGGCGGCTACTGGTACCGCAACCTGCGCAACCCCGTCCTGTTCGAGCAGGCCGTCAAGGCGGCCCAGGCCGACGGGCACCGGCTCTTCATCGAGTCGAGCCCGCACCCGGTCCTCGCCGTCGGCCTCGCCGAGATGGACGCGACCGCGCTCGGCTCGCTGCGCCGTGACGAAGGCGGTCTGCGCCGGGTGTTCACCTCGCTCGCCGAGGCCTGGGTGAACGGCGCCGACGTCGACTGGGCCAGGGCCTTCGACGGCACCGGCGCCCAGCGCACCGACCTGCCCACCTACGCCTTCCAGCGCCGCCGCTACTGGCTGGAGGTCCCGCGCACCACCATCGGCGACATCGGCTCCGCCGGCCTGGGTCCGGCCGAGCACCCGCTGCTGGGCGCCGCCGTGGAGCTGGCCGACACGGACGGCTTCCTGTTCACCGGCCGCCTGTCCGTCGACTCACACCCCTGGCTCGGCGACCACGCCGTCGTCGGAACCGTCATCTTCCCCGGCACGGCCTTCGTGGAACTCGCGGTCCGCGCCGGCGACCAGGTCGGCTGCGGCCGCGTCGAGGAGCTCACCCTCCAGGCGCCGCTCCTCCTGCCCGAGCTGGGCGGACGCCAGATCCAGGTCGCCGTCGGCGCCGCCGACGACACCGGCCGCCGCACCCTCTCCGTGCACTCGCGGCCGGCCGGCGACCCCGACGCCGAGTGGAGCCGCCACGCCACCGGCGTCCTGGCCCCCGCCGAAACCGGCACCCACCGCCCCGCCGACCTGTCCGTCTGGCCGCCGCGCGGCGCCCGGGAACTGCCGCTCGACGGCGTCTACGAGGAGGCCGCCCGTCAGGGCTTCGGCTACGGGCCGTCCTTCCAGGGCCTGCGGGCCGCCTGGCAGCTCGGCCAGGAGATCTACGCCGAGGTGGAGCTGCCCGCCGAGGCGCGCGCCGACGCGGCCGCCTTCGGCGTCCACCCCGGCCTGCTCGACTCCGCCCTCCAGGCGATGGGCCTCGGCACCTTCCTCGACGGCGCCATAGCCGACGAGGACCAGGGCAAGCCGCGGCTGCCGTTCGCCTGGCGCGGCGTCACCCTGCACGCCGCGGGCGCCGGCGCCCTGCGCGTCCGGCTCTCCCACACCGGCCGCAACGGCATCTCCTTCGCGGTCGCCGACGCCACCGGCGCCCCGGTGGCCACGGTGGAGTCCCTGACGATGCTGCCGATCGCCCCCGAACAGCTGCGCAACGCCGGACGGGCCCACGGCGACTGCCTCTTCCGGGTCGAGTGGGCCGACGCGCCCGCCGCCGCCCCGGCCGTCCAGCGGCTCGCCGTCATCGGCTCCGCAGACCTCGGCGACGCCCTCGCCGCCGCCGGAGTACGGGCGGCACGCCACGCGGACGCCGCCGAGCTGACGGCGGCCCTGGAGGCCGGCGCCGCCACCCCCGACCTGGTCCTGATCGCGGCCGCCGACCCCGGCGCCGCCGGATCCGCCGGCACGGGCCTCGCGGAGCGCGCCCATGCCGCGACCCGCCGCGCGCTGGCCGACGTACAGCACTGGCTGTCCGCGGACGCGCCCGGCGACGTCCCGCTCGCCGTGGTCACCGTCGGCGCGACCGCCGCCGGCGCCGCCGCCGACCCGGCCGCCGCCGCCGTGTGGGGCCTGCTGCGCTCCGCGCAGTCCGAGGCGCCCGGCCGGTTCGTCCTGGCCGACGTCGACGGCTGCGACGCCTCCTGGCGGGCCCTGCCCGCCGCCCTGGCCACCGGCGAGCCGCAGCTCGCGGTCCACGACGGGAACACCACCGTCCCGCGCCTGGTCCGGGCGGCCGCACCCGCCGAGGACGCCGCCGGCCCCGCCTTCGACCCCGAGGGCACCGTCCTGATCACCGGCGGCACCGGCGTGCTGGGCGGGCTCCTCGCCCGCCACCTGGTCACCCGGCACGGGGTGCGCCACCTGCTGCTCGTCAGCCGCAGCGGCCCCGCCGCGGCGGGCGCCGACGCCCTGCGGGCCGAACTGGCCGAGGCCGGCGCCGAGGTCACCGTCGCCGCCTGCGACACGGCCGACCGCGACGCGCTGGCACGGCTCCTCGCCGCCGTGCGGCGGCCGCTGACCGGCGTCGTCCACGCCGCCGGCGTCCTCGACGACGGCGTCCTGGAGTCCCTGACCCCTGACCGGCTCGCCGCCGTCCTGCGGCCCAAGGCCGACGCCGCCGTCCACCTCGACGAACTCACCCGCGGCCACGACCTCGCCGCGTTCGTCCTGTTCTCCTCCGCCACCGGCGTCCTCGGCGGTTCCGGACAGGCCAACTACGCGGCCGCCAACGCCTTCCTCGACGCCCTCGCACGCCGCCGCCGGGGCCACGGCCTCGCCGCGACCTCGCTGGCGTGGGGCTTCTGGGCGCAGGCCAGCGGCATGACCGGACACCTCGACGAGGCCGACCGGCGCCGCATGCAGAGCGGCGGCATCCTCGGCCTGTCCGACGAGACCGGCCTGGCCCTGTTCGACCTCGCGCTCGCCACCGGCGAGGCCGAGCTGCTGCCGGTCCGCCTGGACACCGCCGCACTGCGCGGCCAGGCAGCCGCAGGCGGGCTGCCGCCGCTGCTGCGCAAGCTGGTGCGCACCCCGGTGCGGCGCGCGGCCGAGGCCGCCGCCGGCGACGCAGGGGCCGACTTCGCGCAGCGCCTGGCCGCCTTGCCCGAACCCGAGCGGCACCGGGCGGTCCTGGACCTGGTGCGCCGCCAGGCGGCCGTGGTCCTCGGCCACGACTCCGCCGACGCTGTGAGCGCCGAATCCTCCTTCAAGGAGCTCGGGTTCGACTCGCTGACCGCCGTCGACCTGCGCAACAGGCTGGCCGCGACGACCGGCGTGAGGCTGCCCGCGACGCTGGTGTTCGACTACCCGACACCCGCCGAGCTGACCGCCTACCTGGGCGCCGAGATCGTCCCCGGCGAACCGGCGGGCATCGCCCCGCTGCTCGCCGAGATCGACCGGCTGGAGGCCCTGCTGGGCCCGGTCCCGGCCGACGAGGCCGACCGGCTGCGCATCGGCATGCGGCTCAACGACGTACTGGCGAAATGGGGCCACCCCGGGCACGCGACGGCGCAGCAGGAAGACGCCCGCGACCTGGAGAGCGCCACCGACGACGAGATCTTCGCCTTCATCACCGACGAGTTCGGGATCTCCTGATCACCGGCGCTCCGTCCGAACTCAATCGCCCGGGAGGGGTGAGGCACACCATGACCACCGAAGACGACAACAACAAGCTCCGTCACTTCCTCAAGCGCGTGACGGCCGAACTGCAGGAGACCCGGGGGCGGCTGCGCTCGGTGGAGGGCCGGGACCAGGAGCCGCTCGCGATCACCGCAATGGCCTGCCGGTTCCCCGGCGGACTCGACTCGCCGGAAGCCCTGTGGGACCTCGTCACGGGCGGCGTCGACGCCCTGTCGCCGTTCCCCGAGGACCGCGGCTGGAACTTCGAGGGGGTCTTCTTCCAGGCCCCCGAGGACCCCGACCGCGACTACGCCCTCGAAGGCGGGTTCATCTACGACATCGCCGACTTCGACCCCGAGTTCTTCGGGATCTCCCCGCGCGAGGCCCTCTCCATGGACCCCCAGCAGCGCCTGCTGCTGGAGGCGTCCTGGGAGGTCTTCGAACGGGCCGGCATCGACCCGGCGACCCTGCGCGGCAGCCAGACCGGCGTCTACGTCGGCACCACCTTCCAGGGCTACGGCGGCACCGTCATCCACCCGCCGGAGGGCACCGAGCTCTACCTGGGCATCGGCAACACCCCCAGCGTCGCCTCCGGCCGCATCGCCTACACCTACGGCTTCAACGGCCCCGCCCTCACCATCGACACCGCCTGCTCCTCCTCGCTGGTCGCCCTGCACATGGCGGCGCAGGCGCTGCGCAAGGGCGAATGCTCGATGGCCCTGGTCGGCGCGGCCACCATCATGGCCAACCCCGGCGCCTTCACCGAGTTCTCCCGCCAGCGCGGACTGTCCACCAACGGCCGCTGCAAGGCCTTCTCCGCCGACGCCGACGGCACCGGCTGGGGCGAGGGCCTGGGCATGCTGCTCGTGGAACGCCTCTCCGACGCCCGCAAGGCCGGCCGCCCCGTCCTCGCCGTGCTGCGCGGCTCCGCCATCAACCAGGACGGCGCCTCCAACGGCCTCACCGCCCCCAACGGGCCCGCCCAGCAGCGCGTCATCCAGCAGGCCCTCGCCGACGCCCGCCTCTCCGCCCAGCAGGTCGACCTGGTCGAGGCGCACGGCACCGGCACCACCCTCGGCGACCCCATCGAGGCCCAGGCCCTGATCAACACCTACGGCCAGGACCGGCCGGCGGACCAGCCGCTGTACATCGGCTCCGTCAAGTCCAACATCGGCCACACCCAGTGCGCCGCCGGCATGGCCGGCCTGATCAAGGTCGTCATGTCGCTGCGCCACGGCGTCATGCCGCCCACCCTGCACGTCCGCGAACCCAACCCGCTCGT
Organism: Streptomyces sp. 3211.6; assembly: GCF_003634815.1. Taxonomy (NCBI): domain Bacteria; kingdom Bacillati; phylum Actinomycetota; class Actinomycetes; order Kitasatosporales; family Streptomycetaceae; genus Streptomyces; species Streptomyces sp. 3211.6. Next base: position 37,488 of record NZ_RBXC01000003.1, on the reverse strand, counting down.
CGACTGGAACGCCGGAGCGGTCGCCCTGCTCACCGAGGGCCGCGACTGGCCCGAGCTCGACCACCCGCGCCGCGCCGGCGTCTCCTCCTTCGGCGTCAGCGGCACCAACTCCCACGTCATCCTCGAACACGCCGAACAGTACGAGGACGACAGCGTCGCCACCGCCGGCGAAGGCTCCGGCCTCGCCGCCGGCCCCGTCATGCCGTGGGTCGTCACCGGCCGCACCGAACAGGCGCTGCGCGGCCAGGCCGAACGGCTGCGCTCCTTCGCCGCCGCCCACCCCGAGGTCGACTCCGGCGACATCGCCTACTCGCTGGCCACCACCCGCGCCGCCTTCGAGCACCGTGCCGTCGTCGTCGGCCCCGACCGCGACGCCATGATCGCCGGGCTGAGCGCCCTGGCCCGCGGCGAGACCACCGGGGACGTCGTCCGCGCTGCCGCCGCCAGGTCCGGCGCCGGACCCGTCTTCGTCTACCCCGGCCAAGGTGCCCAGTGGGTCGGCATGGCCGTCGAACTCCTCGACTCCTCCCCGGTGTTCGCCGAGCGGATCGCCGACTGCGAGAAGGCCCTCGAACCGTACGTCGACTGGTCCCTGACCGAGGTGCTCCGCTCCGGCGAGCCCCTGGAGCGGGTCGACGTCGTCCAGCCCGTGCTGTTCGCGATGATGGTCGCGCTCACCGCCGTCTGGGAGTCCGCGGGCGTCGCCCCCAGCGCCGTCATCGGCCACTCCCAGGGCGAGATCGCCGCCGCCTGCGTGGCCGGCGCCCTGTCCCTGGAGGACGCCGCCAAGGTCGTCGCCCTGCGCAGCCGGGCCATCAACGCCCTCTCCGGGCTCGGCGGCATGGTCGCCGTGGCCCTGTCCGCCGAGGACGCCACCGCCCGTATCGCCGCCTGGGACGGCCGCCTGTCCGTCGCCGTGGTCAACGGCCCCACCCTCACCGTGGTCTCCGGCGAGGCCGACGCCTGCGACGAGTTCGCCCTGGCCCTGCGCCAGGAAGGCGTCCGCGCCCGCCGCGTGGCCGTCGACTACGCCTCCCACTCCGCGTACGTCGAGAACATCGAGGCCGAGCTGGCCACCCTGCTCGACGGGCTCACCCCGGGGCCCGCCCGCCTGCCCGTCTACTCCTCGGTGACCGGCGAACTCCTCGACACCACCGGCATGGACGGCGCCTACTGGTACCGCAACCTGCGCAACACCGTCCTCTTCGAGCCGGCCGTCAACACCGCCCTCATCGCGGGACACCGTGTCTTCGTCGAGGTCAGCCCCCACCCGGTGCTCCTCGTCGGCATGACCGAGACCTTCGAGGCCCGCGGCAGCGAGGCCGTCGCCGTCGGCACCCTGCGCCACGACGAGGGCGGCCTGCCGCGCTTCGTGACCTCCCTCGCGGAGGCCCACGCCCATGGCCTGGACGTCGCCTGGGAAGAGGTCTTCGCCGGCACCGGCGCCCGCCGCGTCGACCTGCCCACCTACGCCTTCCAGCGCCGCCGCTACTGGATCGAGGACGTCGTCAACGGCGGCGACGGGATCGCCGCACGGCTGCCCGCCGCCTCCGCCTCGGACGCCGCCGTCGACGCCGCCTTCTGGGAGGCCGTCGAACGCGAGGACCTCCAGGCCCTCGTCGGCACCCTCGCCGCCGACGACGACAGCCAGCAGGCCCAGCTGGCCGGACTGCTGCCGCTGCTGTCGAACTACCGCCGCCAGCACCACACCCGCTCCACCATGGACTCCTGGAACTACCGGGTCACCTGGAAGCCGCTCACCGACACCGGCGTCCCCGCCCTGTCGGGCACCTGGCTGCTGGCCGTCCCCGAAGGCGCCGGGCACCCCGAGGCCGAGGCCTGCGCCACCGCCCTCGCCGAACACGGCGCCGACGTCGTCCGCGTCACCGTCGGTGCCGCCGACCTCGCCGACGGCGCCCTCGCCGACCGGCTGCGCGACGCGGCCGCCGCCGTCCCCGCCGTCGGCGGCGTCCTGTCCCTGCTGGCCCTCGACACCACCCCGCACCCCGGCCACACCTCCGTCCCCACCGGCTTCGCCGGCACCGTCGCGCTGCTGCGCGCCCTCGGCGCCGCCGACATCACCGCACCCCTGTGGTGCGCCACCCGCGGCGCGGTCTCCGTCGGCCGCACCGACACGCTGGACACCCCCGAACACGCCCTCGTGTGGGGCCTGGGCCGGGTCGCCGCCCTGGAGCACACCGAGCGCTGGGGCGGCCTGATCGACCTGCCCGCTTCCTGCGACGAGCGCGTCCGGGCCCGGCTCGCCGGCGTCCTCGCCGCCGCCGGCGACGAGGACCAGATAGCCCTGCGCCCCTCCGGGGCGTTCGTACGCCGCCTGGTGCGCGCCCCGCGCCGCGCCGAGGCCGGCGCCCGCTCCTGGACGCCGCGCGGCACCGTCCTGGTCACCGGCGGCACCGGCGCCCTCGGCGGACAGGTCGCCCGCTGGCTCGCCGGGAACGGCGCCGAACACCTGCTCCTCGTCAGCCGCCGCGGGCCCGGGGCCCCCGGCGCCGGCGAACTCGCCGAAGAACTGCGCGCCACCGGCGTCAAGGTCAGCGTCGCCGCCTGCGACGCCTCCGACCGCGACCAGCTCGCCGCGCTGCTCGCCGGGCTCGACGAGCCGCCGACCGCCGTCGTGCACACCGCCGCCGTCCTCGACGACGGGGTGATCGACGCGCTCGGCACCGAGCGGCTGGAGCGGGCCCTGCGCGCCAAGGCCACCACCGCCGTCAACCTGCACGAGCTCACCGCCGGCCTGGACCTCGACGCGTTCGTCCTGTTCTCCTCCTTCGGCGGCACCGTCGGCACCCCCGGCCAGGGCAACTACGCCCCCGCCAACGCCTTCCTCGACGCCCTCGCCCAGGCCCGCCGCGACAGGGGCCTGCCCGCCACCTCCGTGGCCTGGGGCGCCTGGGGCGGCGGCGGCATGGCCGACGGCGCGTTCGGCGAGATCCTGAACCGGCACGGGCTGCGCGAGATGGAGCCCGAACTGGCCACCGCCGCCATGCAGGCCGCCGTCGACCGCGGCGAGGCGTCCACCGTCGTCGCCGACATCGTCTGGGAGCGCTTCCACGTCGCGTTCACCGCGACCCGGCCCAGCCCGCTGCTGTCGGAGGTGCCCGAGGTACGGGCCCTCGCCGACAGCGCCCGCGACGCCGGCACCGCCCAGGGCCCCGACCTGGCCGAACGGCTGGCCGGCCTGACCGCGACCGAACGCCAGGACGCCCTGCTGGACCTGGTGCGCGCACACGTCGCCGCCGTCCTCGGCTACCCCGGACCGGAGGCCGTCGACGTCAAGCGGGCCTTCCGCGACATGGGCTTCGACTCGGTCACCGCCGTCGAGCTCCGCAACCGGCTCGCCGCCACCACCGGCCTGCACCTGCCCGTCTCGCTGGCCTTCGACCACCCCACCGCCGCCCGGCTCGCCGAGCAGCTGCTCACCCTCGTCGCGCCGCAGGAGAGCGCCGACGACGACCTGGCCGCGCTGGCCGAGTGGGACCGCATCGAGTCGGCACTGTCGCGCCTCGACCCCGAGGACCCGCACCGCACCCGCTTCCTCGTGCGGATGCAGAACCTCGTCGCCGGCTGGCAGGGCGGCGGCGAACCCGCCGTCAAGGCCACCGCCGCACAGGTCATGGAGACCGCGTCCGACGACGAGATGTTCGACCTGCTGGGCAAGAAGTTCGGGATCTCCTGACCCACCGCCCCCGTCCTGTCCACCAGCCGACGATGGAGTACCCCTGATGGCGCCCGAGATGGCGAACGAAGAGAAACTGCGCTACTTCCTCAAGCGGGTCTCCGCGGACCTGGAAACGGCGCACGAGCGGCTCCGCGAAGCGGAGGCACGCGACACGGAGCCGCTCGCCATCGTCGGCATGAGCTGCCGCTTCCCCGGCGGCGTCGGGTCCCCCGAACAACTGTGGGACCTGGTCGAGGGCGGCGTCGACGCGCTCACCCCCTTCCCCGCCGACCGCGGCTGGAACCTGGAGACGCTGTTCGACGCCGACCCCGACCACCGGGGCACCTCCTACGCCCGCGACGGCGGGTTCGTCCACGACGCGGGCCACTTCGACCCGGCGTTCTTCGGGATCTCGCCCCGCGAGGCCCTCGCCATGGACCCCCAGCAGCGGCTGCTGCTGGAGACCTCCTGGGAGGTCTTCGAACGGGCCGGCATCGACCCGGCGTCGCTGCGCGGCAGCCGCACCGGCGTCTTCGCCGGAACCAACGGCCAGGACTACCCGGCCCTGCTGATGGGGTCGGAGGAGGTCGCCGACGGACTGGAGGGATACCTGGCCACCGGCAGCGCCGCCGCCGTCGTCTCCGGCCGCGTCTCCTACGCCCTCGGCCTCGAAGGCCCCTCCCTCACCGTCGACACCGCCTGCTCCTCCTCCCTCGTCGCCCTCCACCTCGCCTGCCAGTCGCTGCGCCGGCGCGAGTGCTCCCTCGCGCTGGCCGCAGGCGTCACCGTCATGGCCACCCCCGGCATGTTCATCGGCTTCAGCCGCCAGCGCGGACTGTCGACGTCCGGCCGCTGCAAGGCCTTCTCCGCCGACGCCGACGGCACCGGTTTCGCCGAGGGCGTCGGCGTGCTCCTCGTGGAGCGCCTCTCCGACGCCCGGCGCAACGGCCACCGCGTCCTCGCCGTGGTCCGCGGCTCCGCCGTCAACCAGGACGGCGCCTCCAACGGCCTCACCGCCCCCAACGGGCCCGCCCAGCAGCGCGTCATCCACCAGGCCCTCGCCGACGCCCGCCTCACCCCCGACCAGGTCGACGCCGTCGAGGCGCACGGCACCGGCACCACCCTCGGCGACCCCATCGAGGCCCAGGCCCTCCTCGCCACCTACGGACAGGGCCGCGAGGGCACCGACCCGCTGTGGCTGGGCTCCCTCAAGTCCAACATCGGCCACACCCAGGCCGCCGCCGGCATCGCCGGCGTCATCAAGATGGTCATGGCGATGCGGCACGAATCCCTGCCGCGCACCCTCCACGTCCAGGCCCCCACCCCGCACGTCGACTGGACCGCCGGAGACGTCGCCCTCCTCACCGAGGCCCGCCCCTGGCCCCGCACCGACCGCCCGCGCCGGGCCGGCGTCTCCTCCTTCGGCGTCAGCGGCACCAACGCCCACACCATCCTCGAAGAGGCCCCCGCCGAAGAGGCCCCCGAACCCGCCACCGGCGCAACCGGCTTCGCGACGCCCTGGCTGCTGTCCGGGCGCGGCGACGCCGCCCTGCGTGCCCAGGCCGCCGCCCTGCGCGCCCACCTCGCCGCCCACCCCGGCCAGGACACCGCGGACATCGCGCACACCCTGGCCGCCGGCCGCACCTCCTTCGAGGACCGGGCCGTCCTGACCGCCCCCGGCCGCGACGCCCTCCTCACCGCCCTGGACGCCCTCGCCGCCGGCGACGACGCCCCCGGCCTGGTGCGCGGCACCGTCGCCGACGGCAAGACCGCCTTCCTCTTCAGCGGCCAGGGCTCGCAGCGCCTCGGCGCCGGCCGCGAGCTGTACGCCGTGTCCCCGCCGTTCGCCGCCGCCTTCGACGAGGCCGCCGCCCACCTCGACCCCCACCTGGAACGCCCGCTGCGCGAAGTGCTCTTCGCCGACGAGGGCACCGCCGAGGCGGAGCTGCTGCACCGCACCGACTTCACCCAGGCCGCGCTCTTCGCCCTCGAGACGGCCCTCCACCGCCTCGTCACCGCCTGGGGCCTGCGCGCCGACTACCTCGCCGGCCACTCCGTCGGCGAGATCACCGCCGCCCACGTCGCCGGGGTGCTGTCCCTGCCCGACGCCGCACGCCTCGTCGCCGCCCGCGGCCGGCTCATGGCCGCGCTGCCCGAAGGCGGCGCCATGGTCTCCGTGCGCGCACCCGAGGCCGAGGTCGAGGCCCTTCTCGCGGGCCGCCCGGACGTGGGCGTCGCCGCCGTCAACGGCCCCCGCTCCGTGGTGGTCTCGGGCGCCGCCGACGCCGTCGCCGAGATCGCCGGCGCCCTCGCCGCACGGGGTGTGAAGACGAAGCGGCTGACCGTCAGCCACGCCTTCCACTCCCCGCTGATGGACCCCATGCTGGAGGAGTTCCGGCAGGTCGCGGGGGAGCTCACGTACGCGCCCCCGGCCGTGCCCGTCGTCTCCGGCCGCACGGGCCGGCCCGTACCGGCCGCCGAGCTGTGCACCCCCGACCACTGGGTGGGCCACGTCCGCGAGGCCGTCCGCTTCGCCGACACCGTGCGCCGGCTCCACGACAGCGGCGTACGCACCTTCGTCGAACTCGGCCCCGGCGGCGTCCTGACCGCGCTCACCCGCGAATGCCTCGCCGAGACCGAGACCGAGACCGCCGCCGGCACCGACACCGCGACCGGCACCAGCACCGCCACCGCCGGCGGCGACGCCGCGACGGCCGCCGAAGCCGTGCCGCTGCTGCGCTCCGACCGGCCCGAGCCGCAGGCCCTGCTGGACGCCCTCGCCCGGCTGCACGTCCGCGGCGCGGGCCCCGACTGGCGCCCGGTCCTCGCCGCCGGCCGCGTCGTCGACCTGCCCACCTACGCCTTCCGGCACCAGCGCTACTGGCCCACCCCGCGCACCTTCACCGCCGCCCCCGCCCAGGCCGCCGCGACGGCCCCGGCCACCGACCCGCTGCGCTACGACGTGACCTGGCGGCCGCTGACCCCCGCCCGCCCCGCCGGAGCCCCCGGCACCTGGCTCGTCGTGCTCCCCGAACAGGCCTCGGACGCCGCCCGCGAGGTCCTCGACGCGCTGGCCGGACGCGGCGTGCACGTCCTGCCCTTCACCCCCGGCGCCGACGACCGCGCCGCGCTTGCCGCCCGGCTGCGCGAGCTGACCCCGCCCGACGGCGTCCTGTCCCTGCTGGCCCTCGACGCCGCGACCGCCACCACCGCCACCGGGGCCGCCGCCGGCGACCCCCTCGGGATCGCGGCCGGACGGACCCTGCTCCACCGCACCCACGACCTGTTCCTCGCCCTCGGCGACGCCGACGTCCGCGCCCCCCTGTGGTGCGCCACCCGGGGCGCCGTCTCCACCGGTCCCGCCGACCCGCTCGACGCCCCCGCCCAGGCCCTGCTGTGGGGTTACGGCAAGACCGCCGGCCGTGAACACCCCCAGCGCTGGGGCGCCCTCGTCGACCTGCCCGCCACCCTCGACACCCGGGGCGGCGACCTGCTCCTGGCCGTCTTGACCGGCGGCGCCGAGGACGAGGTCGCGGTCCGCCCCGCCGGCGCCTTCGCCCGCCGGCTCGCCCACGTCCCCGCCCCCGCGCGGGACGCGGCGGGCTGGACCCCGCGCGGCACCGTCCTCGTCACCGGCGGCACCGGCGCGCTCGGTGCCCACACCGCCCGCTGGCTCGCCGCCCACGGCGCCGCCCACCTCGTCCTCACCAGCCGCTCCGGCCCCGACGCCCCCGGCGCCCCCGAACTCGCCGCCGAACTGGGCGCCCTCGGCGCCCGCGTCACCCTCGCCGCCTGCGACGCCGCCGACCGCGACGCCCTGGCCGCACTGCTGGACGGCCTCGACGAACCGCCCACCGCCGTAGTCCACACCGCCGGCGTCCTCGACGACGGCGTACTCGACCAGCTCACCGACACCCGCATCGACACCGTGCTGCGCCCCAAGGCCGACGCCGCCGCACACCTGCACGAGCTCACCCGCCACCTCGACCTCGACGCGTTCGTCCTCTACTCCTCCCTGGCCGGCCTCCTCGGCAACGCCGGACAGGCCAACTACGCCGCCGGCAACGCCTTCCTCGACGCCCTCGCCGCCCACCGCCACTCCCTCGGCCTGCCCGCCACCTCCCTGGCCTGGGGCCCCTGGGCCGGCGCGGGCATGGCCACCGACTCCGCCGTCGTCGAAGAGCGCATGCGCCGCTCCGGCATGCCGGCCCTCGGCGCGGACGCCGCCCTCGACGCGCTCGCCCGCGCCGTGCACCGCGGCACCCCCCTCACGGCCGTCGCCGAGATCGACTGGGAGCGCTTCGCCCCCGGCTTCCTCGCCGTCCGCCGCGCACCGCTGCTCCAGGACGTCCCCGCCGTACGCCGCCTCCTCGACGCCGCCCCCGCCGGCGCCGAGGACCGGCCCGCCCCCGGCGACCCCCTGCGCGAACGCCTCGCCCGCGGCTCCGCCGCCGAACGCGGCCGCCTCCTGCTGGACCTCGTCCGCACCCGGGCCGCCGCCGTCCTCGGCCACGCCTCCGCCGACGCCGTCCCTCCCGGCAAGGCCTTCCGCGAGCTCGGCTTCGACTCGCTCACCGCCATGGAGCTGCGCAACCTGCTCGGCGCCGCCACGGGCCTGGCCCTGTCCGCCACGCTCGTCTTCGACTACCCCGTCCCGGCCCTCCTCGCCCGCCACCTGGAGGAGGAGCTGTTCGGTACCGCCGAGGCCGGCGAGCCCGCCGCAGGGCGCGCCGCCGGCGCCGCGGACGCCGACGAGCCCATCGCCATCGTCGGCATGAGCTGCCGCTTCCCCGGCGGCGCCGACACCCCCGAGCGGCTGTGGCAGCTCCTGGCCGCCGGCCAGGACGCCGTCACCGCACTGCCCGACCACCGCGGCTGGGACACCGACCGGCTCTACGACGCCGACCCCGACAACTCCGGCACCTCCTACGTCCGCTCCGGCGGCTTCCTGCACGAGGCCGGCGACTTCGACGCCGAGTTCTTCGGGATCTCCCCGCGCGAGGCCCTCGCCATGGACCCCCAGCAGCGCCTCCTCCTCGAAGCCTCCTGGGAGGTCCTGGAACGCGCCGGCATCGACCCGGCCTCCCTGCGGGGAACCGCCACCGGCGTCTTCGCCGGCACCAACGGACAGGACTACGCGGGCCTCCTGCTGGCCGCCCAGGCCGGCGTCGAGGGCTACATGGCCACCGGAAACGGCGCCAGCGTGCTCTCCGGCCGCGTCTCCTACGCGCTCGGCCTCGAAGGCCCGGCCATGACCGTCGACACCGCCTGCTCCTCGTCGCTGGTCGCCCTGCACCTGGCGGCCCAGGCGCTGCGCAGCGGGGAATGCTCCCTCGCCCTGGCCGGCGGCGTCACCGTGATGTCGACCCCGGGCGCCTTCGTGGAGTTCTCCCGCCAGCGCGGCCTCGCCGCCGACGGCCGCTGCAAGGCCTTCGCCGCCGCGGCGGACGGCACCGGCTGGGGCGAGGGCGTCGGCATGCTCCTCCTGGAGCGGCTCTCCGACGCCCGCGCCAACGGCCACCACGTCCTCGCGGTGGTCCGCGGCTCGGCCGTCAACCAGGACGGGGCCAGCAACGGCCTGACCGCCCCCAACGGGCCCGCCCAGCAGCGCGTCATCCGCGCCGCCCTGGCCAACGCCCGCCTCACCGCCGCCGACGTGGACGCCGTGGAGGCGCACGGCACCGGCACCTCGCTCGGCGACCCCATCGAGGCCCAGGCCCTCCTCGCCACCTACGGCCAGGGCCGCGACGGCGCCGAGCCGCTGTGGCTGGGCTCCGTGAAGTCCAACATCGGCCACACGCAGGCCGCCGCCGGCGTCGCGGGCGTCATCAAGATGGTCCAGGCGATGCGCCACGGCGTGCTGCCCAAGACCCTCCACGTGGACGAGCCGTCCCCGCACGTCGACTGGTCCTCCGGCGCCGTCGGCCTGCTCACCGAGGACCGCACCTGGACGACGGCCGCCGACCGCCCGCGCCGGGCCGGCGTCTCCTCGTTCGGCGTCAGCGGCACCAACGCCCACGTCATCCTGGAGCAGTCCCCGCTGGACGAACCCGCCGCCCCCGCCCCGGAACGCGACACCCCGGCCGTCGTGCCGTGGCCGCTCTCGGGCCGCTCCGAGGCGGCCGTACGGGGCCAGGCCGACCGGCTCGCCGCGTACGCCGAGCTGCACCCGGAGACGGAGTCCGTCGACGTGGGCCTCTCGCTGGTGACGACCCGCGCCGTGATGGAACACCGCGCGGTCGTCCTCGGGCCGGGCTTCACCGACGCCCTGAACGCCCTGGCCGGCGGCCGCGACACCGCCGACGTGGTCCGCGGCCGGGCGACGGCCTCGGACGCCGTGTTCGTCTTCCCGGGTCAGGGTTCGCAGTGGGTCGGCATGGCCGTCGAACTCCTCGATTCCTCGCCGGTGTTCGCGGCGCGGATCGCGGAGTGCGAGGCGGCTCTGGCGCCGTATGTGGACTGGTCCCTGACCGAGGTCCTGCGTTCGGACGACCCGCTGGAGCGGGTGGACGTGGTCCAGCCGGTGCTGTTCGCGGTGATGGTGGCGCTGGCCGAGGTCTGGAAGTCCTACGGCGTCGAGCCTGCGGCCGTGATCGGTCACTCCCAGGGCGAGATCGCCGCGGCCTGCGTGGCGGGCGCGCTCTCGCTGGAGGACGCGGCGAAGGTGGTGGCGCTGCGCAGCCAGGCGATCGATGCCATCGCGGGTCTGGGCGGCATGGTGTCCGTGAGTCTCCCGGCCGCCGACGCGGCGGAGCGGATCGCGTCCTCGTTCGGCGACCGGCTGGCCGTGGCGGCCGTGAACGGTCCGTCTTCGACGGTGGTTTCCGGTGACGCGGACGCCTGCGCCGAGCTGGTCACCCTCCTGGAGGCCGAGGGGGTCCGGGCCCGCCGGGTGGCGGTGGAGTACGCCTCCCACTGCTCCCACGTGGAGAAGCTGGAAGCCGAACTGGCCGACCTGCTCAGCGGCCTGAACCCCCGCCAGGCGGCGATCCCCATGTACTCCACCCTGACGGGCGAGCTGCTGGACGGCACGGAGCTGGACGGCGGCTACTGGTACCGCAACCTGCGCAACACGGTCCTGTTCGAGCAGGCCGTCAAGGCGGCCCAGGCCGACGGGCACCGGCTCTTCATCGAGTCGAGCCCGCACCCGGTCCTCGCCGTCGGCCTCGCCGAGATGGACGCGACCGCGCTCGGCTCGCTGCGCCGTGACGAAGGCGGTCTGCGCCGGGTGTTCACCTCGCTCGCCGAGGCGTGGGTGAACGGCGCCGACGTCGACTGGGCCAGGGCCTTCGACGGCACCGGCGCCCAGCGCACCGACCTGCCGACCTACGCCTTCCAGCACCGGCGCTTCTGGCCGCAGCCCAGGGCGGCCGCCCCGGCGGCGGTCCAGGCCGATCCGGTGGACGCGGCCTTCTGGGAGGCCGTCGAACGCGAGGACCTGGACGCGCTGACCGAGACGCTGGACATTTCCGGCGAGCAGCCGTGGAGCGACGTACTCCCCGCCCTGTCGCAGTGGCGCCGCGAACGCCGTGAACAGGCCGCCGTGGACTCCTGGCGCTACAAGGTCACCTGGAAGCCCCTCGCCGAACCGGCCCCCACCGCCGGTCTCACCGGCACCTGGCTGCTGGTGACGCCCGAGGCCGAGGACGCCACGGCCAGGGCCGAGGTCGAGCGGATCGCCGCCCGGCTCGCCGACGGGTACGCCGGCTTCACCCGGATCACCGTGGCGGACGCCGGGGCCGACCCGGCGGAGCTCGCCGAGCGGATCCGCGCCGAGCGGCCCGCCGGCGTGCTGTCCCTGCTGGCCCTCGCCGAGCGGCCGCACGAGGCCCGCGCCGGGGTGCCGGCGGAGCTGGCCTCGACCCTGACCCTGCTCCAGGCGCTGGCCGGCGGGGCCGACACCGCGGACATCCCCCTGTGGTGCGCCACCCGGGGAGCGGTCGCCGTGGGCCGTTCGGAATCCGTCACGAGCCCCGCGCAGACCGCCGTCTGGGGCCTGGGCCGCGTCGCCGCCCTGGAGCGGCCCGGCCGCCCCGGCGGCCTGCTGGACCTGCCGCAGGAGACCGACGAGCGCTCGCTGCGCCGCCTGTTCGCGCTGCTGGGCACGGACCACGGCGAGGACCAGATCGCCCTGCGCGACAGCGCCGCCTACGCCCGCCGGCTGACCCGGGCCCCGGGCGGCGCGGGCCGCCCCGCCCGGCCGTGGCGGCCGCAGGGGACCGTGCTGGTCACGGGCGGCACCGGGGCGCTGGGGGGCCACGTGGCCCGCTGGCTCGCCGCGAACGGCGCCGAGCACCTGGTGCTGGCCGGACGGCGCGGCCCCGAGGCCCCCGGCGCACGGGAACTCGCCCGCGAGCTCGAGGAGTCGGGCGCCCGGGTGACGCTCGCCGCGTGCGACGCCGCGGACCGCGGCCGGCTGGCCGCGCTCCTGGAGCAGCTGGCCGCCGACGGCGCGCCCGTCCGCTCCGTGGTGCACGCCGCGGGGATCACCGCGCAGGGCGCCCTGGACTCCGTCACCCACGAGGAGTTCGCCGCCGTGTACGCGGCCAAGGCGGCCGGCGCCCGCCACCTGCACGAGCTCACCGCCCACCTGGACCTGGACGCCTTCGTGCTGTTCTCCTCCGGCGCCGCCGTCTGGGGCGGCGCCGGGCAGGGCGCCTACGCCGCCGCCAACGCCTACCTCGACGGCCTCGCCGAGCACCGCGCGGGCCTCGGCCTCGCCGCCACCTCGGTGGCCTGGGGCAGCTGGGCGGGCGGCGGCATGGCCGAGGGCGACGCCGAACGGGAACTGCTGCGGCGCGGCGTGCGCGCCATGGCACCGCACCGGGCGGTGTCCGCGCTGGCGCTCGCCGTGGGCGGCGGTACGCCCGCCCTGACCGTGGCCGACGTCGACTGGGCGCGGTTCGCCCCCGCGTTCACCATCGCCCGCCGCAGTCCGCTCCTGGAGGACCTGCCGGAGGTGCGCGACGCGCTGGAGCCGGCCGATGAACCGCAGGAGGCCGCGGACGGCGACACGCAGGCCGGGCTGCGCGCCCGGCTGCTCGCCGCGGCCGAGTCCGAACGGGACCGGATGCTGCTGGACCTGGTGTGCGACGCGGCCGCGGCCGTGCTGGGCCACGCGTCCGGCGCCGCCGTCGACCCGCAGCGGGCCTTCCGGGAGTTGGGCTTCGACTCGGTCACCGCGCTGGAGCTGCGCAAGCGGCTCAACGTGGCGACGGGCCTGCGGCTGCCGGCCACCGTGGTCTTCGACCATCCCGCGCCGACCGCCCTGCGCGACCTGCTGCGCGCCGAACTGCTGCCCGGGGCCGCCGCCGGCCCGGACGGCGCCGCCGCCGGCCGCACCGGCGACGAGGAGGCCCTGCGCGACGCCCTGGCCACCGTGCCGATCGAGCGGTTCCGCGAGGCGGGGCTGCTGGAGGCGCTGCGGCGGCTGGCCGACGAGGCCGGTCCGGCCGGCGCGCAGCGGCCCGAAGGCCCGGCGGCCGACGCGTCCGCCGAGGCGGCGCCGGCGGCCGACCGCAGCGACGAGATCAGGGCGATGGACGTACGGGACCTGGTCCGCATGGCGCTGGGCGACGAGCAATCCGAATGAGCTGGAGCTAGGGGGAGAGGGATACCGGTGAGCGAGACGAACACCGACGAGGTCGTCGCCGCGCTGCGGACGACGCTGCTGGACAACCAACGGCTGCGCACGGAGAACGGGCGGCTGGCCGCCGGGGCCGCGCGGGCCGCCGAGCCCATTGCGATCGTCGGCATGGGCTGCCGCTTCCCGGGCGGCGCCGACACCCCGGACGAGCTGTACCGGCTGGTCGCCGAGGGCGTCGACGCCCTCGGCGGCTTCCCGGACGACCGCGGCTGGGAGGCGGCCGGCTTCACCGCCGGAGCCCGCGCCCAGGCGGACACCGACGGAGGCACCGACGGCGCCGCCGCCGACGGCTACGCGCCGGTCGGCGGATTCGTCCACACGGCCACCGGCTTCGACCCCGCCTTCTTCGGGATCTCCCCCCGTGAGGCCCTCGCCATGGACCCCCAGCAGCGGCTGCTGCTGGAAACCGCCTGGGAGGCCGTCGAGCGGGCTGGCATCGACCCGGCCTCGCTGCGCGGCAGCGCCACCGGCGTCTTCGCGGGCGCCTCCTCCTCCGGCTACGCGGCCGGCCTGCTCGGCAGCGAGGAGGGCACCGAGGGCTACCTGCTCACGGGTTCCTCGGGCAGCGTGATCTCGGGCCGGGTGGCGTACGCCCTCGGCCTGGAGGGGCCCGCCGTCACCGTCGACACCGCCTGCTCCTCCTCCCTGGTCGCCCTGCACCTGGCGGCGCGGGCCCTGCGCGCCGACGAGTGCACACTGGCGCTGGCCGCGGGCGTGACCGTGATGGTGACGCCCGGCGCGTTCGCCGAGTTCGCCCGCCAGCGCGGCCTGGCCGGAGACGGCCGCTGCAAGTCCTTCGCGGCCGCCGCGGACGGCACCGGCTGGGGCGAGGGCGCGGGCGTCCTCGTCCTCGAGCGGCTGTCCGACGCGCGGCGCAACGGCCACCCGGTCCTCGCCGTGCTGCGCGGCTCGGCCGTCAACCAGGACGGCGCCAGCAACGGCCTGACCGCGCCCAGCGGACCGGCCCAGCGCCGCGTCATCCGCCAAGCCCTCGCCGACGCCGGGCTCGCCGCCCACCAGGTCGACCTGCTGGAGGCGCACGGCACCGGCACCACCCTCGGCGACCCCATCGAGGCGCAGGCCCTGCTGGCCGCCTACGGCCGGGGACGCGACGCAGACCGGCCGCTGTGGCTGGGCTCGGTGAAGTCCAACATCGGCCACACCCAGGCCGCCTCGGGCATGGCCGGCGTGATCAAGGCCGTCCAGGCCATGCGGCACGGGGTGCTGCCCCGGACGCTGCACGTGGACGCGCCGTCCCCGATGGTCGACTGGTCCTCCGGCGGCGTCGAGCTCCTCACCCAGGCGCGCCCCTGGCCCGAGACGGGGCAGCCGCGCCGCGCCGCCGTGTCCGCCTTCGGCGTCAGCGGCACCAACGCCCACGTCATCCTCGAACAGGCCCCGGCGGAAGAAGCGCCGGCGGAAGGGGCCGCCGAAGAGCCCGCGGCCGCGCCCGCCGTCCTGCCCTGGCCGGTCTCCGGCCGCACCCCCGCCGCCCTGCGCGGCCAGGCCCGCAAGCTCGCCGCCCACCTGGCCGCCCATCCCGGCGACCGGCCGCTGGACGTGGGCCGAGCGCTGGCCACCACCCGCACGCACTTCGAACGCCGCGCCGTCGTACTCGCCGCCGGCGCCGAGGACGCCGTCCGCGGCCTGACCGCACTGGAGAACGGCGCGACGGCCGCCGAGCTCGTCACCGGGCAGGCCGTCCGCGGCGCCCGGACCGCCTTCCTGTTCACCGGGCAGGGCGGCAGCTGGGCCGCAGCCGGACGCGAACTGTACGCCGCCCTCCCCGCCTTCGCCGAGGCCTATGACGCGGTCTGCGCCCACCTCGACCCGCTGCTCGACCTGCCGCTGCGCGAGGTCGCCTTCGCGGAACCGGGCTCGCCGCGGGCCGCGCTGCTGGAGCGCACCGGCTGGGCCCAGCCGGCGCTGTTCGCGGTGGAGACCGCCCTGCTGCGGCTGCTGGAGCACTGGGGCGTCGTCCCCGACTTCGTCTTCGGCCACTCGGTCGGAGAGCTCGCCGCCGCCCACGCCGCCGGGGTGCTCACCCTCGAGGACGCCTGCACCCTGGTGGCCGCCCGGGGCCGGCTGATGGACGCGCTGCCGCCCGGCGGCACCATGGCCGCCGTACGGGCCGGCGAGGAGGAGGCCGCCGCCCTGCTGGCCGGCCACCCGCACGGCGGGGCCGTCGCCGTCGCCGCCGTCAACGGCCCGGCCTCCACGGTGCTCTCCGGGCCTGCCGACGCCCTGCGGGAGGTCGTGGCCGCGTTCGAGGCCCGCGGGGTGAAGGCGAAGTGGCTGCCGTCCGGGCACGCCTTCCACTCGGCGCTCCTCGACCCCGCGCTCGAGGACTTCCGGGGGGTGGCCGAGCGGATCGGCTTCCGCGCGCCGCGCATCCCGCTCGTCTCCGACCTCACCGGCCGGCCCGTGGACGCCGACGAGGTGCGCACGGCCGACTACTGGGTGCGCCAGGCACGGCACACCGTCCGCTTCGACGACGGCGTGCGCTGGCTGCACGGCGCCGGCACGACCGCCTTCCTCGAACTGGGACCCGGCGGCGTACTGACCGCCCTGGCCCGGGAGTCCCTCACGGCCGTCGCGGACACCGCAGCCCCCGCCCCGGCCGCCGTGGCGGCGCTGCGCCCCGGCCGGCCCGAACAGGAGTGCCTGCTGGCCGCCGTCGCCGAACTGCACGTGCGCGGCACGGACGTCGACTGGGCGGCCGTGTACCGGCCGTGGGGCGGCCGCCGGGCCGAGCTGCCCACGTACGCCTTCCAGCACCAGCGCTACTGGCCGCAGCCCCCCGGCGCCCCGGCCCCCCAGCCCGCCGCCGCTGCCGGCGCCGAGCCGCAGGACGACCGGCCCGCGGCGGAAGCCGCCGGCGCGGAGCTGCGCGGCCGGCTCGCCGCCGCCCCCGCCGCGCTGCGCGAGCAGCTGCTGCGCCAGGCCGTCCTGGAGCACGCGGCGGCCGTACTGCGCTACGCCGACGACGGCGAACTCGACGGGGAGCGGGACTTCCTGGAGCTGGGCTTCGACTCGCTGACGGCCCTGGAGCTGCGCGACCGGCTGGCCCGCCTGTTGGACCTGGAACTGTCGGGCACGCTGCTGTTCGACCACCCGGGTGTCCCGTCCCTCACCCGCCACCTGGCCGGCCTCCTGGCCGCGCGCGGCCACGGGACGGCCGAGACCGCCGGGACCGGTGCACCGGTGTCGGCCGCCCCGGCGGCACAGGGCCTGCTCGGCGACCTGTTCACGGCCGCGCGCCGAGCCGGACGGCCCGACCAGTACACCCGGCTGCTGCTCGAACTCGCCTCGTTCCGGCCCACGTTCAGCGACCCGGCCGACCTCGTCCGCAGCACGGGGGCCGTCCGCCTCGCCTCCGGGCCGGAGGGCCCGCCCCTGGTGTGCTGCTGCACCATGTCCCCGCTGGCGGGGGCGCAGGAGTACGCCCGCCTGGCCGCCCGCTTCCGCGGCAGGCGCGACGTGTACGCCCTGCCGCACCCCGGCTTCGGCCCCGCCGAGCTGCTGCCCGCCGACCGTGACGCACTGGTACGGGCCCAGGCCGAGGCCGTCCTGGAGGCCGTGGGGGAGCGCGACTTCGTCCTCGCCGGGCACTCCGGCGGCGCCATGGTCGCCAACTCCCTCGCCCGGCACCTCGAAGCGGCCGGCCGGGCACCGCTGGGCCAGGCCCTGCTGGACGTCTACCCCTCCGACAGCGAGGTGATGGCCGCGTGGATCCCGCAGCTGATGGACGGGATGACCGAACGGACCACCGCCTACACGCCGATGGACGACTTCCGCGTCACCGCCTGGGCCGCGTACATCCCGCTGTTCGCCGACTGGCGCCCCGAGCCGACGGCCTGCCCCACCCTGCTGCTGCGCGCCGCCGAGCCGCTGTGCGAGTGGACCGGGGACGGCGACTGGCGGGCCGGCTGGGACTTCCCGCACACCGCCGTGGACAGCCCCGGCAGCCACTTCACGATGATCGGCGAGCACGCCGCGACCGCCGCCGGACACCTCGACGCCTGGCTCGCCGGACTCCCCGGGACCGCCCCGGCCCCCGTACCCGTCCCCGTACCCGCCTGACCGGGACCCCACGACCTTCCGCCCACCACCCGCGCCCCACCGCGCACACCGAACCGAGGAGCAGCATCACATGAGCAACACCGAAGACAACGGCCTGTGGGTGCGGCGCTTCCACCCGGCGCCGGACCCCTCCGCCCGCCTGGTCTGCCTGCCCCACGCCGGCGGCTCCGCCAGCTACTACTTCCCCGTCTCCGCCGCCCTCGCCCCGGACGTGGAGGTGCTGGCCGTCCAGTACCCGGGCCGCCAGGACCGCCGCCACGAGCCGTGCGTCGACGACATCCAGGAGCTGGCCGAGCGCGTCTACACCGCGCTGCTGCCGTGGACGGACCGGCCGCTCGCCCTCTTCGGGCACAGCATGGGCGCCTCCGTCGCCTTCGAGGTGGCCCGCCTGCTGGAGCACCGGGCCGGCGTCGTCCCGGCCGCGCTGTTCCCCTCCGGGCGCCGCGCCCCCTCCCGCCACCGCGACGAGAACGTCCACGCCCAGGGCGACCAGCGGCTGATCCAGGAGATCCAGCGGCTCAGCGGCACCGAGTCCCGCCTCCTGGACGACCCGGAGGTGCTGCGCATGGCCCTGCCGGCGCTGCGCGCCGACTACAAGGCGGCGGAGACCTACCGCTACGAGCCCGGCCCCGACCTGAGCTGCCCGATCACCGCCTTTACCGGCGACGCCGACCCGAAGGCGCTCGTCGAGGAGGTCGCGGACTGGGCGCTGCACACCACCGGCCCGTTCGAGATGAAGGTCTACGGCGGCGGCCACTTCTTCCTCAACGACCACAGCCGGGCCGTCGTCGCGGACATCGCCGACGGACTGCGGGCACCCGCGGCCGTGTGAGCGCGGCCCGCGCAGAAATATCACACATGGGGGTGACATGATCGAGGAAATTCTCCCGGCAGGTGTGCTGAGTTCAGAGGAATTCGGGGATCCGGAGCCGGGCGTGATGCTCTTTCCCGAAGAAGAAAGGGCGCTGGGCCAGGCCGTCCTCAAAAGGCGTCTGGAATTCACCACCGTCCGGCTGTGCGCCCGGCGCGCCATGGCCGGGCTCGGCCTCGAGCCGATGCCCGTCGTGCCGGGCCCGCGCGGCGAACCGCGCTGGCCGCACGGAGTGGTGGGCAGCATCACGCACTGCGCCGACTACCGCTGCGCCGTGGTCGCCGAGACCGGCTCCTACCTGGCCCTGGGCATCGACGCGGAGCCCAACGGCCCGCTGCCCCCCGGGGTCCTGGAGGCCGTCTCGCTGCGCGAGGAGCGCCGGCTGCTGCGCACCCTGCCCGCCGCCGGCCGGCCCGTCCACTGGGACCGCCTGCTGTTCAGCGCCAAGGAGGCCGTCTACAAGACGTGGTTCCCGCTGACCCGCCGGCGCCTGGACTTCACCGACGCGACGATCACCATCGACCCGTACGCCGGCACGTTCTCGGCCCGGCTGCTGGTCCCGGCACCGGCCGTGCGCGGCGTGCCGATGCACACCCTGGCCGGGCGCTGGCAGGCCCGCGGCGGACTGCTGATGACCGCCATCGCCCTGCCCGCCGCGGACCGGGCCCGGGCGGCCCGCGGGCCGCTGGTCGCCGTGGGCGCCTGACCCGGGCAGCCGTCGGACACCGACCGGCCGGGAAATGCCCCGGCCGGCGGCCCGGCCTGCCGCGGAGAAATGCGCACGGCTATTTCCGGCCGCATTGAGGGGTTTTCCCCACGGCTTTAGGGGTTGGTACCGGCCATACCCCTCCATAGCCTCGTCCATGGAAATTCAGAAATCGTCGAGAAAGCGGGACGGCATGTCTGTTGACGTATCCGAAATGGTCGGCAACGACGCGGTGGTGACCCTGGGAGAGCCGGAACGGGCCGAACTCGAGGCGCTGGCCCGGGACCTGCTGCGCAGCGCACCCTCACGGATCGACACCACCGAGTGGGTCGAACGCGCCCGGGACCTCAGCACCCTGCTGCCGGCCCGCCTCAGGCGCACCCTGCGCCGCTTCACCCGCGACGCCGGCCCCGACGCCATGCTCCTGCTGCGCAACCTCCCCGGCCACCCCGATGGCCTCCCGGACACCCCGCTGGCCGCCGGGTCGGTCCAGCGCACCGCCACCGTGCCGGCCGCCGCCCTGGCCCTGGTCTCCCTGGGCCTGGGCGAACTGGTCTCCTTCCGCGAGGAGAAGCAGGGCGCGCTCGTCCACGACGTGGTGCCCGTCCCCGGCATGGAGGAGTACCAGGGCAACGCGGGATCGGTGGCGCTCAACATGCACACCGAGAACGCCTTCCACCCCTTCCGCCCCGACTTCGTCGGCCTCATGTGCCTGCGCAACGACCACGCCGACATCGCCGGACTGCGCGTCGCCTCCGTCCGCCGCGCCCTGCCGCTGCTCGACGACGCCGACCGGGCCCTGCTGCACCAGCCCCGCTACGTCACCGCCGCACCCGCCTCCTTCGGCGAGGGCCAGGGCCTGCCGGAGGCCGTCGGAGTCCTCTCCGGCAGCCCCGACGACCCCGACATCACCGTCGACTTCACCAGCACCACCCCCCTCGACGACGAGGCCGCCGCGGCCCTGGCCCGGCTGCGCACCGCCATCGACCGCGTCACCACCACCCTGATCCTGGCCCCCGGCGACCTGGCCTTCGTCGACAACCGGCTCGCCCTGCACGGCCGCAACTCCTTCCAGCCGCGCTACGACGGCCGCGACCGCTGGCTCCAGCGCGCCTTCGTCCACCGTGACCTGAGGCGCTCGCGGGCCCTGCGCCCGGCCGACGGCCCCGTCGTCCACGGCACCCCCTGAACCCCGCCCCGGCATCCGGCACGCACCGCGACGACGGGGCCACACCTCACGCACCCCACCCCGATGAAAGGACCACGATGGCTGTCGGAGCCGAGAAGGGCACCTACCGCAGGCCGGTGTCCCCCACGGAATGCTGGTTCCTGGTCTACCCGCCCTCCGTCCCCGGTGTCATCCAGGTCTTCGTCGAGGGCCAGGGCGCCATCGACCCCGCGGCACTGACCGCCGCGGTGTCCGCCGCCGCCGACGCCTGCCCCGGCTCCCGGGTGACCCGCCGCGGCATGGAGTGGGTCGACAGCGGCCGCGCGCCCGAGGTCCGCACCGGCCTCGGCGCCGGCCTGGACCGCACCACCTTCGCCGACGAGCCCGCCCTGCACGCGCCCCTGATGGGTGACGGCGGGCCCACCTGCGAGGTCCTGCTCCTCGACGGCGACCCGGCCACCGTCGTCTTCCGGGCCTTCCACGGAGCGATGGACGGCAAGGGCGTCCTGCTGTGGGCCGGCGAGGTCTTCCGCGCGCTGCGCGGCGAACCACTGCTCGGCGCCGACTCCGAACTGACCGAGACCGACCTGCTCGACAAGGTCGGCGTCCCCGAGTTCGACGGCCCCACCCCCGACCTGAACTGGCCGTCCTGCCTGGGCGAGCGGCCCGCCCCCGGCGGCGGGTTCCTGTGGCGCCGGCGCACCGTCGACGGCAGCCACTCCGCCCTCGTCGCCAAGATCGCCACGGTCGTCACCGCCGGCTCCGGCCTGGAGACCGGCCGGATCATGGTCCCGGTCGACCTGCGCCGGCACCTGCCGGACGTCCGCACCACCGGCAACCTCGTGCACAACCCGCTGCTGGAGGTCACCGCCGGCAAGCCCTGGCAGGAAGCCCACGAACGGCTCCTGCGCACACTGGCCGCCGGCGGCGACCTGGCCGCCCGCGCCGAACCCTCCCTGCCGTCCGCGCCGCTGGACGTGCTGGAGCAGCAGATCACCGCGCTCGACGCCTACTCCGCCAAGGCCGGCCGCTACGCGGCCCTGGCCACCGTCTCGCACATGGGCCGGCTCGACCTGGCGGAGTTCACCGCCCCCGGCTTCCACCCCGCCACCGTCTACGCCCTCCCCAACTCCGGTCCGGTCGGCCCGCCGGAGGTCGACGTCTGCGAGGTCGGCGGCCGCACCGAGATCACCCTCGGCTGGTACGACGGCCCGGGCGTCGCCGAGCGGGCCGAGGAGCTCCTCGACCGGATCGAGGAGGCCCTGTCCCCGCGCGCCCACCGCCACTGGGAGGGCAACCGCACCGACCGCCCCGTCGACACGGCCCGCAGCGTCGTCCACCGCTTCGCCGAGCAGGTCCGCCGCACCCCCGACGCCGTCGCCCTCACCGGCCCGGAGGGGGAGGTCTCCTACCGGGAGCTCGACGCCCGCTCCACCGCCGTCGCCGCCGGGCTGCGCCGGCGCGGCATCGGCCGCGAGAGCCTCGTCGGCCTGCTGGCCGACCGCACCCCCGACGCCGTCGCCAGCATCTGGGGCGTGCTGAAGGCGGGCGCCGCCTACCTCCCGCTCGACCCCCACCACCCCGACGCGCGCCTGGCCGGCGTACTCGCCGACGCGGGCAGCACCCTGTGCCTGACCGACCGCCGGTACGCCGGGCGCGACTGCCTGCCCGAAGGCTGCGAGGGCCTGGTCCCCGCGGACCTCCCCCCGCACGACGGCCCGCTCCCGCAGCCGGCGGACGGACCCGCCCCCGAGGACCTGGCCTACGTCATCTACACCTCGGGCTCCACCGGCACCCCCAAGGGCGTCGAGATCGAACACGGCGCGCTGACCACGTTCGCCGACTGGGCGCTGCGCGTCTACGGCGTCGACGCCGGCACCCGCTTCCCGCTGTTCACCTCGCTCGCCTTCGACCTGTCGAACACCGCGCTGTTCCTGCCGCTGCTCGTGGGCGGCTCGGTCGCCCTGGTGCCGGGCGAGCTCAACCACGTCACCCTGCGGGAGGTCCTGGAGGACTCCGGCTGCAACGCGATCAAGCTGACGCCCACCCACCTCGACCTCATCGGCCGCCTCGGCATCCGGCCGGCCGGGTTCAAGGCGGTCATCGCCGGCGGTGAGCTGCTGCGCGGTTCGGTCGCGGCGGCCGCCCAGGAGGCGTTCGGCCCGCAGTGCGGCATCTTCAACGAGTACGGGCCCACCGAGACCACCGTCGGCTGCATGACCCGCCGGTTCGGCCGGGACGGCGACGCCGAGGCGGCCTCCGTGCCGATCGGCGTGCCCACCGACAACACGCGCATCCACCTCCTCGACGAGGAACGCCGCTTCGTCGAGCCGGGCGCCATCGGCGAGATGTACCTGGCCGGCGAGCAGCTGGCGCGCGGCTACCGGGGCCGCCCGGACCTGACCCGCGAACGCTTCGTCACCCTCGCCGACGGCACCCGCGCCTACCGCTCGGGCGACCTGGCCCGTCTGCTGCCCGGCGGCGAGCTGGAGTCCTGCGGCCGCAACGACGAGCAGGTCAAGGTCCGCGGCCACCGCGTCGAGCCCGCCGAGATCGCCCGGGTGCTGGAGCGGCACCCCGACGTGGAGCGGGCCGTGGTCGTCGACCGGCGCCGCGCGGCCGGCGCGGACGGGCTGCTGTGCGGGTACGTGGTGACCCGGCCCGCCACGACCTCCGAGGAGCCCGCCGCGTTCGCGGCGCGCCTGCTGCCCTCGTACATGGTGCCGGCGGCCGTCGTGGCCGTGCCCGACATCCCCCTCACCGTCAACGGCAAAGCGGACGCGTCCCGGCTGCCCGACCCCTTCGCCGACGGGGCAGCCCAGGCGCCGGCCGCCGCCGAGCCGGACCCGGAGCAGGCGGCCGTGGCCGGGATCTGGGCCCGCGTGCTCGGCGCCGACCCCGCGTCGATCGGCCCGGACACCGACTTCCACCTGCTGGGCGGCACCTCCTTCACCCTGGTGGCGATGCTCGCCGCGGTGTGCGCGGAGATCGTCGGCGCGGCGGGCGAACAGCGGTTCATGGGGCGGCTCGACGAGGTGCTGCGCCGCCCCACCCCGGCCCGGATCGCCGAACTCGCGCGCGAAGCCGCCGAGCAGGGCTGACGGCCGGGGCCACGGGCCACGGGCCACGGGCCACGGCCCGTGGCCCCGCCCGGCCTCACATCCAGCCGGACTCGCGGGCGATGCGGATGGCGTCGACCCGGTTGCGGGCGCCGAGCTTGTTGACCGAGCTGGTCAGGTAGTTGCGCACCGTCCCGACGGACAGGAAGAGCCGGGAGGCGATCTGCTTGGCGCCCTCGCCCCTGGCGGCGAGCTCCAGCACCTCCGTCTCGCGGGGCGTCAGCGGGGTCTCGTGACCACCGTCCAGGGCGGACAGGGCCAGCTGCGGGTCGACCACCCGCTGTCCCTCGGCCACCGCCCGGATCGCCGCGGTCAGCCGCGCCGGCTCGGCGTCCTTGGGCAGGAAGCCGCACACCCGCGCCTCCAGGGCCCGGCGCAGGGTGCCGGGCTTGCCCAGACTGGTCAGGATCAGCACCCGGCACTCGGGCAGCTCCTCGTGGAGCGCCGCGGCCGCGGTGATGCCGTCCACCCCCGGCAGGTCGATGTCGAGCACCGCCACGTCCGGTCTCAGCCGGCGGGCCGTCGGCAGGATGTCATGGCCGGATTCGACCTCGGCGACCACGTCGAGGTCGCTCTCCAACGCCAGCAGGGAAGCCAGCGCGCGGCGCAATATGTACAGATCCTCGGCGAGCATGACGCGGATCATGGAGTCCCCCGTTCCCGTCGCCAGGGCGACCACCGACGGTCGGGGTCGGCCCCTGGCCGTTGCAGGGTACACGTTGTCCCTGGCCGGGAATGGGCGGGGAAAGGGCCGGGAAAGGGCCGGGAACGACCGCGGGCTCAGGCGAACAGCAGGGCCCGCTCGCGGTGCGCCACCGAGCCCGGCAGGTCCAGCTCCGGGTCCTCGGACAGGATCAGGTGCTGGAGCCGCTCCACGTCCCTCGGCAGCCTCAGGCCCAGCTCCGCGGTCAGCTCCGCGTGCAGCCGCTGGTACGCCTCCAGCGCCCGCCAGGTGTAGCCGGAGCGGTACAGCGCCAGCATGAAGTGCCGGCAGAACCGGTCGTCCATCGGGTAGCGGGCCGTCAGCACCCGCAGTTCCGGCACCAGTTCCCGGTGCCGCCCCAGCCGCAGGTCGCAGTCGATGCGCTGCTCCAGTGTCAAGAGCCGGTCCTCGTCCCAGCGCAGCGCCTCCGCCTCCAGCACCCGCCCCACCGGCACGTCCACCAGCGCCGGGCCGCGCCACAGGCCCAGCGCCCGGGACAGCAGGGTGGAGGCGGCCGCGTCGTCACCGGCGGCCCGGGCCGTACGGCCCGCCGCAGCGGTGCGCTCGTAGCGCGCGATGTCCACCCGCTCCCGGGAGACCGCCAGCCGGTAGGCGCTGCCCTCCGTGGTCAGCACGTCCTTGGCCGAGCGCGGGTCGCCGTCCGCCAGGACGGCCTCGATGCGCTGGCGCAGCTGCATGATGTACGTCTGCAGGGTGCGCACCGCGCTGCGCGGGGCCGACTCCCCCCACAGCTCCTTGATCAGCGTGGAGATCGGCACGGGGCAGTCGGCGTTCAGGGCGAGCGTGGCGAAGATCTGCCGGGGCTTGCCGGCGGTGGGCACGACCGACGTCCCCTCTTCGTGGGCCGTCAACGGTCCGAGCACGCGGATCTCCACGTCGTTCCTCCTGGGCGGGCTGCGGTCGGGGTGCCGTCCGATCGTCGCACCGGACCGGGAGCCCGGCCCAGTGCCGCCCTCCGTGATCGGCCGCTGAATTTCTCATATGCCGTGTGAACGGCTCACGGTCGCGACGCGCCTCACCTCGTCCGCCAGCCGGGCCAGCGCCACCGACTCCCGCCCCGGCCCCGGATCGCGGAGCGGGGCGCGCACCGCCTCGGCGAAGGCGCGCACGGTGTTGGCGCACTGGTCGTCCGCCTCCAGCAGGACCTCCCGCTCGCCGCCCGGGCCGCTCAGCCGCAGCACCGGGCGCAGGTCGGCGGGCGGGGTGAACGCCCGGTCCACGCGAAGGCTGCCGCCGGTGCCGTGCAGGGCGTACTGCGACCGGTACGCGTGGTCCATGCCGAAGGCCAGCCGCCCCGTCACTCCGGCGGCGGAGCGCACCACGACGCTCCCGCCGGTGTCGACGGCACCGGGCGCACCGGCGTCGAACGCGGCGGACACCACCTCCAGTCCGGGCCCCAGGAACAGCTGGGCGACGCGCAGCGGGTAGACGCCCACGTCGAGGAGGGCGCCGCCGCCGAGGTCGGCGCGGTGGCGGATGTCCTCGGGCGGCGGCGCCGGAATCGTGAACGCGGCCTCGAACGAGCGCAGCACGCCGAGGGCGCCGGCGGCGAGCAGCCGGGCCACCGCGGCGTGCTGGGAGTGGTGCAGGAACATGAAGTTCTCCCGCAGCACCAGGCCGCGTTCGCCGGCCAGCGCCGTCAGCGCGGCGCTCTGGCGGGCGTCGGTGGTCAGCGGCTTCTCGGCCAGGACGTGCTTGCCCGCGAGCAGCGCCGCCCGGACCCACCGGGCGTGCAGCCCGGTCGGCACGGGCACGTACACCGCCTCCACGTCCGGCCGCGCCAGCAGTTCCCCGTAGCCGGTCGCCTCGCAGCCGAAGGCGGCCGCCACCTCGGCGGTCCTGTCCGGGCTGCGGCCGGCGACGGCGACGAGCCGGGCGGCGGGGGCGGCGGTCAGCGCGGGGAGCACCCGCCTGCGGGCGATGGAGGCGCAGCCGAGCACGCCGACACGGACGGGATCCACGGATCCTCCTGAAGGGAAAGGTCACGGGAGAGGGCACGGGAGAGGGCACGGAAAAGGGCACGGGCCCCCGGCGGGACCCGTGCCGATGGTCGGGCGGTGCCTCAGGCGAGGGAGGCGAGGCAGGCCAGCAGGGTGCGGGCCTGCACGTTGACCTGCCGGCCCTGGCGCACCATGTCGGACAGCTGGGGCACGGTCAGCCAGGCGTACTCGGCGGGGGGCCGCAGGGGCACCGCCTCGTCCGCCTCGACCACGAGGTAGCGGCTCTCGGCGTTGCGGAACCGGCCGCCCTCCTCGGCGTGCACCGCCGAGTACAGGACCCGGGCAGGGCCCGCGGACAGCACGTGGTCCAGCAGGAACGGCCACCGCCCGGCCGGGTGGTTGCCCGGCACGCACTGCACCGTCGGGCCCAGCTCGACCACCCCCGGCAGCCCGCCCTCCGCCTTGGCCTGCACCAGGACGTGGCGCACCCCGCCGATGTCGCGCACGACGAAGGCGGTCACCCCCATCCCGACGGGCTCCAGCAGCGGCTGGCTCCAGCTCCCCACCTCGCGGCTGGCGGCCCGTACGGAGACGGCCACCACCCGGAAGAAGCGGCCGTCGTGCCGGGCCACGGTGTCGCCGGTGCGGTACCAGCCGGGCAGCCCGAGCAGCGGGACCCGCTCGATGTGCCAGGCGTGCTCGGAGCGGTGCGAGGTCAGCCAGCCCTGCACCTCGGCATCGCTCAGCAACGCCCGGCCGCCGCCGTCCGCGTCCCCGCCGGCCGCGCCGGGCAGGGGCAGCGCCGACAGCACGGTCCGCGAGTCCATGTTGACGGTGTTGTCCCGCCCCAGCAGCTCGTACAGCTGCCCCAGCGTCAGCCAGCAGAAGTCCTCGTGCGCCGGCACGTCCTCCGTCGTCTCGACGATCACGTTGCGGTTGTTCTTGCGGTAGAACCACGAGCCGTGCTCGGACTGGAGCACGTCGCAGACGGTGCGCCCGCGCCGCGGCCCCATGAAGTACTCCAGGTAGCGCACGGCGGCGCCGCCGTGCACCCGCGTGTAGTTGCTGCGGGTGGCCTGCACGGTGGGGGAGAGCTGGAGCAGGTTGGGGTTGCCGGGCTCCATCTTCGCCTGCATCAGGAAGTGCGGGACCCCGTCGAACTCCTTCATCAGGATCCCCAGGACGCCCACCTCGTGCTGGCGGATGACCGGCTGCTGCCAGGAGGGCACCGGCCCCGCCGTCGTCCGCACGGACAGCCCCTCGACGGTGAAGAACCGGCCGCTGCGGTGCCGCAGGTTCCCGGTGTCCGTGTCGAAGTCCCAGCCGTCCAGGCCGGCGAACGGGATCCGGGCCACCGAGAAGCGGTGGGCCCGCCCGCGCTCCGCAAGCCACGCCGGGAACTCCCCGGTCCGCAGCTGGACGCCCGCCTCGCGCCGGGCGGCGGACGCCGCCAGCCGCTCCCGCAGGCCGCGGTCGCCGCGCGGCCCCGGAAGGCCGTCGGCCGGGTAGGGGGGACGCGCCGGGGACGGGACCGGCGCCCGGCCCGCGCCCGCCGGCCGGGAGGACACGGCGGCCTGGCGCAGGGCCCGCAGCGGGCTGACGCGCAGCGCGCTCACGCGGCGGCCCTCCCGCCCGCGAACGCCGCGGCGCCCGCGTCGGCGGCCGCGCCGCCGCCGTCCAGCAGCGGCTTCCACCAGTCGGGCCGGTCGCGGTACCACTGGACGGTCTCGGCCAGGCCCCGCTCGAACGGCACCCGGGGCTCGTACCCCAGCTGCTCGCGGATCTTGGAGTCGTCGAGGGCGTACCGCAGGTCGTGCCCCTTGCGGTCGGCGACGTACCGGACCATCTCCGGACCCGCCCCGCACAGCTCCAGCAGCTGGTAGGTGATGTCCCGGTTGGCCAGCTCGTTCCCGCCGCCCACGTTGTAGATCTCACCGGCCCCGCCCGAGGCCAGCACCAGCTGCACGGCCCGGCAGTGGTCGTCGACGTGCAGCCACTCGCGGACGTTGGCGCCCTGCCCGTACAGCGGCACGGGCCGCCCCTCGAGCAGGTTCGTCACGAACCGGGGGATGAGCTTCTCCACGTGCTGGTACGGCCCGTAGTTGTTGGAGCAGCGCGTGATGGACACGTCCAGCCCGTGGGTGCGCCAGTAGCTGCGCGCCAACAGGTCCGAGCCCGCCTTGGACGCGGCGTACGGGGAGTTGGGGGCCAGCGGCCACTCCTCCGTCCACATGCCCTTGGCGATCGAGCCGTACACCTCGTCGGTGGACACGTGCACCACCCGCTCCACCCCGCTGGCCAGGCACGCCTCCAGCAGGCTCTGCGTCCCGCCGACGTTGGTCGCCGTGAAGGCGGCGGCCCCGTCGATCGACCGGTCCACGTGGGACTCGGCCGCGAAGTGCACCACCGCGTCGTGGCCCGGCAGCAGCTCGCGCAGCAGCGCCGTGTCGCACACGTCGGCGCGCACGAAGTCCAGCCGGGGGTGCGCGGCGGGCAGGTTGTCCCGGTTGCCGGCGTAGGTGAGCTTGTCCACCACCGTCACCCGGGCGTCCTCGTAGCCGGCGTACCCGCCGGCCAGCAGGGTGCGCACGTAGTGCGACCCGATGAATCCGGCCGCGCCGGTCACCAGCAGCCTCACACCGCCACCTCCACCCGGGCGTCGTCGCCGACCAGCAGCCGGTGGCGCGAGCGGCCCGAACTGACCGCGGCGCCCCGGCCGATCACCGAACCGTGGATGCCCGGAACGTCCCGCACGGTCGCTCCGGCCAGCACGATCGAGTCGGCCACGCCCGTGTCGTCGAGGACGCAGCCGTCCCCGATGGCGGTGTACGGGCCGATGTGGCTGTCGCTGATCACCGAGCCCGCGCCGACGACGGCCGGCCCGACGATCCGCGAGCGCGTCACCCGCGCCGTCGGGTCCACGACCACGTCGCCGACGACCTCGCTGTCCGGGCAGACCGCGCCCGCCACGGCGCGCCGCAGCGAACCCAGTACCTGGCGGTTGCACTCGATGATGTCGTCGACGCGCCCGGTGTCCTTCCAGAAGCCCGGATAGACCTCGGCCCGCACCTCGCGGCCCTCGGCGACCAGCCACTGCACCGCGTCGGTGATCTCCAGCTCGCCGCGCGCGCTGGGCCCGATCGCCGCGACGGCCTCGTGCACCGCGGGCGTGAAGAAGTACACGCCGACCATCGCCAGGTCGCCCCGCGGGTGCTCGGGCTTCTCCACCAGGGCCGTCACCCGCCCGTCGGCGTCCGTCTCGGCCAGCCCGAACGCCCTCGGGTCCGCAACCCGCTGCACGACCACCTGCGCCTCGGGGCGGTTGCGGGCGAACCGCTCGGCCATCTCGACGATGCCGTCGGTCAGCATCACGTCCCCGAGGTACATGACGAAGTCGTCGTCGCCCAGGAAGTCCCGGGCGATCCGCACGCAGTGCGCGAGCCCGAGCGGCGCGTCCTGGCGGATGTAGGTCACCTCCATCCCCACCGGCGAGCCGTCGCCCAGCACCGCGGATATCTCGTCGCGGCGCTCCCCGACGATCACCCCGACCTCGCGCACGCCGAGCGCGCGCAGGTTGTCCATGACGTGCAGGAGGACGGGCCGGTTGGCGATCGGGATCAGCTGTTTGGGCATCGAGTACGTGAAGGGGCGCAGGCGTGTGCCCATACCCCCGGACAGGACCAGGGCTTTCATCGAGCCTTCTCCTCAGACGGTCTGCCGACTCGTCGGGCGGCGACGGGTGTGTCGGGCTCCATCGGTGGACGCGCGCACACCGTCCGCGGCGCGCTACGGTCCCCGTCGTGGGGCGGGACGCGCGTGCCGGATGCCCCCGAACGCCCCACCACCGGTTCCGTCCCCCACAGCCCGCCCCGGCGCCCAGGGGTGAACCGGCCTGCACCGGAGCCTAGGGACGCCCCCCGCCCCCCCGACACCCTTACCGCCCCCTACCGCCCCCCTTGGGCCCGGCCGCCCGCCCCCAGGCCCTCACCTGGCCTGCTCGCCACGGACATCACACGACCGTCCTCCCGCACGCCGACCCGCGACCGCGCCTTCCGCGACCCCGCGGGCAACCTGGTCCGCATCCAG
Organism: Streptomyces sp. 3211.6; assembly: GCF_003634815.1. Lineage (NCBI taxonomy): Bacteria > Bacillati > Actinomycetota > Actinomycetes > Kitasatosporales > Streptomycetaceae > Streptomyces > Streptomyces sp. 3211.6. Next base: position 7,466 of record NZ_RBXC01000003.1, on the reverse strand, counting down.
CAACTCCGCGGTCGGACGCGCGATCGCGGCAGGCACCACCGGCTGGTACGTCCGCCCCGTGGCCCCCCGGCAGGTGACGGTCCGCCACGTCTACCGGGGCTGGCCACCCCGGCTCACACCGTCAGCGCCTGCACCCGTCAACGGCAACCCGGTCCGTCGCCGTCAACGGCGACATCAACGGCCCCGACGACATCTTCTGCACGTCCTTGGTGGACGGGGGCACCGTCAACGGCCGGTCTCGGTGCCCGGTACGGCCGAGGGGTCGCAGTCGGCGCGGGACGCCGATGGGCGGCTCAGAGCCAGCCGCGGTGCGCTGCTTTGATTCCGGCTTCGAAGCGGCTGCTGGCGCCGAGGCGCTCCATGATCGAGGACATGTGGCGGCCGACGGTGCGGGATGAGATTCCCAGGCGCTGGCCTGCGGCGTCGTCGGTGAGTCCGGAGCCGAGCAGGCGCAGTAGTTCGCGTTCGGTGGCGGTGAGTCCGGTCCGGGTGTCCTCGGGGTGGGCGGCACCGAGGGGGACGGCCGTGTTCCAGGCCTGTTCGAAGAGGTCGAGCAGGGCGGCGAGGATGCCGGGTTCGGTCACGTACAGGGCGCCCTTGCGGTTGTCCGCGGGGTCGATCGGGACGAGTGCCTGGCTGCGGTCGATGATCACCATGCGCGGCGGGATGGTGGCCGCGGTGCGGACCTCGCCGCCCTGGCTGAGCAGCCAGTGGGCGTAGGTGGCGACGTGCGGTTGGTTGCGGGCCGAGTCCTGGTAGAGGGTCCGCATGGCGATGCCGCGGGAGAGGGCCTCGGCGTCGGTGAGTCGGCCGGCGGCGAGGTCCTCGGGCCGCTGGTTGCCGGGCTGGCTTCCGAGGGCCTCGGTGGTGGCGCTGTGGCCCATGCTTTCGAGCCTGGCCTGGATGGCGTCCATGCCGAGGAGGCGTTCGCCGTGGGACGTGCGGTGCTCGGCGCGGTCCGCGACCATGCGCGTGACGGCTGCCCTCGATGCCGCCAACTGTGCTTGTCGGTGCGCGAGTTCGGCTTCCTGTCGGGCAAGGGCGTTGGTCAGGCCGACGTCGGGGCTGACTGCGCGCAGCTGCCCGGGGCGTTCGGCGGAGACTCGCACGAGAGTGAGTCGGGCCAGCTCGTCGAGATGGCCGTGGACCTGGACGGCGGTCAGTCCGCAGTGTGCGGCGATCTCGTCCACGCCGTAGGCGGGGTGGTCGAGCATCGCCTGGTACGTCAAGGTCGCCCCGGGCGTCAGTCCCAGTACTTCCAGCATTGCATCCCCCGGATCGTTGGCCGCCTCCTATCGGGCGGCCGGTCGAATTCAAACAGTCGTACAGCGCTTCGTTCAAGATCCAATTTGGCTGTCCGTGACGATATGGGCGGCAACGGCGGCGCGAGTTGTGCGTCACGCCGGCTCGATCGAGTTGACGTGTCCACGCCATCATGTCCGGATCCCGACAGGCCGATTGGCGACATCCCGAAGGCCTTCCAGTCGTGTCGACGGGCGGTGAAGCTAGTGATCGCCGCCAGGGAATCAGCCCGAACGGCAGCCGAACGGCGCGTCAACCGCGGGACGCCCGGCTCGGCGCACCACTCCCACCAGTAGCAAAGGACTCCGTCATGATCCGCACCTCTCTCGCCCAGGCCATCGCGGTCGCCGCCGTCTCGCTCACCGCATTGCTGGTCGCCCCCGCCGCCTCCGCCGTCACCAACGGGACGCCGCACGCCTCGGTCGCCGCCGGCCCCTCCGACAGCATCTCCTGGGGCGGGGTCGTCACCCCGGACAGCATCTCCTGGGGCGGCTGAGCCCGCGATGGAGATCGTCTACGCCAGTCTGAAACGCCGCCGGCCCGGCGCGACGGCACAGGCGAACGAGGCGGCCGAGGCCGTGGACGCCCTGTGGGCGCACGCCGAACCCGGCGACGGACTCGAGCACGCCAGCGCACAGCCCGCCCACGACCGGATCGACCTCCTGCTCTACCTGCTCAGCCGGGACCCGGCCGACCAGCCCGATGCCGTCCGCCGCGCCCACCGTCTGATCTCCCGCAGCCACCGCACCTCGCCTCTGCTCCGCCGCAGCTACCTGCCCCCGGAGCCGCCAGAGCCCGAAGGCCGCACAGCCGCCTGACCACGGCGCCCTCTCTCCGGCCAAGGCGCCCACCGCGCGCCGGACCCCGGCCCTTGCACCTTCCCCACCGCCCGCCCTGCCTGCGCCCGTGGGACAAGCATGTCCTGGCCTGCCCGCCTGCCTGCCCGCCTGCCCTCCCGGCTCGGGGCATGAGCGCCGCCGGTCCACCGAACCGCCCGTGCCCGGCGCCGCTTCACCCTGCCCCCGCCCGTCCACCGATCAGGAGATCCTCTCGTGGCCACCAAGACGTCGATCCTCGTCCGCCCCGCCAACGCCACGGCACCGGCCGGCGCCACCATGCCCGTGCCCGGTCGCCGCCCCAGGTTCAGCGCCGCCCGTACGGCACTTGCCGTTGGCGTGGCGGTGGGTTCGCTCGCCCTTGGGGCGGCGGGGTCGGCGCAGGCCGCCTCGGTGGCGACCTGGGAGAAGGTCGCGCAGTGCGAGAGCACCAACAACTGGAGCATCAACACCCACAACGGCTACTACGGCGGCCTGCAGATCTCGCTCTACAACTGGCGCTACTACGGTGGCACCGCCTACGCGCCGCGGCCCGACCTGGCGACCGAGAAGCAGCAGATCCTGATCGCCGAGAAGATCCTCGCCGACCAGGGCGCCCGCGCCTGGACCTGCTCGCCCGGCACCGGCCTGGCAACGGACCACAGCAACCCCTACCCCGACCCGACCCCGGCACCGCCGGCGAAGAACAACCGGGTGATCGAGGCGGTCGAGGGCGGCGCGCTGCACGAGGTCTACACCGACGCGACCGGCACGTGGCACGACAACGCCGTCCCGGGCACTGCGGGCGGGATCGACGCCGTCGCGTTCTCGTACAACGCGGCCGGCCAGCGCGTCATCGAGGCCGTCGAGAACGGCACCCTGCACGAGATCTACACCGACGCGGCCGGCGCGTGGCACGACAACGCGGTCCCCGGGGTCGGCGGTGGCATCAGCGCGCTCGCCTTCGCCTACAACCCCTCCGGCCAGCGGGTCATCGAGGCCGTCGAGAACGGCACGCTGCACGAGGTCTACACCGACGCGGCCGGCGCGTGGCACGACAACGCGGTTCCCGGGGTCGGCGGTGGCATCAGCGCCGTCTCCGTCCAGGTCAAGCCCGACGGCACCCGCGTCATCGAGGCCGTCGAGAACGGCACGCTGCACGAGATCTACAGCGACACCGCCGGTGCCTGGTACGACAACGCGGTCCCCGGGGTCGGCGGTGGCATCAGCGCGCTCGCCTTCGCCTACAACCCCTCCGGCCAGCGGGTCATCGAGGCCGTCGAGAACGGCACGCTGCACGAGATCTACACCGACGCGGCCGGCGCGTGGCACGACAACGCGGTTCCCGGGGTCGGCGGTGGCATCAGCGCCGTCTCCGTCCAGGTCAAGCCCGACGGCACCCGCGTCATCGAGGCCGTCGAGAACGGCACCCTGCACGAGATCTACAGCGACACCGCCGGCACCTGGTACGACAACGCGATCCCCGGCCAGGCCGGCAACGCCACGGTCCTCTCGTTCAACCTGGCCTGACGCCGCACGGCACCCGCGCAGCCCGGCCCCAGCACTTCCCCCACATCCATACTTCGAACAGGACTTCACCATGTCCAAGCACACCTGGCACCGCCTCCTCACCACCGCCGTCGCTGCCGGCACGCTGGTGCCCGCCCTGATGCTCGGCGCCCAGTCCGCCTCCGCCAGCGTGGGCTCGACGATCGTCGGCATCGCCGCCAACAACATCGGCAAGGGCGCCTGCGACACCAACAGCGCGGGCAGCACCGGCTTCTACTCCAGTTGTAGCGGCGGCCCAGAGGCCTGGTGCGCGGACTTCGCCAAGTGGGTCTGGTCACAGGACGGCGTGGACGTCACCGGGCTGAACTCCGCAGCCGGCAGCTTCGGCCGGTACAACGGCGGCCTGCACAGCACCCCGCACGTCGGCGACGCCATACTCTTCAACTACGACGGGGCCGGCCACGCCGACCACGTCGCCCTCGTCACGGCCGTGAACGGCGACGGCACGATCAACGACATCGGCGGCAACCAGGGCGGTGTGCGCGGCAACTGGTCCGCCACCTCGCATGTCACGGCCAACACCCACTTCAACGGTGCGGTCGGCAGCTACCTCGGGGGGCAGAGGATCAGCGGCTACGTCTCGCCCATCGGCGGCCGGGACACCTCCACCCCGCCGCCGCCCCCGGCGCCGCCGGCCAAGAACAACCGGGTGATCGAGACCGTCGAGGGCGGCGCGCTGCACGAGGTCTACACCGACGCCGCAGGCTGGCACGACAACGCCGTACCCGGCATCCCGGGCAACATCAACGCCCTCGGCTTCTCCTACGACTCCACCGGCGCCCGCGTGGTCGAGGCCGCCGAGGACGGCGTGCTGCACGAGATCTACACCGACCCGGCCGGCGCGTGGCACGACAACGCCGTCCCCGGCATCGGCACCGGCATCAGCGCACTCGCCTTCTCCTACAGCCCCCAGGGCAACCGCGTGATCGAGGCGGTGGAGAACGGCACGCTGCACGAGATCTACTCGGACACGGACGGCAACTGGCACGACAACGCGGTCCCCGGCGTCGGAGGCGGCATCACCGCACTCGCCTTCTCCTACAGCCCGTCAGGCCAGCGCGTGGTCGAGGCGGTGGAGAACGGCACGCTGCACGAGATCTACTCGGACACGGACGGCAACTGGCACGACAACGCCGTGCCCGGCGTCGGAGGCGGCATCACCGCGCTCGCCTTCTCCTACAACTCGTCAGGCCAGCGCGTGATCGAGGCCTCCGAGGGCGGCCGGCTGCACGAGATCTACACCGACAGCACCGGTGCCTGGCACGACAACGCCGTGCCCGGCGTCGGTGACGGCATCAGCGCGCTCGCCGTGCGCGTCAAGGCGGACGGCAGCCGCGTCGTCGAGGCCGTCGAGAACGGCACCCTGCACGAGATCTACAGCGACGCTGCGGGCACCTGGTACGACAACGCGATCCCCGGCCAGGCCGGCAACGCCACCGCCCTCTCACTCGATCTGCGCAGCTGATACTCGGCCGGCTGAACCGCGTGCCCGGTACGGACTCCCGTGCCGGGCACGCAGCGTTCACGCGGGGCCCGCGCCACCAGGAGGCAAGAACGACTCCAGGCGGCTCCACTCCGCGTTCGTCACATCCCCACGGCCCATTCCGACAGCCTGGCCGCAACACCCCCATCCGGCCTGCCGTCTTCGAGTCGCCGGCGAAGATGGCCGCGGCCCGCGCCCACTCCAGCAATAAAGCCTCACGGGCAAGCGGATCCCGCCAGAGCGACTGGTCCGGACCCGTCAGACGCCCCCCGCCCGTAGGCCGGCCGGAAGGGTGCACCCCCGCGCCGGCGGGTGGCAGACTCCACGGCACGACCGATACCGAGACGGCCGACGTCCTGCGCGAGGCGATCGACGCCTACCTGGGCGAGGTGGATTCCGAGGACCTCGATTCAGACGACCTCGCATGGGTCCTGGTGTGACTGAGCGCTTCAGTCGGCAAAGCCTCGGAAGACGCCCTCGGGGTCGTCCCCGGCCACGTCCGCGAAATCGCCGAAGTCGAGGTTGGCGATCATCAGGTTCGCGTTCATCTCGTGGATCCCGTACGGCACCACGCGGAACGAGCCGCCGTACGTCCTGCCTGGTCAGCAGGGACAGCGCCAGCAGCGTGACAGGGGCCTCCCGCATCGAGGTGTAGTCAGCGAGATAGGCCACGTGGTGGCGCTCTTCGTGCGCGGATGCCTCGGAAAGCACCTGAGCGGGAGTGATTCCCGTCCACGCCGGATCGTCGACGATGTGGACGTACGGCTCGAAGTCGTCCTCCTCACCCCAGGTTTTCATCAGCGCCGCCTTCACGGCCGCCCACGCTTGCTCATCGTCGTAGTCAGTCCTGATGACCAGCGCGGCGTCCTTGTCACGCCCCGCCGGCCACTCCACACGGTCACTCATGCCGTTTTCCCCACCCATCCACGCAGGTCACTACTTACGCACTCTGCATTCACGCTAGGCGAGAGCACTGACACACCCGTGTGCGCTTCAGAGGGCGAAGCCCGCCAGCCGGGCCCTGGACGCCCCGCAGGCGGAGGAGACGGCGCGTCTCGTCGATCAAGCAGCGCGAGGAGTGGAATGGCTACCGAGTGGGAGTTTGGCTGAACTCCTGGCGTACCCGCCGCGATGTGCTGTCGGCCGTACAGGAGGCCGAGCTCGAGGCGTTGCCGGGATGGACCTGGGACCAGCGTGGAGACCAGTGGGCCTCGATGCTCCAGCAACTTGCGGTCTTCGGGGCGGTGCGGGGGCACGTACAGCCGAGCCTGACCCTCGGCGACGAGCAGGAGAAGGCGCTCGTCAGGTGGAAGCGCAACAACAAGAACCGTCTTCAGGGCCGCGGGGACGGCAAGGCTCTCCAGCTGCGGGCGCTCCTGGCTCAGTACGGGGAGGCCCTTCCCTGACCGTCATAAGCCCTGGCCGGCCTCACCCGTGCCGCACGGTTGTTCACTGTGCGACCGTCAGGCGCCGCCCCAGACCGCGGCGTCCGTGCCCCACAGACCCGGCGGGCGTCCCCAGTTCACCGGGCCTCCCTCGTACGACACCGGCGGCAGCGCGTGCTGCAGCCGGCCCATGGGGCTGTCGGTCTCGGTCAGCCAGCGCCCGGCGTCGAAACCGTCATCCTCGCCCGGAGCGGGGGCCAGGTCGTGGACCAGCCAGTGCGCGGTCTGCGCCAGGGCCAGGCGTACCAGCCGGGTGCCGCCCGTGCGGTGCTGCTCGGTGAGCGCACGCAGCACCCCGGCCGCCAGCAGATAGCCGGTGCCGTGGTCGAGCGCCTGGGCGGGCAGCGCGCCGGGCGAGTCCGGCGAGCCCTCCAGTTCGGCGATGCCGGTGGCCACTTGGACCAGGCTGTCGAAGCCGCGCCGCTCGTGCCACGGCCCGTAACGGCCCCACGCGGACAACTGTGCGATCACGAGCCCCGGACGGCGCCCGGCGAGCGCCTCGGGCGTCAGCCCGAACCGGTCCAGCGCGCCCGGCCGGTAACCGGTCACCACCACGTGCGCCTCGTCGAGCAGCTCCTCGAAGACCCGGCGGCCGGTGGCGTCACCCAGGTCCAGGGTGGTCGAGCGTTTCCCCATCCCCGTGTCGTTGTGGGCCTCCTGACTCTCCGGCAACTGCGGGGCGTCGATCCGCAGCACATCCGCCCCGAGCAGCGCCAGCGTTCGGGTGGCGACCGGCCCGGCGAGCACCCGGGTCAGATCCAGGACGCGCAGCCCTGCGCACGGCAGCGCGGCGTCACCGAGCACCCTGCTCGGGGCGTCGTCGACGCGCACCGTCGTCAGCAGCGGCTGCCC
>NZ_RBXC01000002.1:0-384280 GCF_003634815.1 Streptomyces sp. 3211.6 | reverse complement strand
GGTCCAGCCCCGCCTTCTCGGCAAGCAGCCGACGCAACTGGGTCCCGGTCCACACGCCGCGCTCCGCCGCGGCCATCCGCAGCCGCCACTCCACGCCTGGACTGGCCAGGCCCTGGAGCGCTGGTGCTGATGAGGTCATGTCCTCGCCTCCTTCGATCAGCCGGCCAACGCGCGGACGGCGGAGTCTGTGGCGCGCTGCCAGGCGTCCTCGATGAACTTCTGCGACGGCTTCACGTACGCCATCGTCGAGGCGATATGCCGATGCCCGAGCAGCTGCTGGACGGCGATCAGATCCATCCCGCGCTCGTACTGATGCGTCGCACACGCCCGACGCAGCGCGTGCGGCGTGAACCGCTCGTCCCAACCCACACCTTCAAGATCAAGAAGACGGGCCAGGCGATCCCGAACCGTCCCCGTCTTCAGCGCCTGGCCGTCCTCGTCGCAGAACAGCGCCGGAGTAGCAGGGAACAGCGGGCGCACATCCGCCAGATACCAGGCCAGGATCCGGTCCAGGCTCTCCAGCATCGGCGCCCACCGCGGCCTGGGCCCCGAGGTGTTCGCAGCCTTCCCAAACCGCACATGCAGCTTCCCCGACGGCCCGAGTCCCGGATGCACATCCGCCTGGTCCAGACGCACCAGCTCACTCACCCTCACCGCCGACAAGTACGGCGTGCGCAGCAGGGCGTAATCCCGCGCCCCGGACCGGTAATCGGACGCGACAGCCACCCGCGAACGGACGAAGGCGAAGAATGCATCCAGCCGCTCACGGCTCGGCGGTAGGCCCACCGCGGCGTCGTCACCGGCATGCCGCACACGGTTGAACCGGTCCAGCCCGCCGTCTCCGACCGGCACCCCGAACAGAGCCCCTACCTGAGTCCCGTACCGCTGTGCAACGAAGGCATGGAAGTCACGGAGCATCTGCAGGTACTGCCGGCGCGTCCCCGCAGCCAGACCCGCCACCACCAGAGCGTGGAGCATCTCATCTACGTCCTCGGCCTCCACCGCCCACACCGGACAGTCAAAACGCCCCAGCACACGGGCCAGGAGGGAGGTGTAACCGCGGACCGTCGTCGGAGCGAACCCACGCACCACCCACGACCTGGCGAACGCTTCAGCGCACCCTGCCTGGAACGCCCACGGATCCGACCCGGCATCCGGATCAGCCAGCCCGCCACCGACGAGGCGCAGCCCTCCCCGCTCCCCCACAGCCACCCGCGACACCCCGAAGCTCGTCAGTTAAGGCAGCGCCTGAACAACCATGCCGCCACCGACGAACTCAACGAGCCACCGGAGGAAAGGCAATCCCCGCCAGCGAAACAACCGGCTCATCCACACGCCTCGCCGTTGAGCCACTGAGCCTCGTCGACGAGGAAGGTGCGCGGCCGCTCGGACAGGGCGGTCTTCAGCAGGCGGTCGAACTCGCTGGGGTGGCGGGGCGGCTCCCCGGGCAGGCGGAGCGTCTCGAACAGCTCGTAGCGGACCGCGCGGGCGGTGGGGCGGGCCCGGAAGGTGACCCGGCAGACCTCCTCACCCCGAGTGTCCTCCAACTCGTGCAGGCAGGTGTTGACCGCCAAGGTCTTGCCGAAGCCAGCGTTGCCATGAATGCACATCATCGCCCGCGCGGCGACCGTGTCCGCGATGTTCTCCCGCGCGGTCAAAAGCGCCTTCGTGGTCACGATGGAGGCGTCGGGCAGGTCGACGTACTGATAGGTGGGTGCGGTCACCGCACACCACCGCCCACAGCACCGTCCCCGCCACCGGCGGCACCGGCCTGCGGTCCGCCGCCGGGCCCTTCGTCATCTGGCGCAGGTGACGGCTGCGGCCGGGTACGGGCCGCGAGGGAAGCCGGGGTACGCCAGCCAGACGGAGGCGCGGCCGGCGGGATCAGGTCCGGCAGCGCCAGCCGCGACAGACCCGCCCGGTCAGCCACCGCCAACTCGGCAGCAGCCTCCGTCGTGGACACCGCGTCCAGCCGCTCCGGCTTCCCCGGCCGCGTCACCGCGGCGTAGCGCTCGCGCTGGGCGGCGGCGAGGTCCTTGCGCAGACGCCGGCTGCGCGCGGCACGCGCGGTACGGACCGCGGTGATCTGTTCCGGGCTCGCCTCGTCCGCGATGGCCGCAGGTCCCAGGTAGCGGCCGGTCGCGGCGTCGAAGACCTCGATCCGGTGATCGTGGTGCGGCATGAACCGCACCCGCACCCCCGTACCTGCCAGGCCCGTCATCCACGGCCCCACATAGTCCCGCCGGCGGAACCGGACACCGCGGGTGGAGAGCACCCGCACACGGCCGTCGTCCTCCAGCGTGAACGTCCACAACTCCTCAGGGCTCACCTCCCGCACCGGAGTCGGATCCGCCTCCCAGGCTTGGAGCGGGGTCTTCCCGCCCAGCGGTGCGGGCTGGTGGACGGTGTTCCACCACTGCACCCAGCCCAGCAGCCAGGCGGTGAACTCCTCGAAGCCGAGCAGCACCTCGTCCTTCGGCCGACCGGGGCGGCGGCCCGGACGCGGCTGGCGTACGTAGCCGGGCAACGAGGCGAGGAACATCGACTCCACTGCCCGGTTCAGGCCCTCGACCGTGCCCTTCAGATGTGGCGTGTAGGCGGGCAGGTCCTCCACCTCGACCACCAGCGCGCCGAACGCCGCCGCGACCGTCCTCGACAAGAAGTCCTTGCCCCGGTCCACACGAACCCTCTCGGGGAGCCCGCCCTGCGGGCCGAACGGCTCCTCGCGCAGCACCGCCGCGCGGAGCGCGGCCAGCACCGACTCCCGCGACGGATACCCGGCTGTCACCGCGACCCCCATCACCGTGTTCGTCGCGCAGTCCACGAACCACGTCACCCACGGACGACGCACGGTGCCCTCGACCTCGACCAGGACCGGAGCCTGGACGTGATCGGCCTCCCACACCTGATTCCGCCAGCCCCGCGGCCGCGCCAGGAACACATCATGCTTCCGGGCCTCACGCTCCCCACCAGCAAGCCCCGCCCGCTCCCCCGCAGACAGATCCCGCCGGATCGCACGATGCAACGTCGTCAACGACGGAGCTGTACCGGGAGGCGACTGCCGGGCAGCACGCTCGGCCAGCTCACGCTGTACCGCAGCGACGTTCCCTCCCCACAGACCCAGCAACGCACGTACCTCGTCCGTCACGACGAACCGGTCCACCCGCGCCAGCCGGACACCCGGGACCATCCCGGGACCGCGACCGGGCGCAGCGAGCCAGCGCCACACCGTCCGCTCCGACACTCCCAGCGCGCCTGCGGCCACCCGCACATGGCCCGCAGTCAGCCGACCCGCCGCCCGCAATTCCAGCAGCCGGTCCACCGCCGCACCGCGCATCTGAACCCGCGCGGCCTCTGGCAGCGCACTCCGCTCCCCCACCACCACACACTCCACGACCGGGAAGACCTCCACAGGCCCCAACATTCCCGGCCGCCACACCCACCATGGATAAGAAGCACCATTTCCGTGGCAGTGGACACCGTGGTGGTGTACCGCCCCATGACAGCGGCAACCACCCCAAGCACCGCTTCCATGTCAGCAACCGTCCCGCCTCCTGGTCACACGAGCAGCACGAACAGACCTGACTGACGGGCCGTCACTGCCAACCCCCACTGACACCAAACCGACACATCGCAGACAAGGGCCTCCAAGCCCTGGCGCAGTACCTGGAACGGGAAGGCGGCGGCACCCCGGGACGCTCACACGTCGAACAGCTCCCCGAAGGCAGCGAACACCGCACCGGAGTATGGCTGGCCAACCAGAAACAGCGCCGCGACCGGCTCCACCCCGACCAGCTCCGGGCGCTGGCCGACCTCGGACTGGACTGGGCCGGCTCGTAACCGGGCGGCCGGCCCAGGGTGGGGCGCGCCTCGCCCCCCACCCTGGTTCTGGCCTGCGGCGGGCGTGGAACGGGCACGGGAAGCGGCAGGTCAGGGCTCGGAAGCCGGTCGGCGATCCGTTGCAGGTCCCGGCCCCTGGGGGCCGCTTCCACATGTGGAAGCGGTCTTACGCTCGGAGCCTTCCGGTCCCACAGGTGAAAGCGATCTGACGGGGCGCCCCGGCTTCGCGCGGGAGGCGGCCCACTTTCACAGCGCGCAAGGGGGCCCAGAGCCTTCCAGGAGGTGTCGGCCGTCAGGCGAGCCAGGTGGGCGGCGAGGAGACCGGTGCCGCCCTGGTCGCGAATCCGGTCCGTGCGGGCCTGCTCGCGGCGCCGCCATCCCTACACAGGCGTCAAGCCTTCTACCCGCGAAACGACAGGCACCTGCATCAAGCGGACGACACGTCCTCACCTGCCAGCCCAGCTCAGAACCCCGCAACCTGGTGAGCGTCGCTGTCGCCAGCCGACGCAGAACCCATGACGCCCATCAGTTGCGGGGATGATGACCACGGGGGGGCGGGAGGCGGCACCAAGCGGATCTGGTGAAGTTGGTTGCGTTGTGGGGCGTCCGCGCGGCCGCTACCGGTCGGCGGTGAGCTTGCCCGCGGCGGCCCAGCTGTCGGCGGGGACCTCGTGGATCCAGACCTGGACGGTCTCGGCAGGCAGCTGCAGGGTGTCCACGAAGGCGTCGGTGATCCGCGCGACCAGCTCGCGCTTGAGCTCGATGCTGCGGGGGCCCTGCTGGACGGTGACGATCGGCATGGTCTGCTCCTCAAAGTGGTTACGCTATCCGGCTCCTGATGTCCGGTCTGCGCTCTGAGAACAGTCCACCGCAGAGCCCGGCGGCGAACCAGACGAGCTTCGCTCTGGCAGCGATCACGATTCGTGATCGTGCGCGGCCCGCCCCCGGCAGGCCGCGACCAGCAGCTCCGGGTGCGGCACGGTGCGGCGCACCCCGAGCGCCAGCGGCAGGGCCAGCACCTGGTCCCGCAGCGGCCGGAAGGCGATCCGCGGATGGCTGGTCAGGCGGGCGTTGGCCGCGTAGACCACTGTCCACATCGGGGTACCGGTGCCGATCGCGGCGAGCGTGTCCTGCAGGGTGCTGGACGCCAGGCCGGGGACGGGCTGGAAGCCGGCCCGGTGGCAGGCGGTGAGCACCAGGTCGACCAGCGCCGGATGGTTGCGGCGCTCGGTGAGCCGCAGCGGCAGTTCGGCGAGGTCCGCCAGGTCGAGCTCGGAACGCTCCGCGAGCGGGTGGCGGGCGGGCAGCGCGACCATCAACTCGTCGGCCGTCAGCGGCAGGAAGCGCACGTCGTCGGTGCCCGCGGGAATCTCGCCGCGGACGAAGGCCGCGTCAAGGCGGCCGTCCGCGAGCCTGGCGAGCCGTTCCTGCACGGGGGCCGAGTGCAGTTCCACGCGGACCTCGGGCGCGTGCCGTTGGTAGGTGTCGAGGATCCGGTCGAGCCGTTCGCCGAGCCCGGTGATGGTACCGAGCCCGAACGTCCGGGCGCCGGGAGCGGCCAGTTCTGCGGCCAGCGCCGCGGCGGCGCGCTCGGCGGCCAGCACCTCCCGGGCGGCCGGCAGGAACCGTTCGCCGGCCGCCGTGAGCCGGACGTGCCGCGGCGAGCGGTCGAACAGCTCCACCTTCAACTCCCGCTCCAGCCGGCGCACCTGCTGGCTCACCGCCGGCTGGCCGAGCATCAACCGGTCGGCGGCCCGTCCGAAGTGCAACTCCTCCGCGACGGCGACGAAGCACCGCAACTGGCGCAGTTCCACGTGATCCCCCAGTTCCGGTCCCTGTCCCGATCTGCGGCGGCCCGCGAAGGCCCCCTGGCAGCGTACGGCCGAGCCGGGCACGCGCATGAACCTGGCTCCGCTCATCAGCCCCCTTGGAATCGATCACCTAGGGAACCGGGAGGCGCTCTACCGGCGGACCGCCGAGATCAGTCCGCCGGGCCGCTCCTCGCGCTGCGGAGGGGTGCTGATCGGGCGGCCGTAGGCGGCAGCGCGCTCGCGCAGGGTGTGGCTGCCGGCCTCCCAGCCGTGCCCGGCCAGCCAGCCCACCGGGTCGTCGGGCATTTCCGAGACCCACATGGACGCCGCCGATCCCGGCGCGGCGTCCGCGCCGAAGCGCTCGATCACGCCGCGCGAGGCCAATGTCAGCCCCATCCGACTGCCTGCCGCCGACTGCGTGCTGATCCGGGCCACCAGTAGCTCCACCGCGTCCTCGGGCAGATAGATCAGCAGTCCTTCGGCGATCCACACGGTCGGCACCGCCGGGTCGTGCCCTGCGGCGGCCAGCGCGCCTTGCCAGTCCTCACGCAGATCCACCGCGACGGTGATCCGCTCGCAGCGCGCGACGGCCCGCTCCTGGCGCAGCACCGAAGCCTTGAAGTCCAGTGGCGCGGCGGTGTCGACCTCGAACAGCCGGGTGCCCTCGGGCCAGTCCATCCGGAAGGCCCGGCTGTCCATGCCGGCGCCGAGCAGCACGACCTGCCGGACCCCGGACGCGGAGGCCTGCTGCAACAGGTCGTCGAGGAACTTCGTCCTGATGACGATGGAGAACGACACGGCCAGCCGGCGGCGTCGCGCGGCCTCGTCATCGGGCAGCGGCGGCGGGGAGGGCCACAGGCCGCCGACGGTGGCGAAGACCTGTGCCAGTGGGTCGCGGAACAGCGCGTTCTCCCGCTCGGTCTCCAACGCCCGCACCCTGGCCACGCCCACTGCCGTGGCCCACACTCCCGACGGCTGCGCCCGCTCCCGCTCATCAGTCACCGCGCCAGCCTAGATGATCGATTCCAAGGGGCCTGATGAGCGGAGCCAGGTTCATGCGTGGCCAGCCAGTCATGCGCGCACTGCCCGCCTACGACCACTAAAACCACCAATAGGCGAAGATCAACAGTCACCCTGTGTACGCGACCACACGAAGTGGACCAGAGCCTGAGAACGGAGAGCGAATGTCGATGGGGGCCGGCACCGGATGAGAACTGGCAGCACCCGGAGCGCTCGGCTCGGGCGTGTGGGTACGGACGGACATAATTCGGCTGTGGACCTGAGACCGGAGTTGTTGCCCCCGCCCGTGAGTCGGCAGCGGCTGGATGAGCTATCCGCCGAGGTGGAGCGGATCGCTGACCTCTCGTCTTCCCCGAGTACTACGGCAGCAGGAGTCTGGAGGAGTTCGCGAGGGAGGCGGCTCGGCTAGGGCCTGTGTGATGTCGTGATCAGTTGCTGGGTTCTGCCCTCTTCGTGGAGCGGAACCCGGTAGGACTGTGGCCGTGACGCGTAGGCAACTGACCGATGCCCAGTGGAAGTTCATCGAGCCGTACCTGCCGATCGGCAGGTACGGACCGTACCCCGAGCGACTGCGGGAACAGTTCGAAGGGGTGATCTGGCGGTTCCGGTCCAGTGCCCAGTGGCGGGAGATGCCCGCTGAGTTCGGGCCCTGGGCCACCGTCTACGGGCGCTTCCGCGTCTGGCGGGACGCCGGCGTCTTCTCCGCCCTGCTGGAAGGCCTGATCGCCGCAGCGGCCCGCACCGGGAGAACGGACTTGTCGCTGGTCAGCGTGGACTCCACCACGGTCCGCGCCCACCACGACGCCGCCGGGATGCGTATCGGCGAGGACCTCATGGAGGCCCTGGAAGAGGCTGCGCGCGAGCAGGAGGAGGCCCGGAAAAAAGGGGCGGACCGGAGGAACAGAACGGACAGGCCGAGCGCCGGCGCGTCCGGCTCAGACGCAAGCTCCGCATGAAGGAAGCCCTGCTCGGCAGGTCCCGCGGTGGACTGACGACCAAGATTCATCTCGCCGCGGACCGGCAATGCCGTCCGCTCGCGTTCGTCCTGACCGTCGGACAGGCCGCCGACAGCCCTCAGTTCATCCCTGTGCTGGGCAAGGTGCGGGTCCGGCTGCCCGTCGGCCGCCCCCGCACCAGACCCGGCGCGGTCGCCGCGGACAAGGCCTACTCATCCCGCGGCAACCGCACCTACCTGCGCAAACGCAACATCAAGGCAGTCATCCCGGAGAAGAAGGACCAGGCCGCCAACCGGAAGAAGAAGGGCGCAAGGGGCGGCCGGCCCGTCAGCCACGACGCCGGCCTCTACAAAGAGCGGAACACCGTCGAACGCCTGATCAACAAGCTGAAGGCCTGGCGAGGCATCGCCACCCGCTACGACAAGGCGCCCCAGAGCTACCTCGCCGGCCTCCACCTCCGCGCCACAATGATCTGGATCGACGACCTCCTGAAGACCGCCGACTGATCACAACATCACACAGGCCCTAGGAGCGTGGGTCGGTAACGGGCGAGCGGCTCTGTTGCTGTGACCGGCGGGTCGGTTGCGGTGGCGTGGTCTTGTCCGGGCCGGTGGGGTCTGGTGGGGCCCTGTCGGCCGGGTGTCCGGGTGGCAGGGTTCGTCATGTGGCCGGGGAGGCCCGGCCGGTCAGCAGGCCAGGGCGGCGATCCCTGCCGTCCCTGTGTGGCGGAAGATCTTGCGGAGGTTGTGGCAGGCGGCGAGCAGGCGCCACTCGCCGCGGGCGCCGTCCTCGCCGCGCAGGAGGAGCCGGCGGCCGTTCTGGCAGGTCATGATTTGCCCGAAGACGGGTTCGACGATGGCTTTGCGGCGGCTGTAGGCGGCCCGTCCGGGTTTGGTCCGCAGCTTGCGGGCCATGCGTTCCTTCAAGGTCGTGTCCTTGGGGATGCGTCCGCGCGGTGCGGGTGGGACCTGCTCGTCGTGGGCGAGGCGGCCGGTGGCCATGAAGGTGTCGGTGCCGCAGGCGAGTTGGCGGTCCCGGGCGGCTTCGAGGTTGGTCTCGGAGCAGTAGCCGGCGTCGACCAGGGCCTGCTTGGGGTGGGTGCCGGTGTTGGCGGCGGACTGGTCGAGCATGGTGGTGTAGTTCAGCGCGTCGGAGGCGTTGGTCGTGATGTCGGCGGCGGTGATGACCTGATGGGCCTCGTCGACGACGGCTTGGGCGTTGTAGGCCTGGATGTAGGCGCCGTCGCTGTTCTTCATGATCCGCGAGTCGGGGTCGGTGAAGTTGGCCTGGGCCTTCGGCTTCGGGCGGGCCTTGGCGGCGGCCTTCTCACCGGCGTCGGTGACGGCCTGCTCGTCGCTGCTGCCCGCACGGGCCTGGCGGCGGCGCTCGATGCCCTCAGCATGCTTGCGGGCCTTGTCGGCGGCTTCGGCCTCGATCTGGGCGCGGGCTGCCTGCAGGCGCGCGAGGCGCTTTTCGCGTCGGTCGAGTTCGGAGAGAAGGTCGGTGTCCTTGCCGTCGGGGCCGAAGGCCTCGTCCTCGGCGGTGTCGGTGGCCTCGGCGTCGGCGAGCAGGGCGGCGGCCTTGGCCTCCAATGCGGCGATCTCGGCCTCGATCCGTTCCTCCTTGTCGATCAGACGGCCGTAGCTCATCGCCTTGTGCTTGGAGGCGCTGGCTTCGAGCCTGTGCTGTCTAGGGCGACGCGGCCCATCTTGACCAGGCCGAGCTTGGTCGCGAGGTGCAGCGACTGGGTGAACAGGTCGGCGAGGGCGTCGAGGTGGCGGCGGCGGAACCGGGCGATCGAGCGGAAGTCCGGGGCCGCCCCCGCGGCCAGATAGCGGAAGGCCACATCATCGGTGCACTTGCGCTCGATCGCCCGCGACGAGCGCACTCCGGTGGTGTACCCGTAGATCAGCAACCGGACCATCAACCGCGGGTCATACGGCGGGAACCCGCGCTTCTCGGTGTAGGACGCCAGGATCGGGCCCAGGTCGAGCACCTCGTCGACCAGTTCGGCCACGAATCGGGCCAGATGCCCCTCGGGCAGCCACTCATCCAGCGACGGCGGCAGCATCAGCATCTGATCGGGGACGAACGCCCGGAAGGTCTTCTTCACTGCCACCGTCGGCGCGGTCTCCGGCTTCACCACCGCCGCCGGATCCACCTCGAACAGGCCATCCCCACCAGACATACCAGGATTCTCCCGTATGGAAGATCGCGAACAGGATGCGCCGGCGGGCTCAATCGCCTGATCGACTGCCAAGATCCGCGGACAGCGCCGCATAGATGTACTCGCTGCCCCAGCGATCCCCGTCGAGGTCGTTCTCGACCAGGTGCGCCTCCCGGCGCATCCCGAGGCGCTCACAGACCCGCACAGACCCGGTGTTCTCCACATCCAGCCGTGCGTAGAGCCGGTGCACGCCCAGCGCGTCGAAGGCAAACCCGGCCAGCGCCGCGGCCGCCTCGGTCGCGTAGCCGTGCCCCTGGTGACCTGGGTCGAGAGTCCAGCCGATCTCGGCCTGGGCGGCGCGGGCATCGGCCAGGGTGAGGCTCACCTCTCCAAGGACGCCGGGCTCATCGCGTCGGCAGACAGCGAGCGCCAGCTTGTCCCCGTCGGCGCACCAGGCCGTCTGCGCCGCACGCTCGGCGGCAACCTGCTCGCTGCGCTCACGCGTGTGCGCCGGCCGGTACAAGTAGCGCGCCACGCTCGGCAGGCTCTGGTAGGCGTACAGGTCATCGGCGTCGCCGGGAGTGAACAGACGCAGCGACAACCGGGGCGTGGTCAGCGGCAGCAGCGAGGCGACGTCCATGCGGACCTCCGGGACGCGGATGTGGATCAAGTTGCGGACGGATTGTCGCATCACGACTGCCCGGCGGCCTCGCCTTTTCTAGAGCAGCGCTCGGCAGCCGCACTTCACCACGACGCGCGGCATTCCAGGAGTTGTTTAGCTCCTGGAGGCGAACGTGTCGCATCCCCGGGTGAGTGACCTGGTCTTCCACCCTTCGGACAACCTCAAGTGCGTCTGCGGAGCAGATCGTCAATGAGGCTCTGAAGTCCCGCCCGATCGCGCTGTGAGCTTTGTGGCAGATCAGCCGGCCGCGGCCTGCTGTTCGGCGCGGGCGCGGGTGGTGGCGAGGCGGTAGGAGTCGGTGCCGGTCTCGATGATGTTGCCGCCGGAGGTGAGACGGTCGACGATGGCAGCATCCGCTTCACCGTGTGCCGCTGCTTGCGCGGCGCGTCGAGGTCCGCCCGCAGCATCTCGTCGATCAACGGCTTTGAACGGATCCAGTCGCGTCGCCCTCGGCGGAAGCGGCTTCCGCGGCTCCGGCCACGCCGACGACAACGCCTTCTGCACTGTCAGGACCCCGACGCCGTACTTCCGCTGCAGAGCGCGGTTCGAGAGCCCCTGACGCGAGTCACGGCGGATTGCCGCGTACAGGTCGACCTTGGACTTCGGCAGCACCCCGGACCCCTTCGTCGTGCAGAGCACAACCATGGTCTCGAAGCAAGCACCCAGGTGCTCTCAAAACTCCACCGGTCTGGTGTCCATCCGGCTCAAGAAAGCCCGCTCAGCCGGTGTCGACTTCACCCGCTACGCCGCTGCCGGTGAAACCCACGAGCAGGGCCAAGCGTAGCGAGCCGGCCGGGTCAACCCTCGGCGCGCTCCCTCTGGATCTTCTGCATCTTGCGGGCCATGTCGACTTGCGCACGGATCACCGTGTCGAACAGGGCCTCCGGATCGCCGTTGGGGCCGGCGCTCGCAGCCAGCAGCGAGGCGACGTGGTAGGCGAGGACAGTGACCATGTCGGCCGTCCCCACCGGGCCGCGGACCTCGATCAGCTTGCGCACGGCATCGTCGATGCGGTCCATGGCCTCCTCACCCTGGAGGAACAAGCCGAGCCGCTCGGCGAGGAACATGCGAACGACCGCCACACCGTCGGCCAGGGCGGTGTCCACGTTGAAGTCGACGCGGGCCTTCTCCGACTCCTTGAGCACGGCCGGAATCGTGTACGTCCGCTGCTCTGGGATGAGGCCCTCCTTTCGCCACTTCGCGTACGGGATGGGGCCGGCGGCGTCACGGCGTGCACGGTGTTCGTTGGTCGGGCGGCCGCCCGCGGTGCGGCAGGCCCGCTCTGCGGTCGCCTTGCAGGTCGGGCATTCGACATGGCGCTTCCACGAGCGCACGAGATCCATCTCGGCATTGGAGCGGAGGTGTCGTCGCCACTCGCCGCCCCACGGGATGCTCTGCGGTCCGTTCTCCACGCCCATTACCCCCTGGGTTCGGTGGTGTGTGCCGTCGTCGGTGCCGTGATGATGACCGTACCTGCGGTGGCGCCCCTCAGCGGTCGATCGGGGGAATGCGGTCCAGACCGCTCTCGGAGAGGATCTGTTGGACCGTGTCGTCCAGGGTGCTGGCCGCGTCGATGACGGTCTCCAGGCCGTTGAGGAGCAGGTCTTTCTCTCGGTACCAGTCGCGTAGGTGTCCCTCGTTGACGTGCGCGAGGTATTCGGCGTCTGGTTTCGTCGCGTGGCGGAGCACCGTCTCCTCGAAGGGCACGTGGAGGTAGTAGCACCGTGTGACGCCCTGGTGGGCGCGCACCAGGTCCTGGAGCATCGTGCCGTAGCGGTCGGCGTACAGGATGCCTTCGACGGCGACGTGGAAGCCATGGTCCAGGGCGTAGCGGGCGGTGAGTTCGATCAGGCCGATGTTGGCGCCGCCGGGCTGGTCGCGTTCGCGTAGCACGATGCGGCGCAGGTTGTCCTGGGCGACGATGGCGAGGTTGCGGCCGAACTTCTCGCGCAAGCCGGACGCGACGGAGGACTTGCCCGAGGCGCTGTTGCCTCGGAGCACGATCAGGCGCGTGTCGCTGGTCCCCACTGTGCCGTGCGCGGCCTCGGTCATGCGCGGCGCGGCTCACCTGGATGCGGTTCTCGTGGAAGTGCTCCCAGTCCATGACCAGGCGGAAGCGGCGGTGGGCCTCCAGGCGCTCAGCGTCGGCCGGCTCCTCGCCGCGCTGGACGCGGGCGTCGCCGGATTTCACGAGTTCCGCGAGAGCGAGTCGGACGTCGTCGGCGTCCTGGCCCGTGGCTGCCGCCAGCCGGTCCAGGGAGGTGAGAGTCTCTGCCGGTGCACTCAGATCGTTGACCAGGTGGTCGATGAGGGTGTCGAGGAGCGGGCCGGTGCGCAGGGTCCAGCGGATCCCGTCGAGGCGCTCGGTGAGTTCGGGGTCCAGGGGCAGTAGGTCTCCGGGCAGTGGCAGCACGGCGGGCATGGACCATCGGGTGCCGTCCGGCGTCTCTTCGCGGGTGGCCAGGCCCCACGTCAGGTAGAGCTCGGACAGGTCCCGCACGGTGGTGGGCACCGGGAAGCCGGCTGTCGTCAGCATGGTGCTCAACTGCTCCCAGCGGGCCCGCGTGGAGCCGGCCGAGGCCCTGGCCGGGCCGGAGCTGGAGGCCGACCACCGCCGGAGTCGGCGACGGCCGTTGCCGAGGCCCCGGTGGCGGGACCGGTGTTGCCGCACTGGCGGGTGGGCCTGACGTTGGAGGTGCTCGCTCCGGACTACCAGCGGCTGGGGGGCGGGCTGGAGGCGGAGGCGGGCGGGTCCGGGCTGCGGGCGCGGGAGTTGGCCGGGCGGCTGGGCCTGGAAGCGGGGCCGGCGAAGGTCGAGGGGGTGCGGTCGAAGGGGAAGCGGCTGGTGGAGCGGGGCTGGCTGGCCGAGAGACGCCCGGGGTGTTCACGCCGGGGCGGGCTGCCGGGTGACGTTTCGGCTCCGGTGGCGGGCGAGGCGGCGTCCCGTGAGCATGGTCATCGACCACAGGACGGCGGCTTCGCTGCTTTCGGGCCGGGTCTCGTAGGCCCGGGCAAGGCGCCGTGAGCGCATCAGCCAGCTCAGCGTCCTCTCCACCACCCACCTGCGTGGATGCACCACGAACCGCTCATGTCGTCGGTGCGTTTGACGATCTGAAGGGTGAGCCGCCCAGGACGTCCCCTTGGCCCGCACTTCCTTTCGCACGACCGTCTCCAATGGTGCGACGCCAGGGGAGAAGGCCGGATTCCGGGATTATGTGACGTCCGGGTCCGTCAGACGAGGTGGATCGTGAAGCGCCTCACGACCTTGGGGGTGGTGGCGATCGTGTCGGAGTGGACCCAGCCGCGAGCCTTCTTGTACTCCCCGGTGCCGCCGGTGATCGCGCTGTCGAAGGGACCCTGGTCGAGGTAGTTGAAGTACACCCCCTGCGTGGTGAGCTGGCCGCCCGGGAGGGTGTAGGTCACGACGCACTGCTCCGCTTCATCGGCGCCGCCCCGGGTGGTGGTGCAGGTGCCGTGGGTCTCGCCGACCTTGTTGTGCGCCTCGTCGAAGAGGTCCGAGCGGACGACGACTTGATCGCCCTGCGAGACGCTGCCGGGGGTGACGGGGAAGCGGGTCAGCTGCTGCACCTCGGCCAGGAGTGTGATGGTCCGGGCCTTATCCCTGGCCTGGTCGGAACCGGTGTCCGTCGCGGCGGCCGCGACGGGGGTGCAGGCGAGGAGGGTGACCAGCGTGGCCGTGCCGAGGCCGGCCGCTCTGATGGGGCGCATCATGCGACTCCTGAGTTTGATGTCCGGTAATGACTGGATGACGAACTTCCACCCGATTTCGTTCGACTCCCTTCATAACGTCGACTCCGCCGCGCCGCGGAGCACCCCCGCACGAACCACCGGCACATCCAGCCGGTCGGACCAAAGTCAGGCGGCGGAGCTCAGCACGAAGGCGAACGGCAGCTCCAGCGCCATTGGTGCGCACGGTCCGGCACTCACGCTGACGCGCCGGGCTGGGGTGGTCACGGGGAGCAGACCCAAACGCGGCTCGCGCAGTCAGAGCCTGTCCGGGCTGGGCTGGGCTGGGCTGGGCTGGGCTGGGCTGGGCATGTTGGCGCCGAGGCGGGGGGGTGCCGGCGATCCTGTCCCAGCGTTTCGGGTCTAAGTGTGGCCTGCTGCTGGCGTTCGCCGCGGACGCTGCCGCGCCCTACCGGAGTGTGCGGGCCGCGCACGACTCGCCCCTGGCGGCGCTGCACGCTGTCGCCGAGGAATTCGCCGGCCACATGTCCACCTCCGAGGAGACGGCCAATCACCTCGGCATGCTCCAACTCGACCTGGCCGATCCCGAGTTCCACGTCCATGCCGCCGCGCACAGCCGCGCGGTGGACGCCGCATTGCAAGAGCTGCTCACCGCCGTCTGGCTGCGCGCGGTGGCCGCTGAGACAGTGCCCGCGACCGGTCGGGATGCCGAAGGCGAGTTGTCTCCGGACACCTGGTTCGTCGAGCCGGTCCTGGGCTTCAGCCTCGCCGATCGGAGCGAGGGCATGGCGGTGATTCGCGTTCACCTGTCCTTGGAGGCAGCACCTCCATGGCAGCAGGGTGCTGAGAGCGTGGGCATTCACCAGTACCGCCGTGGAGGTACGGACGGATACGGATGCGCTGCTTCACGCCGCTGAGCAGTGGGCTCTTGCTCTGGCCTCCTTCCCGCCCCGCTGACCGGCATCGTGCGACAGCGGCCGTCACGAAATATCCGCCACAGCCGTGAAATCGGCCAGTACTGCTTTCGTTCCCCCGCTCGGCTGCCGTCGGCAAACGACGGCCAGGGCTCGGGCGGGTGCGCAGGGGGCTACTTCGGCGGATGTGCGGCAGCGGCCTTCTGCCCCAGTTGCAGCCAGTTGTCCAGGACGTGGTCGTCGAGGACTTCTCCTGCCACGATGACCCAGCCCTTCGAGATCCGGCCGCGGACCTCGAAGGGCCGCGCGCCGGGCTGGGCGAGGGCCTGCGGAATGTCGTCCGGGGCGGCCCGTACCAGCAGGTCGTCGCCGACCACGCCCACCGCCGTGTTTCCCCTCACCGTGAAGACGAGTCCGCCGAACATCTTCTTCGCGACGACCGCATCGCCCTCCTCCAGCAGCTCCCGGACCCGCTCCGCCAGCACCTCGTCATACGCCATGGCGCTCACGCTACTCATGTACCACGGCACCGGCCGCGAAGCCCCGCCCACAAGGCATATAGGAAAACCTTTGTCCTATATGGCCATTACGGTCTATTCCAGAGGGCGAAACCGCCCCGTCCGGCCCCACAAGAGGAGAAGACATGGTCGACGCACATGCCGACGACGCCGTGAGCGGCAAGGTCCTGTCGCACGCGATCTGGGCGGATGACGGAGGCGAGCTCGCCGAGTTCTACGCCGCCGCCCTGGGCACGCAGGTCTCCGAGCCGTACCGGGACGAGGACGGCAACCCGGCGGCCTTCCCCGTGTGGGTCGGCGGCATGATGTACGTCTTCTGGTCCGCCACGACGTTCAAGGCCCCCACCTGGCCCCAGGACGAACTCGCCTTCCACATGGACATCAGCTTCGACGACGTCGAGGCAGCGGAGAAGCGGCTCCTCGGGCTGGGCGCCACCAAGCCCGCCCACCAGCCGGGCGGGGACCACTGGACCGTCCTGCTCGACCCCTCCGGCCAGCCCTTCTGCATCAGCAGCACCCGCTGACACACCCGCTCACAGCAGCTGCTCTCACCAATACGGCGGCCCCCGGAGTGCACGCCCGCCCCGACCGGCGGAGAAAGGAACGGAGGGGCGCCCGGCGCATGCCGGCCCCTGCGCTCGCACCCTGGTGAAGGCCGCACCCCGATCATGGAGGATCCATGCCCTTCGCTCCTTGCCTGAGTGTCAAGGACACCGCGGCCAGCATCGCGTTCTACAAACAGCTCGGCTTCGACGTCGATTCCAGCACCGCCAAGCCCGGCGACGACATCCACATGCTGCTCTACCAGGGCGGCTTCTGCGCCATGCTCTACAGCAACGCCGACCTGAAGAACTGGCTGCCCGGCCTGGCCGACACCCCCATCGGCTTCGCCGGCATGTTCTACCTCGGCGTGGACGACTTCGACGGCGTCCACGACCGCATCTCCCGGCACGCGGAGATCATCAAGGACACCGACACCGACACCGACCACACGGGCCAGCGCATCTTCTACTTCCGCGACCCGGACGGCTACGTCATCGGCATCAACGACCAGGCCGCCCTCCAGGCCAGCGAACTCGGCAAGTACGCCTGACCAGGGATTCGGCTTCGGCTTCGGCTTCGGCTTCGGACAACACACGGAACCAGAGCCGTGAACAGCGACAAACTCGTGGTGCGCGGCCTCGCCGGCAACCGTCCCCGCTCATAGCTCGGGCACCCGAGCCGACGTGTCCTTACGAAGCGATCTCTGTTCGCTCATCACCATGAGTGGCCGTGTCGTCGCGGGGCACTGGGCGGCCCATCACCGAGCTCGGCGGCCGGCGGTCCGCAGGTTCAGCCGGCCGGCGGCGATGACCAGTCCTGCGAAGAGCACCGCTGCCGCGCCGAGCAGGGCGATCCCCTCGTCGAGGCCCGCACGGTCCACGTGCGGCGCTCGGGGAGGCACCCAGCCGGCCGGATCCACCAGGAGATCTTGGGTCCGGCCGACGTCGAAGGGGCCGAAGCAGCCCGCATACCCTTCGAGGACGGCGTGCGGCAGAGCCAGGCCGTCCTCGCGGCGCAGGTCGCACTTCCAACTGACCCGCCCGGTCCTGTCCTTGGAACTGTGGACGGCTGTCACCACCACTGGGGTGCGCACTCCCCGCAGGACCAGCACCTCGGCCCGGACCACCGGCACGGACCCGAACAGCAGGGCGATCTCCAGCGTGAGGGCCGGACCGATCAGCCACCAGGTGGGCCGTAGCCCGGCCACCACCCCAAGGCCGACGACGACCACCACGAATCCCGTGATCGCGCCGAGCGGGCCGTAGTCCGGATTGCTCGCGAGGGCTGCCAGGCCGATCAGGACGCACGGGGTGGCGATCGCGGTCGTCACGCTGACCCGCGTCACCATCCGGGACGACATCGCAGCGGTTCGCCTGTTACCGCGTGCCTTCCCGGCCGTTGCCCGACGGCCCGAATTCGCGGGAACCCGTCCACCACCGCGTGCGTTGCCCATTCCCCGCCCCCCACCGACGACCAGGACAGTCTGACGGACTCGCGAGGCGTAAACGGCGGCCGGGTCGGCTGATCTCGAGGCCGGGCCCGGAACGGGATCGACGCGGCTCAACCCGGCGACTGAACAGCTCAGCGGGTGACACGAAGTCGCTCCAGGTGAGTAAGGACTGCCACGTGAGGGACGTATCGACCGGCTGAACTTCGGGCCAGTGTCCAGGCAGTGCAGTGTCTGATGGCTCTTTGATGAGGTCGCGGAGCCAGATCACGATGGCTGCTGTGGCCAGGAGGTCGTTGAAGATGTAGTCGCGTTTGTCGTACCGAGTCGCGACGGCCCGGTGTTGTTTCAGCTTTCCGATGCAGCGTTCGATGGTGTTGCGCCGGCGGTACTGCTCGTGGTCGAAGGCGGGCGGGTGGCCGCCGGCCTGGCCGAGCCGACGGCGGTTTCGCACACTCGTCGTCCAGCTGGGCGTTCGTTGCTTCGATTCCGCGTTTGCGCAGGTAGACGCGGCTGGCGTACGCCTTGTCGCCGCGGGCCCGGTCCGGGCGGGTGCGGGGACGCCCGGCCCCTGTCCGGGCCACGTTCAGGGCCTGCATGAGGGGGAGGAACATCGGGCTGTCCCCGCGCCGGGCGAGCGAGGTCAGCCAGACCAGGGGCCGGCAGCGGTCATCCGCCAGCAGGTGGACCTTGCTGGTCAGCCCGCCCCGGGAGCGTCCGAGGGCCTCACGGCCCTCTGCGTCCACACGGGTCCCGCCCCTTTTAGGGGTGGCCCTTCGGGGCAGCGTGCCGGGCCCCGGCTGCCTGCTGGTGGGCCCGGCAGGTGGTGGAGTCGGCGTTGCCCGCCCACGAACGTCCGCGTCTGGGGCGGTGGAGTCGGCGCCTGCCTGCCACGCTCGCAGGATCTTCGACCAGGTCCCGTCGGCCGACCAGCGGCGATGGCGTTCGTAGACGGTCTGCCAGCAGCCGTAGCGCTCGGGCAGGTCAGGCCAGGGAATCCCGGTCCGTGTCCGGTAGAGCACACCGGTGACCACGGTCCGATGGCCGGCCCACCGCCCGCCTGGAGTGCCGGTCTCCGGCAGCAGCACGGCTATGCGCTCCCACTGAGCACTCGTCAGTTCAGGCGAAGCACGATGACCGACTCCTGCCCGGAACAGCACTAGTCGCGACCATGCTGGCGGTCTGCTCACCTGCCGGGCCACGCAGGCGTCCATTCAGGTTCCGCTGGGAGACGTCGTCACCTCCGCCTCCGCGCGACGTAGCCCCCAGGTCTTCGGCCGCGTTCTGCACCATGGCGTACTTCTGGTCGCCGACCTTCACGTAGTACGTCATCAGTCGTCCTCCTCCACGATGCCGCCGACGGCTGGCACGGCTTGGCGGCGTGGCAGGGGCTGGCCGGGCTCGGGGGTCCACGGCCGGCCCCTTGTGCATCCAGCGTGCCCGCGGGCGGAATCGCCCGCGCGGCCAGGTGAGCACGCCGGGCAGTCGTCCGAGCCTTCAACACCGATTGGTACGGTCGGCGGTCGGGCGCACCACCAGCGTCCCCCTGCCCACGCCCGTCTCGTCCACCAGGAGCGGGACATCGATCCGCTGCCCGCGAGTACCGGCAGGCTTGCACGAGCCAGCGATCGTGTGCCTGGCAGGTGGAGCGGTGACCCGGTCTCGCCACGCTGGATGGGGCCGGGACGACCGCCGCTCGATGGAGGTGAGGAGGTCCCCTGCTACAGCACGGCAGCCGCCCGATATCCAGCCGGATGCCTCAAGAGCGACATCCGTACCCGATTCCTCCAAGAGGGCCGCAGATGGCGGCCGTCCCCTGGACCTCCAAGCCGCGGACATGCCGCTGCCCCGCCCCAACGAGCGGGGAGGGCGGGCCGACGGCAGGCGTTCTCCTCGTCACTCCACGACAACCAAGATCACAACTCACACGAGGCGCAGACCAGGCACATCCCACCCAATCCTCGCTGGACACCAACCAGCGCCACCAAGTCACCCATTCACAGCTGGCATGATCGGCAGCTATGGAGCAATGGTTCGTTCAAGCAGGTCACGGCGTGCGGTTCGATTGGGGCCCTGCCGGTGCATCCGTCCTCGCCAAGGAGGTCGCATGCCTTGTCGTCGTTGACGTGTTGTCGTTCACCACCTCGGTCACAGTCGCGGTCGAGGCGGGAGTGAGGGTATTCCCCTATCGCTGGCGCGATGAGACCGCTGCAGTATTTGCGGACCGGATGAACGCCACTCTGGCGGTGGGGCGGAGCACGGCCACGGAGGCGTCACCATGGTCGCTGTCGCCTGCTGCGTTGCGGCGTTCTCCCTTCACCCCGCGCCTGGTGCTTCCCTCACCGAACGGCTCCACCATCGCCGCGGCTGCGGGAGACTGTGTCGTCGTCGCGGGATCGCTGCGGAACGCAACCGCCGTGGGACAGTGGGTTGCAGGACAAGGCTTCGGCACGGTGGAGCGGCCTGTTGCCGTGATCGCCTCGGGCGAGCGCTGGCCTGACGGCAGTATGAGGCCCGCGCTTGAGGATCTTCTCGGTGCCGGTGCAGTGATCGCCTCACTGCGTGACAGCGGCAAAGACCGGCTTTCACCAGAGGCCGCGGTGGCGGCGGCCGCCTTCGAGGGCATCGAGGATGTCGGTGGCGCTGTCACGGGCTGCGCATCTGGGCGGGAGCTTGTGGACTTGGGTTACGCCGATGACGTCGCCATCGCGACGGAACTAAACGCTTGCAAGGTGATCCCCGTTCTCACTGACGGAGCATTTGCGTCTGCAAAGGAGCTCTGTCCCGGTGGGGGTGTGAGGTAAGGCGGCAGGTGACGGAGTCAGCCATCCATGTGGGGGTGTCAGGATCCGCTCGCGGAATGGGATGTGCTGGTCGGGCGAGGCGGTGATGGCAAGTAACGCCGACGGCTTGGGAGGAGCAGATCCAACGGAGCGTCAGTGGCTCCGCTGCGCCACACCACCACCGCCAGCAGCCCCACCTCCAGGCCTGGAGCGACACGTGGGGACCCGCCGCCGGAGGTAGCGTGGCGCCGCCCGACGCACTCGCCGACCGGGAGCGCAGTGCAGTGCAGGTGACGACAAGCCGTGAAGTCGTCCGCGCAGCCCTCTGCCGCGCGCTCGTAGGGTAGGCACCTGTGCAGGTGGTACCGGCGTCGACGCCGTCGCCCGGAACGTCGCCGAACGCGACGCCGGCGGCCACCGCAGGACGTGACACCCTCATGTGCGGCTGGTGGCAGCGCTGTCACCACCAGACGCACGGGAGCGGTGTAGGACCGGGACCGCCGGTCAGGCAGAGGCTCCGCCGTCGATGACCAGGTCGCTGCCGACCACAGAAGCGGCATCCGGCGAGGCCAGATACAGCACGGCTGCCGCGACCTCCTCGGTGGAGGAGACCCGCCCCAGCGGCAACGCGCCCTTCATCCGGACGGCGCGGTCGGCGTCGGTCTCGCCCGGCCACAGCGACATGGTGGTGGCGACCGGACCGGGGCTGACCGCGTTGATGCGGATCCCGTCGGGGATGTGGTCCAGTGCGGCGGCCCGGGTCAGGGCGGAGACGGCCGCCTTGGTGGCGATGTAGCCGGCCACGCCCGGGATGCGGCTGTGCGCGCCGAGGTTGGAGGAGATGTTGACGATCGCGCCGCCGGCGGGCTGGTCGCGCATCTGGGCGATTTGGGCCTGGAGGCCGAGGAGAACACCGGTGACGTTGACGTCGAGCAGGGTGCGCCAGTCCTCCTCGGGGAGGTCGGCTACGGGGGCGCCGCCCCGGAAGACGCCCGCGTTGTTGACGGCGACGTCAAGGCTGCCGAAGTGTTCGACGGTGCGGCGAACGAGGGCCCTGACGTCCTCGGAGCGGCTCACGTCCGCGGTGACGGCTGCTGCCGTACCACCCTCCTTCTCGATCAGGGCTACCGTCTGGTCGAGCGAGTCGGAGGTACGTCCGGCCGCGACCACCGAGGCCCCTTCGGCGGCGAAGGCGAGAGCGATGGCCCGGCCGATGCCGGAACCTGCGCCGGTGACGAGGGCGGTCTTACCGGTGAAGCGTGCTGTCATGGTGATGACTCCCTTGGTCGGTAATCGGTTATCTGGAGCGGGTGTTGAGGAATGCGGCGGCGAAGAAGGCAATTGCCGTCGCGGCGAGTGACGTGGTGTCGGAGCCGGCGGTGAGCAGGGCGGCAAGGACGACGGTGGGGCCGAGTTCCATCGCGGTGTTCATGACGCCGCCCGCGAGTCCGGTCTGCTGCGGCTCCACCCCGTCTGTCGCGAGGACAGCAGCTCCCGCGAAGCCGGCGGCTGCGCCGGCCGGCAGCAGGAGCAGGCCGGGGAGAAGCCCGTACGCGTATGGGTCGTTTGGTGCCAGGCCGGTGATCGCGAGCAGCGCGAGGCCCGTCGCGGCGACCGCGAGCCCGGAGGTGGTGACGGCCGACGCCCCGTGCCTGGTGATGAGGGTGCCTGCCACACGGCCCGAGACGAGCAGGGCCACCGCGAAGGGCACGAAGGCAGCGGAGGTCTGCAGCGCCGACCAGCCGCGGTCCTGCTGAAGATGGAGTGAGAGCAGGACGAACGTCGTGGCGGTTCCGGCGGCGGTGAGAGCGATGGCGGCGAGCGCGAGGGCCCGGCGGCGGTCGCGGAGGAATTCGAGCGGAAGTAGCGGGTCGTGGGCGCGGCGCTCGGCGATGAGGAATCCGAGGAGGAGCGCGACCCCGGTGAGCAAGGGGGTCAGGACGGCTGCTGATCCCCAGGGGTGAGCGTCGGTGAGGACGAGGCCGTAGCCTGCCAGGGTGATCGCGGTGGTGGCGAGCAGCGCACCCGGCAGATCCAGGGAGCGGCCCGTGCCTGCCGGGGTTTCGGGCAGCAGCCGCGGGGCGAGGGTGAGGGCGAGGGTGGCCACCGCCACCGGGACGCCCAAGGCCAGCCGCCAGGACACGAGCGCCGAAATGACCCCGGAGAGCAGGTTCCCTGCGGTCGCGCCGAGTACCGAGAGGCCGCCCCAGGTGGCCATTGCCCGTCCGTATGCAGCGGGTTGGGGGAAGACCGCGCGCAGTACGGCCATGGCGGCGGGTGCGGTGAGCGCGGCGCCGGCACCTTGCGCGAAGCGGGCGGCGAGCAGGGTCTGTGGACTCGGGGCGAGCAGGGCGGCGACGGACGCTGTGGTGAACACGAGCAGCCCCGCGGTGAGGGCGCGACGCCCGCCGAACCGGTCGGCGACGCGGCCGCCGAAGAGCAACAGTCCGGAGAAGGTCAGCCCGTAGGCGGCGCTGAGGAGAATCAAGTCGTCGCGATCGAGCGAGAATTCGCGGCCGATCCGGGGCAGTGGCACGACGAGCGAGGTGAGGGTGAAGATCAGCGCCATCTGTACGGTGCCGAGCAGCGCGAAGGCAGGGCCGGGCGCAGGCCCGGGCGCATTTCCGGGCGCATTTCCGGGCGAGGTGGCTACGGTCGTGGTGTTCCAGCTCTGCATGCCGGACATTTCTCCCCCCTAATATTTGACTGAACGTTCCAGAATTTGACCATGAAGCCACCTCCCCGGGGGAGGTTTTGTTCAGTCCAGCAGCCTCAATGCCTGCTCGGCGGCATCCCGCACCCGGCGCGGGTCGTCCGACGCCTTGCCGACCACCCGCAGGCCTTGCATCAGCACCAACAGCATCCGTGCGAGCCCACGCGGATCGCGGTCCGCAGGCAGCTCACCCTGTGCCTGGGCCCGCATCAGCGCCGAGTGCAGCAGGGTTTCGATGTGGCCCCAGCTCGCCTCGACTCGGCGTGCCGCCGCCGTGTCGTGCGCGCCCAGCTCGGCGGCCGTGTTGGTGACGAAGCACCCTTTCAAACGCCGGTCGTCGGAGATCGCCTCGGCCGCGAAGCGCCGCACCACCGTACGCACGGCGGGCAGTGCGGGACCCGGCTGGGACAGTTCACCCAGCAGGCCCGAGTCGCGGTTCTCGCTGTACCGGTCCAGCGCCTTCAGGTACAGCTCGCGCTTGTTGCCGAAGGTGGCGTAGATGCTGGCGCGCCCGATGCCGAGGTGTTCGACGAGGTCCGCCATCGACGTCGCCTCGTAGCCGCGCCGCCAGAACAGCTCCAGAGCTGACTGCAGTGCGGCGTCCGGGTCGAATTCCTTGGTTCTGGCCACGTTCGAACTGTAGGCGATAGTGAAACGATCGGTCAAATATTTTCTGGTGAATCGCGTCCCTCGGAGAGGGCTCGGCGACCGGCTCCACGACGACTCGTGGGTGTCGAACAGCATCGTCGGTCGGTTCGCGACGGCATCGGCGAGCCGGTCGGCCGGCGGGCCGTGTCGGGGCCGCGGCCGTCGTCCCGAAGCTCGAGAACCACCGCGACGACCTCCCGAACGTCGCGGTCGGCTGCGGCGGCGAGCTCCACCAGCCGGGTGCCGGGCGGCCTCCTCCATGCCTGACCCGTGGTGCGGGATCGGCATCAATGTCCGGTCGTCACCGGTCCGGACGCCGGCGCGGGGGCCTGGCAGCGGGGTGCGAAGAAGACGGTCAGGCCGCGTGCCGGCGCCCGGAGCGCCGTGGCGTTGGCCAGGGAGAAGGCAAGTACGACACCGTAGGAAGCTTGGCCCCCCGTCGGAGAAACCCCAGGTCACAGTACATGAGGGCGGAATTCGCGCACGCGCTACACCACCGCCCCCTTAGCCCCGCAACCCTCCCCGATGTGACCTGCGACTCCGCTGTCCTGTGACAGCGAAGCTTGAGCTTGTGCCATCGAAGTTTGGCTGATCGCAGCCCGAGGACAGGGCGCGGGTCACAGAGAGCAGCCGCTGGAAAGAGTGATTCGAGCGTCGGAGCTCGGGACAGCGTGAGATCGCCTGTCATCGCACCACCCTGATGAGGACCTGCCGTACACGAGCCCAAGCAAGGCGGGTACGGGCCCTCGAGCGCTCATCCGGACAGTTCTGCCCGCCATTGCCGGGGCCACTGCCCAGACGGCGGCGGAGCGCCGTTGATTCCGAGGTCACGCCGCGCGCTCTCATAGAAGGCGTCACGCGCCGCACTTGTCAGGCGATGGACCTTGATCCACTTCTCCGCGTCGACCGGCCCTTCCCGTATGAGCAGCTCGATAGTCCAGATCATCTCGTGCCAGCGCCGGGCCGCCGCGATGGTCGCTGCGTCCCCGACGAGCAGGACGGACTCCCACTCCGTTGCGCGGCGGGACTCCGCGTCGGCGAGCAAAGGCAGACCCTCGGCCGGCGGCAACGGATCGACCACGTCCGCGAATCCGAGGGCGGCGCCGATGCGTTGGGCCAGGCGGAGCTGGGCCTTGAGGGCATTGGCGTAGGCGCTGTATGTCTCGAAGCGCTTCTCGTCCCACCTCTCCTCCCGCTGCCGCGTCCACTTCCGGCGTTCGGTCAAGCTCTGCGCGGCATACGAGCCAAGCGAACCAACCACGACGCCTATCAGGGCAGGAAGTTGATCCACTAGCTCCATAGTCACTCCCCGACCAGTTTTCCGATGCCACAGGCTCACTGCTCTGCGGCCCAGACCTCTGTTCTGTGAGATGCCGACGGGTTTGTTTCTCTCACACCGGTGCCGGATGGCGGCCAAACTGTGGTGACACTAACCGCCAGTGGTCAGACTTCGCTGGCATTCAGTCAAGATTCGATGACACAGGGCATCCGCCCCACGGGTGAGCCGGGCCGCGTCAGGCTCGCCCCAGAATTCGAACGTGCTAACTAGAGTGATGTCCTCCGCACCACCGCCGGGAGCCCACGATTGTGACTGAGCGCTTCACTTGGCGGATGAGCGTCCGACTTGGCGGCCCTGAGCGCTTCGGTTGGCGAACGAGCGGCGGCCAGTGCGGTCGTGGCGATGGCCGCGCTCCTCTTGTCGAGGTGGCGGCTGGTGCGCCGCGGGCGTGGAGGAGGGAGAGCCTGCACGGCTCGTCGTCAGCGGCGTCGGGCACATCCGTCACGGGGATCGCACGGCCCCCCGGCCGGGGGCCGTGCGATGGAGCTCAGGGGAGGAAGGTCACTGCCGGGAAGGCCGGGGACGGCCCGTCGAGGAGGTGGCTCCGGCGGTGGCGCAGGTGCTCGTCGAAGAACGCGAGGGGGAACGCCTGCTGGATCCTCACCGCCTGGCCGGGATCGAGGGCGCCGATCACCTGCTCGAGTTGCTCCGCGCTCCATCCCTTCACCTTCGCCACCTGCGGGAAGAGCGCCTCGTTGTCGCCGTACGAGAGGTGGACGGCGCCCTGGGCCTGGATGTCCAGCCGCCAGCCGCGCAGGTGCGACCAGAACGCGGCGGCCGCGGGGTTCGCGGCCCGGGCGAACTGGGCGGACATCATCATGAAGGGCCGGTCCAGGTCTCCGGTCAGTGGCGGGTTCATCTGCATCGGGCCGTCGAGACTGAGCCCCGCCCGGATTCGCCGGTCGGCGAGCATGGCGCAGGCCGTGGCCGTCCCGCCCTTCGACCAGCCGAACGCGCCCGTGCGCCGCGGGTCGAGGGAGCCGAGCAGCCCGGCCGGCAGTTCCTTGCGGTCGACATCCGGATTGCGCCCGGCGGCCAGCTGCTCCACGCAGTCGAGGAGGAAGCGCAGGTCGGCGGCGAAGTCCGCGGGCAGTGTCGGCGCCTGCTGGTCGTACAGCGGGACGGCGATCCTGCCGTCGGGGAACGCGGTGTACGTGTCGTACTGGTGGGCCACCGTCACCACGGCGTATCCGTGGCTGGCGAGCTCTTGGACCATGACGGTGTGGTCGCCCTGGTGGCTGTGCGCGCCGTGGGAGAACACGGCCACGGGCAGCCGCCGCCCGCCCGTACGCAGCACCGGAGCGCCCACGCGGCCGGCGGTGAGCGGCGCCAGGGGGACCAGATCTGCGAACCCTACGTCGGAGAGGAACGCCTGGAGTGCGCCGGCTGGCATCCAGGGCGCCACGGGGTACCGCTCGGCGTCGCGGGCGGGGTACCAGACGGTGGCCATCAGCTCGCGGAAGTGGCCCGGGCCGGCGAGGCCGTCCGGGCGCGAACGGTCGACGAGGTGCAGCGCGACCGTTCCCACCGGATGCGGGCCGGTCGGCACGGGCAGCGTGAGGCGGGCGGGGGCTGGGGCGGGGGTGCCCGGGGCTGCCCATGCGGGGGCGGTGGCGGCGGCGAGCGGTATGGCGGCCCCGGCGGCCAGTGCGGCTCCCAGCATGCTGCGGCGCGTCATGCCGTTCCCGCTGATCGGCGTGGTGAACAAGGGCCCTCCCCTGGTGGCGGATCGTCAACTGTGCCGTCACGCCTGTCCGTGGGCACGAGGGGACCCTGTCACGTACCCGTCATAGACGTCATCGGCCCAGGGGTTTACGCCCTGCGGCCGATGCGGTCGGCGCTGCCGGGGTGCTCAGGCGAGGTGGGCGGTGATGAGTTCGGCCCAGGAGCGGATGAAGGACGGGTAGTCGGCGGCGAACTCGTCGAGTGCCTTGGCCGCGGCCGGGGTGAGGGGTGTCATGTCGTAGGTGACTGTCACCTCGCTGCCGGTCGCGGTTTGGGTCGCGGTCTCGGTCTCGGCGGTCTCGGTCTCGGTCGCGGTCGCGGTCTCGGTCTCGGTCAGGGCCTCATCCAGCGTGCCGAGCGAGCGGGAGTTCGTACCGAACTCCGCACCCGGCTGGCCGTCGGCCTCCCCGCGGGGACGGCGCTGGCCGTCTACCGGATCGTGCAGGAGGCTCTGACGAACGTGGTCAAGCACGCCGGCGGCGGAACGCACTGCCAGGTGACGATCACAGTCGGCTCACGAGGAGACGTGCGAATCGAGGTGGCGGACGACGGAGCCGGGAACCCGGCCGCGACCGACCGGGTGGAACTCAGGGGTGGTCATGGACTCGTGGGGATGCGCGAACGCGTGATGGTGTACGGCGGGACGTTGGCCGCCGGGCCACGGCCCGGCGGCGGGTTCGCCGTGTCGGCTCGTCTCCCGCCCGGACCCACTCACTGCACGGCTGCGAACTGGAAGGAGAAGACCGCGTGACCGAACCGATCCGGGTACCGTCGCCGACGACCAGTCCCTGCTCCGAGGCAGCTTCCGGGTGCTCATCGACACCGCCCCCGGCCTGACAGCGGTGGGCGAGGCCGGCACCGGAGCCGAAGCTGTCGAGGGTGCACAGCGGCTCTGCCCGGACGTGGTGCTGATGGACATCAGGATGCCCGGCATGGATGGCATCGAAGCGACACGGCGCATAGCCGGATCCCCCGGGACAGCCGGGAGACGCGTTCTCATCCTCACCACCTTCGACCTCGACGGGTACGTGTACGGCGCGTTGCGTGCGGGGGCAGCGGGATTCCTCCTCAAGGACACATCTCCCGAGGTGCTGCTGGCAGGCATCCGCACTGTCGCCGCCGGAGAGTCCCTTCTCCCCCCTTCGGTGACCCGACGCCTGATCGCCGAGTTCGCCCGTCTTCCCTATGCGCACCATGCGCCGGGCTCCTCGCTTGAGGACCTCACGGAGCGCGAGCGTGAGGTCCTGGTGCTCGTGGCACGTGGCCTCTCCAACGCCGACATTTCCGAATACCTCCACCTCAGCAACGGCACCGTCAAGACCTACATCGGTCGGCTGCTCAGCAAGCTGCGAGCACGGGACCGCGCGCAGCTGGTGATCAGCGCCTACGAGTCAGGGCTCGTCAGCGCCGCTCATCTACCGGCACCCCGACGAGGTCGGTGAGGGGCGTGGGTGGCCCGGCGGTGCTGTGGCCGGGCCACCTGCCGGTCAGGGGGGACAGCAAGTGGAGGCGAGCTCAGCGCGTGCAGCGGCACCCGAGCCCGCGCCGGGCAGACGGCCGAGGCGAGCTGAATCCTCCGCGTCTGCCGCGCCTGCGGCGGGGCAGGGCGGACGCACGGCCGGGCTCTGGGCCGGCCGTGAGATCCTGTCCACCATGTTCCAGAGCCAGCGCAGACGGCAGGCGATAGCCGGCGTCGAGACCCACGTTCGGGGCTTCTTCGCCGGCCATGCGGTCACCGTCGATGACTTTGACCTTGGCTTTGGCCGAAGGGCAGCCGTCCCGGGGCTGAGGATCCTCACCGTCAGCCCTGGGCCGCGCGCCGACAGCTGGGCCTATGTCACCGCCGGCTGCTGGTCCACGGCCGAGAGCAACGGCCACGGCCTCGAATTCGTCCTGACCGCACCCGCCCGTGACGACCGGTTCGCCGATCTCCTCGCCATGACCGCGTACTACCACGCGAGCCACCGCCTCGATCTCGGGCACAGCCTGCCCATCGGAGAGCCGTGGCTGGCCGGGTCCCCTTGCGACCACCTGCTGGTCAGCCTCCCCTACCTCCACGGCCCCGGCCTGGAGCAGTGCCCCCTGCCGGACGGCCATGCCCGTATCCTCTGGGTCCTGCCGGTTACCCCGGCGGAGATGGCATACCGCCGCGAGCACGGCCACGAAGCCCTTGAGCAGCTCTTCGACGAGCAGGCGTTCGTCCCGACCGATCCACTGCGTCCATCCGTAGCCTGAACCTCCCCAGCGGAGCCTGGCCTCAGGGGCCCGGAAGACCTCGAGCGCCGTAGGTAGTCCAGCAGGGCCGCCAGCAGGGGCGGGCTGTCGAGGTCAGGCGTCTGGGCGGTCACTGTCAGTGCTGGGTGCGACGCTGGCGTCGACGGGCGGCACCGGGCCGCCTGGGCGACGGGAGGTTCTCGGGTGTCTGTGGAGGGGCGGCTATGGCCTTGGAGACCGAAGCTGGTTTCGCAGGTATCGAACGGGGCGGGTGGTCCTATGCGGCGGCTGTCGGCGTAGGGCCGCTGCGGTTCGGTATGACCGTCAGCGAAGTGATCGAGGCGGCTGAGGTGCTTGGCCCGGCGAAGGTCGGGGACTGTCCTCGGCAGCACGCGGTCTTCTCGCCGACGTGGAAGGTCGACATCCACCGTCGCGGGGACGCTTCTTCTGCGCCTGCCGTCACGGCCTATGTGAGCCGGGATGCGGGGCTGTTCGGCGTTGCGGCCGATGCCGTGCAGGGTCCACCGGTCGCGTACGCCGGCGTCCCGCTGGTCGGGAGGGACATGGCCGAGCTGGAGAGCGACATGATCGGGTATGCCGAGGCGAATGACGTGCAGTTTCCCTACACACCCGACGGCTACGCAGGACCGGACGATCCCGGGATCGTCGTGCGGGCGCAACTGGTCGGGGACGGCCTCCGATCGCGTCCGGTGTTCATGGTGCCGCGCGACGGCGCATGGACGGAATGGGACTCGTTGCCGTCCGAGGAATACGCCTACCTGGTGACCGGACTACCGTCGGCATCGACCTGATACGTGGTTCTGTCGCCGTATCTGGAGTGCCGTACTCGTGGGTGAGTGCGGCGAGTCGCTCGGTCGGGCCGGCTGCCGGGGACTGCGGCCTCGTCAGGTGGTGGGGCGGTGGTAGTCGGGGAGGCGGATCGGTTCCGTGGATCGGTTCCGTGCGGGTGTGTTCCGGGGCGTTGGCGGCCAGTGTGTCGAGGATGTCCTGGGTGGGGGCCGGCAGGAAGAAGCGTTCGGCGCCCTCGCGGCCCAGGGCCTGGTGTTCGGTGATGTAGGGGCGCATCTGCTGCTCGCAGGCGGCGAAGGCGGCCGTGTGGTCGTCTTCGTGCACTAGGACGGTTGGGTGGTGGGCCGGTGCGTGTCGGCCGTGGTGCAGGTGGGGCGGGTGCGGGTGGTGTAGGAGCGGGCGGCCACGAGGAGGGCGAGGCCCAGGCCCGCGAAGGCCAGGCCGCCGAACTCGACCATCCAGGTGATCCCCGAGCTGGTGGTGAACGGCGCGGACGGCTTGATCGCGGGCAGCACGCCGGTGGCGATGAGCGGGGCCAGGACGACGAGGACGGCGCCGTACATGGTCAGGGGGATGCCGGTCAGCCAGGCCGGGATCAGGGGCAGCAGGCGCGGGACCCGGCGTCCGGCCAGGAACACGGTCCAGCGGGGGAACACCTGGCCCCACGGGTGGAGGAGCCCCAGCAGCAGGAAGACCCCCAGCGCCGCAGCCAGCACCGTGACGTCGATCCCCACCGACGCGGCCGCCCGCGCCGGGCCCGACGCGCCGGCGGTCACCGTCCGCTGCCAGTCCTCGGCCGCGACACCCAGGGCGTCGCCGCCCAGCAGCCATATGGTCTTGGCCCCGGCCCACGGCAGCAGCCCGCACATGAGCAGGTAGGCCGCGGCGCGGGTCCGCTTCGACGCCCGGGAGACGGCCGGGTGGACGAGCGGGCTGTCGCCCGGGCCGGGGTGCGGGCGTCCGCAGCGCGGGCAGTCGCCGCGCAGGCGGCGGCGGTGGGAGAGCGTGACGAGGAACAGCAGTGCGGCGCCTGTCGTGTTGAGGAGTACCTGGGCCAGACCGGTGGCGCTCTCGACACCCGAGAGGGTCATCAGGGTCACGAAGTAGACGGGCAGTCCGTTCGTTCCCACGATGAACACCGCGAGCGTGACCATCAGCGCCGTCGCCACCACGGCCCGGCCGGGGCCGGTGAGTGTCCGGGTGGTGGCCAGGCAGGCCGCGCCGGCCAGGAGGGCGAGGGCCGCCAGGAGGAGCTGGGCCGCCGGGGCGTACGAGGCGTGCGCCTTCCACGGCACGGTGGTGCCGGCCGCCGCCCAGGTGATCTCGGCGGCGGCGTAGAGCACGGCCCACAGGGCCGCCGCCCGGGGCGCCCAGGCAGGCCACGTCCGGCTTGCCGCGGGCGGCCTGGGGGGTGCGTTGACCTCCGGGTCCGCTGGAACCACCACCATGACCGTGACCTCCGTAGAGCGTGTTCGACGACGCTGCAAGGCTCCTCGTCAGCCGGGCCGGGTACATCCGTCACGCGGATCATCCGGCCTCCCCCGGGCGGGGGAGGCCGGATCGCGGACGCGGGTCCGGGCGAGGTGGTCGGTCGTTCAGGGGTGGGCGGGCTGGGGTGCGGGCGTGGGGGGCGGGGTGGGGCGGGAGGGGCGGCGGGTCAGGAGGTGGGGGAGGGTGGACGCCGCCAGGTAGAGGGCGCCGATCAGGAGCCAGCCCAGGGGGGCGAGGGAGGACAGGGCCAGGGTCACCGCGAGGGGGCCGCAGGCGCGGACGAGCTGGGTGCCCAGGCTCCAGACCCCCTGGTACTCGCCGGGCCGGGCGGGGTCGGCCAGGTCGTACGACAGGCCCCAGGAACCGGCCGACTGGAGCAGCTCGGTGAGGGTCAGCAGGACGACCGCGCCGAGCAGGACCGCCACCGACCAGGCCGGGCCGAGCGTGCCGGAGGCCGCGAAGAGGGCGGACGCGGCCAGGAGGCAGTAGCCCCCCTTGCGCAGGGCGCGGGCCGCCGAGCCGACGTCGGTGACACCGCGTCCCACCCGGATCTGGAGGCCGATCGCCACCAGCACGTTGGTGAACAGCAGCACGGACGTCGTCCAGGCGGGGGCGCCGGTGTGGCCCGTGACCCACAGCGGCATGCCGATCTCCAGCAGTTCCATGTGCATGATGAGCAGTCCGTTGAGGAGCGACAGGGCCACGTACGGGGGGTCGTGCAGGACTCCCTTCCGGCCGGGGGCGGCGGCGGGCTCCGGGGCCGAGGGTCCCGCGCCGGGGGCGGTGGCACTGAGGACGGCGCTGGGGATGGCGGCGCCCGGTACGACGCGGGGGGCGGCAGCACGGGTCTCCGGGAGGCGGGTGGCGATCAGCGCGACGGCCAGCACGCTGACCGCGCCGGCGCCGATCAGCGCCCGGAAGGCGTACGGGCCGTCCAGGGCGAGGGCCAGGCCGAGGGCCGGGGTGCTCAGCGTGGCCCCGATGTTGCGCACGACGCGGTTGAAGGCGAGCGTCGCGACCCGGTTCCCGGGGGTGGTGACGGTGGCGAGGTATGCCTGGCGGACGGGGGCGACGCCGCTTTCGGCGAGGCCTGAGAGGCAGGCGACCACGAGGAAGGCCGGGTAGGAGCCGACCAGTTGGTAGCCGCCGAGGATCACGGCCCGCAGCAGGCTGAGTCCGATCAGCAGGCGGCGCTGCCCGATGCGGTCCCCGAGCCGGCCCGCGGGAAGTGCCGCGGCGAGGCCGGCGAGGGTGGCGGCCGACAGGCCACTGCCGACCTGGACGGCGCCCAGCCCCGCGACCTTGGTGAAGAAGAGCACCCCGCCGGCCAGCATGATGCCGGGCACGAGGGAGTCGAAGAACGTCAGGGTGGCATGGACCCGCAAGGGGCCGCGCGGAGGCAGGATCACGGGAACCACTGAAGTCCGGGGAGCCTTGCCCTTGTTAGGTTTTTAGGGCTGGGCTAAAACGAGGCGTGCTTGCGGGGAGCGTGCGAGGGGGGGTGGGCCGGTGATCGAGATCGTGCTGGGTGTGGACGACCTCGCGAGCATCCGGTTCGCCGTCTCGCCGCTCCAGGAGACCTGCCACAGCCTGTGGGCGCTGCGGGACCCCGGTGACTTCCCGCTGCACCTGCGCTGGCTGCGCCGGGTCAGGGGCCTGCTGCCGCAGCTGGACGGGGAGATCCTCGGGGCTCTGGTCAGCGAGCGGCGCTGGCTGCCCGACTTCATCACGCCTCGGCCGCGGGCACGGACGGCGGAGATGGCGCAGGAGCTCCGGGCCGTGCGGGCGACCGATCCGGCGACGGTGCGGCGCGACCTCGACGCCGCGTACCTGGGGCAGCCGATGCCGGACGTGCTCCACGGCGACGCGGAGGCGCTGCTGGACCGTATCGCCGACGCGCTGGAGGCGTACTGGCGGGCCGCGCTGGAGCCGTTCTGGCCGCGCATGCGCGGCGTGCTGGAGGCGGACGTCCTGTACCGGGCGCAGTTGCTCGCCGAGGGCGGGGCGGCGGCGCTCTTCGCCGGGCTGCACCCCAATGTGCGCTGGGAGTCGGGGGTGCTGCGGCTGCACCCGATGGGCACGGACAGCCGGGTGCAGCCGGGCGCCGGGCTGACGCTGTGCCCCACGCTGTTCGGGAGGAAGGCGACGGCGCCGATCGGGGAGGTGCCGCGGGTCGACTATCCCGCGCGGGGGGTCGCCACGCTGTGGGAGGCGGTGCGGCCGCCGGCCCCGGAGGCGCTGGCGGCACTGCTGGGACGGCCGAAGGCCGCGCTGCTCACCGCTTTGGAGACGCCGGAGTCCACGGGGGCGCTGGCCCGGCTGCTGGGGGTGACGCCGGGGGCCGTGTCGCAGCACCTGGGGGTGCTGGCGGCGTGCGGTCTGGTGACGCGGGCGCGGGCCGGCCGGAACGTGCTGTACGCGCGCAGCGAGCTCGGCGAGCGGCTCGCCGGGCGCGCGGACTGAGGCGCAACACCGAGGCGAACAAGTCGATGCTGGTGGGCGGCTTCATGGCGGTGTTCCTTCCCGCCGGGGGCCTGCGGGGCGGCGGGTCGTGGGCGCGGAGCGGTACGGGGTGGGTGGGGTGAGGCTAGGGAGGGGGCGGGGGCGACCAGGTGATGGTCGGGGGGCGGACTGCGGCGCAGAGGGGGTGGCCGTGGGCATCCGTCAGGCCGACGCGGGCGATCAGCAGGCCGCGGTCCAGCGCTGCTTCGGCCACCGACGGGTCCACCGCGTCCAGCATGAGCTTGGCCCGGCGGAACGTGGTGGTGGTGCCGGTGGCGTCGGTTCCGTTCCAAGTGAGGTAGATGAAGCGCTGTCCGGGGCGGCCCTGGATCCAGGAGCCGGTCAGGTCGACGCCCGCGGGGGCACGGCGCGCGGTGCAGTCCAGGGCCCAGGGTGCCGAGGGGGCGTCGCCGGGCTGGGGGGCGAGGAGTTGTCCGTCTCGTGCGCGGGGTTGCACGGCGACGTGGATGTCGCGGTATCCGGGGAACCCGGGGGCGGGCGCGCAGGTGCGGCCCGGCAGGTCGAACGCCTCGATCCGGATCTGCATGGGAACACTCTGCCGGCGGATGGATGGTGTGGCGGAGAGGGCAGGATTCGAACCTGCGTGGGTCCTGGTGGAACCCGAACGACCAGTGGCCGGTCCCCGATCAACCGCTCCGGGCACCTCTCCCTTGTGACCCGGGCCGGCGGGCTGCCCCGCTGCCCGGTCACGACAACCAGAATGCGTGAGGGGGCCTGACGGCGCGCTGACGGTGGCGGGCATCAGGCGGCGGGGGCAGGAGGGAGGGGGATCGTGTTCCAGGGAACAGGTCGCACTAATCGGGAGTGCAGCGGTCGCTGTTCTTCTTCATGAACTCGGATTTCTTGGCCGCTTTCGAACCCTTGCCGTCTCGGACAAGGACCTGCCCCGGTTTGAGGGCCACGAATTCGTCAGGTGTGAAGGAAATCTCGCCGCCCAGCCCCCGCCCCCTCACTCCGCCGACGAGAACCACCGTGTATTCTCGCCCGCCTTTGAGGTCGCTCAGCTCCGACTCGGCAACACTCCATCCTTTCGGTTTCGAGAAAAGCTCCACGCTGTCAAGTGGTCCCCCCATGGCATCGTTGACGAGCGACCAACGCTTGAAGCCGATGGTTCCTCCCGAGCTGGAGACTGATAACATCTGAGCGCTGTATTCCGGGCAAGGAGCGATCAGCACGCGGGCTCCCCCCGTATCCGTGCGCTCGACGGCAAGCAGCGCCTTGGGGGCGGGCGAGCATCCAACGGCCGTGGCAGCCATGATTGAACCCGCGGCTACGGTGGCCGCCGCACGCTTCTTGCTCCAGGACATTTTCACCTCGTTCAGAATTTCATTTCCTTGACGGGTAACACGGACGGTGCCGCGGTGCCAGGTCAGGAATCCTCCCCACCACATCTTTGACCGGAGACGAACTCAAACGCCAATTGGTTCGCGCCGTCTTCTTGGTGCCTGGCTGAACGGCCAGCAGAGCCGTGGAAGCGGGTGTGCAGTCAGGGTATGCAGCATGCAGGGGGCGGATTCATGAAATCCGCCCGGTCCATCGCTTTTTCGCTCCGGGTTCCGCCGAGAACCTCACCAGCGCCGTTGTCGGCACGCTCCACTGCCAACAAGGGCTGCGGCGCGGACGTGCATGCAGTTACCCCTGATGCCAGGAGCCCCCTCCGACCAGCCAGAATGCCCTCGACCACCCCCGAGAATTGGATCGCTTCATGGACCGAGACGTAGAGATTCCAACCGCACGGGGGCACTAATCGGGAGTGCAGCGGTCGCCGTTCTTTTTCATGAACTCGGATTTCTTGGCCACTTTCGAACCCTTGCCGTCTCGGACAAGAACCTGCCCGGCTTTGAGGGCCTCGAATTCGTCGGGCGTGAAGGAGATCTCGCCACCCAGCCCGCGACCCCTCACTCCGCCGACGAGAACCACCGTGTATTCTCCCCCGCCTTTGAGGTCGCTCAGTTCCGATCGAGTGACACTCCATCCCTGTGGCGCCGAAAAGAGTTCCACGCTGTCGAGCGGGCCGCCCATGGCATCGCTGATGAGGAACCAACGTTTATATCCGATGGTTCCCCCTGAGCTGAAGACGGAGAACATCTGAGCGGTGTACTCAGGGCAAGGTGCGACCAGTACGCGGGCCCGCCCCGTGTCCGTACGTTCGACTGCCACCAACGCCTTGGGGGCGGGCGTGCATCCAACAGCCGTAGCGGCCAGGATGAAAACCATGGCCACGGCCGCCGCCGGCCGCCTTTTCTTCAAGGACACTTCCACCTCGTTCAGAATTTCAGATCCTTGCCGGGCGCTACGAACTGCGGCGGATACCAGGTCAGGTATCCTCCCCACCATAGATTCGCCTCCACTTCGAGGCTATTGGCATGAGCCGGTGTTCCCACTTCATACTCGGATGCTGCCATCTCTCGGAAATATTTCAGAGTGAAACCTGCGGCGTTTTCGGACCTGGCCCATTGCCGCGAATGAACCGCTTCATGGCGTTCCAAGTCGGGCCCAAATTCCTCGACACCCTCCGCTCCGACCAGGGGGAGCATTTTTTCTCGCCACGCCGATTCATTCTCAAGTCTGGCCGCAAAGCGCGCCTTACCTTGGGGGTAGAAGTGAACATCCCCGACGGTGAGGGGCTGGTCCCCGGCCGGGGAAGAGCCGAAGCACACGTACTGCTGAGCACGCTTCGTGCAGCTGTCCGAGAACTGTGAGTACCAGTGCGCCAAATCGTTCGCGCCGTTCTTCTTGTTTCCCTGGTTGAACGGATGGTTGAGGATCTGCTCAGGTGAGACGTCCACCATGCAATCGACCCTCATGTCGTCCGTCCGACAGTCATCCGGAACGATCACCGGGACGGGCGGGGGCAGCCACGGGGGTGCCGGGAGGGGGGTCGGGGGGGTTGGGGGCCTGGTGCCGGAGCAGCCGTAGCGGCTCAGGCTGCAGTTCGGAGGCCTGCCGCCGTAGCGGGGCGGACGGTAGCTGTTGCCGTAGTCGGAGCCCTTGCCCGAGCGGGTGGCGGGGTCGCCCGAGCCGCTGCCCGGTTCGCCGTCGCCGGGCCCGGGTTCGTG
This sequence comes from Streptomyces sp. 3211.6, assembly GCF_003634815.1. NCBI lineage: Bacteria > Bacillati > Actinomycetota > Actinomycetes > Kitasatosporales > Streptomycetaceae > Streptomyces > Streptomyces sp. 3211.6. The sequence goes on along the minus strand of NZ_RBXC01000002.1, from coordinate 347,369 downwards.
GCCCGGGGTGGTGTTGTGGCAGGTGGCGCAGGGGCGGGTGGGGCAGTCGAGTTCGGCGCACAGGCCGGTGGGGTCCGAGGTGGTGAGGGGGTTGTTGTTCGCGTAGCCGTAGGCGTTGAGGGACTGGCTGGAGCCCGGTGTCAGGACCGGGTCGACGCTGAGGAAGGTGCCGGTGCGCGGGTCGTACTCGCGGGCGCCGAGGTGGGTCAGGCCGGTGGCCTTGTCCTGGGTTCCGCCGACGAAGCCCTTCTCCCCGGGCCAGGAGGGGGGTTTGGTGCCGCGTTCCTCGCCGAAGGGTTTCGTGGCGCGCCGCTGGGTCTGGAGGGTGGTGGCGTCGATGGCCGTGGTGCCGGTGTTGTGGTGGTCGGCGATGACGTAGGAGAGCTTGCCGTCGGAGGTGCGGACGACGGCCGGGCCGCCGGGGGTGGCGTAGTAGCGGGTTCCGGTGACCTTGTTCGTCGCGGTGTCGAGGGTGAGTTCGGTCGAGCCCAGGGTGAGGGTGGTCCTGCCGGGGTCCCGGCGCAGCAGGCGGCTGCCGGCGGCGTCGTAGACGTACGTGGAGGTGCCGGCCTGGTTCGTCGCGGAGGCGAGGTGGCCTTCCTCGTTCCACGTCAGGGTCTGGGTGCCGCCGGCCGTGTCGGGGCGGGTGAGGGTGTTGCCGGTGTTGTCGTAGGTGACGGGGAGCGTCGGGGCCGGGCCGGTGCTGGTCTGCCGTGTCGTGGAGGCCGGGGCGTGGGGGCGGGTCGAGCCGGGGGCCGGGAAGGTGGTCGTGGTGGTGACGGACTTCGCCGGGTCGCCCGCGGGGTCGTGGTCGGTCAGCGAGGTGCGGTTGCCGGTGATGTCGTAGCCGAACGCCTGGCGGTAGGGGGCGGGGCCGCCGATGGCGCCCGGCTGGGGGCCGGTGCGGGCGCAGCCGCCGATGCCGGGGACCGAGGGGCCGGGGAGGGTCGAGGTGGTGCCGGTGTCGGTCCAGGCGTCGGTGAGGCGGTGCAGGTAGTCGTACGTGAAGCACTGCAGGTCGCGGATGGGGCCCTGGGTGCTGTCGGCCGAGGTGACGTCCCCGGCCGGGGTGTAGGTGTAGGCGGTGGTCTCGACCGGGGTGGGCTGGTCCTGCTTGTCCAGCCGGGTGCCGAGCAGCCGGCCGGTCGCAGGGTCCTGGAGGGTGGTCAGGCTGACCTGCTTCGGAACGTCCCCGAGGATGGTCCGCAGGACGGTGCCGCGTTCGTCGTAGTCGATGAAGTTGACGTAGTCGGTGGTGTCCGAGCCGTAGGAGACGGGGAGTCCGTTGATGTTGCGGCCGGCTTCGAGGCGTTCCGAGGGCAGGCCACCCGCGGCGGGCAGCGTGGTGCGGCGCTCCAGGCCGGTGACCGGGTCGTAGCTGGTGGAGAGCGTGTAGGTGCCGGTGAGGGCGCCTTCGCCGTCGGGAACGGTCAGCTTGGTGCCGGTGGGCCGGTACCCGATGTCGTAGCCGGTGGTCTCCTGGCGCCAGGCCTTGCCGTTCACCCAGCTCGTGGACGCGGTGGGCTGTCCGGGGAGCAGGGTGTCGTACTCGAACGTCGCCAGCTTGGGGCCGTCGGTCGCGCCGAGGTTGCGGGAGGTGGGGCGACCGAGGATGTCGTAGGTGCTGAAGACGGTGGTGCCGCGTGCGTCCTGGGTGGAGAGGATCCTTCCGGCCGCGTCGTAGGTGGTCGTCGAGACGCCCTTGTCCGGGTCGGTCGAGCGGGTGCGGCGGCCGTGCGGGTCGTAGTCGTAGGTCCAGGTGTTGCCGGCCGCGTCCGTCAGGCCGGTCATCTCGCCCGTCGTGGAGTAGGCGTACCGGATCGTGTCGTATGCGCCTTGTGTGTCGCGGCCCTTGTAGGTACGCCGCTCGACCGTGCGGCCGCGGGCGTCCGTGATCGCGCTCGTGGCGGTGTCCCCCATGGGCGGGAGGGTATCGGTGCGGTCGGCGCCGGGATAGGCGGTGGTGGTCCGCCACTGCTCCTTGCCCTTGGAGAGGAATACCGAGTCGGTGGCGCGGCCGAGGCCGTCGTAGACCGTCACCGTCTGGGCGGGGACCGTGTTGTCGTCGGCGACGAAGCGGGTGGCGACCGGCGCCGAGTCCTTGTTGATGTACTCCGGGCTGGTCTTGGCGGCCAGGCCGTGGCTGTCGTAGGCGGTGTCGGTGATCAGGCGACTGGCCGCCGCCCCGTTCCGCGCTACCGTCTGGAGCTGTACCTGCTGTCCGAAGGCGTCGTTGATGGCGATGGACGTCGCGTACGACTGGTCCGACCTGAGCGACTGCGTGGTGACCGAGCTGGTGGTGGTGTTGGAGAGCGCGTACGTGTAGAGCGTGCTCGCGCTCGCGTCCCTGGCGCGGCCCGGCAGCCAGACGGCGGTCGTGCGGCCCAGGGCGTCGTAGGCGCCTTCGGTGGTGCGGCCGTTCTGGTCGACGGTCTTGACGGGGACGCTGCGCAGAGGGTGGAGCGTGGTGGTCGTGGTCCAGCCCTTGGCGTTGGTGACCTTGGTCGTGGCCGGGGGGACGAGGGTGGCCGGCTCGTAGACGGTGGTGGTCTTGGCGCCCGCCGCGTCGGTGGTGCTCGTGATCCGGCCGTAGGCGTCGTAGGTGACGGTGGAGGCGGTGGTGTACTTGGGCTGCCCGGACTCGAAGCGGTCCAGGTTCTCCGTGGTGGTGGCCAGGCCGGGGCCGGTCAGGGTGCCGTTGGGCTGGCCGTCGTAGGAGGTGCGGTTGCGCGAGAGGGTGTTCGTCGCGTTCGGGGTCGTCGTGCAGTCGCCCTGGACCTGGACGGTCTCGGCGACCCGGTCGAGCATCCACGTCGTGGTGTTGCGGGCGTACGAGGTGGCGGTGCAGGTGTCGGGCAGGCCGTCGGCGCGGTCGAGGGTCTTGATCGGCATGCCGTAGGCGGTGTCGTAAGTGGTCGCCTGTGAGGTGGTCCGCCAGGTCTTGTCCGTGCGCAGCGCCTTGTGGGCGGAGGCTCCGGTGCGCTGCATCTGCGCGGTGAGGGCGGGGAGTTTGGTGCCGCGGCCGTGGGTCGCGGTGGCGGTGGAGAGCCAGGGTTCGGACTGGGACACCGAGGTGGGCTCGCCGCCGTCCGAGGCGAACGTCTGGGTCTCCCGGACGGCGCCGGCGAGGGGGTCCGAGTCCCTGAGCGTGTTTCCGGAGATGCCGGTGAAGACCGCGGTGCGCTTGCTGCCGTCGGCCTTGGTGTCGCCGTCCATGCCGCGCAGGTAGAACGTGGCCGATTTGGAGACGGGGTCGGGGGCGGTGCCGGTGCGGGTGACGACCTGTTCGTAGCCGCGGAACTGGTTCCAGGTGCGGCGCTTGTCCTCGGTCAGTTCCTCGTCGTCGCGGTGCCAGGCGGCGGGGCCGACGTATTCGTAGCGCACTTCCCTGGGGCGGGAGCCGCCGAATGGGTCGGTCTCGGTGATGCGGGTGACGACGTACTTGTGGAACCAGTCGAGGGTGGGGTCCAGCGGGCTCTTGTCGTCGGGGTTCCAGTAGACGGGATAGCAGCGGGTGGTGTTGGTGTCCTGGGCGGTGGGCAGGCGGCTGCCGGGGGCGCAGTCGGGGTCGGCGTAGCCGATGTCGGTGACCTTGCCAGTCTCGGTGGTCACGCCGGTGAGGCGGCGCCGGTTGAGGGCGGGCTTGTTGTCGGCGCTCGAGTCGACCCGGTTGTTCATCAGGCGGCCGGTGAAGGTGACCGGTGGGGTGGGCAGGGACGCCGTGCCGTCATGGCCCGTGCGGGTGATGGAGGCCAGCCAAAGGGAGGGGGCGGTGCCGTCCTGGGGGTTGGGGAACTCGTGCTTGAGCTCGTAGGAGTCGACGTCGCCGTAGCCGCCGCTGCCGGTCAGGACCTGGGTGGTGATGGTGGTGAGGCGTTTGGTGGTCCAGAAGGTGGCGGCCGTGTTCTCGCAGGTGCCCGTCGCGGTGCAGCTCTGGTCGAAGGGGACGTCCGGCCAGTGGGTGGCGTTGGCCTTGGTCAGCTTGGCCGGGGCGCAGTCGAAGGAGGCGTCGGGCAGGCAGCGTTCGGCGGTGGTGAAGAGGATCTGGGCCGTCGGCTTGACCGTGTCGGGGTCAGTCACCTTGGAGCCGTAGGTGATCCGGGTGAGGTTACCGCCGCGGATGTAGGGGGTGCGGGTGCCGTCGGGGGCCGAGGGGGTGGCTCCGCGCTTGTAGTGGTTGGTCTCGGTGTCGTACCAGTGGGTGATCATGCCGCCACGCGGGTCGACGACGAAGTCGAGGTTCCAACGCCACGCCTGCTGGCACCAGGAGGCGGCGAAGGTGGACTGGTGGCACTCCTCGCCGGTGTTGTTCCCGTAGACCGGGGTCGTCCAGGTGGAGTTGGTCGCCGGTGCCGTGGAGCTGCCGGGCCGGCGGCCGGCGCCGAAGTAGTACTGGGTGCCGTCCGCGGTCGTGATCTTCCAGTACTCGCCGTTGTTGTCGCCGTTGGCCGCTCCGGTCAGCCGCTCGACCTTGGAGGCGTCGTCGTCCTCCAGCCGCCAGGTGCCGGAGGCGTCGTCCCGTACGAGGGTGGAGGACTTGCCGTTGAGGGAGAAGGTGGCGTTGTCACCGGCGAGGCACTGCTCGTTGGAGCCCTCCTCGCCGTCCTTGGCGCAGGGCTTGAAGCGGCGCTCGACGAATCCGGGCGAGTAGTCCCAGCCCTCGCCGATCCAGGACGCCTGGTTGTTCGTGGCCGCGGTGCGGCCGTCCACGGACTGCGAGCGGTACGAGAGGGCGATGCCCGGCTTGGTGCCGCCGAGGCCGTCGGGCACGGCGATCGGGTAGTTCCAGGAGAGCCCGCCGGTGTTGGCGCCGCTGCTCCAGCTTCCTGACGGGGCGAGGCTGGTGGCGGTGTAGGTCCCCGCCGGTCCGGCGGGGGCAGCCGTCGCCGCGAGGACGGTGGCTCCGGCCTGGGCGGCGGCCGGCCGCGGGGTTTCCGGGTTCGCCGCTGCGGCCGTGCCGAAGGGCACCTCAGCGGTCAGCAGACCCGGCCGGTCGCCGTTCCTGGCGGTCGGGAGGGGGCTTTGCGCACGGCATTCGGCGCGCTCGGGCGTGGACAGCGCGCATTCGGGCAGCTCGACCAGCCGGGCGCGAGAGAGCCAGTCGCCGCCGAAGGCGCCGGCGATGGGTGAGACGTCGACCGACACCTTGACCCGGGCGCCGTCCGCCGGTGCCGCTGCCGCTGCCGGGCGGACGGCCAGCAGCAGGCCCGTGACTCCGGCCCGTTCGGCGGCGGTGCGGTCGGCGAGCCGCACGGACGCCTTGCCCGTGCCTCCCGGGACGCCCGTACCCGGGGCGCCCTTGTCCGGGGTGCCCTTGCCTGAGGGGGCCACCCATACCGGTGCGGTGCCGGCGCGGCCGGGGTCGCGGAAGGGGAACGTCGGGACGCCGGCCGAGGGAGCTGTCCCGGGTGCGGTGAACAGTGAGGTGAACGATGGGCGGTGGGGCGCCGTTGCGGGGGTGGCACCCAGATCGACCTCGGCCTGGGACGCCGGAGGCCAGGCCACCGGCTGCGGCTTCCAGGGCCCGGTCCGGTCACCCGACGGAGCTTTCGATTCCGCCTTTCCGGCATTCCTGCCGCGGACCGAATCGGTTTTCCTCAGAGCCCCCGGTGACCAGCGTGTGGGGTCTTTCGGTTTCCATGTGGAAGCGGCATCGGCCGTTCCCGTAGCGAAGATCAATGCAATGATGATCAAGAGAGGAATCGTGACGCGGCGCCGGACCACCCGGCTTCTCCTTGCCGATAAAAGATCATGCGGTGCCGACACGGCACGCCCCCCACGGTCGCCGAGCAGAGCAATTGACCCGGGAGCCTAGCTCGTTCGCACAACGAAAAATATGGATCAATGCGGACAAGAACTTCCCGGCAGACACCACCACTTGAAAAACCTGTCCGGAAATAATTCATTCGCTTACGCGATGACTTGTTTTCGTCAGGCGATTGGTCACGATTATTCGAATAAGCCTCCAGGAATTCTTAATTCCGTATCCGAGTGCGCATGGGGCGACGACCGGGAACTGTTAGCGTTCGCGCCCAGATGCCAATCACCACCACATCGGGGAGGCTGCCGTGGGGGGCATGCCGAGAAGAAGACGGCCGGCCGGGAGGTCCCTCGCGCTGGCCGGGCTGGTCGCACTGGCCATGACCGTGACGACGGTTTCCGGAGCGCAGGCGGCGGCCCCTGCCGCGGCCGTCGCCGGGGAGCAGGCTGCGGGAAACACCTCACAGCCTCCTGAACGGCCGGCCACCGACAGGGAGCGCGGGGAGGACGCCGCCCTGGCCGAGGCACGGCGCACCGGGAAGCCCGTTCCCGTCCCTGCCGCGACGACCGAGACCGACACGGTGGTCGCCCTGCCCGACGGGGCCCTGGCCCTGAGCCGCAGCGTCATGCCGCTGCGCACCAAGCGCGGCAGCAGCTGGGCCGACCTGGACGCGACCCTGGTCAAAGATCCCGACGGCACCCTCCGCCCGAAGGCCACGACCGGCGGCCTGAGCCTCTCCGGCGGAGGCACGGGCCCGCTCGCCACGCTGGAGCAGGACGACAAGCGGCTCGCCCTGAGCTGGCCCGAGCCCCTCCCCGTACCGGTGCTGGAGGGGCGGAGCGCCGTCTACCGCGAGGTCGCCCCCGGGACGGACCTCAAGGTCACGGCCGGGGAGAACGGCGGGATCTCCGAAGTCCTCGTGGTGAAGTCGGCCGAGGCCGCCCGGCATCCGAAGCTGGCCCGGCTGACCCTGGGCCTCGAGGGTGACGGGGTCACCGTCTCCGCCGGTCCCTCCGGTGACTTGAAGGCCGACGACGCTTCCGGCCGTACCGTCTTCCAGGCGCCCGCCCCGACGATGTGGGACTCGACCTCCTCGGCCCGTCAGCCGTCCGCGCCCACAGCGCCGTCTTCCAAGGCATCCGCTTCCTCCGCCCGGGCCGGCGCCGAGGGCGGTGAGGTCCCGCAGCCCGCCCCGGCCCCGGAGGCGGCCAAGGCGGCCTCCGACGCCGAAGGCCCCGCCGACACGGCCAAGGTCGCCCGCCTGCGCACCGAACTCGGCAAGAACTCGCTCGCCCTGACCCCGGACCGGACCTTCCTGACCGACCCGTCCACCACCTTCCCGGTCTTCATCGACCCCGCCTGGCAGCCCACCAACCGCGGGACGCAGCACTGGGCCTGGGTCCAGGAGGCCTACCCGGCGGAGATCCACTACGACGACTACGGCGACACCTACGACCCCGGCGTCGGCTACCAGCACTGGCGCTCGCGCATCGGCCTGGAGCGGTACTACGTCCAGGTCGACACCGGTGACCTGCGGGACAAGAGCATCAAGAAGGCCTCCTTCTTCGCCACCCAGTCCTACGCCGCCGACGCCGGCTGCAGCCGCACCTACTCCGTGGACCTGCACTCCACCGAACCCCTGCTCTCCAACATCACCTGGAACACCCAGCCCCGCGACTGGGAGGTCCTGCGCACGACGGCGCTCAACAGCGCCGGCGGCCCCGGCTGCCCCGATGCGACCACCCTCGGTGAGTGGGACGTACGCGACCACCTCATCGCCAACGAGTGGCGCGGCAGCCTCACCTACGGCCTCTTCGCCTCGGACGAGTCCCGGAGCAGCTCGAACAACTCCTTCAAGCGCTTCACCCGGAACAAGAACAACCTGCCGTTCCTCTACGTCGAGTACAACCGCGCGCCGTACGCCCCGTGGGCGGTCGGCATGAACCCGGCTCCGCAGAACGCGAACGGCAACGGCTGCGGCTGGGTCGGCGCCACGGCCTCTGCGGGACTGAGCGTCGGCGCCTGGATCGGGGACCCGGACAACCAGCCGGTCTCGGCGCTGTTCTACGTCAACGACACCGCCGGTGGCGCCCTCGTCTACGACAGCGGCCGCGTCGGCGAGGCCACCGGCACCCACTGGACCTCGGTCCATCCGACGAACCTCTCCGACGGACACACCTACTCCTGGCGGGTCGCAGCCCATGACGGCGACATGGACTCCGCATGGGTCAGCGGCTGCACCTTCACCTTGGACACGGAGCCGCCGTCCGTTCCCGTCGTGTCATCGGCGGAGTACCCGCCCTCCGGCACCCTCCCCGGGTCCACCCGGCACATCGGCCAGGGCGGCACCTTCACGGTGAAGTCCGCCGACGCCGCCAGCGGGGTGCTGTACTACGAATGGGCCTTCAACTCGGCCATCCCCACGGGCGGGGCCAACCGCGCCGGCCCGACCGCCGACGGCAGCGCTTCCATCCCCCTCACCCCCACGGCCTGGGGTACCAACGTCCTGCGGGTCCAGGCGGTCGACCGCGCGGGCAACCGCTCGCAACAGCAGACGTACACCTTCTACGCTCCGGACGACCCGGACGCCAAGACGGTGCTCGGTGACATCACCGGCGACGAGCGCGTCGACTTCCTCGCGCCGGCCGACAGCGGTGACCTCGTGGTCTACCCCACGGCAGCCGACCCCGCAGCCGGCGGCGTCCTGGCTTCCGACGTGGCCAACAGCCCCGGTGGGAAGGGCTGGGGCAACGGCACCCTCACCACCCACCGCGGGGGCAACGGCATCCGCATCGACGACTTGTGGGCCTACCGAGACGGGCAGCTCAAGCTCTACCGCAACTCCCTCACCCAGGGCGGTCTCGCCGCCAACCACGGCCTCTACTACACCGCCGCCCATGCCACGACCGTGCAGCGCCCTTACGCTGAGGACTGCACCGTGGCCACCACCGGACGGCCCTGCGGCACGGAGTACGCCGAGGACTGGAGCCGGGTCAAGCAGATCCTCGCCGTCGGCGACGCCTTGCCCGAACAGGGCGTCGAACCCCGCAACGACCTGCTGACCGTCGAGAGCAACGGCACGGGAGGCTCACAGCTCGTCCTGCTCCAGGGCAAGGCTTCGACAGGAACCCTCCGCGACCCCGTCGTGCTCGTCCTCAGCGCCTCCGGATGGGAGAACCTCACCCTCATCGCCCCGGGAGACGCCACCGGCGACGGCCTGCCGGACCTGTGGGCGCGCGACAACACCACCGGTGAGGTCTTCCAGTACGCCAACGTCGCCGGGAACCCGGCCGCCCTCGGCGACCACGCCAAGCGCACCCGGATCGGCGGAGGTGTCAGCGCCACCACCCACCCGGTGATGGGCTCCTCCGGCGACACCAGCGCCGACGGCCTGCCCGACCTGTGGGCCGTCGACAGCCGCCACCGGGTACTGACCTGGAACAGCACCGCCACCGGAGGCAAGGTCACCGGCTTCGGCAGCGCCCGCACCATGGGCGACTCCCGTATCTCCACCGGCGCCTGGAAACTCGACGAAGGCACCGGCACCACCGCCGCCGACCTGCGTGGCCGCAACAACGCCACGCTGACCGGAGCGGGCGCCACCTGGGCCGACGACACCGTGGCCGGCACGGCCACCAAGGTCGTCGACCTGGACGGCAGCGGCGCAACCGTCATGGCCACGGGCCCCGCCCTCGACACCGGCCGCAGCTTCACCGTCTCCGCCTGGGCGAGGACCGACAAGACCGGCGGCACCGTCGTCAGCCAGGACGGCCTGCGCTCCAGCGGCTTCACGATCTGGTCCGACCCCGACGGAACCTGGCGGTTCGCCCTGGGCCGCACCGACGCCGACGGCTGGAACTACGACCAGGCCGACGTCCGCAATGCCGCCGCGAAGGTGCAGGTCGGGGTCTGGACACAGCTCACCGCGAGCTACGACGACACCACCGGTCTGCTCGCCCTCTACGTCAACGGCACCCTCGCCGCCACCGGTCACCACGCCAAGGCCAACTCCTGGAACGCCACCGGTCCACTGGTCCTCGGCCGTTCCAAGTCCCAGGGCGGGCCGGCCGCCTTCCTCGACGGCCGGATCAGCGGCCTGACCGTCCACAACCACTCCACCGTCCCCTCGGCCGCCGGGACCGCCCTCGTCTCCCGGGTCAGCGACGCCAAGTGCGCCGACGACAGCGCCGGCGGCACCGCAGACGGAAACCACATCCAGATCTGGGACTGCAACGGCACCGGCCCCCAGCAGTTCGAGATCCGGGAGAACGGCGAACTGCGCGTCCTCGGCAAGTGCGTGGACGCGGCGAACAACGGCACCCTGGTCCAGCTGTGGACCTGCAACGGCACCGGCCCCCAGCAGTGGCTGCCGCAGGCCGACGGGAGTCTCTACAACCCGATGAACAACCGCTGCATGGACCTGCCGCAGGGGCGCACGGACAACGGCATCCAACTCCAGCTGTGGCCCTGCAACGGCACCAACCCCCAGCGCTGGTCCGCCACCGGCCTCGCCTCCCCGCTGGGCGCCGTCGTCTGACGCGGGGGCCTCCCGGCCGGGCCCGCCTCCCCTGCACCCCGGGGGAGGCGGGGCCTTGTCTTGCCCGGTGTGTGGTCGGGACGGGGAGGGCGGGAGGCGGCAGGGTCATGGAAGGCGTTGCGACGGCGCGGCGAACGCGTCTGTGGGCGGTGGTGGTTCTAATTTCGGTACATGGCTGACATGTTCGAGCACGCCCCGCAGGTATGGACCGCTGCGCGGCTGCGTGAAGCTCTCGCGGACCTGCCGGACGAGACACCGATCCACATCGGAGTCGCGGACGGGCCCGGTGACTTCGACGGGTACGGCGAGTACGTCCTGGTGGACGCCGAGCCCGTCGAGATGGACGGCGACGGTGAGGAGGGCAGTGGCACACCGCACGTACAGTTCACGCTGTTCGCGGACGCGCGGGCGGGTGCCTACCACCTCGACGTCGACTGAGGGCGAGGTGGTGACGGGCGGGCGGGACGCGCCTGCGTCCCGCCCGTCACCTCCGCCCGGCGCGCGCACCGGTGGGCGGCAGGTTTCTGCCACCGCCGTGGCAGGCTGGCCGAAGATCCGTCGTGCGACTGCCACAGGTGTGGCAGGATCGGCGGAGCAAGGACCCCTGTAACAGTTCTCCCCCGCCCATGTCTCCGGGGAGAGCAGTGTGCGTCGATCCGGGAGACCAGCCGGTGACAGAAGGCTCCTCCACAGCACCTGTGCCGCCGCCCTCCCGGCCTTCGGCCTTCCCCCAGCTGACCGCGACCGTCGAACGGATCGTCTGCCTCGGGGCGAGGCTCGGCCGGAGCCGCGAAGAAGTCCTCTGCACGGAGGCGCTCAACCACGCCTGCGGGGTTCCCGTCGAGGTCATCCGGGAGCTCCTGCAAGGGCGGGCGGCCGGTGAGCCGGACATCCACGAGCGGTTCCGGCAGCGACTCGACCTGCTGCACGAGACCTACCGCAAGGACAACGGGCGGAAGTTCTCGCACGGGGAGATCGCACGGCAGAGCGGTATCTCCCGGCAGCAGGTCCAGGCCCTGCTCTGCGGGGACCGCCGCCCCACCATGGACCACTGCTCACGGCTGGAGCGGTTCTTCAACCGGCCGGCCGGGTTCCTGCAGTCGGACGATGCCGAGGCTCTGGGCTGCGCCCTGGCCGAGGTCGAGAAGACACTCCTGCGGGAGTACCAGGAGCACAGCGAGCGCAACGCCCCGGCGGCCGGGGCGGGGAGGCGGCCGAGCCTCTACGAGCGGCACGGCGTCGACGGCATCGCGCTGCGCGCGGCTCTGCTGCCCGACCGGGGGCGCACCAGGTTGCTCGAGTGGCTCGACACCTACATGGAGGAGGAGGCGGCCGAGCAGAGGTCCGGCCCGGCCGGCGAGCATTTCTGAAGCGTGCCTCCCGGCACGCCTCAGGGGTTCGGGAAAGGCCCGTCGCCGGTCGTCGCGGGGCGGGGAGCTTGTCGAGCGGTCGGCCGTCGTGCGGCACGGTACGGGCCGGTCGCGTGGAATCCGCGGGGTGTGAGTTCCTGCCCCCGCGGAAAAGGGCATTGGGGAATCGTGTGTTCAAGCAGCGGGAGATACGGCAGTCCGTCAGCGCCATGGTGGGCGGGCTCGGTCATCTGAAGTCTCCGGTGGCGGCCGAGGTGATCTGCCTCGCGCTCTGCGACGCCATGAGCCGGCGCCGGGGCCGGAAGATCGAGTTCCGCAGCACGTCCTTCCCGCCGGGCACCGTCAGCGGTCTCGCCCTCAACATCGGGGACCGGGACCTGATCATCATCGAGGAGCGGACCGTTGGCGAGCACCAGATCGTCATCACCGGGCACGAGCTGCGCCACCTGGAACTCGGGCACTGCCACGAGCACGCCTTCGAGGCCTCCGCGGCCGCCCGTCTCCTCCACCACGACGGCGACCTGCGGCAGGTGGTCGCGTCGGCGCTGGCGGTAGCCGGCCGCAAGGGTCCCGTACTGCTGGAGGAGGACGGCACCGCCGCCCGCAGGCACCGGATGCAGGAGCAGGCGGCCGAACGGTACGGGCTGGAGCTGGCACACGCCGTACGGCACCTCCTGACGGTCCCCGATGCTCCCGAGCTCGACCGGAGCACCCGCTCCGGCCGGATAGAAGCGGCGCTCTGCAACCACGGGATCCGAGGCTGAGCGTGCCGGACCCGACCGTTCTCTTTCCCACGGTGCTCGGCGGCGTGGCCGCCCTGCTCAGACTTCCCGGCCTGCTGCGGAATCCGCGCGATCCCCTGCTCCGGGCGGTCATGGCCATGCTCGTGGCGGCCGTGGGGGTGTTCTTCTTCACCTCCGTCCCCGTGGTCGCCAAAGTCAACGAGCTCACGGGCATCCCGAACGCCGCGGCCCCCTTCGACTACTTCTGGGCCATGGCCTGCGCGGCGTCGGGGATCGTGCTGGTCATCAACTGGCGGGGCGGGTCCCCCGAACGCATCCGGCGGGCGACCCGCTGGTGCATCGCGGCCTACGGGACGCTCTGCGCCGCCATCGCCGTGCTGTTCGCGCTCGCGCAGGCGCCCGTCGAGCGGCTGCGTGACCTGGACACCTACTACGCCAACACCCCTTACATGCGCGAGATGATCGTCCTCTACCTGGTCGGCCACACCGCGGCGTCGACCGTCATGGCCACCCTGTGCTGGCGCTGGCTGCGCCACGTGGGAGGGGAGCTGAGGGCGGGACTGGCCCTCATGGTGACGGGCTACGGACTCGCGATCTGCTTCGGCGTCCTCAAGTTCACCGCCCTGGGAGCACGGTGGGCCGGAGCGGACTGGGACGTGCTCAGTACCGAGGTGGCACGGGCCTGCACCTCGGTGGCCGCCCCCCTCATCGCGATCGGCATGGTGCTCCCGATCGTCGTACGGCGCTTCCGGGGACGCTGGCGGGACTGGACCCACTACCGGCGGCTCGGACCCCTCTCGCAGCTGGTGGGCGGGCTGGTACCGACGCCGGCGGCGGTCAGCGTGCCACTGCTGGCGTCGGTGGGCGTACGGCGCCTCCAGCGGGAATCGCTGATCCACGACGGACTGCTCACCCTCAACCCCTACTTCGACCTCGGCCTCCGGGCGCGGGCACTGGCCGAAGCCGTCGCCGGCGGCGCCCCCAGCGCCCACGCGGAGGCCGGTGCGGACGCGGTCATGGTCCTCGCCGCGGTGGAGACGATGCGCGCCGACCCCGAGGGACGGGTGATCGCCTCTTCGAGGACCCTTCAGGAACCGGCGGGCAAGGACCGCGACCTGATCCGCATCTCGCAGGCGCTCGCGCACACCACGAAACGGGCCGCCGGCAGGCCGCGAGCCGCGGAGGCCGCGCGTTGAGCAGCGTCTACTACTACCTCCCCGCCCTCCTGCTGCTCGTCTCCTTCGCGCTGAGGGTGCCCGGGCTCGTGCGGCACTGGCGTGATCCGCTGGTCCGTTCCGTGGGCGTGGTGATCCCCCTCGGCGCCGTGGTCTTCTTCTTCGCCGCGCCGCCGACGGTGTCCGAGGTGAACGCGCTCACCGGTGTCGCCAATTTCTCGGCTCCGCTGGTCTACGCCGTCGTCACCGCCGGGAGCGCCGCCGTCATCAACCTGATGCTGACCTGGCAGGGCGGGCCCGAGGAACGGCGCCGTGCGGCCGTCCTGTGGTGTGCCGGGGCCTACGGGACGGTGATCGTGGCGCTGCTCGCCCTGTTCGCCCTCGGCGACGCGCCCGACGAACGCCTCCAGGACTTCGACACGTACTACTCCACCACCCCGTACCTCCGCGAGATGATCGTCCTCTATCTCGTCGCCCACGCGGCGGCGACGGCCGTCCTGTCGGTCCTGTGCCGGCGCTGGGCACAGGAGGTGACCGGTCTGCTGCGCACCGGGCTCGTCCTCATCGGGGCCGGAGGGGTCCTGGGCCTCGGCTACACCGTGGGCAAGCTCCTCGCCGTGGGCGCGCGCTGGACCGGCCACGACTGGGACGGGATCAGCACGACGGTGGCCCCCTCCCTGGCCGCTCTCTCCTCGCTGCTCCAGTGCGTCGGGTTCGCCCTTCCCGCCGTCGGCGAGAGCCTGCGCAGGCAGTCGAGGCAGTGGTCGCGGTACCACCGGCTGGGGCCGCTGTGGGAGATCATCCGCGCGGTCGTCCCGTACGAGCTCGTACGCATCCCCCCGTGGTCCTCGCTGAGCAGGCGCCACCTGCGGCGGACGTGCGACATCCGGGACGGGCTGCGGCTCCTCGCGCCCTACCTCGATACGGTCGCGGTGGCGGACGCGCCTGAACCCGCGGCCGGGCCGGGCGCGTTGAAAGGGGAGGCCGTGGCGCACGCCGCGCTGGTCATCGCGGCGTTCGGCTCCCTGAACAGCTCCCTGAACACCCGTCCCGGCGCGGCCGCCGACGGCGGCAGTGTCCAGAGCCTGATCGACAGCGAGGACGAACTCGTGCGCCTTTCGGACGCGGTACGGGTCCTTGCGCCCCGCCGCGGGGGCCCGGCCGCCGGCCACGGGCGGGACGGCCGCGGGCGGGGCGACCACGGTCGGGGCGGCCACGGGAGGGACGGCCACGGACCTTCGGCGGCGCCGCAGAAGGCCGTGTCATGAACGGTCCGCGCGGCACCGGCGCCCGGACGGTCCGCCGGCGCGCGGTCGTCATCGGCGGGGGCTCGGCGGGAATGCTGGCCGCCGCCGCGCTGCGGGGCGCGGTCGACGAGGTACTCGTCGTCGAGAGCGACGAGTTGCCCGACGGCCCGCTCCCCCGCAAGGGGCTCCCCCAGGCACGGCACGCGCACATGCTCTGGAGCGGCGGCGTACGGGCGGCCGAGGCGGTCCTGCCCGGGATCACCGAGTGCTGGCTGGCCGCCGGAGCGAACCGGATCCCGACCCCCACGGGCATGGTCGCGCTCACCTCCCAGGGCTGGCTGAGGCGCTGGGACCGCGAGACCCACTTCGTCCTGGGGTGCAGCCGCGACCTCATGGACTCGGTCGTGCGCGACCACGTCCTGGGCCGGGAGGGCGTCACGGCCTTGCCGCACACCCGGGCCGAGGGCCTGACCGGCAGCCCGTCCCGCGTCACCGGGGTGCGGGTGCGCGAGCGGGCCGGCCACGAGCATGTCCTGGAGGCCGACTTCGTCGTCGACGCCAGCGGCCGCGCCTCGCGGGCGCCCCGCCACCTGGAGGAACTGGGGGTGCCTCCCGCACCCGAGCGCTCCCTGGACCTCGGGCTGGTGTACGCGACGCGGGTCTTCCGGGCCCCGAAAGGAGCCGCGGGATTCCCCATCGTCAGCGTGCAGTCCGATCCCCGCAGCGGGCGCCCCGGGCAGAGCGCGAGCATCCTGCCCGTGGAGGACGGGCGGTGGATCGTCACGGAGACGGGAACCAGGGCCGGTGCACCGACGGGGGACGCCGAGGACTTCGCGGCGTTCCCGCTCGGACTGCGTCACCCCGTGGTCGGGGAGATCATCTCCCGCCTCGAACCCCTCACCGGCGTGTCGCTGAGCAGGAGCACGCGCAATACGCGGCGGTATTTCGAGCAGGTGCGGGGCTGGCCGGAACGGTTCGTCGTCCTGGGCGACGCCCTCGCGGCGTTCAACCCCCTGTACGGGCACGGCATGTCCGTCGCCGCGCAGACGGCCGCCGTCCTGCGCGCGGAGGTCGAGGCCCGCGGTGTGGACGCCTCCGGCCTCGCACGGCGCGTCCAGAGGGCCATGGCGAAGCCGGTGGACTCGGCCTGGGAGCTGGCCATGGGGCAGGACGTGTTCTACCCGGAGGTCCAGGGCGGTGCTCCCGGCCTCCGGGACAGGGTCCTGGCCCGGTACGTGGACCGCCTGGTGAGGACGAGCTGCGGGAGGTTCAGCATGGTGGAGGACCTCACGGACGTCACCTCGCTCCAGGCTCCGCTGACCTCGCTCGTCAGCCCGCGCGTCCTGTGGGGAGCCGTACGGGGGCCGCGGTACCCGCCGCTGGACGGGCCGCCCCTGACGGCACGGGAGCTGGCACTCGTCGGCGGCGGGGCGCCCGGGTGATCGGGCCGCGGCGGCCCGGGAGGGTGTGAAAGGGTTCGCGTCGGCGCTGCGCCGCTCCGACGCGCCAGCTCCCCGGACCCTTTCGCGGACGGCACGCGGGGGGAGCAAGATGGGACCGGGCGGAGGCGCACCGCCTGGTGGGACGTGATCTCAGTGGGGTGAGGAAGATGAGCCGGCGGCACACGGACGCCGAGACCCTCGTGCGGCGCGGCGCCGACGGGCAGTTCTACGTGGCGGCCCAGGACGTCACCGCGATCCTCCGCGACATGGCACGGACCTTCGATCTGCACGCGCAGTCCGACGAGGCCACCTGGACGCCGGAAGGCCGGACGACCGCGGTCCGTCTGGACGAGGACACGATGCGGACGGTGGCGAGCATCCTGCGGGCGCAGGCCGACGAGATGGAGGTCCAGCTCATCGAGATCGCCGCGACCAGCACCCCTTCGGCCGGGCCGGCCAGCACCCTTTCGGCCGGGCGTCCGGACCGGTCGAGGCCGCCGGGGAAGGGGCGCGGACAGGCGCAACGGTGACGCGAGGGGTGGAGGCGGTGATCCGCCGGCGCCGGCCGCCGGCCCGTGACGATGGTCAGGTCAGGTCAGGGCCGGTCCAGGCCCCAGGTCTGGAGGACGTACGGGCGGCCCTTCTCCTCGCCCGTGATCAGGGGCACGTCGAGCAGCCTGAAGCCGGCCTTCCCGGCGACGGCGACGCTGGCGGCGTTCTCGGCCTCCAGCTCCAGGATCACCCGCTGCGCGCCCCACTGCTCGAACGCGTAGGCGGCCATCACCCGCACGGCGCGGGCGGCCAGCCCCTGCCCACGGTGTGCCGGACCCACGGCGTAGCCGATCTCCGTGCCTTCGGGGGCGCGGCGCAGCATGATCTCGCCGAGCGGTGCGCCGCCGTCGAGGGTGATGGCGAGGAGGATGGTCGTGCCCTCCTGCCGCAGCTCCCGGTCGCGCACCAGCCGGGCGCGGGCGGCCGCTTCGTCGAAGGGCGAGACGATCGGCGTCCAGTACGCGATGTCGGGGTGGTCGAACAGCCCGGGCATCGCGGCCAGGTCGCCTTCCGTCCAGTCGCGCAGCACGAGCCCCTCCCCCGACAGTTCGATCCGCTCGGGCAGGGACGACGTGGTGCTGCTCATGCTGGAAGACCTCTCTGTCCTGTTCAGGACAAGGCAAGATACCCGGGGGGTGGGTGGGAGCACGCGGATTTTTCTGCGGGGTGGGGGTGTGGGTGGCCGGGGGCCGTTCGGGCCCGGCGGGACGGCGCGCGCCGTCAGCGCCGTCGCCGCTGTCACCGCCGTCACCGCCGTCACCGCCGTCACCGCCGTCACGCCGACGGCCGGTCCTCCCACGGCCGTACCCGTCCGACGACGTACGGCCCGTCGTCGCTCTGCGGGGTCCTCAGGGCGGCCAGTACGCCCCCGCTGATCTCCCCATGGTCCAGCCACCGGGTGTGCGCGCCCGGGCCGGTGAACCCGAGGACCACGGCACGGTGGCGGGCGCGGCCCAGGGCCTCGGGCGGCCGGGGCGCGGGGGCCGTGGGCGCCGCGGCTGCGCTGCCCAGCACCTCCAGCACCGACGCGCCGTCCGCCAGGGCGGCGGCGACGGCGGCATGGGCGTGGGGCCGGCCGTGGGCGTGCACCCACAGCACGGCCTGCCGGAAGGGCCCGGTCCGTGCCGCGACCCGGCGCAGCGCCGCGGCGAAGCCGAGGGGATCGGTGTAGTCCGCGCTCACTGGCAGCAGCCGGCCGCCTGCGGTACCCAGGTCCCCGAAGGCTCCCGGCCCGGGCGGCTTCCGGGAGACGACCACCGCCGTCAGCCCCTCGCGGACCAGCCCGCCCACCACCCCGGCGAGCATCCCCGTGCCGCCCACGACCAGTACGGGACCGCGCACGGGCGCGTCGTCGGCATTCATCCGGGGATGTTCGCACGGCCGGCCGGTGGACGTCGCCCCGGACGGCGGCGGCGTGGAGAACCACGGCCGCCGACGGATCCGCACCCGGCCGGAATCCTGTCCCCCTCTTCCGGCTCCGGCCAATTTGCCCCGGTCCGCGTGGCGGGTCGCGACCGGACTTCGATTCCGCTTCGAGGGATTCTCGCTCGCCCTGTGAAAACGTCGTCACGCCAAGCTCCACTGGGGACGAAAGGACGCAGCAAATGGCCAAGTCAGGGCGCAAGTTCGGTATCGCCGCCACGGTGGCCGCGTTGGTGGCCGTGATGGTCGCCGTCGTGGGCCCGCAGGGAGCGAGTGCACAGGACCAGTCGCGCAAGGGCTGGGACCACTTCGGGTTCGGGGTGCCGTGGGAGGACTCCTACGGGTACTCGCAGGCGATCAGAGCCGGTGACACCATCTACATCTCGGGGCAGCTGTCGCACGACGCGGCCGGCAACATCGTGGGCGTCGGCGACTTCGAGAAGCAGGTGCGCCAGTCGTTCGCCAACCTCGACAAGGTGCTCGCGCACTACAAGATCCCGCGCAGCCAGATCATCAGCATGAAGATCTACACCAAGGACCTGCGCAAGAACTTCGACACGGCCGCGCGGCTGCACAAGGAGTACAACGGCAACCACCGCACGACCGACACCATCCTCGGTGTCAGCGACCTGGCCTTCCCCGACCAGCTGGTGGAGATCGAGGCCGTCGCGCTGGTGAAGCCGCGTTCCTGACGCGTTCGTGACCGAGCGGGCCGCGCGGTGACCACCGCGCGGCCGCTCAGTGCGTTGCGGCCGCCTGCCCCACGGGGGCCCTGGCCGGGCTCTCCGGGGGCGGCGGCTGGAGTGCGCTGCCCCGTCCGAGCCCCTGGTTCAGGGCAGCAGCGCCCGCATCGACTCCGCGGGCAGGGACGGGTTGGCGGCCGCCGCCTGCACCACACGGGGGTCCTCGTCGGCCAGCAGGTCCAGGAGGGCGGAGCCGGGGAGCTCCGGACGCGCGGCGGCGACGGGGCGGGCCCGCGGGTCCGTCAGGCAGGCGAGGAGGGCGGGGAGCGGAGCGTTGGGATGGCGGGCGATCGCGAGGAAGTGCCGTCGTGCGGGCCCCGGTTGCCGGGCCAGGCGTTCCAGGACGGCCGCCGTCGCGTCGGGGTTGTCGGCGGCCTTCAGGGCCACGCGGGTGCCGTGGCCGTCGATCAGGGCCAGGAGCTGTGTCCCGGTGAGACCGGGGTGGGGGGCGATGGCGCACAGCACCTTCGCGTCGCGGTCGCGGGCGAGCGCGTCGCGTATCCCGTCCGGCAGGTCCCGGCGCCGCGCGACCAGCATGCGCAGGGCCGCGTCGTCCGAAGCGGCGAGGGCGGCGAGTTCCGCCGGTGTGGCCGAGGCGATCCGGGGCAGCGGTACGGGGCCGGGCCTGACCGTGGCGGCGAGCCGCGCCAGCAGGTCCAGCGGCAGGTGCGGGTGGTGGGCCAGGGAGCGCTGCACGTCGTGGCCGCGGTCCTCCGCCAGCCTGCGCATCAGGGTCTCGTCGATCGACGGGTTCTGCGCCAGTACCGCACGGACCATCGGCACCGGATCTGCCGCGAGCCGGTCGTAGACCGGCTGCGGAAGGCCCTCGCGTGCGGCGACCGGTTCGCGCAGCAGGGCCGACGGATGGTCGGCGAACCGGGCCACGGCCGAGGCCGGGGTGGCGGGGTTGTGGAGGGCCTGCCACCGGATCTCGTGCACGGCGGACTGGTGGGATCCGTCGCAGGCGTCCCCGGACATCAGCGTGCAGTCGGTACGCGGGCAGTCCCCGGCGTGGACGAACGGCACCTCCTCCTGGTCGCAGACGCGGCAGCCACGGAGCGGAGGCAGGCCCTCGCCCGTCAGCAGGGCCGCCAGCAGCTGCGGCGGCGTCGCCTCGTTGCCCGCGACCGACCGGCGGACGGCCGCGTGGGGATGGTGCGCGAGCTCGGCGGCCCATCGGGGCGGCGCCCACAGGGCGAGCTCGGTGACGACCCTGACGTCGGGATCGTCCGCGAGCACGCGTACCACGTCCTGCGGGAGCCCGCGGCACTCGGCCAGCTTCTCCCGGTGCCGCACGAGCGGATCCGCGGCGAAGTGCCGAGCCCACTCGGACGGACCGGCCCCCTCGTCGAGCAGGGCGAGCGCGGCCAGCGGCTGGGAGAGCGGATCCACGTCCTCCGGCCGCAGACACCCCTTGTAGGCCAGCTGGACGGCGACCCCCTCGGACCGGCCCGCCAGCGCGCGGACCTGAGCGCGGTTCAGGTCCGCGCGGAGCGCCAGTTCACCGGCGAGGTCCTCGTCCGCGGCATGGATCAGCTGGTCGACGAGGCGGCACGGCAGGGCGGGATTCACGGCGAGGCCGAGCAGCGCTGGGTTCACCGCGCCATCTTGCTGCACGCACCCCGGGAGAGCTCCGGGGTTTCCACCCGACACCCGCCCCGAGAACGGGCCGCCATGCCCTGAACGGCTGGACTCGGCTGCCCTGGCGCGGTCATCTTCCGCGCACCGGCCGGACCAGGGCGAAGAGGGCGGCCGCGGCCAGCAGGGCCAGCGAGGCGGCGAAGGCACGGGGGGATTCGCCGGGTGGCAGGAGGAGTGCCCACGGCTCCGTACCAAGCCCGCGCGGGCGTCGGCCGGCGGCCGCGCAGAGCAGGGGGAAGGCTCCGATGGCGAGGGCTGCGGGCCGGTGGCCGAGGAGCGGCTCCAGGGTCAGGGCGAGGGCGAGAAACACGAGGGTGTTGCGGCCGACGGCCAGCGCGGTGCCGCCGGCGCCCACGGCGTGACCGAGGAGCGTGACGGCCAGGACGGCGGCCGCGAGGGCCGTCGCGAGCGCGGTGTCCCAGCGCCGTACGGGCCGGACGGCCGTGGCCTCCGTACGGGGTCCCGCGCGCCCGGTGCCGGAGAGCCAGAGGACGGCCGGCACCACCGGGAGCAGCCCCGCCAGGAGGAACCGCCCCGAGGCACCGGTGAGTGCGGGCAGCGGGAGCTCGATGCCGCCGAAGACCAGGCCGGCCAGGGTCGTCAGGAGCGTCCAGCCCCCGAGGGCCAGGACGCCCCGGGACTTGAGCCACCAGGTCATCCCGCGCCCCCGGGGAGCGTGAGCCGCGCCGGCTGGTCGCAGGTGGTGAGGGCCTGGCGGTTGTACTCGTACCAGGCCAGCTGCTGTTCACGGGGCGCGCGCAGGACCTGCTGGAGGAGGGCCGCGTCGTCCGGCGAAATCTGCCCGGACCTGGGCGGGGACTGCAGGGCGACCGCCGTCACCCAGGCCGACAGCGGGACGAGGGCCGGAGCGGCGAGGAACCGGCCCGTGATCCGGGCGCATTCGGGCAGACCGCCGGGCGGCAGGACCGCGGAGGCGAGGGCGTATGCGATGTCCTCGGCGTCCCGCGGGCGGTTCTTGATGCCGAGACGGGCCTCGCCCGGTGCGAGGTCGCGGGCGTCGGTGAGGGTGGGGGGCAGCCGCACACCCGCCTGTTCGAGCCGGGCGGCGAAGGTGCGGGTCTGCGCCACTACCTGCCCGTCGGCCGCGACCTCGGGCCACAGGCAGACCTCGGGCCGTCCGCCCGTATCGCAGACGAGCTCCGACTCGTCGCGGGCGGTGACCGGGGAGTAGCCGAGGCCGACGGCCGGCGGGAGCGCTGCCGCGGTGCCGGCGGCGGCCAGCAGGAGGGCGACGGCGCGGTTGCGGAGCGTCGGCCGGTGGACGAGCAGCAGCGCCGCGGCGCACAGCCCGCCCGCGAAGGCCACCGGCGCCCAGACGGCCCGGGGATCGATCACGGAGTCGAGCGAGCAGCATTCGGAGAAGGCCGCGGCGACCAGCTGCCTCGGCCAGCCGCTGCTCATCGACACCGGGAAGGCCGCCAGGCAGAACCCCGCCGTCAGGGCGACGGGCGCGGCGACGACGCCGGGCAGGAGGCGGCCGGCGAGGTACCCGGTCAGGGTGGCGGCGGCCAGCAGGAGTCCGTCGGCGCCCAGCATCCCGAGATGCGAGGGGGCGGGGGCGGCCCCGGTGGCGACCACCGAGACAGCCAGGGACGTCAGAAGTCCCAACACCCCCATCAGCCACACCGGTACCAGCACCGGGAGCACGATGCCCAGCCGGCCGCGCGCCGGTGCCTGGCCGAAGACCCCGCCGCGCCGCAGCCGTGCCCCCTCCCAGGCCGCGCTTGCCGCACAGGCTGCGATGGCGAAGGGCAGGGCGTAGGTGGCCCGGCCGAGGACGGAGGGCCCGTAGCCCGCCGTGACGGTCATCGTGATGGTGTCGCGGAGCAGGAGGACGATGAAGCAGAGCAGTACCGGCAGCAGGACGGTGGCGGAGGAGGAACGCAGGAGCGTCCACGGCTTCACGGCTCAGACCTCCTGTCCGACGAGCCGCCCGTAGGCGGCCTCCGCCCGCTCCCGCCCGTCGGCGGCGCCGGCCGGCGCGAGGGTGAGGAACTCGGCCGGGCCGCCCTGGAACCGTACGGTGCCCTGGTCGAGCACCACGACCTGCTGGTACAGCTCGGAGAGGTCCTCGGTCTGGTGTGTGGACACCAGCACCCTGACGGACCCCGACAGCTGCGACACCAGGTCGCGGAAGACCTGCCGTTGCTGCGGGTCCAGCCCGGCGGTGGGCTCGTCCATCAGGATCAGCTCGCTGTCGTGGGTGAGGGCCCCGGCGATGCCCATGCGACGCAGCTGCCCGCCGCTGACCTGGTGGCTCTTGCGGCCGGCGAGGGGCGTCAGGCCCACGCGCCCGAGCGCCGCGGCGGACGCCTCCCACGCCGCGCCCCGCGGCATGCCCTTGAGCCAGCCCGCGTACGCGACCTGCTCGCGGACGGTGAGTCCTGGCACGGGCGTGATGTGCTGCGGTATCCAGGCGACCCGTCTGCGGTATCCGGCCAGGCCGCGCCGCCGGTCGGGCCGGCTCCGGCCGAAGGCCACCGTGCCGGCGGCCGGGCGCAGATGGGAGGCCGCCAATGCCATCAGGGTCGACTTGCCGGCACCGTTGGGGCCGAGCAGCACGGTGGCCGGCGCGTCGACCGTAAGGTCGAACGCGTCCAGCACCGGGGTCTGCCGGCCGTACCGGAACCTCACACCGTCGAAGACGAGAGCCATGGAGCGACGCGCAATCCGCCGCTCCCCCTCGGGGAGCGGCTTGTTCTCGGAGGGGGCGGGGCCGTGGGCGCAGGTGGGCCCCCTGCCCACTCGCCCCTGTCGAAACGGCACCGTGGCGTGGCGGAGCGGCACGAGGTCCCCTCCGACGGCTCGAACGCTAGTGCCGGAAGGGGCCATTCACAAAACGTCCGCGATCTGGCCTGAACCTGCCCCTCCGCGCGCCAGGGACATGGCCGGTGGCGGCTCGGGACGCCGCCGGGGTTCCTGGTCCTGGGAGGGCCAGGCTGGGGGGCGGGGCGGGGGGCACAATCGGGGGATGACCGTGAACCCGCCGGCGGCCGCCGCCGCGACCAGTCTGGGTGACTTCCTGCGTACCCGCCGCTCCCGTCTGACGCCCGAGGACGTCGCGCTGCGCGACTACGGGGGCCGGCGGCGGGTCGCCGGGCTGCGCCGGGAGGAGATCGCGCGGCTCGCGGGGGTCAGCGTGGAGTACTACACGCGGATGGAACAGGGCCGGGTGGCCAACCCGTCGGCGGCGGTCCTCGACGCGCTCGCCGGGGCGCTGCGGCTGACCGAGGACGGGACCCGGCACCTGCACCAGCTCGCCCACCCGGCCCGCCCGGCGCCCGGCACGGGCGCCCAGCGGGTGCGGCCCGTCCTGCGGCTGCTGCTCGGCGAACTGCGCGACGTGCCCGCGATGGTGATGGGCCGCCGGATGGACGTGCTGGCCCTGAACGCGGCGGCGAGCGCCCTGCTCGGCGACTTCGGCGCCTCGGGCGGCCCGGGCGGGGGCAACATCGCCCGCACCACCTTCCTCGACCCGGCGGCCCGCGAGCTGTACGCGGACTGGAGCGGCTGCGCCCGCGAGAACGTGGCCTACCTGCACCTGGAGGCCGGGCGCCGGCCGCAGGACCCGGAACTGGCGCGTCTCATCGGTGAGTTGTCCATGCGGAGTGAAGAGTTCCGGCGGTGGTGGGCGGAGCATCCCGTGCAGGACAAGACCTCGGGGCGCAAGCGCTTCCGCCACCCGGTCGTCGGCGAGCTGGAGCTGGCGTACGAAACCCTCCGCGCGGCCGACGACCCCGACCAGGCCCTCATCACCTACACCGCCGAACCCGGCACCCGCGACCACGACGCCCTGCGCATGCTGCTCGCCTGGTCGGCGTCCGGCTGAGCCGCGCGTGACGGCCGCGGTTCGCCCAGGGTCGGGCGGCCGGCGGCCGGCGTCAAGGGATTCTTGACAAATGGGGGGCGTCAAGGTTTCCTTGACGCATGATGATCTTGAAGTTGAAGGCGTCGCGGGGCTCTTCCCCTGGCGCGTCCATGGCCTGGGCCGGGGCCCGGGTTGCCGCCCGGTCGGGGCGTGGGGCCGCTGACGAGGCTGTACTTGACGGGCTCGAGCCGCTGCACGGGCTGTGCCGATGAGTGAGGGGCCGCTGCTGGAGCCGGCGGAGATGGACCGCATCCGGGACGGGATCGCCGCGGCCGTGCTCGCGGCGCCCGACGGGCTCGCCGAGTCGCTGGAGCACGAGCACGACGCCCGCGGGTACCTGCGCCTGCTGGACGCCTCGCGCGTCGGCGCCGAGGAGGCGAGCCGGCTGCTGCGCGAGGCGGTTCAGGGGGCGAGGGCCGCGGGCCACAGCTGGGACACCGTGGGCCGGGTGCTGGGGGTGAGCCGCCAGGCCGCCCAGCAGCGGTTCGCGAGCAAGGCCGCGGCCGCACCGGCCGCCGGGGGGCCGGGCGCCCCGGAGCGCCGCACGCTCAGCGGGTTGACCGCGTTCAACGAGATGGCCGCCCTGGAGGAGGCCGGACGGGACGGCTGGCACATGGTCGGCTACGGGCCCTTCTTCCACGAGGTCGAGGCGTCCGGCCACCCCTGGGAGCACTGCCGGGTCACCCTCCCCTCCGCCGCGCGGCACCGGCGGCTGGAGTCGGAGGGGTGGATCCCGGTGGGTGCGGGATGGTTCCCATGGCGGTACTACAAGCGCGCCGTGGGGCCGGCCGGCTGAGGGGCGTTCCCGGGAAATCCCGAGGTCCGTGCCGTGCGGCGTCCCGCCCCGCCGGGAGGAAATTCCGTGCCGGAGGTGCGGGGGGCGGAGCAGAATCGGGCCATGGCGGACATGGGGGAGTTCAGGGACGCGGTGGCCCGGTCGGTGGCCGGCGGGGACGGGGGCGGCCTCGTGGAGGCCGCCTCGGGGGTGCGGGGCGTGGTGCTGGTGGAGGGGCCCAGTGACCTCGCCGCACTGGAGGCCCTGACCGGGCGGCTCGGCCGGGACCTGGGGGCCGACGGGGTCTGCGTGCTGTCGATGGGCGGGGCGATGAACGTCGGGCGCTACGCCGCGCTCCTGGGGCCGCCGGGGCTGGGGCTGCGCCTCACCGGGCTGTGCGACGAGCAGGAACGGCCCTTCTACGACCGTGCGCTGGAGCGCGTCGGGGCGCCCCGACGGGAGGTCTTCGCCTGTGTGAAGGACCTGGAGGAGGAGCTGATCCGGGCGCTGGGGGTGGCGCGGGTGGAGGAGATCGTCGAGGCCGAGGGGGAGCTCACGCCCTGGCAGACGTTCACCCGCCAGCCCGCTCAGCGGGGGCGGAGCCCGCAGGACCGGATGCGGCGCTTCCTCGGGACGAAGAAGGGGCGGAAGATCCGTTACGGACAGCTCCTGGCCGGGGCCCTCGATCCCGCGCTCCTGCCCGGCCCGCTGGACGCGCTGCTCGGCCGGTTGTAGTCGCCCTGCTGGACACGTCGCTGGATGCGCCGCTGGATGCGCCGCCGGCCGGCTGTAGTCGGCCCTGCGGGCCCGGGTTGGGGGCGGCCCCCGGATGGGCGGCGCGGCCGGGTTGGAGCCTGCAGGGCACGGCGGGCCCGGGGTGGTGCAGGGCACGGTGGGAGCGTGCGCTGCGGGCGGGTGTCGGGCGAGGTCAGCGGTTGTCGTGGAGTTCCTGGTGCATCTGGGGCTGGTCGTCCTGGTCGTGGGTGAGGGCGAACCGCTGGACCTCGTTGAAGCCCTTGGAGGCGATGCCGACGATCTCCTTGTACGGGTTGACGCCGGTCGCCTTCTGCGCCGTGCCGCCGAGGAGGCCGCCGCCGATGCCGCTGACGGCGCCACTGGCCGCCGAGAGCGGGCCGGCCGCGGTGCCCAGGACGCTCTTGGGGAGGCCGGCCATGTCGGCGTACTTGTCGGTCAGGGCGTGGCGGACCATCGCGACGAAGGCGTCGTGGACGCCCGGCGGGTAGAACTTCTTGTAGAAGTCGATGGCCTGCTTGGTCATGAAGACGCCGTCGTCGGTCTTCTTCCACTCCTTGTCGCGTTCCTGGTTCCACAGGGCCTGGACCAGGTCGGGGTCCTTGGGCAGCAGCCACTTTTCGGGGGTGCCGAGGTAGTGGTTGACGTAGTGCCAGGCGCACATGAAGCCCTTGGCGTCGTCCTTGGAGACGTCGATGCCCAGGCGTTCCATGGCCTGGACGATCTGGGTGGAGAAGACGCACGCGGCGCCGGTCGTGTACTTCTGGGAGACGGGCTCGCCCCACTTCGCGTAGTCCCATTCGCCGCTCTTCTTGTGGAGCTGACGGACCGAGGCGTGGACCAGGCGGACCTTGGTGACGTTCGCGGCCAGGCTGCCGTCGCGCATCGCGTTCTTGTCGCCCATGTCGAGGAAGAGGCGGGAGGACTGCGACAGTCGCCGGCCCGGCCCTTCGACGCCGCCGAGGCGGCCGGTGGAGCGGAGGGTGAAGGCGCCGGTCGGGGACAGGTAGGTGCCGATGAGGCCGACGGTGCCCTGGAGCATGGACACCTCGCCGTGGTGGTGCGCGAAGAAGCTCTCCGCGGCCTTGACGTCCGCTTCCGACCAGTCCGGCGGCGGGGCGGCCGCCTCCTTCAGGAACTCGGCCAGGCGGGGCGGGAGGGTGGACAGGTCCATGCCGGGCTTGAGGGTGCCGATGGTGCGGAACAGGGCGTTGACGCCGTCGATCTCCTTGTTGTCGATCAGGTCGGAGACGAGCGCGTCGGCCTTCGGGTCTCCGACCTTGCCGGCCGCTTCCAGCTCCGCGGCGATCGTCGCAGTCGTCAGGGCCACGGTGCACCACTTCCTCACGGGGTGGGTGGGGTGAGGGAGCGCCCGTGGTGGTGCCGGCCGCTCCCGTCGGTCAGCGGCATGCTTGCGCCGTCCGGCGTGGGTCCAGAACCCCTTGTCGGTGCTGGATCGTTTGTTCCTCACCCCGACGGCCCATGCCGTGGCCCCGGCTGCCGCTATTGCACCCCGAGGGCCGCCAGGCGCTCGGCGAAGGGGGTGAGGGTGGCGGCGGCCGTCGACGGCAGGGAGGTGATCGCGCCGGTCGGGGAACGGGGCGCGGCCACCGCGGCGGTGGTGTCCACGTCCGGGGCGGAGGCGGAGGCGGAGGCGGGGGCCGCGGGGTGGGGGGCGGGGGTCAGGAAGCGGGCCAGTTCGGTGCCCGCGCGGGTGATGCGCCCGGCCAGGCCCTCCCCGCCCCAGTCCTCGGAGGCGGCGTAGACGGCGGTGGGGAGGACGAGGGCGCGCAGGTAGGAGAAGAGGGGGCGCAGGGCGTGTTCGGTGACCAGGGAGTGCCGGGCGGTGCCGCCGGTCGCGCCGAGGAGCACGGGGGTGCCGGTGAGGGCGTCCTTGTCGAGGAGGTCGAAGAAGGACTTGAACAGGCCGCTGTAGGAGCCGGCGAAGACCGGTGTGACGGCGATCAGGGCGTCGGCGGCCGCCACCGCGTCGAGGGCGGCGGCCAGGCGGGCGGGCGGGAAGCCGGTGGTGAAGTGCTGGGCGATGTCGGTGGCGAGCTCGCGCACTTCGACGACGTGCACGTCGAGGTCCGGATGGGCGGGGCCGGCAGGCGCGAGGGTCGCGGCCGTGAGGGTCGCGGCCGTGAGGGTCGCGGCCGTGAGGGTCGCGGCCGTGAGGGTCGCGGCCGTGAGGCGGTCGGCGAGCAGGCGGGTCGAGGACGGGGTGCTCAGGCCCGCGGAGACGACGACGAGCTTCATGCGCGGGTCTCCTCGTGGGGGGTGGCGGGGCCGGTCCGGACGGCCGCGGCCGCGACGCGGGCCGCGTGGGTGGGGGCGTCCGGGACGCCGGCGGGGCGGAGGTTCGCGAACTCCTTGCGCAGGACCGGGACGACCTCCTCGCCGAGCAGGTCGATCTGCTCCAGGACGGTCTTCAGGGGCAGGCCCGCGTGGTCGACGAGGAAGAGCTGGCGCTGGTAGTCGCCGGCGTAGTCGCGGAAGGCGAGGGTGCGTTCGATCACCTGCTGCGGCGAGCCGACGGTGAGGGGGGTCTGGGAGGTGAACTCCTCCAGGGAGGGTCCGTGGCCGTACACGGGGGCGTTGTCGAAGTACGGGCGGAACTCGCGGACGGCGTCCTGGGAGTTGCGGCGCATGAAGACCTGGCCGCCGAGGCCGACGACGGCCTGCTCGGGGGTGCCGTGCCCGTAGTGGGCGTAGCGCTCGCGGTAGAGGTTGACCATCTGCCGGGTGTGGGAGGCGGGCCAGAAGATGTTGTTGTGGAAGAAGCCGTCGCCGTAGTAGGCGGCCTGCTCGGCGATCTCGGGCGAGCGGATGGAGCCGTGCCAGACGAAGGGGGCGACGCCGTCGAGGGGGCGGGGGGTGGCGGTGAAGGACTGGAGCGGCGTGCGGAACTTGCCCTTCCAGGTGACGGTGTCCTCGTCCCACAGGCGGCGCAGGAGGGCGTAGTTCTCGATGGCGAGGTCGATGCCGTCGCGGATGTCCTTGCCGAACCAGGGGTAGACCGGGCCGGTGTTGCCGCGGCCCAGCATCAGGTCGACGCGGCCGTCGGCGACGTGCTGGAGCATCGCGAAGTCCTCGGCGATCTTCACCGGGTCGTTGGTGGTGATCAGCGTCGTGGAGGTGGAGAGGATCAGGTTCTCGGTGCGTGCGGCGATGTAGCCGAGCAGGGTCGTCGGCGAGGAGGGGACGAACGGCGGGTTGTGGTGCTCGCCGGTGGCGAAGACGTCGAGGCCGACCTCCTCGGCCTTCTGCGCGATGGCGAGCATGGCCTTGATGCGCTCGTGCTCGCCGGGTGCCCGCCCGGTCGTCGGGTCGGTGGTGATGTCGCCGACGGTGAAGATCCCGAACTGCATGGCCATGCCCGCTCCCCTTCCGAGGTTGTTTAGAATTCAACTATACCCGGGAACGGAGGGTGTCGCCGGGGTATTCCCGTGGGCGGCGGTAGGGTGCGGGGCGTGTCCGGGACTGAGCGTGATCTCGTCGGTTACGGGGCCCAGCCGCCGCATGCGGGGTGGCCCGGAGGGGCGCGGGTCGCCGTGAGCCTCGTGCTGAACTACGAGGAGGGCGGCGAGCGCAGCGTCCTCGAGGGGGACGCGGGCTCGGAGGGGTACCTGCACGAGATCGTGGGCGCGCCGCCGGTGGAGGGCGGGCGGGACCTGAACGCCGAGTCGATGTTCGCCTACGGGGCGCGGGCCGGGTTCTGGCGTGTGCACCGGACCGTCTCCGCGCACGGTGCGCCGCTCACCGTCTTCGCGGTGGGGCAGGCCCTGGAGCGCAACCCGGACGCGGCGCTGGCGATGGGGGCCGCGGGGTGGGAGGTGGCCGGTCACGGGTGGCGGTGGACCGACTACCGCGAGGTGCCGGAGGAGGCCGAGCGGGCCGACATCGCGCGGACGGCCGCCACCATCGAACGGCTCGTGGGGCGCCGGCCCGTGGGGTGGTACACGGGGCGGACCAGTTCCCGGACGCGGCGGCTGGTGGCGGAGGCGGGCGGGTTCCTGTACGACTCCGACGACTACTCCGACGACCTGCCGTTCTACGCCGACGCGGGCGGGCAGCGGCAGCTCGTGGTGCCGTACAGCCTCGACACCAACGACTTCAAGTTCCTGATCGTGCACGGGTTCACCACCGCGGACGACATGCTCGCGTACCTGGTCGACACCTACGACGCGCTGCACGCGGAGGGGGCCGACCGGCCGCGCATGATGAGCGTCGGCCTGCACTGCCGGATCATCGGGCGGCCCGGGCGGATCCGGGCCCTCGACGGATTCCTGCGGCACGTCGCGCAACTGGGCGGGGGGTGGGTCGCCACGCGCGAGCAGATCGCGCGGCACTGGCTCGCCGCACACCCGCCGGACTGAGCCGCCAACGCGCCGCGCCGACGCCGCCGCCCCGGTGACGGGGCGCCGGCATCGGCGGCGTTGCACCTCCAGGAGGTCGCCCGTGCCCTGGAGGTGGTGGCCCGTCATCTTCCGCCGGGGGCCATGGCGAGGGTGCGGGGCTGAGCGGGTCGTGGTCGGGGGTGGTGCGGTGGTCAGGCGAACTGGCCCGCCGTGTAGTCGCCGGCGGCCGGGCGGCGGGCGATGACGTTCAGCCGGTTGACCATGTTCATGAAGGAGATCAGCAGGGCGAGCGCGGTGAGCTGCTCCTCGTCGTAGTGCGCGGCCGCCTGCGCCCACGCCTCGTCGCCGACGCCGCCGGGCGTGTCCGCGATGCGGGTGCCCTCCTCCGCCAGCCGCAGGGCGGCGCGTTCGGCCTCGGTGAAGACCGTGGCCTCGCGCCAGGCGGCGACCAGGTGGAGCCGTACCTCGCTCTCGCCCGCCGCGGCGGCCTCCTTGGTGTGGATGTCGATGCAGACCGCGCAGCCGTTGATCTGGCTCACGCGCAGCGCCACGAGTTCCTGCGTGGTGACCGGCAGGGGCGATTCCTTGACGGCCCTGCCGGCCGAGGTGACGTGCTTGAGGGCCTTGCCCGCGGTGGCGCTGGTGAAGTAGTCGAGCCGTGCGTCCATGGTGTGCCGCTCCTTCGCGGTGGTGCGTTCGTGGATACGCCCACCAGACGCCGCGGGCCGGTGTTCTGTGACAGGGGTGGGGGTGTGACCTGTGTCTCGCCGGGCGGGCGGGGACGCGCCGGAGGCCGGCGCCCCTGGTGGGGTGCCGGCCTCCGGGTGTCGGGAGGGGGTGTCAGGAGGGCGGGTCAGGCGGCCGGTTCGGGTTCCGGGGCGGGGGCGGGGGTGGGGGTGGAGGTGGGGGTGGGCTGCTTCTTGTCGCGCATGACCACCGTGGCCAGCAGGGCGGCGGCGAGGAGGCCGGCGGCGCCGATGGTGAAGGTGGTGGCCATCGCGGAGGTGAAGGCCTCGCGGGCGGTGCGCAGCAGGGCGCTGTCGCCGGGGGCGGCGGCCAGGGCGCCGGCGAGCGAGTGGCGGGCCCCGGCGGGGGCGTCGGCCGGCATCTTCGCCGCGTAGCCGCTGGTGAGCAGGGAGCCGAGGATCGCGATGCCGAGGGCGGTGCCGGCCTGCTGGATGGTGTCGTTGAGGGCCGAACCGACGCCCGCCTGCTCCTCGGGGATGGTGCCCATCAGGGCGCCGACCGCGGCCGGCATGGCCAGACCGGCGCCGAGGCCGAGGAGGCCGAGGGCGACCGCCGGGACGGCGAAGCCGGTGTCGGCGGAGACGGTGGCCAGGAGGGCGAACGAGGAGGCCATCACGAGCATGCCGGCCAGGATCAGGGGGCGGTTGCCGATCCGGGCGGCGAGCCCGGCGCCGGCGCCGTTGCCGATGAGGGCGGCGACGGCCAGCGGCACGAAGGCGAGGCCCGCCTTGAGGGGCGAGTAGCCGAGGACGAACTGCAGGTACTGGGTGAGGACCAGCAGCAGGCCGCCGTTGCCGATCTGGACGAGCGTCAGGGAGAGGGACCCGCCGCTGAAGTTGCGGTGCCTGAAGAGGACGAGGGGGACCATCGGGGACGCGGTGGTGTTCTCCCAGACCACGAAGCCGACGAGGGCGGCGACGGCCACGGCCAGGGTGACGGCGGACCGGCCGGCGAAGGCGCCGTGCTGCGGGATCTCGATGATCCACCAGACCAGGGCGGTCATGCCGGTGACGGACAGGACGGCGCCCAGCGGGTCGGGCTTCTGCCAGGGGCCCTTGGACTCCGGCATCAGGGTGAGGGCGGCGACGACGGCGAGGGCGACGACCGGGACGTTGATCAGGAAGATCGACTGCCAGGAGAACCGGTCGATCAGGACGCCGCCGAGGACGGGGCTGCCGACCAGGCCGAGCATCGAGACCGAACCCCAGGCGGCCATGGCCTTCGGCCGCTCGTCCTCGTCGAAGACGGTGATGAGGATGGACAGGGTGGAGGGCATGATCAGCGCCCCGCCGACTCCCATGGCCACGCGCACGGCGATCACTTCGGCGGGGTTGGCGGCGAAGGTCGCGGCGAGTGAGGCGGCGCCGAAGAGGAAGAGGCCGATCAGCATGATCCGGCGGCGGCCGAAGCGGTCGCCGAGGCTGCCGGAGGTGAGCAGCAGGCCGGCGAACACCAGGACGTAGGAGTCGAGGATCCACTGGGTGTCCTGGGCGCTCGCGCCGAGGTCGGCGGTCATGGACGGGACCGCGACGGTCAGGGCCATGGAGTCGACGACGAGGACCAGCGAGCTCAGGCACAGCACGATCAGGATCCACCAGCGGCGTGGGTTGCGGGTTTCCATGGGTGGTTCCCTCTCGGCTTCGCGGGCGGTGCCGCCGCCCGGGTGGCGTACGGCGTGGCTTGATGCGAACACCGTACGCAGAGAGGAACGGTGTGCGCAAGGGGCTTTCGTCGTACGCATGCCGCCGCCCCCCGGCTCGAACGGGCCGGGGGGCGGGCGGTGGTGAGGCCGGGTCAGGGGCTGCGGGTGCAGGGTTCCGGGCTCCGGGCTCCGGACTCCGGGCTCCGGACTCCGGGTCAGAGGGTGGCGAGGAACGCGCGGACCGCCGCGGCGAAGCCCTCGGGGTCGGCCTGCTGGAGGAAGTGGTCGGCGTCCAGGGCCCGGTAGGCCGTGTGGGGGCGGCGGGCGACCATGGCCCGGGCCTGCTCCTCGGGGAGGACCTGGCTGCGCAGGCCGTGGACCAGGAGGGCGGGGCAGTCGGTGGCGAGCCACTGCCGCCAGTGGTCGCCGTGGACCAGGGTCTCGGAGTCGACGGTGTCCTGGGGGTGGAAGGGCAGCCGCCAGCCGGAGCCGTCGGCCGACGGGCGCAGGACGGGCCCGAGGACGGCGGCGAGGGGGCCGCAGGAGGCGGCCAGTTCCTCGCGGGTGGGCGCCGTGTAGGGGAAGTCCAGCACGAAGGCGAGGGGGCTGGCGCCGTGGTCGGGCAGGTCGGCGGCGGTGTCGACGTTGATCAGCGCCTCGACCAGCTCCGGGCGTTCGGCGGCCAGGTGGTAGGCGTTGACCGCGCCGAGGGAGTGGCCGAGGAAGACCGCGCGGTCGATGCCGAGGTGGTCCAGGAGGGCGAGGAGGTCGGCGAGGTAGCCGGCACGGGTGTACTCGGGGGCGCGGTCGGAGTCGCCGTGGCCTCGCTGGTCGGGGGCGATCACCCGCCACTCGGGGCCGAGGGCGGCGGCCAGGGCGGTGAAGGAGGCGCCTTCGGAGAGGTGGCCGTGGAGGGCGACGAGGGGCCGGCCCGTGCCGCCGAAGTCCAGGTAGGAGAGGGCGCGGCCGTCGACGGTCAGGGTGGCGCGGGTGGGCTGCACGGTGGTGGCGGTGGTGTTCATGTCGAGGCTCCCTCGGTCGGGTGGGGGCGGGCTTGCCGAGATCGACTATACGCACGTCTATTACACTTGTTCAAGACGGTTGTATAGACCGGTGTTCACGGAGGGTGGCAAGAGCTGCTTCCGGCCATCCCGCGAGAGGGAATTGAGCAGGTCACGAGCGGGGGCTCCGATGCTGGCCGCCAGGGCCGGACGACGTGGGGAGACGCGATGGGTCACTGTCCGCAGGACGGCCGCGGCGGCCCCGACCCGCACGTCGGCCGGTACGCCGCTCGTACCGCGGGCATGACGGCCTCGGAGATCCGGGCGCTGTTCGCGGTCGCCAGCCGGCCCGAGGTCGTCTCGCTGGCCGGCGGGATGCCGGACCTGGCCGCGCTGCCGCTGGAGACGCTCGCGGCCGAAACCTCGCGGATCGTCGCCGAGCACGGCCTGACGGCGCTCCAGTACGCCTCGGCCCACGGCCTGCCCCTGCTGCGGGAGCAGATCTGCGGGGTGATGGCGCTGGAGGGCATCACCGGCCGCCCGGACGACGTCGTGGTGACGGTCGGCTCGCAGATGGGCCTGGACCTGGTCGCCCGGCTGTTCTGCGATCCCGGTGACGTGGTGGTGGCCGAAGGCCCCTCGTACGTCGGCGCCCTGGGCTCCTTCGCCGCGTACCAGGCGGAGGTGGCGCACGTGGCCATGGACGAGCACGGGCTGGTGCCGGAGGCGCTGCGGGCGGCGCTGCGGCAGGCCAGGAACGCCGGCCGGCGGGTGAAACTCCTGTACACGGTCCCGAACTTCCACAACCCGTCCGGGGTGACGCTGGCGGTCGGGAGGCGCGCGGAGGTCCTGGAGATCTGCCGCGCGTACGGCGTGCTGGTGGTCGAGGACAACCCGTACGGCCTGCTCGGCTTCGACGGCCGCACCCGCCCCGCCCTGCACTCCATGGACCCGGAGAACGTGGTCTACCTGGGCTCGTTCTCGAAGACCTTCGCCTCCGGCCTGCGGGTCGGCTGGGTGCTCGCCCCGCACCCGGTGCGGGAGAAGCTGGTGCTGGCGGCGGAGTCGGCCATGCTGTGCCCGCCCACCCTGAACCAGATGATCGTCTCGCGCTACCTGGCCACGCAGGACTGGCGGGGGCAGATCGAGACCTTCCGGGAGAACTACCGCGAGCGCCGCGACGCGATGCTCCGCGCCCTGGAGGAGTACCTGCCGCCGGGATGCACGTGGACCGAGCCGGAGGGCGGTTTCTACGTCTGGGTGAAGGTGCCCGAGGGCGTGGACACCCGGGCCATGCTGCCGCGGGCGGTGGCCGCGCGGGTGGCGTACGCCTCGGGCACCGGCTTCTACACCAACGGGCTCGGCAGCCGCCGGATGCGGCTGTCCTACTGCTACCCCACGCCGGAGCGGATCCGCGAGGGCGTCCGCCGGCTGGCCGCCGTACTGGCGGCCGAACCGGCCCTCGCCCACGCCTCCGCGGGCCCCGGCCGCAGGGCGGGGCGGCGGACGCTCGCACCGGAAACGGTCTGACGGGGCGGGACGCGCGGGACGCGCGACCGCCAGACGAAGGGACACCACGACGGTGAACAGCACCTGGTTCCGGCGCTACTCCACGGCAGCGGGGCGCGGTCCGCGGCTCGTGTGCTTCCCGCACGCGGGGGGCTCCGCGACCGCGTACAAGCCCCTGGCGCACGCCCTGGCCGGGGAGCTCGACGTGGTCGCCGTGCAGTACCCGGGCCGTCAGGACCGGTTCGGCGAGGAGCCGTTCACGGACCTGGAGCCGCTGGTCGAGGCGGTGGCCGGGGAACTGGCCCGCGCCCTGGCCGCGGATCCCGGCAGGCCCTACGCCCTGTTCGGGCACAGCATGGGCGCGCTCGTCGCGTTCGAGACGGCCCGCCGCCTGGAAGGGGCCGCGCTGCCCGGCCCGCAGCGGCTGTTCGTCTCCGGGCGGGGCGCGCCGGACTCCCGTTCCGGCGCCCACTACCTGCACTACGAGGACGCCGACGTGCTGGCCGAGGTGCGCACGCTGAGCGGCACCGACCAGGCCCTGCTGGACAATCCGGAGGTCCTGGAGATGGTGCTGCCGGCGCTGCGCGCGGACTACCGGGCCGTCGCCACCTACGCCTGGCGCGGCGGCCGGCCGCTCTCCGCCCCGGTGACGGCCCTGGTCGGGGACCGGGACCCGATGGTGACGGTCGCGGAGGCCTGGGCGTGGCGGGAGCACACCACGGGCGGGTGCGCCCTGGAGGTCTTCCCCGGCGGCCACTTCTACCTCGACGAGCAGCTGGGCCCGGTCGCCTCAGCCGTCACCGAGGGGCTGCTCGCCCGGGCCTGCGCCTTCTGACACCACGGGCCGCGAGAAGACGGACGGGCCGTGGGATGCTTCGGGATCCCACGGCCCGTCCGGCGTACCGCCGCCGCGCCCGGGCAGGGCGCGGCGGCCCGGGCCTTCAGAGGACCGCGCCGTCCCTCGTCCGCCTGCGCAGACTCGGCCGGCTGGACTGGGAGAGGTCCTTCCACATGTCCGACAGGCCGGTGACCGTGCGCGCGGCGAACAGCCTGCGGATGGACACCTCCTGGTTCAGCTCCGCCCGGATCAGGCCGACCAGCCGGATGGCCCGCAGGGAGTTGCCGCCGAGGTCGAAGAAGTCCTCGTCGATGCCCACCCGGTCGAGCTCCAGCACCTCGGCGAAGGCCTTGGCGAGCACGCGCTCGGTGTCGTTGCGCGGGGCCCGGTAGGTCCCGCCCGCGGTCTCGGGCTCCGGCAGCGCCGCCCGGTCCAGCCTCCCGTCGGCCGTCAGCGGCAGGCGTTCGAGCACGGTGAACACCGCGGGCACCAGGGACTCCGGCAGCCATCCGGCGGCGAACCGGCGCAGTTCCTCGGCCGACACGGTCCGGCCGGACACCGGGACCACGTACGCCACGAGCTGCTGCCGGCCGCTGCCGTCCTGCCGGACGGCCACCGCCGAGCCCGCCAGCCCGGTGTGCTCGGCGAGCACCTCCTCGATCTCGGCGAGTTCGACCCGGACGCCGCGCACCTCGGCCCGGGTGCCGTCCCCGCCCACGTACTCCAGGAGGCCGTCGCCGCCCCACCGCACCCGGTCCCCGGTCCGGTACATGAGCGTGCCGGGCGGGCCGTAGGGGCAGGGCACGAAGCGCCCGGCGGTCAGCCCGGGCCGCCCGGGGTATCCCCGGGCCACACCGGGGCCGGCCACGTACAGCTCGCCGACGACGCCGACGGGGACGGGCGCGAGGCCCGGCCCGAGCACGTGGAGGGCGGCGCCGTCCGCCGGGCGGCCGGCCGCGCCCGCGTGGCGCACCGGTTCGCCCGCGGCCAGGACGTGGCGGGCGGCGGACACGGTGGTCTCCACGGGGCCGTGGCCGTGGACGATCGTCAGGCCGGGGCAGGCCTCGCGGACCCGGCGCAGCGCGGCCGCGGGGACGCGGTCACCGCCGGTCCACACCTCGCGCAGTGCGGCGAGGCGTTCGGGGCGGTCCGCCGCGACGGCCGAGAACAGGCTCGCGGGCAGCCACACCGTGGAGACGCCGTCCGTCTCGCACGCCCCGGCGAGGGCGTCGACGTCGAGCTCGCCGGGGGGAGCCACGACCACCCGGCCGCCGCCCAGCAGGGGCGCCCAGAGGTCGAGGGCGAGCGTGCCCCCGGTGTGCGGGGCGTGCCACAGCACGGTGGCGCGCCCGGTCTGCCCGCCGCGGCCCCGGACGAACCGCGCCAGGTTGCGGTGCGTCAGGGCGACGGCGGCCCCGCCGGCGGGTGCGGAGCCGGGCAGTACGGCCAGCAGGCCGTCCGGGTGCGGGGCGGGCGCGTCCTGCGGTGCGGGGGCGCCGGCCTGCGCGAGGAGTTCCCCGAGGACGAGCACCGGGAGGCCGGGGGCGTCCGGGAGGCCGGCGGGCGCGCCGGTGAGCAGGAGGCGCGCCGAGGCGGCGGCCGCTTGCGCGGTCCGCTCCGCCGGGGCGTCCGGGTCGAGCGGCAGGTAGGCGGCTCCGGCCTTCACGATGCCCAGCAGGGCGACGGCCAGGTCCGCCGACCGGGGCAGCGCGACCGCCACGACGCTCTCGGGGCCGACGTCCAGCCGCCGCAGGGCCGCGGCCAGGCGGGAGGCGCGGGCGTCGAGTTCGCGGTAGGAGAGGGCCAGGTCTCCGGAGACGAGCGCGAGCGCGTCGGGGTCCCGCTGGACCTGCTGGGCGAACAGCTCCGGAATGGTCAGTTCCGCCACGGCCGCGCCGCTGTCGTCCGACGCCGCGGGCTCCTGGTCCCGGCCGGGGCCGGCCGGGACTGCCAGCGCGCCGACGGGCCGTTCGGCGCCGGTCACGGCGGCGCGGACGTGGGCGATCAGCTCCTCGCCGATGAACCGCAGTTCCGCGCGGTGGTAGAGGCCGGCGGGGGCGTCGAGGCGGATGTACAGGTCGCTGTCGGCGCCGCCGTCGGTGTAGACGCCGATCGACAGTTCCTCGAAGGTGCCCGTCGTCGCGCCGGAGTAGCGGGCCGGGCTGTCGCCGAAGTGGAGCTGTTCCGCGAACTCGACGACGTTGACGACGGCGCCGAAGCTGCCGCGGCCGCTCAGCACGGTTCCGGCGGCGCGCTGGATGTCCGAGTAGTGGCAGGCGGTGTGGTCGAAGATCTCGTAGGTCTCGTCGGCGAGGGCCTCGGCGACCTCGGCGAAGGTGGCGCCGAGCGGGACCTTCGCGCGGACCGGAACCACGTTCACCGCCAGGCCGGGCGTCCTGCTGGCCACGCCGACCCGGTTGCTGACGGCCAGCGAGAAGAGGAACTCGGGCCGGTCGCAGCGGTGCCGCAGGAAGACGGCCGCGGCGGCGGTCAGCAGCTGCGAGGTCCACACGCCCATGGACCGGGCCGCCTCGGTCCAGGTGTCCGCCTCGGCGCGCGGGACGGTCAGCGTCCGGCTCACCATGCCGATGGTCTCGGCCACTTCCGACCAGCGGTCGGCGCTGCTCAGCGGCTCGGACAGGGCGGCACGCTGGGCGTCGGAGAGGGCGACGCGGGGGACCTGGGCGGGTGCGGGGGCGTCCTTGAGGTAGTCGCGCCAGAAGGCGCTGTCCTCGGTGAACCGGGGGGAGGCGCGGTACTCCACCGCCTCGGCCGCGAAGGACTCCGCGTCCCACGGGTGCGCCGGCTCCGGTACCGCCTCCCCGCGCACCAGCGCGGTGTACACCTCGGCGAGCCGGCGCGAGAGCAGGCCGCCGGCGCCGAAGCCGTCGGAGATGAGGTGGTGGTAGGCGATCACCAGCAGGGAGCGGTCCGCCGCGAGCCTGACCACGCCGAGCCGGAACAGCAGGTCCCGCTCCAGGTCGAAGGGCTGGCGCACCAGGTCGGCCAGGGCTTCGCGGGCCGCCCGCTCGGGGTCGGCCGCGGCGCTGAGGTCGAGCAGGAACGGCTGCCAGTCCCCCAGGTCCCGGGGGACCAGCCGCAGTCCGGCGCCCTCGTCGACGAAGTTGACGCGCAGGACCTCCGCCTCGCCCATGACGTGCCGGAACGCGGACGCGATGGCCTCCCCGTCCAGCGCGCCGGCCACGTCCCACATGGTCAGCGCATGGTTGGGCGTGTCGGGCGCCATCTTCTGCGCCCGCCACATCCCTTCGTGCGCGGACGACACACCGAACGAAGGCACACAGATCAACCCCTCAGCAGACAGGCCCGGGAATCGGCGGAACTCGCGGATCACCCCCACCTTCGGGGAAGCGGTTCGGCCGTTCAAGACACCTGGCTGCCGGGCGGGACGGACACTGCCGGGCCTGGAGTGTCCCGCCGGCGGGACACTCCCCCGGGCGGGCCCGGGCGCCGTCGGGTCACCGGGCTCCGGCGGTGGTGAGGGAGTCCGCGATGTGCCCGGCGATGCGCCGCGGCGAGGGCTGGCGCAGCACCAGGTTCGCCCGCAGCTTCAGTCCGGTCGAGGCGGTCAGGCGCTTGCTGAGCTCCGCCGACAGCAGCGAGTCGAAGCCGATCTCCTTGAACTCCTGGTCGGGGTCGACCGAGGCGCTGGAGGCGTGTCCGAGGACGACGGCGACCTTCTCCAGGACGTGTTCGAGCACGAGGGCCCGCGCGTCCTCCTCACCGAGGGCGGCGACCCGCTCCGGCAGGGGGACCAGGTGTTCCTCGTCCCCGGCCGGCTCCGCCGCCGGGACCTCCGCGGCGGGCGCCGCGGACGGCTGCGCGGAGGCGAGCCAGTACCTCCGGCGCTGGAAGGCGTACGTCGGCAGGTCCGCCCGCCGGCGCTCCCCGAACAGGGCGGTCCAGTCCACGGAGCCGCCGCGGACGTGGAGTCCGGCCAGCGAGCCGAGCACGGATTCCACCTCGTCGCGGTCCCGGCGGGACGAGGACAGCACCAGGGCGTCGTCCAGGTCCTCGACGATCTCCTGCACCGGGACGGTCAGCACGGGGTGCGGGCTCATCTCGATGAAGACCCGGAAGCCGTCCTCGGCGAGCCGCCGGACGGAGGGTTCGAAAAGTACCTTTTCGCGCAGGTTGTTGTACCAGTAGTCGGCGTCCAGCCGCGTGGTGTCGATGAACTCCCCGTACAGGGTGGAGCAGAAGGGGACCTGCGAGGGCTGCGGGCTCACTCCGAGGAGCGGGCCGGTCACCTGGTCGCGGACCCGGGCCACCTGGTGGGAGTGGGAGGCGTAGTCCACCGCGATCCGGCGGGCCTGGACCCCGTCGGCCCTCGTCTTCTCGACGAACTCGTCGAGCGCGTCCGGCTCCCCGGACACCACCACCGAGCGGGGCCCGTTGACGACGGCGACGCTCAGCCGGCCGTTCCACGGGGCGATGCGCTCCGCCACCACGTCCGCGGACTCGGCGACCGACGCCATCCCCCCGTGCCCGATCAGGTCCACCAGGGCCCGGCTGCGCAGCGCGACGATCCGGGCGGCGTCGCGCAGGGACAGCGCGCCGCTCACGCAGGCGGCGGCGATCTCGCCCTGGCTGTGCCCGACCACCGCGCCCGGTTCCACGCCCCAGGAGCGCCACAGGCCGGCCAGGGAGACCATCATGGCGAACAGGGCCGGCTGGACCACGTCCACCCGGTCCAGGGACGGCGCCCCCGCCGCGCCCCGCACCACGTCGAGCAGCGACCAGTCGACCCACTCGGACAGGGCGTCCGCGCACGCGTCCAGGTGCCGGGCGAAGACCGGGAAGGCGGCGTACAGCTGCCGGCCCATGCCCACCCACTGCGACCCCTGCCCGGGGAAGACGAACACGGTTCCGCCGGGCCTGGCGGCCGCCCCGCGCACCACCGCGGGGGACTCGGCGCCCTCGGCCAGCGCGGCCAGCGCCTCCAGCAGCCCTTCGCGGCCGCGCCCCAGCACCACCGCGCGGTGCTCGAACCGCGACCGGTGCGCCACCAGGGAGGCGCCGACGGCGGCGAGGTCGGCCTGCGGATCGGCGGCGAGGAAGGCGCGCAGGGCGGCCGCCTGGCCCTGGAGGGCGGCCGCGCTCTTGCCGGAGAGGATCCAGGGCAGCAGTCCGCCGGCGACCTCCGGGCCTTCGGCGGGCTCCGGCGCCGGCTCGTGCGGGGCCTCCTCCAGGATCACGTGGGCGTTGGTGCCGCTGACGCCGAACGAGGACACCCCGGCCCGCCGCGGACCGTCCGGCCGGGTCCACTCCCGGCCTTCCACCAGCAGTTCGACGCCGCCGGAGGACCAGTCCACGTGCCGGGACGGCTCGCCCACGTGGAGGGTGCGCGGCAGGTGGCGGTGGCGCAGGGCCATCACGGTCTTGATGACCCCGGCGACCCCGGCGGCGGCCTGGGCGTGGCCCATGTTCGACTTCAGGGAGCCCAGCCACAGCGGGCGGTCCCGGTCACGGTCGCGGCCGTAGGTGGCGAGCAGGGCCTGCGCCTCGATGGGGTCGCCCAGGACGGTTCCGGTGCCGTGCGCCTCGACCAGGTCCACCTCGGACGCCGCGACGCCCGCGTTGGCCAGGGCCCGCCGGATCACCTTCTCCTGGGCGCGGCCGTTGGGCGCGGTCAGGCCGTTGCTGGCGCCGTCCTGGTTGACGGCGGAGCCGCGCAGCAGGGCGAGCACGGGATGGCCGTTGCGGCGGGCGTCGGACAGCCGCTCCAGCAGCAGGACGCCGACGCCCTCGGCCCAGCCGGTGCCGTCCGCCCCGTAGGCGAAGGCCTTGCAGCGGCCGTCGGGCGAGAGCGCGCCCTGACGGGCGAACTCCACGAAGGCCGCGGGCGAGGACATCACCAGCGCCCCGCCCGCCAGCGCGAGCGAGCACTCCCCCGCGCGCAGCGACTGCGCCGCCATGTGCAGGGCCACCAGCGAGGACGAGCACGCGGTGTCCAGGGACACCGCCGGCCCGGTCAGGCCCAGTTCGTACGCCACCCGTCCGGAGGCGACGCTCAGCGAGCTGCCGTACAGCAGGTAGCCCTCCAGTTCGCTCTGGCCCGCCTCCAGGAAGCGCCACCCGTACTCGGTGGAGCTCACCCCGGTGAAGACCCCGACGTCGGTGCCGCGGACGTCGGCGGGGACGATGCCGGCCCGTTCGAAGGCCTCCCAGGAGGTCTCCAGGAGCAGCCGCTGCTGCGGGTCGGTGGCAAGGGCCTCGCGGGGGCTGATGCCGAAGAACTCGGCGTCGAAGCCGGCCGGGTCGGCCAGGAACCCGCCGTGGCGGACGTGGGCGCTGCCGGGGGCGGCGGGGTCCGGGTCGTACACGTCGCGCCAGCCGCGGTCGGCGGGGAAGGCGTCCACGACGTCGCGGCCCTCGCGGACCACCTCCCACAGCTCCTCGGGCGAGGACACGCCCCCCGGGTAGCGGCAGGCCATGGCGACCACGGCGACGGGTTCGCCCCGGCCTGCCCTGAGGGCGTCGTTCTCCTGCCGGAGGCGTTCGCGCTCCTCCAGCAGGGTGCGCAGCGCCCGCTGGACCCGGTCCGAGCCCTCCGCCGTCCGGTCCTCGGCGTTGGTCATGTCACTACCTCTTCTCATCGAGGGCCAGGTCGAGCAGCGCGTCCAGGTCCATGCCCGCGAGTTCCCGCGGGCCGGCGTCCTCCGCGGCGGCGGCCTCCTGCGCCGCCCCGGGTGCGGCCTCCGGCCCGGAGGGGGCCGCGCAGGCGAGGACGGCCTCCAGGAGGCCCGCCCTGCGCAGCGCGTCGACCGAGACGGTCCGCAGCACCTCCCGGACCTCCGCGTCCCGCTCCGGTGACGCGGCCGCGCCGGCGCCGGCGTCCTCGGGCGCCGCGGGGGTCAGCAGGCCGAGGAGGTGTCCGGCCAGTTCGCCCGGGGTGGGGTAGCTGAAGACGAGGGTGGAGGGCAGGCGCAGCCCGGTCGCGGCGGCCAGGCGGTTGCACAGTTCGACGGCGGTCAGCGAGTCGAAGCCGAGCTGGGTGAAGGGCTGGTCGGCGTCGACGGAGGTTCCGGCCGGGTGGCCGAGGACGACGGCGGCCTGGTCGCGCAGCCAGTCCAGGACAGCCGTCCGCGCCTCTTCGGCCGGCAGGGCCGCCAGGCCCGCGGGCAGGCCGGAGGGGCCGGCGTCCTGGGCGGTGCCCGTCCCGCCCCGGCGCGGACGTCCGGTTTCGGCGAGGCCGCGCAGCAGCGGCGGCAGTTCCCCGGCGGGCCTGCTCCGCAGGCCCGCGAGGTCGACCCGGGCCGGGACGAGGACCGCCTCGCCCCGCGCGCACGCCGCGTCGAACAGGGCGAGGGCCTCGGGGGTGGGCATCGGGGCGATGCCCATCCGCCGGAGCCGGGTGAGGTCGGCCCGGTCCAGGCCCTCGGTCATCGCGCTGCTCTGTTCCCACCAGCCCCAGGCCAGGGAGGTGGCGGGCAGCCCGGCGGCCCTGCGGCGCGTGGCCAGGGCGTCCAGGAAGGCGTTCGCGGCGGCGTAGTTGGCCTGGCCGGCGGTGCCGAGCGTGCCGGCGAGGGCGGAGAACGGGAGGAACGCCGACAGGGTGTGGTCCCGGGTCAGTTCGTGCAGGTGGAGCGCACCGCCGGCCTTGGCGCGCAGCACCTCGCGCAGGCCGTCGGCGGTCAGCGACGCGAGGGTGCCGTCCGCCAGTACGCCCGCCGCGTGGACCACCGCGGTCAGCGGGTACCCGGCCGGCATGTCGGCGAGCAGCGCGGCCACGGCGTCCCGGTCGGCGACGTCGCAGGCCACGACCCGGACGGCGGCGCCCGCCGCCTCCAGCTCCGCGACC
The DNA here is from genome assembly GCF_003634815.1 of Streptomyces sp. 3211.6. NCBI lineage: Bacteria > Bacillati > Actinomycetota > Actinomycetes > Kitasatosporales > Streptomycetaceae > Streptomyces > Streptomyces sp. 3211.6. Next base: position 303,396 of record NZ_RBXC01000002.1, on the reverse strand, counting down.
AGTTCGGGCACCCCGTCGGCCGCCGGGCCCCGGCGGCTGGCCAGCAGCAGGCTCCGGACGCCGTGTTCCGCGGCCAGGTGCCGGGCCACGAGCGAGCCCACGCCGCCGGTCCCGCCGGTGACCAGTACGGTGCCGCCGCCGAAGCCGTCGCCGAGTTCGAGGACCAGCTTGCCGGTGTGGCGGCCCTGGCTCATCTCGCGGAAGGCCGCGCGCGCGTCGCGGACGTGGCGCACGGCGACCGGGCCGAGCCGTATCCGGCCGTCGGCGAACAGGGCCATGACCTCGCGGAACATCTCCTGGAGCGCGTCCGGGCCGGCCGAGCCGTAGAGGTCGAAGGCCTGGTAGCGGACCCCGGGGTGGTCGGCGGCGACCTGCCCGGGCTCGCGGATGTCCGTCTTGCCCATCTCTATGAAGTCGCCGCCGTGCGGGAGGAGTTGCAGCGAGGCGTCGACGAAGGTGTGCGCGAGGGAGTTCAGGACCACGTCGACCCCGCGGCCGCCGGTGGAGTCGAGGAACTTCTGTACGAAGTGCAGGTCGCGCGAGGACGCCAGGTGGGCGTCGTCCAGGCCCTGGGCGCGCAGGGCGGGCCATTTGGCGGGGCTCGCGGTCGCGTAGACCTCGGCGCCGACGTGCCGGGCCAGCTGGACGGCGGCCGTGCCGACGCCGCCGGCCGCGGCGTGGATGAGGATGCGCTGGCCCTTCTTCAGCCGCATCACGTGGAAGAGGGCGTAGTAGGCGGTGAGGAAGGTGCTGGGTACGGACGCCGCCTCGGCGTGGTTCCATCCGTCGGGGACCGCCGCCAGCAGGCGGTGGTCGGCCACGGCCACCCGGGCGAAGGCGCCGGGGAAGATGCCGGTCACCCGGTCGCCGGGCCGGAAGGCGGTCACGTCGGGCGCCGTCTCCAGGACCACGCCGGAGCCCTCGCTGCCGAGCCCGGCGTCGAAGGCCGTCCGGTCGATGAGGCCCAGGGCGATCGTGACGTCGCGGAAGTTGAGGCCCGCCGCCTGGACGGCGATGCGGACCTGTCCGCTCTCCAGGGGCGCCTCGGCCTCGGGGCAGGGCACCCAGGTGAGGTTCTCCAGTGTGCCCCGCTGCGGGATGCCCAGCCGGTGGGGGCCGTCCGACGGCGGTTCGAGGCGTCCGTCCGCGGGCGGGGCCGGCGCCAGCCGGGGGACGAGGTACGCGCCGTCGCGGACCGCCAGCTGCTCGTCGGGCAGGCGCAGGGCGCCGGGGAGGGCGGCCCAGGAGGTGTCGGCGTCGTCGGTGTCGACGAGGCGGAACCTGCCGGGGTGCTCGGTCTGGGCGGAGCGGACCAGGCCCCACACGGAGGCGCCGGGGAGGCTGCCGACGTCCTCGCCGGCAGCGGTGGCCAAGGCCTGGCGGGTGAGGACCACCAGGGTGGTCGCGGCGAGCCGTTCGTCGGCGAGGAACGCCTGGAGCAGGCCCAGTACGCGTGCGCCGGCGGCGGCGGTGGAGGCGAGGACGTCTTCGCCCGCGCCGTGCTGGTCGTCCAGGCAGAACACCAGGTGGCCCGGGGTGTTCGGGTCGGCGGGGAGTTCGCCGAGGGAGGTGTGGAGGGCGGCCGCGCCGTCGCCCGCCGCGACGAGCCGGGCGGCCCGGCCGTCCCGGGAGCCGAGCACGGCCCACGGGCCGGGCGCGCCGTCCTGCGGGGCGGCTGGGACCGGACGCCACTCCACCGCGTACAGCGGGTGCTGCGGGCCGCCGCGGGCGGCGCGCACCTGCTCGGCGGTGGCCGGGCGGAAGGTCAGCGCCTCCACGCGGGCGCGCTCGCGGCCCTGTTCGTCGGCGACCGTGAGCGAGACGGTCCCTTCGCCGGCGGGGGTGAGGCGGACCCGGACGGTCGGGCCGCACGGCCCGGTGAGGGTCGCGCCGGACCAGGAGAACGGCATCCAGCCCTGCTCGTCGGTGACCGTGATGACCCCGCCGGCGACGACGGCGTGCAGGACGGTGTCGGTGAGCGCCGGGTGCAGGGCGAAGGCGCCCCCGGCGGCCTCCTCGGGGAGGGTGGCGAGGGCGAAGAGGTCCTGGCCGCGCCGCCAGACCTCGCGCAGTCCGCGGAAGGCCGGGCCGTAGTCGAAGCCGCGGTCGGCGAGGGAGTCGTAGAGGCCGTCGAAGGGGAGCCGTTCGGCGCCGGCCGGGGGCCAGACGGACAGGGGCCGGCCGGCCGCGTCCCGGCCGGCCACGTCCCGGCCGCCCCCGTCCGGGCCGGGCGCCGGTGCCGCTTCGTGCGGTGCCAGGGTGCCCAGGGCGTGGCGGGTCCAGCCGCCGTCGGCCGCGCCGTCCCCGGCGGGGCGCGCGTACACGTCCAGGGAGCGGTGTCCCGTCCCGTCGGCCGCGCCGACGACGACCCGCACCTGCACCTCGCCCTCGTCGGGCAGGACCAGGGGGACTTCCAGGGAGAGTTCGGCGACCGCGGGGCAGCCGGCGTGCGCGCCCGCCGACAGGGCCAGGTCCAGGTAGGCGGTCGCCGGGACGACGGCCGAGCCGAACACCGCGTGGTCGGCGAGCCAGCCGTGGGTGCGCAGGGACCACAGGCCGGTGAAGACGGTCTCGCCGGTGCCGGGGTGGTCCACCACGGCGCCCAGCAGGGGGTGGCCGGGGTCCGACAGGCCGGCGGAGGCCACGTCCGCCGGGGCGGCCCCGGCCAGGAAGTCCAGCCAGTAGCGCTGCCGCTGGAAGGCGTACGTGGGGAGGTCCACGTGCGGGCGGGTGCCGGTGAGGGCGGCCCAGTCCACGGCGGCGCCCCGGACGTGCAGGGCGGCCAGCGCCCCGGCCAGGCCCTCCGCCGGGCCGCGGCCGCGCCGCGCGGAGGCCACGACCAGCGCGTCCACTCCCCCGGCGGCGAAGGCGTCCTTGGTGAGGCCCGCCAGGGTCGGGCCGGGGCCCACTTCGAGGAAGACGTCCGCCCCGGCGGCGCGGGCCCGTTCCACGGCCTCGTGGAAGCGCACGGGCGCGCGGACGTGGTCGACCCAGTGGGCGGGCGACCGCAGTTCCCGGAGGGTGGCCTCGCGGCCCAGGAGGGTGGAGACGACCGGGACCGCCGGTCCGCCGTCGGCGTCGGCGTCGGGGAAGGCCGGGAGGGCCGCCGCGAACTCCTCCAGGACCGGGTCCATCAGCGGGGAGTGGAAGGCGTGGTCGACCGGGAGGAGCTTCGCGGAGCGGCCCTCGGCGAGGAGCCGGTCGCGCAGGGCGTGGACCTCCTCGCGCAGTCCGGACACCACCACCGACTCGGGGCCGTTGACGGCGGCGATCCCGACGCGGGCGCACCCGTCGAGCAGCCGCTCCACCTCGGCCTGCGGGGCGCGGACGGCCAGCATGGCGCCGCGTTCGGTGACGGCCTGCATGGTGCGGCCGCGGGCGGCCACGAGCCGGGTCGCGGTGTCCAGGTCGAGCGCCCCGGCCACGTGGGCGGCGGCGATCTCGCCGACGGAGTGGCCGATCAGGCGGTCCGGGCGCGGGCCGTACCGGGTCAGGGTCCGGTAGAGGGCGACCTGGAGGGCGAAGAGGGCGGGCTGCATGACGTCGGTGCGGTCGGCGCCCTCGGGCTCGTCGGCGAGGAGCAGGGGCCGCAGGGCGAAGGGGAGGTGGGTGTCGAAGCGGGCGCAGACCTCGTCGAGGGTCCGGGCGAACACGGGGAACGCCGCGCACAGTTCGCGGGCCACGCCGGTCCACTGCGCCCCCTGCCCGGGGAACAGGAAGGCGGTGCCGCCGGATTCGGCGGCCGTGCCGCGGACCACGGCGGGGCTCTCCGCGCCCCCGGCGAGGGAGGCGAGGCCGTCGAGCAGCGCGTCACGGCCGTGGCCGAGGACGACGGCGCGGTGCTCGAACCGTGCCCGGCCCGACACCAGGGAGGCGGCGATGCCCGCGAGGTCGGCGTCGGGGTCGGCGGCGGCGAAGGCGCGCAGCCGCTCGGCCTGGGCCCGCAGGGCCTGCTCCGAGCGGGCCGACAGCACCCAGGGCAGCGGACCGGCCGCGCCCAGGACGTCGGACCCGGGGGCGGACTCGGGGGCGTTGCCCGGGGCGGTCCCGGGGGCGGCCTCCTCCTCGGGTGCCTGCTCCAGGATCAGGTGGGCGTTGGTGCCGCTGGCGCCGAAGCTGGACACCCCGGCCCGCCGGGGACGGCCGGGCGCCGTGGTCCACTCCCGGGCCTCGGTGAGCAGTTCGACGGCGCCGGCCGACCAGTCCACGTGGGTCGAGGGGCGGTCCACGTGCAGGGTCCTGGGCATGATCCCGTGCCGCATCGCCATGATCATCTTGATGATGCCGCCGACGCCGGCGGCGGCCTGGGTGTGGCCGATGTTCGACTTCAGCGAGCCCAGCCACAGCGGGCTGCCGGGCTCCCGCTCCTGCCCGTAGGTGGCGAGCAGGGCCTGCGCCTCGATGGGGTCGCCGAGGGTGGTGCCGGTGCCGTGCGCCTCCACGACGTCGATGTCCCCGGCCTGGACGCGGGCGTTGGCCAGCGCGGCCCGGATCACCCGCTGCTGGGCGGGGCCGCTGGGGGCGGTCAGCCCGTTGGAGGCGCCGTCCTGGTTGACGGCGGAGCCGCGGATGACCGCCCAGATGCGGCGCCCGTTGCGACGGGCGTCGGAAAGCCGCTCCAGGACCAGCATGCCGACGCCCTCGGCGAAGCCGGTGCCGTCGGCCGCGTCGGCGAACGCCTTGCACCGGCCGTCGGCCGACAGGCCGCGCTGGCGGGCGAACTCCCGGAACACCTGGGGAGTGGCCATGACGGTGACCCCGCCGGCCAGGGCCAGGCCGCATTCGCCCTGCCGCAGCGACTGCACGGCCTGGTGCACCGTCACCAGCGAGGAGGAGCAGGCGGTGTCGGTGGAGACGGCCGGGCCCTCCAGGCCCAGCGCGTACGACACCCGGCCGGACGCCACGCTGAGCAGGGAGCCGGTCTGCGCGTAGCCCGAGATGGCCTCGGGGGTGAAGTGGTGGTTGCCGTAGCCGAAGTAGGCGAGGCCCGCGAAGACGCCGGTGGCGCTGCCGCGCAGGGTGTGCGGGTCGATGCCGGCCCGTTCCAGGGCCTCCCACGAGGTCTCCAGGAGGAGCCGCTGCTGCGGGTCGGCGGCCAGCGCCTCGCGGGGGTTGATCTCGAAGAACTCGGCGTCGAAGTCCCCGGCGCCGTCGAGGAACCCGCCCGAGCGGGTGGAGCAGGTGCCGGGCCGGTCGGGGTCCGGGTCGTAGAGCCCTTCCAGGTCCCAGTGGCGGTCCCGCGGGAACTCCGAGACGGTGTCCGCGCCCGTCCGCACCAGCTCCCACAGGTCCTCCGGGGATCCTGCGCCGCCCGGATAGCGGCAGGCGACGCCCACCACCGCGATGGGTTCGGCGGCGGCGTCCGTCAGCTCCTGGAGGCGTTTGCGGGTCTCGATCAGCTCGATCGAGGTCCGCCTGAGGTATTCCAGGACCTCGGCGCCGTTGTCGTTCGTCATCGCTCTCCCCTAGCCGAGCTCTTGGTCCAGCAGCCGGAGGAGCTCCCCCGCTGAGGCGGATGTGATCTGGTCGACGATGGCGACCGGTGCCCCGGCGCCCGCCATCGCGCGGACTCGGCCCTGCAGTTCGCCGAGCAGAGTGGAAAGGGTGGTCCGGTCGTCGGCGTCGAGCCGCAGGAAGGCCTCCTCCAGCCGGGCGCCCAGTTGTTCGATCTCCCTGGCCAGGGAGCCGGCCGGGGACGGCGGGGCCGCGTCGCCCGCGGGGCCGGTGGTGAGGCCCGCGTGCAGGAACCCCGCGAGGGCGGCCGGGTTGGGGTGGTCGAAGACGAGCGTGGCGGGCAGCTTCAGGCCGGTGACCGCCGACAGCTTGTTGCGCAGTTCCAGCGCCGTGAGCGAGTCGATCCCGAGCGTCTTGAACGCCGCGGCCGGGCCGATCCTGGCGGTGTCCCGGTGGCCGAGGACGAGGGCGGTCTGGGTGCGGACCGCGTCGAGGAGCAGCGCCTGCGCCTCGTCCGGCGCCAGCGTCGCCAGCCGCTGTGCCAGGTCCGGGCCGGTGTGTTCCGCGGCCGCCGGGGCGCCGGGGGCGGCGGGGGCCGCGGTGAGGCCGGCGAGCAGGGGCGAGGCCGCGCCGGGGGCCGCCGGGTCCAGCCGGGCCGGGACCAGGACCGGCTCGTCCAGCGCGAGGGCCAGGTCGAAGAGGGCGAGCCCGTCCCGCGAGGCCAGCGGCAGCACGCCCTGGCGCCGCAGCCGTTCGACGTCGGTGTCGGCGAGGCCGGCGACCATCTCGCTGCGGTCGGCCCAGAAACCCCAGCACAGGGAGGTGGCGGGCAGCCCTTCGGCCCGGCGGGCCCGCGCGAGGCCGTCGAGGAACCCGTTGGCCGCCGCGTAGTTGGCCTGTCCGGCCGTCCCGAGCACGCCCGCGACCGAGGAGAACAGCACGAAGGCGGACAGGTCCAGGTGGCGGGTCAGCTCGTGCAGGTGCCAGGCGCCGTGCACCTTCGGTGCGAGGACGGTGTCCAGCCGGTCCCCGGTCAGCGCCTCCACGACCCCGTCGGCCAGTGTCCCGGCACAGTGGACGACGGCGGTCAGCGGGTGCTCGGAAGGCACGGCGGCGAGGAGCCGGGCGACGGCCTCGCGGTCGGCGACGTCGCAGGCCGCGACCTCGACGTGGGCTCCGGCCGCGGCCAGTTCCTCGCGCAGCCCGGCCGCCGCCGGGCTCTGCGGGCCCCGTCGGCCGGCCAGGAGCAGCCGGCGCACGCCGTGCCGTTCGACGAGGTGCCGGGCCAGCTTCGCGCCCAGGCCGCCGGTGCCTCCCGTGATCAGTACGGTGCCGGATCCGAGGGCGGGGACGCCGTCCGGGCCGCCGGAGGCGGGGGTGCGGGCCAGCGCCGCAGCGGCGGCCTCGCCGGCCCGGATCCGGATCTGCGGCGCGCCGGAGGCGGCCGCCTGCGGGACGCGGGCCAGGGAGGCGGGCGTGCCGTCGGTGTCCACGAGCGTGAAGCGGCCGGGGTTCTCGGTCTGCGCGGTGCGGACGAAGCCCCAGACGGCGGCCGCGGCGGGGTCGGTGGGGGCCTCCGGGCCGTCACCGGTCGCGTTCCGGGTGACGAGGACCAGGCGGGAGCCGGCGAACCGGTCGTCGGTGAGCCAGTCCCGGGTGCGGCCCAGCAGGTGGTGGAGGGTCCGTGCGACGCGGGCGGGGGTGTCGGCCGCGGCCGGGTCCGGTCCGCCGGTGGTGGCGGTGGCCGTGTCGGTGCCGGTTCCGGTGCCCGCGATGACGACGGGGGGCACCGGGGCGCCGGAGGCGGCGAGTGCGTCCAGGCCGGTGTGGGCCTCTGCGCCGTCCGCCGGGGCGGCGGGGATCCCGTCGGGGGCGCCCAGCACCGCGTACCGGTCCGGGGCGGAGGGGAGCGCGAGGGGGGTCCAGTCCACCCGGAACAGGGAGTCCTGCCGGTCGAAGCCCAGCGCGGTCAGTTCCGCGGCGTCCGCGGGCGCCAGGGTCAGCGCGTCGATGCCGCCGAGGGGGGTTCCGGTGGCGTCCGCGAGGGTCAGGGAGAGGGTGTTCTCCCCGGCCGGGGCCAGCCGTACGCGCAGTGCGCCGGGACCGGATTCGGCACGGCCGGCGCGCAGGCCCGTGCAGCTCAGGGGCAGCCAGGCCACGGGACGGGAGCCGTCGACGATCCCGGCGGGGCCGGCCGGGAGCAGCGCGGCGTGCAGCAGCGCCGGGTGGAGGCGGTAGCGGCCGCCCGCGCCGTCGGCGGCGGGCAGCTCCACCTCCGCGTAGAGGGCGTCCTCGGCGCGCCATGCGGCGCGCAGGCCGCGGAACAGGGGGCCGTGGTGGATTCCGAGAGCGGCCAGCCGGGAGTACTCCTCCTCGACGGGGACGGCGGCCGCCCCGGCGGGGGGCCAGGCGGCGGACGCGCCGTCGAGGCGGCCGGGTGCGGGGTCGTTCTCAACGGCGCCGCAGGCGTGGCGCGTCCAGCCGGCTTCGCCCTCGCCCCGGGAGTGGACGCCGATCGCGCCCCGGGCGTCGACGGTCACACGGAGCTCGCGCTCGCCCGTGCGGGGCAGGACCAGCGGGCTCTCCAGGGTGAGTGCGCCGACGGCGGCGCCGCCCGCGCGGTGCGCCGCCCAGAGCGCCAGTTCCAGCAGGACCGCGGCGGGCACCAGGACGGCGCCGTGGACCACGTGGTCGGCGAGCCAGGGGTGGCGGGCGAGGGACAGCCGCCCACTGCCCGCCACGCCGCCGCTGCCGGTGCCGGTGCCGGTGCCGGTGTCGAGGTCTGCGGGCAGTTCGATGACGGCGTCGAGCAGCGGGTGGTCGGAGGTGGCGGCGGCGGTGGTCTCGGCCGGGGCGTCCAGCCAGTAGCGCTGCCGCTGGAAGGCGTACGTGGGCAGTTCGGTCCACGGGCCCTCCCGGTCGGGGAAGGCGCTGCGCCAGGTCACCGGGGCTCCGGCGACGAAGGCCTCGGCGGCCGACCGGTGGAAGCGGGCGAGGCCGCCGTCGCCGCGGCGCAGGGTGGTGACGGCGAGGGCGTCGGCGCCCGCGTCGTCGAGGGTCTGCTCCAGACCGACCGTCAGCACCGGGTGGGCGGAGGCCTCGACGAAGAAGCGGAAGCCCTCGCCGGCCAGGGCCCGGACCGCCTCCTCGAAGCGGACCGTCCGGCGCAGGTTGGTGTACCAGTAGCCGGCGTCCAGGCGGGTGGTGTCCAGCCATCCGGCGGTGACCGTGGAGAAGAAGGGCACCTGCGCGGTGCGCGGCCGCAGTCCCTCCAGCAGCCGCCCGAGTTCCCCGCGGATCTCCTCCACGTGCGCGCTGTGGGAGGCGTAGTCGACCGGGACGCGGCGGGCGCGGATCCCGTCGCCCTCGCAGGCGGCGAGCAGCGCGTCCAGTTCGGCCGCGTCGCCGGAGACCACCGCGGACGAGGGCCCGTTGACGGCCGCGACCGACAGCCCGTCGGTGAGGCGGGCGCGCACGGCCTCGGCCGGGAGTTCGACGGAGACCATCCCGCCGCGCCCGGACAGGGCCAGGATCGCGCGGGAGCGCAGCGCCACCACCTTGGCGGCGTCCTCCACCGAGAGGGCGCCCGCCACGCAGGCGGCGGCGATCTCCCCCTGCGAGTGGCCCACCACGGCGTCGGGCAGCACCCCGTACGAGCGCCACACCTCGGCCAGCGAGACCATCACGGCCCACAGCACGGGCTGGACGACGTCCACCCGCTGCAGGGCCGCCTCGTCCCCGAGGACGTCGGGCAGGGACCAGTCGACGTACGGGGCCAGCGCGTCGGCGCACTCGCGCATCCGGCGGGCGAACACCGGGGAGGATTCCCACAGTTCGCGGCCCATGCCGACCCACTGGGAGCCCTGGCCGGGGAAGACGAACACCGTCCGGCCGGCGGGCCCGGCGACGCCGGACACCGCGCCGCCGTCGCCGTCGCCGGCCGCGGCGGCCGTGAGGGCGGCGAGGAGGGCGTCGCGGTCGGCGCCGACGAGCACCTGGCGGTGGTCGAACAGCGAGCGGGTGGCGGCCAGGGCGTGTCCCACGCCGGCGGCCGTCAGCTCCGGGTGTGCGGCCAGGTGCTCGCGCAGCCGCAGCGCCTGTTCCCGCAGCGCCTCGGGCGACCGGGCGGACAGCACCCAGGGCACGGACGCCGGGGCGGCGGCCGGGCGTTGCGGGGTCCCGGGCCCGGCCTCCTCCTCGGGGGCCTGCTCCAGGATCAGGTGGGCGTTGGTACCGCTGATCCCGAACGCGGACACCCCGGCCCGGCGGGGCCGTCCCCCGGCGGTGTGCCAGGGGCGGGCCTCGGTGAGGAGTTCGACGGCGCCGGCCGGCCAGTCCACGTGCCGCGAGGGCCGGTCCACGTGCAGGGTCCGGGGCAGCATCCCGTGCCGCATCGCCATGATCATCTTGATCATCCCGCCGACGCCCGCGGCGGCCTGGGTGTGGCCGATGTTCGACTTCAGCGACCCCAGCCACAGCGGGCGGCCCGGCTCCCGGTCCTGTCCGTAGGCTGCGATCAGGGCCTCCGCCTCCAGGGGGTCGCCCAGCGTCGTGCCGGTCCCGTGCGCCTCCACCGCGTCCACGTCGGCGGCCGTCAGGCCGGCGTCGGCCAGGGCCGCGCGCACGACCCGCTCCTGCGCGAGCCCGTTGGGGGCGGTCAGCCCGTTGGACGCCCCGTCCTGGTTGACCGCGGAGCCGCGGATCACCGCCAGGATCCGGCGCCCGGCCCGCCGCGCGTCCGAGAGGCGTTCGAGGACGAGCACGCCCGCGCCCTCGGAGAAGCCGGTGCCGTCGGCCGCGTCCGCGAACGCCTTGCACCGGCCGTCGGCCGACAGGCCCCGCTGGCGGCCGAGTTCCACGAGCACGCCCGGCGTGGGCATGGCGGACACCCCGCCGGCCAGCGCGAGGGAGCACTCCCCGGAACGCAGGGAGCGCACGGCCTGGTGGACGGCGACGAGGGAGGAGGAGCAGGCGGTGTCGGTCGACACCGCGGGGCCCTCCAGGCCCAGGACGTACGCCACCCGGCCCGAGGCCACGCTGGTGTAGGTCCCCGCGAGGGCGTAGCCCTCCACCTCGCCGGCCGCCGCACCGCCCATCCGGGGGCCGTAGTCGACGGAGTAGATCCCGGTGAACACCCCGGTGGCCGAACCCCGCAGTCCGGCGGGGTCGATGCCGGCCCGTTCGAGCGCCTCCCACGAGGTCTCCAGCATCAGCCGCTGCTGGGGGTCCATCGCCAGGGCCTCGCGCGGGCTGATGCCGAAGAACGGCGCGTCGAACTCGGCGAGGCCGGGCAGGAAGCCGCCCGCGCGCGCGTACGTCGTGCCCGGCGCGCCGGGGTCCTCGGCGTACAGCGCCTCCAGGTCCCAGCCGCGGTCCCGGGGGAACTCCCCCATCGCGTCCACGCCGTCGCGGACGAGCTCCCAGAGCGCTTCGGGGGAGGCCGCCCCGCCGGGGAAGCGGCAGCCCACGCCCACGACCGCGATGGGCTCGCGGGCAGACTCCTCCAGCTCGCGCACCCGCTCGCGCAGCTCGCGCGCGTCACCGACGGCGCGTCGCAAGTAGGACCGGAGCTTGTCGACATCCTCCACCAGGGCCTCCCCCAAACCGTTGCTCAGCAGTACAGGAGCGGCTACACGTAGCCGCGGTCGATCAGCTCGTACAGGTCGTCGTCGCCGAGGCCGTCCGGGCCCGCTTTCTCCGCCGCCGCCACGCCCTCGGGTTCCTCGGGCTGCCGGGGCTCCTCCCCGGACTCCGGCCCCGTCGCGGGCGGTTCGGGTGCGAGGAGGGAGAACAGGTGGCGGGCGAGGTCGCGGGGGGTCGGGTGGGTGAAGGCGACGGTGGCCGGGAGCCGTACGCCGGCCGCGGCCGCGAGCCGGTTGCGCAGGGCCACCGCCGTCGCGGATTCCAGCCCCAGGTCCTTGAAGGGCTGCGCCGCCCGCGCGGCGAGTGCGGCGCCCGTCAGGTCCGTGCCCCGGGCGGCGCTCAGCAGGGCCGCCGCCTCGGCGCACACCAGCGCGAGCACCGCCGCTTCCGTGCCCAGCTCCGCCGCCGCCGCGGCGCCCGCGCCGGATCCGTCGGCGCCGGCCTCCTCCCCGGGCGCGGTGAGCCAGTACGGCCGCCGCCGGAAGGGGTAGGTCGGCAGGGCGATCCGGCGCGGCCGGCCGGCGGCGAACACCGCCTCCCAGTCGGCCGGGACGCCCCGTACGTGCAGGTGGGCCAGGGACTCCAGGACCTTGCCGGTGCTCCCGTCGTGCTTGTTCAGGGTGCCGACCACGACCGGTGAGGCCCCCAGCGCGTCGGCGGTCTCCTCGACCGCCACCTGGAGGACGGGGTGCGGGCTGATCTCGACGAAGGTGTCGTGCCCCCGTGCGAGCAGGCTCTGGGTGGCGGCCTCGAACCGGACGGTCCGCCGCAGGTTGCGGAACCAGTAGGCGGCGTCCAGCTCCGCCGGATCCACGGGGCCGCCGGTGACGGTGGAGTGGATCGCCGCGGTCGCGGGCAGCGGGGTGATCCGGCCCAGTCCCCGCGTCAGCTCCGCCTCGAACCGGTCCAGCAGCGGCGAGTGGCCGGGCACGGTGGACTTGATCAGGCGGGCTCGGACGCCCTCGGCCTCGCAGGCCGCGACCAGTTCCCGGACGGCCTCGGTCTCACCCGAGACGGTGGTGGAGTTGGGGCCGTTGACGGCGGCGATCCCGAGCCGGCCGCCCCACCGCCCCAGCAGCTCCCGCACCCGGCCTTCGGGCAGCAGGAGGCCGGCCATGGCGCCCTGCCCCGCGACCTCGGAGAGCAGCCGGGAGCGCAGGGCCACGATGCGGGCCGCGTCCTCCAGCGTCAGGGCGCCCGCCACGTGGGCGGCGGCGATCTCGCCCTGGGAGTGGCCGATGACCGCGTCGGGGGTCACGCCCAGCGAGCCCCACACCCGGGCCAGGGACACCAGCATGGCGAACAGCGCCGGCTGGACGACCTCGATCCGCTCCAGCAGGGCGGCCGGCTCCGCTCCGGTCAGCAGGTCCACCAGCGACCAGTCCACGTGCGGTGCCAGGGCCTTCGCGCAGGCGTCGACCGAGTGCGCGAAGACCTCCGACTCCTCGTAGAGCCGTGCGCCCATGCCCTGCCACTGCGAGCCCTGGCCGGGGAAGACGAAGACCACCGGGCCCGCCGGCCGCCCGGCCGTCCCGCGCACCACGCGCGCCGGGTCGCCGCCCGCCGCGAACAGGCCGAGGGCTTCCAGGGCCTCGCTCCGGCCGGCGCCCAGGACCACCGCCCGGTGCTCGAACCGGGTCCGCGTCGCGGCAAGGGAGTGGCCGACGTCGGCCGGGGAGAGCGAGGGGTCCGCGGCCACGAGGTCCCGCAGCCGGGCCGCCTGTTCCCGCAGCGCGGGCTCCGAGCGGGCGGAGAGCACCCACGGCAGCACGCGGGAGGCCGGGGCCCCGTCGGCGGCCGGGCGCGGCGGCGCCGGAACCCGGGGCACCGGGACCCGGGACGCGGGGACCTCGGGCGCCTGTTCCAGGATCACGTGGGCGTTGGTGCCGCCCATGCCGAACGCCGATACCCCCGCCCGGCGCGGCCGGCCGGGAACGTCCGGCCAGGGGCGGGCGGCCCCCAGCACCTCGAAGTGCTCGTGGAAGTCCTCGATGGCGGGGTTCGGGGAGCGGAAGCCCAGGCTGGGCACCAGATGGGCGCGGTCCAGGCAGAGGGCCGCCTTCACGAAGCCGGTGATCCCGGCGGCCGGCTCCAGGTGGCCGACGTTCGTCTTCACCGAGCCGATCACCAGGGGGCGGCTGCGGCCCGACTCCCGGAACACCTCGCGCAGGCCGGCCGCCTCGGCCGGGTCGCCCATGCGGGTGCCGGTGCCGTGGGCCTCGACGTAGTCGACGGTGTCGAAGGGGACGTCCGCGCGGGCGAGGGCGGCCCGGACCGCGGCGGCCTGCCCGGCGGGGCTGGGGTCGGGCATCTTGGTGGAGGCACCGCCGCTGCCGACCCCCCAGCCGCGGACCACGGCGTAGACGTGGTCGCCGTCGGCCAGGGCGAGGTCGAGCCGCTTGAGCAGCACGAACGCCCCGCCCTCGCCGCGGGCGAAGCCGTTGGCCCGGGCGTCGAAGGTGAAGCAGCGGCCGTCGGGCGAGAGGGCGCCCAGGTTGGCGAGGGCCGCTCCCGCCTCCGGGTCGGCGATCAGGTGGACGCCGCCGGCGAGGGCCGCGTCGACGGCGCCGGCGCGGATCCGTTCACAGGCCAGGGCCAGCGCCACCAGGGAGGAGGACTGGCCCGAGTCCGCGCAGTAGCTCATGCCGCGGACGTCGAACAGGGCGGAGATCCGGTTCGCGATCATCGCCCCGTTGGCGCCGAGGGCGGCGTAGTGGTCGTCCCGGTCGCTGCCGGAGAGCCTGCGCAGCAGGTCGTACCCGGACGGGGCGGTGCCGACCACGACGTCGATCTCGCGGCCGGCGAGGGTGTCCGCCGGGATGCCGGCGTCCTCGACGGCCTCCCAGGCGAGCTCCAGCCCGAGCCGCTGCACCGGGTCCATGGCGGCGGCCTCGGCCGGTCCGGTGCCGAAGAAGGCGGCGTCGAACCCGTCGATGGAGTCGAGGAAGGAGCCCCGCTCCAGGACGGCCGCGTCCGGGTGGGAGCCGCGGCCGGGTCCGGCCGGCCGGGAGGCCGGGAAGGCGCCGACGGTCGACTCCCCGTCGAGCAGGAGGCGCCAGAACGCGCCCGGGCCGTTCACGCCGGGGAACCGGCACGACATCCCGACGACGGCGATGTCGGCGGCTGCGCCACTCATAGACGTTCCCTTCCGGTTCTCTCGGCAGATCGCTGGGACGGGGGTGGACGGACGGCCGCTGGGGTCAGCGCCAGGAGGACGGGGACAGCGCGGCCAGCAGGTCCCCGGGCGCGTCCATGAAGCCGTAGTGGCCGCCGCCGACCACCCGGAACTCGACCCGGTCCGCGTACCGGCGCCACCCCTGCAGGTCCTCGGCGCTCACGTCGGTGTCGTCGCGCCAGTGCAGGACGACGACGGGGCAGTCCACCGGGGCCGCCTCGGTCCGCCGGTAGGCGCCGGCGGCGGCGTGGTCGCGGAGCAGGACGAACATGCCCAGGTCGATCATGTCGGGGCGGGGTTCGAGCCCGCGGCCGCGCACGAACGACTCCAGTTCGGCGCGCAGTTGCGGCTCGGTCAGGCCGAGCATCCGGTCGCGGGCGGCGTCGTGCGGGGCGGGCTGGCCCGACACGAACAGGCACCGCGGGCCGGGCAGGCCGCGCTCGGCGAGGCGCAGCACGGTCTCGTAGGCGGGGATCGCCCCCGCGCAGTGCGCGAAGACCGCGTACGGCCGGTCGAGGTGCGGGGCGAGGGCGTCGGCCAGGCTGTCGGCAAGCTCCTCGTAGGTGCCGTAGTGGGGGTGCGCCAGCCGGTTCTCGCGGCCGGGGAACTGCACCGGGCAGACCTCGGCGCCCTCGATCGCGGCGGGCCAGGCGCTGAAGGCCGAGGCCCCGGACCCGGAGAAGGGGAAGCAGAACAGCCGGGCGGCGGCGTCCGCGGAGGGCGGCCGGACGAACCACGGCGAGGTGGCGGCGGTGCCCGCGGGCGCGGCGGTGGGGGTGCCGGAGGTCATGGGGTCCGCCGTTTCTTGCCGACGAGGGGCAGGTGGGTCATTCCGGCGATGAAGTACGACCGCAGGTGCTGCGGTTCACCGGCCGGTTCGAGGGATTCGAAGCGTGCGAGCAGTTCCTCGAAGAAGACACGCAGGGTCATCCGGGCGAGGGGGGCGCCGATGCAGAAGTGCGGTCCGAAGCCGAAGGCGCCGTGGCGTTTGGCGCCGGCCCGGGTGATGTCGAAGGCGTGCGGATCGGGGAAGACGGAGGCGTCCCGGTTGCCCGAGCCGATCCAGGCCACGACCGCGCCGCCGGCCGGGACGGTGCCGCCGGCGATCTCGACGTCGCCCACCGCGTACCGCATGAAGTTGCAGGCGGCCGAGGTCCAGCGCAGGCCCTCCTCGACGAGGTTGGGGACCAGGGTCGGGTCGGCCGCCGCCTTGGCGTACTGCGCGGGGCGCTCCATGAGCGCGTCGACCGTGCCGGAGACGGTGTGCGGGGTGGTGACGTTGGCGCCCAGCAGGATGCTGTAGCCGTCGAGGGCGATCTCCTCGTCGGACAGCGCCTCGCCGCCCGGGCGGACGCTCGTGAGGTGGTGGAGCAGGCTCTCGTCCTCCTGGCCGGAGGCCCGGTGGGTCCTGGCCCAGTCCCGGACGTAGGTGAGGAGTTCGTGGTGGGAGATGGCCAGGGTGGCGGCCTCGCTGCCGAGGAGGAAGTGCGGGTCGGAGGGGGCCGTCACCATGGCGGTCAGCCGGACGAGCTCTTCCCAGTCCTTCTCGGGGATGCCGAGCAGCGGGCCGGTGACCAGCGCGGGCAGGAGCAGGGCCTGCTCGGCGAGGTCGAAGACGGCGCCGTCCAGGGCGGGTTCGAGGAAGCGCACGACCGTGGCGCGGATCCGGTCCTCCCAGACCTGGACCGCGCGCGCGGTGAGCTTGGAGCCGAGCGGCCGGCGGACCTCGGTGTGCCGCGGCGGGTCGGTGGAGGTCATCAGGACGCCGGCGGCGGGGTCGTCCGTCCCGAGGTGGGTGGGGACGGTGCCGCGTTCGGAGGTGAACTCGCGGTGGTCGGACAGGACCCGGCGGACGTCCTCGTAGCGGGTCACCGACCAGAACTCCCGGCCGTCCGTCAGGACCTGGTGGTGCAGGGGCGCCCGCTCCCGCATCACGTCCCAGACCGGGTGGGGATCGCCGCAGGTGTAGAGGTCCAGGTCGAACAGGTCGACGCCGGCGAGGTCGACGTCGCGCGCGGGACCCGGCGTGAGCCTCACGCCCCGGTCCTCTCCTGCTCGATCAGTTCGGCGACCCGGGCCGGGGTCTGCGCCAGGTAGAAGTCGCGCACGGACAGCTGGACGCCGTACTGCTCCGACACCCGCTCGATGATCTTGATGCCGCTCAGCGAATTGCCGCCGATCGCGAAGAAGTCGTCGTCCACACCGACCTCACGGCCGCCCAGGTGCTGTCCCCAGAGCTCCGCGATTTCCTGTCCCAACGATCCCATTGCCCGTCTGTCCTTCCTCCGACGGCCGGGGGTCCCCCGGCCGCGCCGTCCCGCCGGCGAGACACTTCCTCGAACGGCCGGACCGAGTCTCGCGTGGATGCCCGTCCGGCCACACCGCTTCGGCGGTGTCCCGGCGCTCGCCGGCCGGTGGGGTTGAGAGTGCGCCGGCCGGTCCTTTCCCGGGGACCGTCCCGCCGGCGGGACAGCGGAAGTCCGCCCACGGGTTGCCCCGCCCCGGCAGTGGCGTTCCTTGACCGGCTGATTCGCGTTCAGTGAACGTGATGGTGATTCAACGTCGTTAGAGGCGCAGTCGAACGAGGGGGAACGACGTGGGGCATACGGGTACGGACGCGGACGTGGTCGTCGCGGGCGCCGGGCCGACGGGCCTGATGCTCGCCTGCGAGCTGCGGCTGGCGGGCGTGGACGTGGTGGTGGTCGAGCGGCTGGCCGGGCGTACGGGCGAGTCCCGGGCCGGCGGGATCCACTCGCGCACCCTGGAAGTACTCGACCAGCGCGGGATCCTGGACCGCTTCCTGGCGGAGGGCGAACCGCAGCCGGTCGGGCATTTCTCCGGCCTCTATCTGGACTTCGACGAGTCCGAGTCGAGGCACCCCTATCCGCTGATGATCCTCCAGTCCGCCGTGGAGCGGCTGCTGGAGGAGTGGGCCGGCGAGCTCGGCGTGCAGGTGCGCCGGTCGGCCGCGGTCAGCGCGGTCCGCCAGGACGCGGACGGGGTGACGGTCGGGCTGGACACGGCGGACGGGGCGGCGGAGCTGCGCGCCCGCTACCTGGTCGGCTGCGACGGCGGGCGCAGCACGGTGCGCAAGCTGGCCGGCATCGGTTTCCCCGGCACCGACGCGACGATGACGGCGCTGATCGGGGACGTGGAACTGCCCGGCCTGCCCGAGGACTACGTGTGGGTGCGGCGCACCGCGGGCGGGGACTACTCGGCGATCGCCTTCGAGCCGGGCTGGTACCGGGTGATCACCTCCGAGTACGACCGGGTCGCGGACCGCGACGAGCCGGCGACGTTCGAGCAGCTGCGCGAGTCCCTGGTCAGGGTCGCGGGCACCGATTTCGGCATGCACAGCCCCAGGTGGGTCTCGCGGTTCAACGACGCCGCGCGGCAGGCCGACCGGTACCGGGCGGGGCGGGTGCTGCTGGCGGGCGACGCCGCGCACATCCATTTCCCGGCCGGCGGCCAGGGGCTGAACATGGGGGTGCAGGACGCGGTCAACCTCGGCTGGAAGCTGGCCTCGGTGGTCCGGGGCCAGGCGCCGGAGAGCCTGCTGGACAGCTACCACGACGAGCGCCACCCGGTCGGGGAGCGCGTGCTGCACAACACCCGGGCCCAGGCGGCCCTGGCCCGCCCCGGCGCCGCGACGGACGCGCTGCGCGAGGTGTTCGGCTCGCTCATGGTCTTCGACGACGTCAACCGGGTCCTGCGGCACATGCTGACCGCGCTGGACGTCCGCTACCCGGCCGGCGGCGACCATCCGATGGAGGGCCGCCGGGTCTTCGACGCCGACCTCAAGACGGACGAGGGCGTCATCGGCGTCTACCAGCTGCTGCACGCCGCCCGGCCCGTCCTGCTCGACCTGTCCGGCCGGGCCGGCCTGGCCGGCGTCGCCGCGGGCTGGGCCGGGCGCGTCGACCTCGTCGCGGCGCGCGCCGAGGAGGAGCTGTGGCCCGTTCCGCCGGTCGGCGAGGTGCCCGCTCCGGCGGCGCTGCTCATCCGGCCCGACGGGCACGTGGCCTGGGCGGCGGACGCCGGCGCCGAGCCGGACCTCGCCGCGCTGCGGGCGGCCCTGACCACCTGGTTCGGTCCGGCCCTGGCGGGGTGAGGCGGCGCCCCGCCGGTGCGGGGAACGCGTACGGCGGCCGCCGGGACCCCCTCCGGGTCCCGGCGGCCGCCGTCGTCGTGGCGGCTCTCAGGCCGGGCTCACGCCCGCTTCTTGAACGTGGAGACCGCCCAGACGTACCCGAGGAGGGCGAGGCCCACGCACCAGGCGACGGCCGCGAGGGCGTCGCCGCCCGAGGGGTTGCCGTTCAGCAGCCCGCGCAGCGTCTCGATGATGGGGGTGAAGGGCTGGTACTCGGCGAACTGCCGGATGCCCGTGCCCATGGTCTCCGCGGGGACGAACGCGGTGCTCAGGAACGGCAGCATGATCAGCGGCACGGTGGCCAGGCCCGCGGACTCCACGGTCTTGGCGGCCAGGCCCGTGGCGACGGTCAGCCAGCCGGCCGCGAAGCTCAGCAGCACGATGACGCCGACGACGCCGAGCCAGTCGAGGGCGCTCGCGGCCGGGTCGAAGCCCATGGCGAAGGCCACGCCGACGATGGCCGCGCAGGCCACCAGGCAGCGCACCGAGGTGATGACGACGTGCCCGGTCAGCATGGCGCCGCGGGAGACGTCCATGACCTTGAAGCGGTTGATGATGCCCTTGGTCATGTCGTCGTTCACCGCCGTGGCGGTCGCCCCGAGCCCGTAGCTGATGGCCATCACGAGCAGGCCGGGCGTGGCGTAGTCGACGTAGTCCTCGCCGACGCTGAAGGCGCCGCCGAACACCCCGACGAACATGAGCATGATGATGATGGGGAACAGGACCGCGTTGAAGACCGTGACGGGGTTGCGCACGGTGTGCTTCAGGTTGCGGCGCAGCATGATCGCCGAGTCGGCCAACGGCGTCGAGACCGTGCTCACTGTGCGATCGCCTCCTTGCTGGTGTTCTGGGCGCCCGCCGACTGGTCGGTCAGGGCGAGGAAGACGTCGTCGAGGTCGGGGCGCTGCACCGAGAACTCCTCGGCGTCGATCCCGTGCGCGTCGAGCCGGTCCAGCAGAGCCCGCACCGAGCGGGTCTCGCCGTCGCCGGGCACGCGCAGGGTCAGCTCCTCCTCGTCGCGGGTGGCCTCGAGCAGGACCCGGGCCGCGGCGTCGAGTCCGGCGAGGTCGGCGAAGCGGAAACGGACGTGCGTGCCGGGGATCTGGCGCTTGAGCTCCTCGGGGGTGCCCTGGGCGACCAGGCGGCCCTGGTTGAGGACCGCGATCCGGTCGGCGAGCTGGTCGGCCTCCTCCAGGTACTGGGTGGTGAGGAAGATGGTGGCTCCCTCGGCGACCAGTTCGCGGACGATGCCCCACATGGTGCGCCGGCTGCGCGGGTCGAGACCCGTCGTCGGCTCGTCCAGGAAGATCACCTGCGGCTTGCCGACCAGGGTCATCGCCAGGTCCAGCTTGCGGCGCATGCCGCCGGAGTAGGTGGACGCCTGCTTGTCCGCGGACTCCGCCAGGTCGAACCGCTCCAGCAGCCCGTCGACCAGGCTGCCGCCGTCGCGCACGCGCTTCAGGTCCGCCATCAGCTGCAGGTTCTCACGGCCCGTCAGCAGCTCGTCGACCGCGGCGAACTGGCCGGTCACGCCGATGGCGCCGCGCACCTGCCGGGTCTCGGCGGCCACGTCGTACCCGGCGACCCGCACGGTGCCGGCGTCGGCTTTCATCAACGTCGTCAGGACGTTGACCGTCGTCGTCTTGCCCGCCCCGTTGGGGCCGAGCAGGGAGAAGACCGATCCCGCGGCGACGTCGAAGTCGATGCCGTCGAGCACGACCTTGTCACCGTATGCCTTACGCAGCCCTGAAACTGCGATCGCTGAGCTTCTCATGCCTCCACTTTCCTCTTCGGGCCTGTCATCGACCTGTCACGCTGCTGACACGGCGCTGGAGCGCATCGCTGCTGATCAGAGGGACTGCCGCGCGATCAGGTCGAGGACCTCGCGGCCGGCGTCGACCAGGTACATGTGGTCGCCGGGGAATTCCGCCCAGGTGAAGGCGGCGGTGGTCGCCGCCTGCCACTGGCGGGCCTCCTGCGCGCTGACCAGGCCGTCGTCGGCGCCGCGCAGCGAGCAGATCGGCACCGCCAGCGGTACGTCGGTGCTCGGTACGTAGCTCTCGTGCATCTCGCAGTCGGCCTGCAGGACGGGGAGGATCAGCTCCCGCATCTCCGGGTGGTCCAGGGCCTCGTGCCGGAACCCCGCGAACTCCTCGACCCTGGCCAGGAACTCCTCGTCGGGCAGGCCCGCCGCGCGCCGTTCGCGCTGGGTCCAGGGGCCGGGGGAGCCGCTGACGACCAGCCGTTCGACGTGGACGCCGCGGGCGCCCAGCAGGTGGGCCAGCTCGTAGGCGAGGACCGCGCCCAGGCTGTGCCCGAACAGTACGGTCCGGGCCCCTTCGCCGAGGTCGGCGACGACGTCGTCGATCACGCCCTTGGCGGCTTCCTGGACGTTGCGGTAGGGCTCCTCCAGGATCCGCCGCTCCCGGCCCGGCAGCTCCACCGAGGTGACGCGCCACCGGTCGGCGGCCAGTTCCCGCCAGGGGTGGAAGAACGAGGGGCCCGCTCCCGCGAACGGCACGCACAGCAGGGTGGTCGTTGTCATCGCGACCAGCTCCGATCATCGGTTGCAGGGTTCGCCGGGTTCGTCATGCGAGGTCCGCCAGCTTCGCGTTCAGGACCTCGAAGACCTCGGACACGGGTCCGGGCAGGTTCATCTCGTGGTGGGTGGCCGCCACGTCGTACTCCTCGATGGTGCCCAGGACGTAGGGGCGCCACAGGTGGGCGTACCGCTCGTCCTTGAGGGTGGCGTGGAAGAAGACGATGTCGCCGTTGTAGACGGGGGATTCCCAATCCATCATCAGGTTGGTGTTGTTGGCGAGGACCTTCGACATGTTGTCCAGGAACTCCTGCTGGTTCCCGGTGCCGATGTACTGGCCGAAGAAGTCCTCGAGCTCGTCGCGGTAGTCCTCGACCGTCTTGTCGCGGTGGATGTCGGACCAGCCCTGGCCGCCCGGCTGGGAGTCCAGGACGGCCGTGAGGGCGATCTCGTGGCCGCGCCGGTCGAGGCCGGCGGCGACGGCCTGGACGAGGGTGCCGCCGTAGGACCAGCCGACCAGGTTGAAGGGGCCCTCGGGCTGGACCGCCAGCATCTCCTCGATGAAGTGGTCGACCATCTCCTCGATGGACTCCACCAGCGGGGCCCGCCCGTCGGCGCCGCGCGACTGCAGGGCGTAGGCCTGCCGGCCCTGCACGTGCGTGACGAAGCTGAAGTAGGCCCAGCCCAGGCCGCCTCCGCCGTGGAAGAACCACAGGGGCTTCTTCCCCGTGCCGGGGTCGCTGTTGAGGGGCAGGACGACGCCGAACGGGTCGGCGACCTCGTCGGGGACGGCTCCGGCGAGCAGCAGGGCGGCGAGCTCGGCCACCGTCGGGAACTTGATGATCGTCCTGAGCGGCAGTTCGACGTCGAAGTCCTTGCGGATGCGGACGCTGAGCCGGGTGGCCAGCAGGGAGTGGCCGCCGAGGGCGAAGAAGTCGTCGTCGACGCCGACGTGCTCCCGGTCCAGCAGTTCGCGGAAGACGGCGGCGAGCCTCTCCTCGTGGGAGTTGCGCGGCGCCCCGCCGGCCGCGGCGGGGGCGGGCCCGTCGGGCAGGGCCTGCCGGTCGAGCTTGCCGTTGGGGGTCAGCGGGATCTCGGAGAGGGGGACCAGCGCGGAGGGCACCATGTAGTCGGGGAGGCGTCCGCGCAGGTACGCGGTGAGCTCGGGGAGCAGTTCGGCGGGGCCGGCGGCGTCCGCGCCGGGGACCACGTAGCCGACGATGCTCCGGTCGCCCTGGCGGTTCTCGCGGACCACGACGGCCGCCCGCGCCACGTCGGGGTGTCCGGCGAGGACGTGCTCGATCTCGCCGAGTTCGATGCGGAAGCCGCGGACCTTGACCTGGTGGTCGGTGCGGGCGAGGTATTCCAGGGACCCCGACTTGTTCCACCGCACGAGGTCGCCGGTGCGGTACATGCGGGCGCCGGCGGGGCCGAAGGGGCAGGGCACGAACCGTTCGGCGGTCAGGTCCGGACGGTCCTGGTAGCCGCGCGCGAGTCCGTCTCCGGCGATGTACAGCTCGCCCTGGACCCCGCGCGGGACGGGGCGCAGCCGCGCGTCGAGCACGTACACCTGCGTGTTGCCGATCGGTGTGCCGATGGAGACGCTGCCCGCGCCGGCCTTGAGGGGCGCGGTGGTGGACCAGGTGGTGGTCTCCGAGGGGCCGTACCAGTTGCCGGCCTCGGCGGCCTGTTCGGCCAGGGTCTCGGCGAGGCGGAGGGGGACGGCCTCCGCGCCGGTGATGATGCGCAGGCCCCTGGCGGCGTCCGGTTCGTGGGCGAGCAGCATCTGCCAGAAGCCGGGGGTGGCCTGGACGACGGTGACCGCGTGGCGGCGCAGCAGGGCCGTCATGGCCGACGGGTCGGTGACGGTCTCCTTCTTCGCCAGGACCATGGTGGCGCCGCAGACGAACGGCAGGTACAGCTCGGTGTTGGCCATGTCGAAGGAGACGGTCGTGCTGAACAGCATCCGGTCGGCGGCGGTCAGCGGGAACCGGCTCCGTGCCGCGGCCAGGAAGTTGGCGACCGCGCCGCGCGGGACGGCCACGCCCTTGGGGGTGCCCGTGGAGCCCGAGGTGTAGATGACGTACTGGGTGTTGTCGGGGCGGACGTCCACCTCGGGCGGGGTGTCCGGGCAGTGCTCCCAGTCGGCGGCGGCCAGGGTGTCGGCGTCGAGGACGAGGGCCGGCTTCGCCTGGCCGAGGACGAACTCGGTGCGCGAGCGCGGGTGGTCGGGGTCGATGGGGATGTAGGCGCCGCCGGCCTTGAGGACGGCGAGCAGGGCCACCGGCAGGTTCGCGGTGCGGGGCAGGCTGACGGCGACCAGCGACTCGGGACGCACCCCGCGGCCGACGAGCCAGTGCGCGAGCCGGTTGGAGCGGGCCTCCAGCTCGCGGTAGGTGAGCGTCTCCTCCTCGGCGATGAGGGCGGGGGCGTCGGGGGCGGCTTCGGCCTGCCGACGCAGGGCCTGGGCCAGGCCGCCGTCGAGGGTGGGTGCGGCGGTGTCGTTGACCTCGGTCAGCAGCAGGTCCCGTTCGCCGTCGACCAGGACGTCGACCTCGCTGATCCGGACCTGCGGGTCGGCGGCGAGCTGCTGCAGGACGCGGGCGTAGCGGGCGGCCATGTCCTCGACCGTGTCCCGGTCGAAGAGGTGGGTGGCGTAGGAGATGTCGCCGCGCAGGGCGCCGGTCTCGTCGGTGGTCATGCTGAAGAACACGTCGACCTGGGTGGTCGCGAGGAGGGCCTGGCGGTATTCGACGTCGAGGCCGTCGAGCGCGAGGGACCACCTCTCGGTGTTCTGCCAGCCGCACATCACCTGGAAGAACGGCCGGTAGGCGGCGGAGCGGTCGGGGTTGAGCTGTTCGACCAGCACCTCGAAGGGCACGTCCTGGTTCTCGTAGGCGGTCAGCGCCTTGTCCCGGACCTGGGCGAGGAGGGCGGCGAAGGTGGGGTCGCCGGAGAGGTCCATGCGGATGACGAGGTTGTTGACGAAGCAGCCGATGAGGTCGTTCAGCGCCTCGTCGGTCCGGCCGGCGATGGGGGTGCCGACGGGGATGTCCTCGCCGCCGCCGAGCTTGCCCAGCAGGACGCCGAGGGCGGCCTGCATGACCATCGACATGGTCAGTCCGCGCCCGTCGGCGAGCTTCTGCAGCCCGGCCATGACCTCGGCGGCCACGGGGATGGGGACGGCGTCGCCGTCCGTGCCGCCCTCCACGGAGCGGGGGCGGTCCAGCGGGAGGTCGAGCGGCTGCGGCACGCCCTCCAGTTCGCGGCGCCAGTAGGCGACCTGCTGGGCGCCCAGGCTCTGCGGGTCGGCGAGGTCGCCGAGGACCTCGCGCTGCCACATGGTGAAGTCCTTGTACTGGACGGGCAGCGGCTCCCAGCCGGGCGCCCGCCCGGCCCGGCGCGCGTTGTAGGCGGTGGCCAGGTCCCGGGCCAGGGGGGCGCCCGAGCTGCCGTCGGAGGCGATGTGGTGGATGACGAGGACCAGGACGTGTTCCTCGGGGCCGCTGCGCAGCAGCCGGGCCCGCAGGGGGATCTCCTTCTCCAGGTCGAACCAGTGCGCGACGGTCTCGTCGACGGCGGCGGACACGCCCTCGGGCGCCACGTCCGTGACCGGAACGGCCACCTGCTCCAGGGCCTCCTCCAGCGGGAGGATCAGCTGGTGGGGCTCTCCGTCCTCGTCCGTCCGGTAGACGGTGCGCAGGATCTCGTGCCGGTCGACCAGGTCGCCGAGCGCCGCGAGAAGGGCCTCCTGGTCCAGTCGCCCGGTCAGCCGGAACGCCGAGGAGATGTTCCAGGTCTCCGCACCCTCCAGCTGGTGCAGGAACCATGTGCGACGTTGCACGAAGGACAGCGGGATCATTGCCTCACTCCTCATACGAACATCCGGCGCAGACCGGGGCGGCGCGCGGCGGCCGATTCCGCCAGCCACGGTGCGAGCGCGGCCACGGTCGGCAGGTCGAAGATCTTGCGGATGGGTATCTCCAGCCCCAGCTCGGCGCGGGCGCGGCTGATCAGCCGGGTGGCGAGCAGGGAGTGCCCGCCGAGCTCGAAGAAGCCGTCGTCGATGCCGACCCGTTCCAGGCCGAGCACTTCGGCGAACAGCGCGGCCAGGGCCTCCTCGCGGGCGCTGCGCGGTGCGCGGTAGGGGGCGCCGGTGAACTCCGGCTCGGGCAGCGCGGCCCGGTCCAGCTTGCCGTTGGGCATCAGCGGCAGCCGGTCCAGGAGCACGAAGGCGGACGGCACCATGAAGTCGGGCAGCCGCTCGGCGGTGGACCGGCGCAGCTCCTCGGCGGTCAGGGTGCCCGCCGGGACGGCGTACGCGACGAGCTGCTGCCCGCCGCCGGGGCCCGGCCGGGCGACGACGGCCGCCTGGGCGACGGCGGGGTGCGCGGTGAGCGCGGCCTCGACCTCGCCGGGTTCGACGCGGAAGCCGCGCACCTTGACCTGGGCGTCGCCGCGGCCCGCGTACTCCAGCTGGTCCTCGGCGTTCCAGCGGGCCAGGTCGCCGGTGCGGTACATGCGGGCGCCGGGCGGGCCGAAGGGGTCGGCCACGAAGCGGTCGGCCGTCAGTCCGGGGCGGCCCTGGTAGCCGCGGCCCAGGCTGCCGCCGACGTACAGCTCGCCGGTCGCGCCCTGCGGCACCGGTGCCAGGTCGGGGCCCAGGACGTAGGCCCGCATGGTGGCGAGGGGGGCGCCGACCGGGGCGCTGCCGGAGCGGCCCCCGCCGCCGGCGGGGACGGTGAAGGCGGTGGCGTAGAACGACTCGCTCTGCCCGTAGGCGTTGACGACCCGGACGCCGGGGAAGGCTGCGCGGACCGTCTCGGCCAGGGCCGAGGGCAGGGCCTCCCCGGCGAAGACGACCGTCTCCACCTCGGTGCGGCCGGCGATGGCGTCGAGGAGTTCGGCGAAGGCGGAGGGGACCGTGGAGACGACGGCGCCGCTCCATCCCTCCTTCCGCTCGCCCAGGACCAGGACGTCGCGGACCAGTTCGACGATGCCGCCGGCGGCGAGGGTGGTGAAGATCTCGAACACCGAGACGTCGAAGTTGACGGAGGTCCCCGCGAGGAGTCTCTTGCCGGGTTCCATCCCGACGACGGGGGCGAGTTCGCGGACGCCGCCCACGATGTTGGCGTGGGTGATGGCGACGCCCTTGGGCTTCCCGGAGGAGCCGGAGGTGTACATCACGTACGCCAGCTGGTCCGGGTGGATCCGGGGCGGCGGGGCGCTGCCGTCGTCCGCGGCCGGGGCGAGCCGGTCGAGGAGGAGGTCGGGGGCCTCGTGCTCCGGCAGGGCCGCGGCCGTGGCGGAGTCCGTCAGGACCAGGTGGGGCCGGGCCTCGGCGAGGATGGCCGCCAGGCGCCGGCTCGGGTAGCGGGGGTCGGCCGGCAGGTAGGCGCCGCCCGCCTTCAGGACGGCGAGGAGGGCGACGACCAGTTCCGCCGAGCGGGGCAGGGCCAGCGCGACCAGCGACTCCGGGCCCACCCCGTGCGCGGCCAGCACCCGGGCCAGGGCGTCGGCGCGGGAGTCCAGCTCGCGGTAGGTGAGGGTCTCGTCCTCGGTGACCAGGGCGGGTTCGTCCGGGGTCCGGGCGGCCTGCGCCTCGACCAGGCCGGGGACGGTGGTGTCGTCCGGGGCCGGTGCGGCCGTGGGGTTGAGGCCGGCGAGGAGCCGTTCGCGTTCGGCCGGGTCCAGGACCTCCAGCTGGGCGGCCTTCAGCTCCGGGGTGGCCGCCAGCTGCCGCAGGACGCGCACGAGGCGGGCCGCGATCACCTCCACCGCCTCCCGGCCGAAGACGCCCGGCGCGTACTGGAAGATCAGCTGGAGGTGCGGGTCGACGGCCGCCATCAGGGCCAGCGGGTAGTTGGTGGCGGTGGCCGGGCGCAGTCCGGTGAAGGCGATGCCGTCCGCGGCGGCGCTCGCGGCGCCGAGTCCTTCGCGGTCGACCGGGTAGGACTCGAAGACGAACAGCGTGTCGAAGAGGGACTGCCGGCCGAGGGACTGCTGGATCTCGGTGAGCCCGAGGTGGTGGTGGTCCAGGAGGCCGGCCTGCCGGTCCTGGAGCCGGGTGAGGATGTCGGCGAGGGTGTCGCCGGGGGCGTACGCGACGCGCACGGGAAGGGTGTTGATGAACATCCCGACCATCGCGTCCACGTCCGGCACGGCGGGCGGGCGGCCGGAGACGGTGGCGCCGAACACCACGTCCCGGCGGCCGGTGAGCCGGCCGAGGAGCAGCGCCCAGGCGCCCTGGACCAGGGTGTTGACGGTGACGCCCAGCTCGGCGGCGCGGGCCGCGAGGGCGCGCGCCTCCTCGGCCGGGAGGTCCACGTCGAGCTGGGCGACGCCCTGTTCGCCGACGCCCTCGGAGCCGGGGGCGAGCAGGGTGGGCTCGTCGGCCCCGTCGAGTTCGGCGGTCCACGCCCGCAGGGACTCCTCGGTGTCCTGCCGGGCGCGCCAGGACAGGAAGGCGTCGAAGCCGGGGGCCGCGGGCAGGGCGGCGGCGTCGCCGCGGGAGCCGTAGAGCAGCAGCAGGTCCCGCATCAGCAGGGGCGTGGACCAGCCGTCGAACAGGACGTGGTGGGAGGTCATCACGAGTTCGGCGCGGCCGGGTTCCACCACGACCAGGGAGAGGCGGAACAGGGGCGGGGCGTCCAGGTCGAAGTGGGCGGCCCGGTCCTCGGCGAGGAACCGTTCGAACTCCTCGGTGCGTACGGGTTCCCCCGTTCCGGTCAGGTCGAGGTACCGCCAGGGGAGGGTGACCCCTTCGGCCGGGACCGCCTGGACGAGGTCGCCGTCGGCCCGGGCGACGTACGCGGCGCGCAGGCCCGGGTGGCGCTCCAGGAGGGCCTGTCCGGCGCGGCGCATGCGGCCGGGGTCGACCTCGCCGGAGAGGTGGAACACCAGCTGGTTGTGGTAGGGGTCGAAGGAGGTGCCGGCGAGCTGGGTGTGGAAGAGCATCCCGGACTGGGTCGGGGTGGTCGGCCGGATCTCGGCCAGCCGTCCGTACCGGGCCTCCCAGGTGTCGATCTCCTCCTGGGTCACGCCGGCCAGGGGCGCGTCGGAGGGGGTCAGCCCGCCGGCGCCGGGGGTGGCGGCGTACCGGGCGAGGGCGGTGAGGGCCCGGACCCACAGCAGGGCCAGTTCGGTCACCTCCTCGCGGGAGAGGGTCCCGGCCGGGAAGGTGAAGGCGGCGGTCAGTTCCTCGCCCCCGGGGCCGGGGGCGGCCACGGCCTCGATCTCCAGGCCGGACACCGGCGGCAGCCCGGCGTCGGGGGCGGCGTCCAGGTCCGGGTGGGCGGGGTCGGTGGCCCAGCCCAGGCCGCGGAGGTCTTCGGGCAGCTCCGCGCCGGAGGGCCTGCCGAGGTAGGTGAACCCGATGCGTGGTGCGGGGGCCGGGGCGGGGACGAGGGCCGCCGCCCGGACCTGCTCCTTGACGGCCTTCAGGGCCCGGCCGGCGGCCGGTCCCGCGGCGAGCGCCTGCGCGAGGTCGAGGCCGGTCAGGTCCAGCCGGGCGGGGAACACCGGGGTGAACGGGCCGACCGTGCGGGTCAGGTCGGCGCCGGGCACCCGGTGCGCGGCCCGGTCCTGCCCCTCCAGCCGGACCGGGACGGGCGCCGCGGGCAGGCCGCGCGCGGCGCGCCAGTGGGCCAGTGCCAGGGCGAACGCGGTGACCAGGCCGTCTTCGGCGCCGGTGCGCAGCAGCGCGGGCAGCCGGTCCAGCAGGGCCGTCGTGACCTCCGCCGGTACGCGCACCCGCACCCGGTCCGCAGCGTCGGCGCCGTGCGCTTCCCGGGTGCCGAAGGGCGGCTCCTCCTCGTACGGGGCCTGCTGCCCGGGGGCCGGCGCGGCTTCGGCCAGGGCGTGGGCCCACCGGCGGTAGGAGGTGCCCGTGCGGGGCAGGGCGGGGGTCCGGCCCTCGCGCACCTGCTGCCAGGCGCGGACCAGGTCCGCGACCAGGATCCGCCAGGACACCCGGTCCACGGCCAGGCGGTGCGCGACGACCAGCAGCCGGCCGCCGTCCTGGGCGTCCTGCGCGGCGGTGAGCCGGACGAACTGCGTCAGCACGCCCGCGTCCGGGTCCAGGCGGCCCGCGGCCGCGGCGAGTTCGGCGCGCACGGCGTCCTCACCGGTGTCGCCGCCGGGGACCTCCCGCAGCAGTCCGCGCGCGTCCACGCTGCCGGGCGGCTCGATGAGCAGGCCCGGTTCGGCCCGGTCGAGCCGGGCGCGCAGGACGTCGTGCCGGTCGAGGACGGCCTGGACCGCCGCGACGAGCTCCTCGTGGCCGACGCCGCCGGGCAGGGTGAGCACCGTGGAGGTGTGCGGCCGGCCGAGGGCGCCGGCGTGTGCGAGGAGCCGGTGGGCCTGCGGGGGCAGCGGGGCCCGGCCGGTGCCCCCGCCGGGCAGTTCGGGCAGGGCGGGGCCCTCCTCGTCCCGCGCGTCGGCCAGTTCCACGAGCCGGGCGACGGTGCGGTGCTCGAAGATCTCCCGCACGGTGATGACCGTGCCGCGGGCCTTGGCGCGGGCGACGACCTGGATGGAGCGGATGCTGTCGCCGCCGAGGGCGAAGTAGTCGTCGTCGATGCCGACCCGTTCCAGGCCGAGGACTTCCGCGAACAGCGCGCACAGGGTCTCCTCGCGCGCGTTGCGCGGCCCCCGGCCGGTGGAGACCTGCGCGTAGTCCGGTACCGGCAGGGCCCGGCGGTTCAGCTTGCCGTTCGGTGTCAGCGGGATCTCCGCGAGCGGGACGATCGCGGTGGGCACCATGTAGTCCGGCAGGTGTCCGCGCAGGTACTCGGGGAGCCGGGCCAGCAGCGGGCCGATCGAGGTGGCGAGCGAGGGGTCGTTCGCCCGGATCCGGCCGCCCGCGCCGCCGGCCGCGGCGGCGAAGGCGCCGACGACGGGCCGCGCCGCGTCCCGGCCCGGGGGCAGCAGGAGCAGGTCGAAGTGGCGGGGGTCCTCGCCGGACCAGGTGACGAGGGCGTCGGCGCCGAGGCCGCGCACCGCGCGCCGCAGTTCCTCCGGGTCGGCGGCCCCGGCGGCCGGCGCCGGCGCCGGGGGGAGGACTCCCGCCGCGACGGCCGCCGCGGCCTCCCCGTCCAGCCGCGCGTTGGGGATGCCCGTCACCCGCAGCGGGCCCTCCTGGTCCACGGCCCGGGCGAGTTCCCCGAGGCCGCCGTCCTGCTGCCGGCTCCAGGGGACGGCCGGGACGCCGGCCAGGTCGAACACCCGGGCCGGGTCCTTGTGCAGCACGACCTCGTAGCGGTGGCGGGACAGTTCGTTGTGCTCCCGCACCGCCTTGAGCCGGATGTCCGCGGCGGCGCCGTGCTCCTGCGCCCAGGCGGTGAACCACTCGGGGGCGACCACCAGCTCCCGTTCGGCGAACAGCGCCTTCTCCACCAGGCTGCGCAGTTCCTCGGGGGCCGCGTACGGGTGCGCCGCGCGCTGGGTCGCGGTGAGCAGCATCCGCAGCGTCGCGGCGTTGCGGACGTCGCCGACGACCACCCGGCCGCCGGGCGCGAGGAGTTCCATCACCTCGCACAGCACCCGGTCGAGGTAGCCGGCGCTCGGGAAGTACTGGACCACCGAGTTCAGGACGACCGTGTCGAACGTGCCGCGGGGCAGCCCGGACACGTCGTCCGCGGGCTGGGCGCTGAGCCGGACCCGCGCGCCGTGGCCGGCCTGTTCGGCCTGCCGGCGGACCCGGTCGACGACGGTGGCCGAGATGTCGGTGCCCCAGTACTCCTCGACCTCGCCGGCGATCTTCGCCAGCAGCAGGCCGGAGCCGACGCCGATCTCCAGCACCCGCCGGGGCGCGTACCGCAGGACCTGGGCCACCGCGGCGTCCTGCCAGGCACGCATCTGCTCGCGCGGGATCGGCTCGCCGTCGTAGGAGGAGGTCCACAGTTCGAAGTCCTCGCCCAGCGCCTCGTCCCCGGAGCCGGCGTAGGTGTCGTCGTAGACCTGGCGCCACTCGTCCACCTGGGCGTCGGCGTCGGCCGCGGCGCCGTCCGGGTCGGGCACCACGTAGCCGACGAGGCGCTTGTCGCCCTCCTGGTCCTCGCGCACGACGACCACGGCCTGGGCCACGCCGGGGTGCCCGGCCAGCGCGTTCTCGATCTCGCCGAGCTCGATGCGGAAGCCGCGGACCTTCACCTGGAAGTCGGTCCGTCCGACGTACTCCAGCCGGCCGTCGGCGGACCAGCGCACCAGGTCGCCGGTGCGGTACATGCGGGCGCCGGCAGGGCCGAAGGGGCAGGCCGTGAACCGCTCGGAGGTCAGGTCCGGGCGGCCCTGGTAGCCGCGCGCCAGTCCGTCGCCGGCGATGTACAGCTCGCCCTGGACCCCGCGCGGGACCGGGTTCAGCCGGGAGTCGAGCACGTACACCTGCGTGTTGCCGATGGGTGAGCCGATGGACACGCCGGTGCCGGCCTCGACGGGGGCCATGGTCGACCAGATGGTGGTCTCGGTGGGGCCGTAGACGTTGGACACCTCGGCGGCGGCGCCGGCCAGGGTCTCGGCCAGCCGGGCCGGGAGGGCTTCGCCGCCGGTCAGGACCCGCAGGCCCGTGGCGGCGTCCGGCTCGTGCATCAGCAGCATCTGCCAGAACGCCGGGGTGGCCTGGGCCACGGTGACCCGGTGGCGGCGCAGGAGCGCGACGGTCTCCGAGGGGTCGGCGAGGGTGTCCTTCCCGGCGAGCACGACGGCCGCGCCGCTCACCAGCGGCAGGTACAGTTCGAGCGCCGCGATGTCGAAGGAGACGGTGGTCACCGCGAGCCACCGGTCGGCCGGGGTCAGCGGGACCCGGCGGCCCATCGTGGCCAGGAAGTTGTCCAGCGCGCCGCGCGGGACGGCGACGCCCTTGGGGTTGCCGGTGGAGCCCGAGGTGTAGATGACGTACGCGGTGTTGTCCGGGGAGACCCGCGGCAGGGGCGCGGCACCGGGGGCTGCTCCCTCTTGAGCTGCGGCGGCCAGGGCGTCGGCGTCGAGCACGAGCGCCGGGCGGCAGTCCGCGAGGATGTACTCGATGCGCGACTGCGGGTGGTCGGGGTCGACCGGCACGTAGGCGGCGCCGGTCTTCAGCACCGCCAGCAGGGCGACCACCAGTTCGGCGGAGCGCGGCAGCCGGACGGCCACCAGGGATTCGGGCCGCACCCCGCGGCCGGTCAGCCAGTGCGCCAGCCGGCCGGCCCGCTCCTCCAGCTCGGCGTAGGTCAGCGTGGCGTCCTCGCCGATGACGGCGGGGGCGTCCGGTGCCGTCCGGGCCTGCCGGGCCACGGCCTCCACCAGGCCCGGTTCCAGGGTCGGTTCGGCCGTGTCGTTCGCGGTGCGCAGCAGCCAGTCCCGCTCGTCGGCGTCGAGGACGTCGAGGTCGGCGAGGCGCAGGGCGGGGTCGGCGACCGCCTGCTCCAGGATGCGCACGAAGCGGTCGACGACGGCGACGGCCGTGGCGTGGTCGAAGAGTTCCGCCGCGTACTCCAGGCGGCCGTGTGCGCGGCCGGTGGCGTCCGGGACGATGTTGAAGAACAGGTCGAACTTGGCGGTGTCAGTGCCCAGGGCGACGGGGGTGACCCGCAGCCCGGGCATCCGGATCTCCGGCCAGACGAACTGCCAGGCCAGCATCACCTGGAACAGCGGCTGGTAGGAGGTGGAGCGGTCCAGGCCGATGAGCTCCACCAGCCGTTCGAAGGGGACGTCCTGGTTGTCGTACGCGGCGAGGGCCTTGTCGCGGGCCTGCTCCAGCAGGTCGCCGAAGGTGGGGTTGCCCGACAGATCGGCGCGCAGGACCCAGGTGTTGACGAAGAACCCGATCAGGTCGGCGAGGGCCTCCTCGGTGCGGCCCTCGATGGGGCTGCCGATGGTGACGTCCTCGCCGCCGCCCAGCTTCTGCAGCAGCACCGCGAGCGCGGCCTGGGCGACCATGGGGGCGGTGGCGCCGTGTTCGGCGGCCAGTTTGCCGAGCCGGGCGACGAGTTCGGGTTCCAGCTCGAAGGAGACGTGTCCGCCGCGGTGGCTCGCGACCGCCGGGCGGGGCCGGTCCAGCGGCAGGGTGACCGGCTGCGGCACGTCGGCCAGCTCGCGGCGCCAGTGCTCCAGCTGGGCGGCCGCGATGCTCTGCGGATCGTCCTCGTCACCCAGGAGCTGCTGCTGCCACAGCGTGTAGTCCTTGTACTGCACGTCGAGCGGCGCCCAGCCGGGTTCGCCGCCCGCGTGGCGTGCGGCGTAGGCCTCCATCAGGTCGCGCAGGAACGGTCCCATGGAGGCGCCGTCCGCGGCGATGTGGTGGAAGACGAACGCCAGGACGTGCTCCTGCGGGGCGGTCCGCAGGACGGTCGCCCGCAGGGGCAGCTCGGTGTCCAGGTCGAAGGGCTCGGCGACGGCCGCGCGCAGCGCCCCGTCCACGTCGTCCGCGGCCACGTCGGTCACCCGCAGCCCCGGGTCGGCCTCCTGGGGCGGGAGGATCCGCTGCCGGGGCGTGCCGTCGGTGTCCTCCTCGATGAGGGTGCGCAGGCTCTCGTGCCGGGCGACCACGTCCCGCACGGCGGCGGCCAGGGCGCCCGTGTCCAGGGGCCCGTCCAGGCGCAGGACGAACGGGATGTTGTAGGTGGCGGAGGGGCCCTCCAGGCGGTGGAGGAACCACATCCGGCGTTGCGCGTGGGACAGCGGGATCATCGGGCCTGCTCCGATACGGTCATCTGGCCCAGTCGGGGGCGCAGCTGGGGGCGGTTCGACGTCGACTCGGCCGCTTCCGCGATCCGTTCCGCGAGCCCGGCGACGGTGGGGTTGCGGAACACCGTCGTGACCTTCACGTCGACGTCGAGGGCGTTGCGGATGCGGCCGGTGAGCCGGGTGGCCAGCAGCGAGTGGCCGCCGTGGTCGAAGAAGTCGACGTCGATGCCGATCTCGTCCACGCCGAGCAGCTCGGCGAACAGCCGGCAGAGGGCTTCCTCGGTCGGGTTGCGCGGGCCCCGTCCGGGCTCGGCCCGGGCGGGGAGGTCGGGTGCCGGGAGCGCCTTGCGGTCGAGCTTGCCGCTCGGGGTGGAGGGGAGTGCGTCGAGCGGGACGACGGCCGAGGGGACCATGTACGCGGGCAGGTGCTCGCGGGCCAGGTCGCCGAGGGCGGCCGGGTCCAGCCGGCCGGGTGTGCGGCCGGCCGCGGGCACCACGTAGGCGACCAGGCGCTGGTCGCCGGGGCGGTCCTCGCGGACGAGGGCGACGGCGGTCTCGACGTCGGGGTGCGCGGCGATGACCTGTTCGATCTCGCCGAGCTCGATGCGGAAGCCGCGGAGCTTGACCTGGAAGTCGGACCGGCCGATGTACTCGACCTGGCCGTCCGCGTTCCAGCGCACGACGTCGCCGGTGCGGTACATCCGGCCGCCCGGTTCGCCGTAGGGGCAGGCGACGAAGCGTTCGGCGGTGAGGGCGGTCTGGCCGAGGTAGCCGCGGGCGAGGCCGGTGCCGGCCAGGTACAGCTCGCCGGGGACTCCGGGTGCGACGGGGCGCAGGGCCGCGTCGAGCACGTACACCCGGGTGTTCCACACGGGTGCGCCGATCGGCACCCGGGCGGCGCCGGGTACGTGGCGGTGGGCGGTGACCTCGACGGAGGCCTCGGTGGGCCCGTAGAGGTTGTACACGCCGAGGCCGGGCAGGAGGGCGGCGACCTTGTTGGCCAGGGCGGGCGGGAAGGCCTCGCCAGCGACCTCGATCCAGCGCAGGCTGTCGCAGTCCTTGGCGGCGGGCTCGGCGGCGAAGGCCTCCAGCAGGGAGGGCACGAAGTCGGCGCCGGTGACGCGTTCGCGGCGGATCAGGTCGGCGAGGTAGGCGGGGTCGCGGCGCCCGTCGGGGCGGGCGACGACCACGGCGGCGCCCGTCTGGAGCGGGGCGAAGATCTCCGGTACCGAGACGTCGAAGCTCGCGGTCGTGCTGAGCAGCACCCGGTCCTCGGGGCCCACGCCGAAGTGGGACAGGCCCCACTGCAGCCGGTTCATGATCGCCCGGTGGGCTACCTGGACGCCCTTGGGGCGGCCGGTGGAGCCGGAGGTGAAGATGACGTACGCGGCGTGGTCCGGGGTGAGCGCGGGCGCCGGGTCGGTGTCCGGGTGGCCGCCGGTGTCGGGGAGGTCCGCGTCGAGGACGAGCAGCGGGTCGGCAACGTCCAGGACGAGCCGTACCCGGTCCTCGGGCAGTTCGGTGTCGACGGGCACGTAGGCGGCGCCGGCCTTGACCACGGCGTAGATCGCCACCATCAGGTCGACGGAGCGCGGGATCCGGACGGCGACCAGCCGCTCGGGGCCCGCGCCGCGTTCGATCAGCCAGTGCGCGAGGCGGTTGGCGCGGCGGTTGAACTCGGCGTAGGTGAGGGTCTCGTGCTCGCCGATCAGCGCGACCCGGTCGGGCGTGCGCCGCACCTGGGCCTCGAAGGCGCCGGGCAGGGTGTCGTCCGCGACGGGGTGCGCGGTGTCGTTGACGCCTTCGACCAGCCGGTGGTGTTCGTCCGCCGAGAGGACGTCGACGGCGCCGACGGGGGTCTCGGGGTCTTCGAGGATCTGCTCCAGCACCCGCACGAGCCGGCCGGCGACGGCCTCGGCGGCTTCGCGGTCGAAGAGGGTGGTCTGGTAGTCGAGGGAGAGGCGCAGGTAGGGGTCGGAGGAGTTGAGGGTGAGCGGGTAGTGCGAGCCGGCGAAGGGCCGGATGGCGTCGATGGTCAGGCCCGCCGACTCGTTGGCCTCCACGATGCCCTCGCGGTCGATCGGGTAGTTCTCGAAGACGACGATCGTGTCGAACAGCGAGGGCAGTCCGACGCCGCGCTGGATGTCCGCGAGGCCGTAGTAGTGGTGGTCGAGGAGGGAGATCTGCCGGTCCTGGAGGTCGGTGACGACCCGGGCCAGGGTGTCGCCGGGCCGGCAGCGGACGCGGGTCGGGAGGGTGTTGATGAACAGGCCGACCATCTCGTCCGATCCGGCCAGGTCGGCCGGGCGGCCGTTGACGGCGGCCCCGAACACCACGTCGTGCTGCCCGGTCAGCTTGGAGAGGACCACGGCCCACGCGCCCTGCAGGAGGGTGTTGAGGGTGACGCCGAGTCCGGCGGCGCGGCGGGCGAGTTCGCGGCCCTGGTCGATGGAGAAGGGGACCTCGACGCGGCCGAGGGCGGTGGCCTCGCCCTCGGCGGTGCGGTCGGCGGCCACGAGGGTGGGCTGCTCGAAGCCGTCGAGTTCCTGCTGCCAGCGGGCGGCCGAGGCCTCCCGGTCCTGGCGGGACAGCCAGGCCAGGTAGTCGCCGTAGCCGCGGACCGCGGGGAGTTCCCCGTCGCCGGCGTACAGCCGGACCAGGTCCTTGATGACCAGGGGCGAGGACCAGCCGTCGAACAGGGTGTGGTGGGCCGTGACGATGAGCTTGGCCCGCTCGGGCCCGCAGGTGAGCAGGGCCAGGCGGAACAGCGGGGGCCGCGTGGGGTCGAGCTGGTCGGCGCGGTCGTCGGCGAGGGCCCGGTCGAGGGCCGCGTCCTGCTCGGCCTCGGTGCGGCCGGTCAGGTCGAGGTGGCGCCAGGGCACGGGGACGTGCTCGGCGACGACCTGGACCGGGTCGCCGCCCGCGGCGGCGAGGAACGCGGAGCGCAGGTTGGGGTAGCGGTCCAGGAGGGCCTGTCCGGCCGCCCGCATGCGGGCGGGGTCCACGGGTCCGGACAGGTGCAGCACGAACTGCATGTGGTAGACGTCGAAGGTGCCGTCGGCGAGGGCCGCCTGGAACTGGATGCCGGACTGGCCGGGGGCCTGGGGCCAGACCTGGACGAGGCGCCCGTAGCGCTCCTCCCACTCCTCGATCTCCCGCTGCTGCACGGTGACCAGGGGGGCGTCGGAGGGGGTGAGGCCGCCGGCCCCGGGGCGGGCGGCGTGGGCGGCGAAGCCGTGCAGCACCTCCACCCACAGGTCGGCCAGTGCGGCGGCGCGCTCGCGGGACAGGACCCCGGTGGGGAACATGAAGACGGTCTGGAGGCGGGCGCCCCCGTCGGTGTCGGTGACCACGGAGTTGACCTCGAGGGCGGACAGCGCGGGGAGGTCCGGGTCGGGCATCGGGACGAGTTCGGAGGACCACTCGGACGGGGCCCAGCCCTGGCCGCGCAGGTGCTCGGGCACGTCGGCGTCGGAGATCCGGCCGAGGTAGTTGAAGCCGATCTGCGGGGCGGCGTACTCCTCCAGCTGGACCGCGGTCTCCGGGTTCAGCCAGCGCAGCAGCCCGTAGCCGAGGCCCTTGCCGGGGACCTCGCGCAGCTGCTCCTTGACCCGCTTGACGGCGGCGGCGGCCGCGGGGCCGCCGGCCAGCGCGTCGGCCAGGTCCACGCCCCCCACGTCCACCTTCGCCGGATACATGCTGGTGAACCAGCCGACGGTACGGGAGAGGTCGGCGCCGGGGACGGCGTCCTCCTCGCGGCCGTGGCCCTCCAGCCGGACCAGGGTCGAACGCTCGTCCCCGCGCCAGCGGTTCACCGCGAGGGCGAGGGCGGCGAGGAGCACGTCGGTGCCGGTGGCCCGGAACGCCGCGGGGAGCCGGGTCAGCACCGCCTCGGTGACGTCGGCGGGCAGCTGGACCCGCACGGTGTCGAGGGTGGACATGGTGTCCGCGGCCGGGTCGAACGCCCGCTCGCCCAGCGGGAGGTTGGCGGACTCCAGCACGTCGCGCCAGTGGTCGAGTTCCTCCTCGCGCTCCGGGGAGATCGCCCCGTCCTCCAGGGCGGCCGCCCAGCGGCGGGCGGAGGTGCCGACGGCGGGCAGGGCGGGCGTGCGGCCGGCGCGGACCTGCTGCCAGGCCTCGGCGAGGTCCGACACGAGGATGCGCCAGGAGACCCCGTCCACCACGAGGTGGTGCAGGACCAGCAGGAGCCGGCCTTCGCCGGAGTCCGCGGCGAACCAGACGAAGTCGGCCATGGTCCCGGCGGCCGGGTCGAGCCGGTCCGCCGCGGCCTCCAGTTCCGCCTTCGCCGCCTCCAGGGCCGCGGGCTCGTCCCAGCCGCCGGTGACGGGGACGCGGCGGATCAGCTCCGCCGCCCGGACGGTGCCCTCGGGGCGTACGACGAGGGTGGGCTCGTCCGCGTCGCGCACGAGCCGGGAGCGCAGCAGGTCGTGCCGGTCGAGCACGGCGTCGAGGGTGGCGGCGAGCGCGGCCCCGTCGATGCCCTCGGGCAGGTCCACGACGAGCGACATGGCGAAACGGTTCAGCCCGCCGCCGTGCTCGAACACGTGCCGCGCCACCGGCGGCAGCGGCAGCGCGCCGACCCCACCGCCCTCCAGCTCCGCTAGGACGGGCACCCGGTCCCGGCGGTCGGCGGCCGCCTCGGCCAGCCGGGCCGCGGTGCGGCATTCGAAGATCTCCCGCGTGGTGAGGTCCAGGCCCCGGGCCCGGGCCCGGGCCACGACCTGGATCGAGCGCAGGCTGTCGCCGCCCACGGCGAAGAAGTCGTCGTCCACGCCCACCCGGTCGACGCCGAGCACGTCCGCGTAGGCCGCGGTGATGATCCTCTCGGCCTCGGTGCGGGGCTCCCGGTAGGCCCCGCCCAGGAACTCCGGTTCGGGCAGCGCCGCGCGGTCGAGCTTGCCGGTCGGACCGAGCGGCAGCCGGCCGACGGCCACGAAGGCCGAGGGCACCATGTAGTCGGGCAGCCGGGCCGCGGTGAACTTGCGCAGTTCGGCGGCCGAGGCGCCGGCCTGCACGTCCACGTCGCCGATGCCGCCGGCCCCGTCGTCGCCGACGGCCCCCTCACCGGTGTGCACCACGTACGCGACGAGCCGCTTCCCGCCCATCGGCACCTCGCGGGCGATGACCACGGCCTCGCTGATGCCGGGGTGCGCGGTGAGCGCCGCCTCGACCTCGGCGGTCTCGATGCGGAAGCCGCGCACCTTCACCTGGCCGTCACCGCGGCCGACGCACTCCAGCCGGCCGCGGGCGTCCCAGCGGGCGAGGTCGCCCGTGCGGTACATCCGCTCGCCCGGCGGGCCGAAGGGGCTGGCCACGAAGCGCTCGGCGGTCAGGCCCGGGCGGCCGTGGTAGCCGCGGCCGAGGCAGGCGCCGACCACGTACAGCTCGCCGACCACGCCCTGCGGCACGGGGGCGAGTCCCGGACCCAGCACGTAGGCGCGCATGTTGCCCAGCGGGGTGCCGATGGGCGCGACCTCTCCCCCGGCCCACTCCTCGGCCGCGGGGAGGGAGAAGGCGGTGGCGTAGAAGCTCTCGCTCTGCCCGTAGGAGTTGACGATCTGCGCGCCGGGCAGGGCCTCGCGCAGCTGCCGCACCAGGCGGGCCGGAAGCACCTCGCCGGCCAGGACGACGCTGCGCACCTCGGGCGCCTTGTCCAGCCGGCCCACCAGCTCCCCGAGGACCGAGGGGACCCCGCTGAGGACGTGGCCGTCCCAGGCGTCCCGCTCGGCGAGGGCCAGGGCGTTGTCCACCAGCTCGGCGGTGCCGCCGGTGGACAGGGTGGTCAGCAGCTCGAAGACCGAGACGTCGAAGTTGACGGAGGTGCCGCAGAGCATCTTCCAGCCGGGCTCCACGTCGAGGACGCGCACCAGCTCCCGTACGCCGTTGACCACGCCCCGGTGGGTGATCGCCGCGCCCTTCGGCTTGCCGGTGGAGCCGGAGGTGTACATCACGTACGCCAGGTTGTCCGGCGCGGGCGGCGCGATCGGGCCGCTGTCGGCGGGGGCCCAGGCGGCGCGGTCGTCCACGCACAGGACGGGGATCTC
The DNA here is from genome assembly GCF_003634815.1 of Streptomyces sp. 3211.6. Classification (NCBI taxonomy): domain Bacteria; kingdom Bacillati; phylum Actinomycetota; class Actinomycetes; order Kitasatosporales; family Streptomycetaceae; genus Streptomyces; species Streptomyces sp. 3211.6. The sequence continues at coordinate 263,704 of NZ_RBXC01000002.1, read as the reverse complement.
GTGCGGCGGCAGCTCCCGCGCGGTGGCGGTGTCCGTCAGCACCAGCTTCGGGCGTGCCTCGCTCAGCACGGTCCGCGCCCGTCCGGCGAGGTACTGCGGGTCCAGCGGGACGTAGCCGGCGCCGGACTTGAGGATGCCGAGCAGGCCGGCGACGAGTTCTTCGGTGCGCGGCAGCGCCAGCGCCACCAGGTCCTCCGGTCCGGCGCCGCGCCGGACCAGCTCCCGGGCGACGGCGTCGGCCCGCCGGTCCAGCTCCCGGTAGGTCAGCGTGCGGCCGTCGCACACGAGCGCCGGGGCGTCGGGCGTCCGGGCGGCCTGCTCCTCGAACAGCTGCGGGACGGTCAGTGCGGGCAGCTCCGTGGCGGTGTCGTTGAAACGGCCCAGCAGGCGGTCGCGTTCGGCCTCGTCGAGTACGTCGACGGCGCCGACGGTGCGGTCCGAGCCGGCCACCAGGGCCTCCAGGACGCGCACGAACCGGGCCGCGAGGGTTTCGACGGTGGCCCGGTCGAACAGGTCGGTGGCGTACTCCAGCCGGACGCCCGCCCCGCCGGAGCCGTCCGGGATCATGTTGAAGAACAGGTCGAACTTGGCCGTTCCGGTCTCCAGCGTCTGCGCCTCGGCCTGGAGGCCGGGGAACTCCAGCTCCCCCAGGGGCTCCTGCCAGGCGAGCATCACCTGGAAGAAGGGGTGGTAGGCGATGGACCGGTCGGGGTTGAGCAGTTCCACGAGCCGTTCGAAGGGGATGTCCTGGTTGTCGTAGGCGGCCAGCGCCCGGTCCCGGACCCGGCGCAGCAGCTCGCGGAAGGTGGGGTTGCCGGAGAGGTCGACGCGCAGCACCCAGGTGTTGACGAAGAAGCCGACGAGGTCGCGCAGTTCCTCGTCGGTGCGGCCGGCGATGGGCGCGCCGATGGGGATGTCGTCCCCGCAGCCGAGGTGGTGCAGGAGCACCGCGAGGGCCGAGTGCATGACCATGGACACCGTGAGGTCCTGCTCGGCCGCCAGCTTCTCCACGGCGGCCAGCAGCTCCGGCCCGACGGGGAAGCGGACCAGGCCGCCGTCGGGGCTGGTGCGCTGCGGGCGCGGGCGGTCCGTCGGCAGGGCCAGCGGCTGCGCCATGCCGTCCAGCGCCTCGCGCCAGTAGGCCAGCTGTCCGGCGGCCAGGCTGCCGGGGTCGGACTCGTCGCCGAGCACGTCCTGCTGCCAGAGGGTGTAGTCCGCGTACTGGACGGGCAGCGGCTCCCACGCCGGGGCGGCGCCCTCCTTGCGGGCCGCGTACGCCTCGGTGAGGTCGCGCAGCAGCGGTCCTAGGGACTCCCCGTCCAGGGCGATGTGGTGGACCACCAGCACGAAGGTGTGCTCGCGGGGGCCGGTCCGCAGGAGGGTGGCGCGGATCGGGGCGTCGGCGGCCAGGTCGAAGGTCTCCTTGGCCGCCCGGTCGACCGCCTCCGCCAGCTCGTGCGGTGCCGTCTCGACGGCCGGCAGGGTGACGGGCTTCTCCCCGGACGCCAGGACCCGCTGGTGCGGGATCCCGTCGTCGCCCTCGGCGATCACCGTGCGGAGGACCTCGTGCCGGTCGACGACGTCGCGGAGCGCCGCTTCGAGGGCGCCCGCGTCCAGCTCACCGGTCAGCCGCAGGGCGAACGCGCCGTTGTAGGTCGGGGAAGGACCTTCGAACCGGTCCACGAACCACAGCCGGCGCTGCGCGAACGACAACGGGATCATTGTGTCTCCAAATTCGGCGAACCAGGGAGCAGGTCGGTCGTCGCTCAGCTCTGGTCGAGCAGGGTCAAGAGTTCTTCGTTGTAGAAGTCGTCGATCGAGATCGCGCCGGACAGGGTGGAGAAGTACCGGTCGATGTGCTCCTGGTGGCCGACGAGCTTGCGCAGCATGTCCGTGCGCCCCTCGGGCTTGAGTTCGGCCACGTTGAGGGCGCCCTGGTACTGGCTGTGGGCCTCGTTGCCGAGCTCGTTCTCGTAGCGGCGCAGGGCGCGCCTGAGCGCGGCGTCCTCGTGCAGCGCGTCCCCGACGAGGTCGGTGAGGGACTGGGCCTGGACGAAGGCCTCGGTGATCCCGCGGGCGGTGATGGAGTCCTTGTGGTTGACCGCGTCGCCGACCAGCACCCAGCCGGGCCCGTAGGCCTTGCGGAAGAAGTTCTCCTGGTGGCCGGTGCCGAACATCTGCTCCTCGCGGCGGCCGCCGCGCATCCGCTCGTACAGGTCGGGGGCGGTGCTGCGGACGGCTTCGAGGTAGGCGGGCTCGACGTCCTTGCGGACCTCGTTGTAGTCGGCCTGCGGGAAGTACGTCATGATCAGCTTGAGGTCGTCGTTGGTGGGGACGGCGGCGACCCAGCGCCCCGGCCGCTCGTACAGCTCGAAGCTGGAGGGGACGCCGGACCAGTAGCTGTAGTAGACGCAGGTGGCCCGGGGGTGCTCGATGACGTAGGGGGCGCCCGCCTTGCGGGCCACGAGCGAGCGCATGCCGTCCGCGCCGACGACCAGGCGTGCCCGGGCCTTGGCCTCGGCGCCGCCGGGCGTGGTGTAGCGCACGCCGACGACCCGGTCGTCCTCCCAGAGCAGGTCGTTCACCGCGCAGCCCTCCCGGAACTCCACTCCGGCCTCCACGGCTCCGGCCGCGAGGATCGGGTCGAGCACGTAGCGCCGCGGCGCGTACGTGGTGGTCAGCCCGTCCATGGGGAGGGAGAAGCCGTCGACGCGGACTCCGGGGCCCTCGTAGCGCTCGTGGGTGATGGGCGTGGCGCCCGACTCGCGGATCCGGTCGAGTAGTCCCCACCGGTTCAGGAGGGCCACGCCCTGCATGTGGATGTAGTGCGAGGAGAGCGTGTCCTGCGGGAAGCGGGCCTTCTCCAGGAGCAGGACGCGGTAGCCGCGCCGGGCGAAGAGCATGGCCGTCGGCGAGCCCGCGCAGCGGGCCCCGGTGACGATGACGTCGTAGTCGTCCACGGTCTTCTCCCCTTTACCGGTGGGATTCGATGTAGGCGGAGATCGACGCGATCGTCGGATTGAGGAACATCTGGTCCATGGGGACCTCCGCGCCGAGTTCCTCGATGTAGGCGCCCTGGATCTTGGTCATGATCAGGGACTGGCCGCCCAGGGCGAAGAAGTCGTCGTCGGGCCCTATGTCGTCGCGCTCGAACTCCCGGCACCAGATGGCGCGGACACCGTCGGCAATCATCACTGTCCTCTCGCTATCGCGTCGGCGAGCGCCGCGCGGTCCACTTTTCCGTGCGGGCTGAGCGGGATCCGCGCGATGTTCGTGAACCTGGCGGGCACCATGTTCCGCGGCAGGTCCTCCAGGAGGCGGGCCCGCAGGTCGTCCTCGGCGAGGTCGGGACCCGCCGGGACGACGAACGCCGACAGCTCGGCCTCGCCGGCGGCGGTGCGGGTGACCGCCACGGCGGCCTCGCGGACCCCGGCGAGCCGACCGAGGGCGCGTTCGACGTCGGCGGGGTCGATGCGCATGCCGCGCACCTTCACCTGTGCGTCGATCCGGCCGAGGACGACGAGGTCCCCGTCGGCGTTCACGCGGCCGCGGTCGCCCGTGCGGTACAGGCGCAGCGGCTTCCCGTCGGCCTCGACCGTCGTGAACTTCGCGTTCTCGGGTCCGGCGCCGCCGAGGTAGCCGGCGCCGACGCCGGTCCCGGAGATGCAGATCTCGCCCTGCTCCCCCGGCGCGACCGGGCGCAGCCCCTCGTCGAGGAGGTGGATGCCGGTGTTGTACGCCGGGCGGCCGACCGGGGCGGCCGCGTCCGCGCCGGGCCGGTACCCGGCGAGGTCGTAGGAGGTCGCGACGTCCGTGCACTCGGCGACCCCGTACTGGTGCAGCAGGGTGCAGGTGTTGCCCTCGCGGCGGGCCCAGTCGGTGAGCCGTTCGGCCTTGAGGGCCTCGCCGCCGAAGAGCACGTAGTCGAGCCGGGTCAGCGCGTCGCCGCCGCGGGCGGTCTCCCAGTCCACCAGCAGGTACAGCGTGCTGGAGGCGCAGTGGACGGTGCGGATGTCGTGCTCGCCCAGCATGCGGTAGGCGAGCATGGGGTCGAAGTTGCGGCTCGCGGTGAAGTACTGGGTGGCGCCGCAGAACAGCGGGGTCATCAGGGCGCGCTGGGAGAGGTCGAACCCGAAGGCGCTGACGACCAGGTTGTGCGAGCCCTGGTGCAGGCCGTACTCGAGCTGCAGCCAGTTCATCAGGTTGAACCAGCCCTCGTGCCGCACGGCGGTCAGCTTGGGCGTGCCGGTCGAGCCGGAGGTGAAGACCGCGTAGCACAGGTCGTCGCCGGTGACCTGGGCGGCGGGGGCGGTCGCGGGGAGCGCTGCCAGCCGCTCGGACAGCTCCTCGAAGCCGGTGACCTCGACGGGCGCCGGCCCGATCAGTCCGGCCGTCGCCGGGGAGGCGACGATCAGGGCGAGGCCGGGGACCTGGTCCAGCAGCAGCCGGAGCCTGGCGGGCGGGTAGGCCGGGTCGAAGGGGACGTAGGCCGCGCCCGCCTTGAGCGTGCCGAGGACGGCCACGAGCAGGTCGGCCGAGTAGTCGAGGCACACGCCGACCTTCGCGCCCCGCCCCACTCCGCGCGCGGCGAGGTGGTGCGCGAACCGGTTCGCCCGCGCGTCCAGCTCCGCGTAGGTCGTCCGTTCGCCGGCCCGGAAGACGGCGACGGCGTCGGGGGTGGCCCGCGCGTGCTCCTCGAACCGTCGGTGCACGACGGGGTTCGGGGGCAGGGCGACCCGCTTTCCCTGAAGGATCATCAACTGGCTCCGGTGTGAGGGGTGTCCGGCGGGACGGGCCGCCGGCGCACCACGGACGGGACCTGCCCGGCGCGCGTGCGGGCGGTCCGCTCCGCTAGGCGGACTTGAGGTCGGCGGTCTTCCGGTCGGCGCTCTCCAGCAGCCGGGTCACCCACTTGTCCACGGGCAGGCCGTGTGCGGCGGCCGCCCGGGAGAGGTGTTCGAGCTGGTCGGCGGAGAGCTCGATGGTGAGCTTCGTGACCTGCGGGCAGCGCTGCCCCACGGCCGCCGGGCCGGCCGGCCGGGCCGCCCCGGGCGGCGCGTCACCCCCGCCCGCGGGGAGGCCGGCCGTGCCGTTCTGCGCGGCGAGGCCCGCGCGGACCGACCGGCGCAGCTCGTTGCGCGACCACTTCTGCTGTTCGGCCCGGCGCAGCCAGTAGTCCTGCTCCGGCGGGGAGAGGCGGGCCACCTCGGCGTGGTGGGCGAAGCTGAGGCCGTCGCGCCTGCGGTGGTGGTCGAACCGCCGCGCCACCCACGCGTAGTTGCGCAGGGTCTGGTAGTCGAGCCCGGTGCGCTCGATCGCCTCCTTGTAGCGCCGCCACCCGTAGGTGGCCTCGCCGAAGCGGAGCCAGTCGGCGAGCCACCAGGCCGAGGAGTTCCCGAGCTCGCGCAGGTTGGTCCCGATCTGCTCCCAGGACCGCTCCGGCAGGTTCGCCGGGAGGATCATCCCGGTCTTGCGCACTTCGGCCTGTGGTCCCGCGAAGGACAGGACCACATCGCCTTGGGCGGGCCCGCCGCCGTGGCCCGCAGGGCGGGCACGGTAGCTGCCCGTGGTTCTCGCAGCGCCGCTCACGATCTTCATCCCCCAACTCAGAGTGTGTGCCCGGGCGCCGGTGTCTCAGTCCGCCGCCATGGCCTCGCGCAGGCTGCGGGGGCGCAGGTCGGTCCAGTTGCGTTCGACGTACTCCAGGCACGCGGCCCGGTCGGCCTCGCCGAAGACGACGCGCCAGCCCGCGGGCACGTCGGCGAAGACCGGCCACAGGGAGTGCTGGTCCTCGTCGTTGACCAGGACGTGGAAGCGACCGTCCCCGTCGTCGAAGGGGTTCGTGCTCACGTGACACTTCCTTAACTGTCATGGGGTGACTAGGGAAGAAAGACCGTCAGGCCGAAGGTGCGGGAGGGCGCGCGCCGGATGCGCCGGTCGGCGTCGTTCTGGAGGGCGCCCGGAGCTCCGGATCGAGCGGTGGGTGCGGCGTACTGGCCGTGCGGGCGGGACCGCGGATGCCGTTCGGGCCGGGCAGCCCGCGGTGCCGGTCCGACTCGGCGCCCACTGTAGCCACCGCCCTTTTGAGACACGGTCGAGTCCCGCTCGGGAGGGCGGGCGCAGGCTTTCGCGGGGCGCCCGGGGCGCGCCGCCTGAGGATCGTTGGAGAGCCGCCACACCTGCGGCACAGGCCACCTGATGTGCGCACCCCGCCGACCGGGCGCAGCCCTATGGTGCGGGGGTGCGCAGCCCGACCGAGGGAGAGAGATGGACAGCACACGTCCTGCCTTGCGCTTGTTCGTCCTACACCACGCGGGCGGATCCCATCTGCCGTACCGCCGCTGGCCCGCCGGACTGCCGGACTCCTGGGACGTGCGGCTGCTGGACGCCCCGGGCCACGGCTTCCTCCTCGACCTTGCGCCGCTGGACGACGCGGGCCGCCTCGCCGACTTCCTGCTGGAGCACATCGAGTCCGAACTCACGTGCCCGTATGCCCTTTTCGGCCACAGTATGGGTGCTCTCGTCGCGTACGAGATGACCCGCCGGGCCGCCGGGCGGGGCCTGCCGCTGCCCGTGTGGGTCGGGGTCTCGGCGCGGACCGCGCCGCAGCCCGCCGGTCCGCCGGAGCCGTACCACGAGCTGCCCGACGCCGAGCTGCGGACCCGGCTGAACCTGCTGGGCGGGACGCCCGACGGGATCTTCGACGACCCCGACCTGTGGGCGGTGTTCGAGCCGGTCATCCGGGCCGACCTGCGCCTGGTGGAGGAGTGGCGTCCCGATCCCGGGGCGGACCCGCTGCCGGTGGCGCTCTCGGCCTACGCCGGCGCGGGCGACGCGCACGCCTCGCCGGCGCGGATGGCCGGCTGGGGGGCGTACACCGAGCGCTTCCTGGGCCTGCGGGTCCTGGACGGCGGCCACTTCTACTTCCAGGACGATCCGCGGCCGCTGCTGCGGCGGATCGAACGGGACGCGACCGCCGCGCTGGACGCGGCGGGCGCGGCGCGCTCCTCCTGACCCTTGCGTTGCCCGCCCGTGCGAGGAGAAGACATGCAGTTCCGCATTCTCGGTCTGGTGGAGGTCCGGGACGAAGAGGCCGGCCTGCACCTCCTGCCCACGGGCGCCAAACAGCGCGCGCTGCTGGGGGCGCTGGTGGTGAAGGCCGGGCACCACGTCTCCGTGCGGCAGCTCATCGACGAGCTGTGGGGCGAAGAGCCGCCCGTCAACGCGGAGAACGCGCTCCAGGTGCACGTGGCCCGGCTGCGCCGGCTGCTGTCCGGCCCGGAGGGCGGGCGGGAGGGCCGCCCGGACGCCGACCGGGGGGCGCGGCAGCCGTGGATCGTGACGACCTCGCGGGGTTACACCCTGCGGCAGGGCCCCGTGGAGACGGACGCGGCGTGCTTCCAGCAGCTCACCGACACCGCCCGGCGGATCCTGCACGAGGACCCGGGGCGGGCCGGTGAGCTGCTGCGCCGGGCCCTGTCGCTGTGGCGCGGCCCCGCCCTGGAGGGCAGCGTGCTCGGTGACATCTGCGCGGGGCGGGCGGCGCAGCTGGAGGAGCACCGGCTGACCGCGCTGGAGATGATGTACGACGCCTACCTGCGCACCGGGCGGCACGGCGAGATCACCGGCGAGCTGATGGTGCTCACCACCGACCACCCCATGCGGGAGCGGTTCTACGACCTGCTGATGGTCGCCTTCTACCGGTGCGGCCGGCAGGCGGAGGCGCTGCGCGTGTACGAGCGGGCCCGCCACCGGATGGTGCACGACCTCGGGGTCGAGCCGGGCCCGGCCCTGCGCCGCCTGATGCAGGCGATCCTCCAGCACGACCCGGCCCTCGGCCCGGAGGCCCGCTCCCTGCCGTCCGGCCCGCCGCCGGCGGTCGCGCCGGTGCCCGTGGGGGCGGCCGCGACGGCCGGGGACGCGGCGCTGCCGCTGATGGAGGAGATCGCCCGGCTGCAGGACCGCATCGAGCGGCTACAGCGGGAGCAGCGTCAACTGCTGTGCCGGTTCGAGGAGTTGACCGGAGGGACGCTGCCGCGGGCGACGGCCTGAGGGCAGTACTCGGCGGTGACGACGGGGAGGATGGTCTCCGCGCCCCAGTTGGCGTTGTAGTTGAACGTCAGCTGGTGGCGGGCGTCCTCGGTGAAGGCGGCCAGGGAGATCCATCCCAGCGCGCCGCCGTCGTGGTACCAGAGGGTGGTGCCGCAGCCCAGGGTGAGCCGTTCGATGCCCAGTCCGTAGGACGCGCCCGGGAAGTCGGGGTTGTCGACGGTGGTCTTCATCTCCTTCAGCTGCTGCGGGGGCAGCAGGCGGCCGCGCATGAGGGCTTCGTAGAACCGGTTCAGATCGGCCGTGCTGGAGATGATGTCGCCGTTGCCCCAGCTCTGCGAGGGGTTCGCCTCGGTGACGTCGTCGATCCGCTCGGGCCGGTCGGCGAAGAGCCGGGAGTAGCCGCGGGCGCTGGGCCGGGGCAGGAGGGAGTTCGTGCCGGGGTTGGAGGTCGCCTTGAGGTCCAGGGGCTCGATGATGCGCCTGCGCACCTCCTCCGCGTAGGGCCGGCCGGCGGCCTTCTCCAGGACGAGCGCGGCCAGCACGTCGTTGGTGTTGGAGTACCAGTGGCGGGCGCCGGGCCGGAAGGGCGGTTCGTGGGAGAGGGCCACCTTCACGCGCTGTTCGGGCGTCAGGGTGTCGTAGCGGTGCTGGAGGAAGCCGTCGCCGCTGAGGTAGGTCGCGGCGTACTGCGCGTCGGCGAGGAAGTCGTAGAGGCCGCTGGTGTGGTTGAGGAGCTGGCGTACGGTGATGGCCCGGCCGTCGTTGCCGTTGCCCGTCACCAGGCCGGGCAGGAACCGTTCCACGCTGTCGTCGAGGCTCAGCTTCCCCTCCGCCTCCATCTGGAGGAGGGCGGTGGCGACGAAGGTGTTGGTGATGCCGCCGATACGGAACCGGTCGTTCTTGCCGCGCGGCGCCCCCGTCTGCCGGTCGCCCACGCCCGCCGCCGTCTTCCACACTCCCCCGGCGTCGCGCGCCTCGGCGGCGATGCCGGGGACTCCGGCGGCGACGGCCGCCTCGATCGCGCGCTGCGTCGCCTGGTGGCCGGCCGCCGGGGGAGCCTCGTCCCGCGCGGCGGCGGACCCGGTGAAGGCGGTGGCCAGCAGGGCGGCCGCCGCCAGTGCGACCACCGCGGCTCTCGGTCTTCTCCGCATCGTCTTGCCCCTCTCGTGGTTGTCGTCCGTGAAATCCGTGGAACCCCCGGGCCCTGGAACCCGTGGAATCCGTGAAACCCCTGGCATCCGTGCGGTTCGAACGCTGCTCCGGCAACGCTCCAGCCCGCCCCGCAACAGTTCTGGCCGGTTGTGTACGCCCCTTCTCCTGGAGGCACGATGGCACCACAGGCCGGTCACACCGCTGCGTCGCACGGCAGTCCCGCGGCCCCTCCCCCACAACCCCCGTCCTGGCAGCCGCACACGACCGGAGCCGCGCCGCGCCGGGCCCAGGTGCTCACGACCAAGGTCGGCCTCCAGATACCGGCCGGGATCGGCTACGACGAGTGGGAGCGGGCCGGGCACCAGCTCGTGGGTGTCCTCGACTCCTCTTGCTGGTGGCTGGGCGACTGGCTGAAGTACGGCAAGGACCACTACACCGACCGCTACCAGCGCGGGATCCGCGCCGCCGGCCTCTCCTACCAGACCCTGCGCAACTACGCGTGGGTCTCCAGACGCTTCGACCTCTCCCGCCGCCGGCCCGCCCTGAGCTTCCAGCACCACGCCGAGCTGGCCTCCCTGCCGGCCGGGGAGCAGGAACTCTGGCTCGACCGGGCCGAGCAGCGGCAGTGGACCACCAAGCAGCTGCGCGGCGCGCTGCGCGCCACCCGCCAGGGCGGGCAGCCGCCCCGTACTTCCGCCGAGCCGAGCCGCCGGCTGGAGGTCCCCGGCAGCCGCGTGCAGTGGTGGCACAAGGCCGCGCAGCAGCAGGGCGTGGACTTCGAGCAGTGGGTGATGGCCACCCTGGACAGCGCCGCCGCGAGCGCCCTGGAGGAACGGGCGGACCGGGAGGAGCACAAGGAGGCCGTCAGCGCCTGAGGCCCCGGCGCGGCCCGGCGGCGCCCCGGGGCGGCCGGCTCGTCAGGGCAGCCGGCTCATCAGGCCTGCGGTCTCGCGCTTGTACGCGCACCCGCTCTGCCCGAACGACTCGCGCACCCGCTCGCGCACCTCGTCCGGCTGCTCCTGGCTGAGCTTGAACATGCCCTCGGCTCCGGTCACCGTGAACCGGAAGGCCCCCACGTCGGGCACGATCTTCCTGAAGTAGTCGAGCGAGCCGGTCATGTCCCAGCCGTCGCCGAACGTCCCCTCGAAGGCGCGCACGGTGGACTGCACCACCTCCAGCGTCTCCTCGATCGATTCGATCTTCTCGACCACGCCCCGGACGTGCACCGAGGTGAAGTTCCAGGTCGGAGCGGCCGGGGTCTTGGCGTAGACCGTGGGCGAGACGTAGGAGTGCGGGCCGGTGAAGGTCAGCAGCAGGACACCGCCCGTCTCCAGGGCCGCCCAGTGCGGGTTGGCCCGGTTCATGTGTCCGAGCAGCAGGGCGCCCGGAAGAAGCCCGCCGGGCCGGTCGCCGGAGGTCGCGGGATCGAAGATGACCGGGAGGTGGGTGGCGAACGGACCGTCCTCGGGGCTGCCGTTGGCCACCGCGAGCGCCATGGGATTGCCCCGGACCAGGTCCACCATCCACGAACCGTCCGGTTCACGGTAAAAGCTCGGCACGAACACCCGGATTCACCCTTTCGGCAATTGGCTTCTGAAATCCCGGCCGACCATACCGGCGTCCCGTCGACAGGACAACGATTTCGGCCACGGGGCATACGGACAAGCCGTCGAACGGCTTTCAGGCACTCTTCGAGTTGCCTCGGCGCGCTCTCCGGGCAACACTTCAGAACGGTCTCTCGGGCCACCGGCCGAGTTTTCCAGACGCAAGGGGGAGAATTTCCTATGGGCATAACGGGCAGGCGCGACCAAGAGATCCAAGAGATCCTCGACGTGGTCGGCATCGGGTTCGGCCCGTCGAACATGTCGCTCGCCATCGCCTTGAAGGAGCACGGGGCGAGCGCCCCGCAGCATCCGGTCAGGTCCCACTTCTTCGAGCGGCAGCCCACGTTCGGCTGGCACCGGAACATGCTGCTGCCGTCGGCGACCATGCAGATCTCGTTCCTCAAGGACCTGGCGACCTTCAGGAACCCGGTGTCCCGGTTCAGCTTCGTCTCGTACCTGCACGCCTCGAACCGGCTGGTGCAGTTCGTGAACAACCAGAGCTTCATCCCGACCCGGCAGGAGTTCCACCAGTACCTGGAGTGGGCGGCCGCCGGCCTGAGCGACCAGGTCACCTACGGCTGCGAGGTCACCGCGATCCGCCCCGTCACCGGCGCCGGGCTGCGGGCCCCCGACCTGCTGGAGGTCGAGGTGCGCTCCGGCGACGGCGCGAGCCGGGTGGTCCTGGCCCGCAACGTGGTCGTCTCCACGGGGCTGGTGCCGCGCCTGCCGGAGGGCGTGACGGCCGGGGAACGGGTGTGGCACAGCTCGGAGTTCCTGACCCGGTTCAACGCCCAGGACCGGGCCTCCCTCAAGAGCGTGGCGGTGGTCGGCGCCGGGCAGAGCGCGGCCGAGGTCACCCGGTTCTTCCACGACTCGCTGCCCCATGCCCGGGTGACGGCGGTCATCCCGTCCTACGGCTACTCCGTGGCCGACGACACCCCCTTCGCCAACCAGGTGTTCGACCCGGACACGGTGGACGAGTACTACTTCGGCACCGAGGGGGCGCGGGACGCGTTCTGGCGCTACCACCGCAACACGAACTACTCGGTGGTCGACGCCGACGTCATCCGGTCCCTCTACCAGCGCCAGTACGACGAGCAGGTGAGCGGCGTCCAGCGGCTGCACTTCCGCAACCTCACCCGGGTCGACTCGGTGGCGGGCTCCGACAGCGGGGCGCGGGTGGTGCTGCGCTCGCTGCTGGACGACCGGAGGGAGGAGCTGGCGGTCGACGCGCTGGTGTTCGCCAGCGGCTACGACGGCCTGGACCCGGCCCGGCTGCTCGGCGAGGAGTTCGACCGGCACTTCCAGCGGGACGCGGCGGGCCGCCACCGGGTGGAGCGCGACTACCGCCTGGTCGCCACCTCGGGGCTGACCTGCGGGGTCTACCTCCAGGGCGGCACCGAGCACAGCCACGGCCTGACGTCGGCCCTCCTGTCGAACATCGCGATCCGCAGCGGCGAGATCGCCGACTCGATCGTGCTGCGGCGCACCCAGCGGGAGCTGGGGCGCCACGCGGAGGAGGCACCCTCGGCCGCCTGAGGCGGCGACGCCGGGACGGGGCCGGGGTGCCGGTGGGCCCGGGGTGCCGGGGCGGCCCCGAGAGCCGCGGAGGCGCCCGCCCCGGGCCCGGGCCCGCCCCGCGCGGTCAGGCCGCGCCGGCGTCCATGGCCTCGCGCAGGCTCCGCGGCCGCAGGTCGCTCCAGTGCTCCTCCACGTAGGCGAGGCACCGCTCACGGCTCTCCTCGCCGAACACGACCCGCCAGCCGGCGGGCACTTCGGCGAACGAGGGCCACAGCGCATGCTGGAGCTCGTCGTTCACCACCACGTGGAACCGGCCCTCGGCATCGTCGAACGGGTTACTGCTCATCATTCCACTCCAATTCAAGCCGCCCACGATCCGCCGGTGAATACGGCGGATCTCCGTCCTTTTCTCCGGCGGGGTGGTGCGGGGAAATTCCGCCGGTCCCGATCATGGCATCACCGGCGAATTCTGTGGAGCCTCCCCGGCCCATTTTCAGTTCCTGCCGCCGACGGCGCGCAGCATGCGGTGGTCGGAGACCGCCGGGTCGAGCGGCAGGACCTCGGCCCCGCGGGAGGTGAGGTCCGGGTAGCCGAAGAACACGTAGTCGATCTTCTTCGCGCCGAAGGTGGGGTGCTCCGCGGCGTCGGCCTCGACGTAGCCGCCGGAGTAGAAGGGGTCCGTGGAGGGCGTGCGGGGCGAGTGGTTGAAGTCGCCCGCCAGGAGGACGGGCAGGCCCTGTTCCCGCCAGGCCCCGGCCTGCGCGGCGAGCCGGCGCGCCTCGGGGGCGGCGCGGGTGCCGTCGTCCCAGTAGAGGTGCACGGAGCAGGCCCAGTTGGCGAGGCCGTGCAGGACGCCCCGGACGCAGGGCACCCGGATGGGCTCGGACTCGCCGCCGACGGTCAGGTCCAGGTCGGCCGTGGCGGTCACGGTGCCGCGTACCAGGACGGCGTTGCCGTAGGGGTGGCCGCCGCAGACCTTGGGCAGGCCGGAGAGGGTGGCGCCGTAGTGGCCGTGGAAGCCCTCGGGGGCCAGCCGGGCGAGGATCTCGTCGTACTGCGGTTCGCAGACCTCCTGGAGGAACAGCTGGTCGGCGTTCCATCCGGTGGCCGCCCCCTGGGCGACGACGCTGTCCAGGCGCGCGTCGTCGTCGTACGGGGCGGCGGCGCACATGTTGCCGCAGATGTTGTACGTGACCACGCGCAGCGGCGGCCCGGCCGCGGCGGCGTGGGCCGGGGCCACGGGGAGGGCCGGGGCGAGCAGGAGGAGGAAGAGGGCGGCGCGCAGGGTGCGCGGGCGGTGGCAGCGCATGGCGGGGCTCCCGGGGGCGGACTGCGGGCGGGCGGGGGCGGGGGCTGTGCTGTCAGTCACCGGTCAGGTCCCCGGCACCGGCGCGCTTACCCGCACCGGCGGGTGCGCGCCCCCGGCGCGGGGCGAACTGGCGTGCGCGGGGCGGGAGTCGGCGCGGGAGCCGCTGTCGCCGCGGCGGAGGCGTCGGGTAGCTTTCCGGGGGAACTGATCTCGATCCCATTGGGGCTGACGTGGTGGAGCTGGACGGGAGCGGGGCCGCGCCGCTGGAGGCGGAGGACCCGCGCCGGATCGGGGAGATCGCGCTGGCGGGACGGCTCGGGGCAGGCGGCATGGGACGGGTGTTCCTCGGGGTCTCGGAGGGCCGGTACGTCGCGGTCAAGCAGCTGCTGGCCTCCGTCGTCGGCGAGGACGAGGACTTCGTGCGGCGGTTCGGGCACGAGCTGGACAACCTCGCCCGGCTGCCCGCCGAGGCCACCGCGCCGCTGCTCGCGAGCGACCGCACCGCGCGGCCCCCGTGGTTCGCCACCGCCTACGTACCCGGGCTCACCCTCCGCGAGGCCCTGGACGTGCACGGCGGCCCGCTGCCCGCGCCGTCGCTGTGGCGGCTGCTGCGGGAGGCGGCGGCGAGCCTGGCGCCGGTGCACGCGCTGGACATGGTGCACCGGGACCTCAAGCCGTCGAACGTGATGCTGACCCTCGACGGGCTCACCCTCATCGACTTCGGCGTCGCCCGGGCGGCCGAGCAGAGCCGGCTGACGCGCACCGGCATGGTCGTGGGCACGCCCGCGTACATGGCGCCCGAACAGGCCTCGGGGGCGCGGGGCCTGAGCGGTGCCACCGACGTGTTCGCGCTGGGGTCGGTCCTGGCGTACGCGGCGTGCGGGCGGCCGCCGTTCGGTGAGGAGTCCGGGCACGGGGTGCTGTACCGCATCGTGCACGAGGAGCCCGGGCTGGAGCCGCTGCGGGAGCTGGACGCGGAACTGGCCGAGCTGGTCGGGGCCTGTCTGGCCAAGGACCCCGGCGACCGGCCCGGCGCCGCCGAACTGCTGGAGCGGGCCTCCCGGCACGTCCCCGAGGGCGGTCCGCTGTGGCCGGAGGCGGTCACCGGGCGGCTGTCGGAGCGGGCCGCGTTCGCGGAGCGGGTGCAGGAGGTCGACGTGCCGACCCTCCCGCTCGGCGGGAAGGGGCCCGGGACGCCGGAGCCGGAACCGGAGCCGAAGGCGAAACCGGAGCCGGAACCGGCGCAGGCGGAACCGGCGCAGGCGGAACCGGTGCAGGCGGCCGGGAGCGGTGGCGGTGAGCCGGCCCGGCGCGGGCGGCGCGCCCGGGTGCTCCTCGCCGTCGTTCCGGTGGTCGTGGTCGCGAGCGGGACGACGCTGGCCATCCAGAACCTGCCGTTCGCCTCCGCCCCGCCGTCGAAGGCGGAGGCCGGGGCCGCGCCCCAGGGGAGCGGGGCGGCGTCCGTCCCCGCTCCGGGCGGCCCCTCGGCCCCGGCGTCGGCCTCCGCCTCCGCTCCGGCCCCGGGCGCCACCCCGTCGGGTCCGCCGTCGCCGGGCGCGCCGTCCCCGGGCGGGCAGGCCCCCGGGGGTACCGGGCAGGGCGCGGCGGGCGCGCCCCAGGGCGGAGGCCCGGGCCCCGCCCCCGGCACGGGACCCGGCACCGGCACCGGCCCGGCCCCCGGGACGGGGAACGCCGCGGGCGGTGCGAACCCCTCCGGCGGGGGCGGGTCCACACCGGCCCCACCGCCTCCGGCCACCGGGGCCGGGCGCTACCGCAACGGGAACAACGGCGAGTGCATCACCCAGGTCTTCGGCGCCTCGGACTCCGGCGACTGCGGGGACGGTTCCGCCCGGTGGGCCGTGCGGAGCAGGCCGGACGGCAGCTTCAAGCTCGTCAACGAGCAGAGCGGCCAGTGCCTGTACTCCAACGGCCCCAACCAGGCCGTCTTCGTGGGCGACTGCGCCCAGGACGTCGGCCGGCTGTGGCGGTCGGGGCCGGGCGGGACCCTGCGCGACTCCGCCGGCGCCTGCCTGGACCTGGGCTTCGGGGGCGGGCTGAACACGGCCTCGTGCGACGGGGACGCCTCACAGCGCTGGAGCCGCCAGTCCTGACGACACGCCGGGGCGGTCTTGCCGTGGCCGGAACATGCTGTCATGGCCACGTAAGATGACGGCCTGCACACCCCACTGCCCCGGCGCCCCCACCCGCCCCCGGGAGGTGGATGCGCGGGCCACCGATCTGGCGTTCGAAGGCTTCTGATACCTATTCAAGCCATGAACATGATCACTCGTCGGCAGGCGCTGGGGCTCGGCTCCGGCGTGGCCGCAGCCATCGGACTGGCCGCCTGCTCGTCCAAGCCGTCCCCCGCCCCGGCGGCCGGGGCCTCCGGCGCCCCGGGGGCGGCGGGCCCGTCCGGAGCGCCCGTCTCCCTGCCCACCGGCACCATCGACGAGACCTACCAGGGCCACCGCATCCAGATCAGCGTGGGCCCGGGCCACCACGGCATGCCGATGCCCACCGTCAAGATCGACGGCAACGACCTGCACGTCATGCCCAACGCCGACGGCAGCTGGGTCACGGTCGTCAACCACTACGAGTCCTTCCCGGACCCCATATCCGCCGCCCGCGCCGCCGTACGCGAACTCCAGGGCGCCGACCTCGTCCCGTTCACCGCCAAGGAAGCCAAGCTGTGACCGTCCGCAAGAACCAGGCCACCCTCACCCCGGACGAGAAGCGCGCCTTCGTCAACGCGGTCCTCGAACTGAAGCGGACCGGCGTCTACGACCGCTACGTCAACGCCCACAACTGGTACCTGCTGAACGACTCGGACTTCGGCGACCGGGTGGGCCACCGCTCCCCGTCGTTCCTGCCCTGGCACCGCCGGTTCCTGCTGGACTTCGAGGCCGCGCTCCAGCGGATCGACAAGAACGTCTCCCTCCCCTACTGGGACTGGACCGTGGACCGCACGGCCAACTCCTCCCTGTGGGCCTCGGACTTCATGGGCGGCACCAGCCGGGGGCGCGACGGCCAGGTGCTCGACGGCCCCTTCGGCGTCCAGAACGGCAAGTGGGTGCTGACGGTCGGCGTGGACCGCCGCACCTACCTGCGGCGCGGCCTCGGCTCGGGGACCCCGCAGCTGCCGACGCGCGCCGACGTGGACTCCGTGATCGCCATTCCCGTGTACGACACCGCGCCCTGGAACAGCGCCTCGGGCGGGTTCCGCAACGCCCTGGAGGGCTGGCGGGGCGTCAACCTGCACAACCGGGTGCACGTGTGGGTCGGCGGCCAGATGACCTCCGCCGCCTCCCCCAACGACCCGGTGTTCTGGCTGCACCACGCCTTCATCGACAAGCTGTGGGCCGAGTGGCAGGCGAAGAACCCGAAGTCGGGCTACCTGCCCGCCACCCGGACGGCGAACGTGGTGGACCTGCGCTCCGTCCTGAGCCCGTGGAACAACGTGACCCCGGCCGACATGCTCGACCACCACCGGTTCTACACCTTCGACACCGAGACCGGCGGACAGCAGCGCTACTAGTAGTGCTTTGTTAGCCGGTCTTGTCACGTCGGGTGTCTGGTAGTTCGCTGGCTGTATGAGGGCTGGGGAGCTTGCGGCGGTGCGGGGTCGGTTGGAGGAGTTCGCTTCCGAGGTGTTCGCGCCGTTGGTGCGGCCGGACTGGCTGGAGAAGGGGCAGCTGTATCTGCGGGGCTTGCTGCTGGACGGCCGACGCAAGTCGATGCAGCCGATGGCCGAACGCCTCGGGGTGGATCATCAGCGGTTGCAGCAGTTCATGACGTCGTCGACCTGGTCGGTCGATCAGGTGCGGGCCCGGCTGGCCTGGCGGGCGGTGCGGGCGGTGCAGCCGCAGGTGTGGGTGGTGGACGACACCGGTTTCCCCAAGGACGGCAAGGCCTCGCCCGGAGTGGCCCGGCAGTACTCCGGCACCCTGGGCAAGGTCGGCAACTGCCAGATCGGCGTCAGCGTCCACGCTGCCTCGGACACGGCCTCGTGCCCGCTGTCCTGGCGCCTGTTCCTGCCGCAGTCGTGGGACGTACCCGAAGCGGAGGCACGCAGGCGGGCCTGCCGGATACCCGAGAGCGAGCACCACCGTCCGAAGTGGGAGCTCGCGCTGGACATGCTCGACGAACTCGCCGGGATCGGCCTGCGGCCCGCCGCGCTGGTCGCGGACACCGGTTACGGTGCGAACGTCTACTTCCGTCACGGTCTGGAGGAGCGGGGCCTGGCCTACGTCCTGCAGGTCAAGGGCGAGATGACCGCCCACGGCGAGGAAGCGGTGCCGCACCAGCCCGCCCATGGCAGGCTCGGCCCCAGGCCGCTGCCCCGCTACCGCACCCGGCCCGTCCCCTTACGCGATCACGTGCTGGCCGCGGGACGCCACCGGGGCCGGGCCGTGACCTGGCGCAAGGGCTCGAAGGCGGCGATGCGCTCGCACTTCGTGCTGCTGCGGGTCCGCCTCGCGGGCCGCCGACCCCAGCCCGCTCCCGATGGAACCATCCCGCTCGTCTGGCTGATCGCGCAATGGCCCGAGGGCGAGAGGGAACCGGTGAAGTACTGGATTTCGAACTTGCCGGCGAACATTCCCGCCAAGGACCTGGTCCGGTTGGCGAAGTCCCGCTGGCGGATTGAGCACGACTACCGAGAGCTGAAGACAGCGTTGGGGCTGGATCACTTCGAGGGCCGGTCCTTCACCGGCTGGCACCGCCACGTCACCCTCGTGACCGCCGCTCACCTGTTCCTGACCGAACAGCGGAGGAGCCCAAAAGCCCCGTCCAGGGTCTGACGCTCTACCAGGCCCTGGACCTCCTCCAACACCTCCTGGCGACCTGGACCGGCACCTGCCCCACCTGCCGACAAACCGTCCCCTGGCAGCCCTACGACACCACCTAACAAAGCACTACTAGCGGCCCGAGCTCAGGGCTGGCGGCGGCTGCTACGCCGTGCGCAGGACGGTGCCGCGGCGTTCGAACTCCAGCAGGGTCTCCACGCCGGAGGCGGCCTCGGGGCCGAGTTCGCGTTCCAGGAGCCACAGGGCGGCGTCGATGCCGGAGCTGACGCCGCCCGCGCAGACGAGGTCGCCGTCGTCGACCACGCGGGCGTCGCGGACGTCGTGGCCGAGGTCGCGCAGGTCCTGCTTGGCCCGGACGTGGGTGGTGCAGGGGCGGCCGTCGAGCAGCCCGGCCGCGTGCAGGAGGAAGACGCCGGTGCACACGCCGACCAGGGTGAGGCCTGGCCGGACGGCCCGGCGCAGGCCCTGCGGGAGGGTGCCCTTGTCGATCTCGGCCCAGACCCCGGCGCCGTCGCGCTTGCGGTAGCCGCCGCCGAGGACGACGACCGCGTCGGCGGAGGAGGGGTCCCAGCGGCCCGGTACCTCGATCTGCGTGCCGAAGGAGGCGCGGACGCGGCCCGGGCGGCCGGTGGTCACCAGGGTGGGCACCACCGGCCGGCCGAGGGCCGCCGCGAGGGCGAACACCTCCAGGGGGCCGAAGAGGTCGAGTTCCTCGACGCCGTCGAAGGCGACGAGGTGGACGCGCAGGGGGCCGGGCGCGGGGGCGGGGCGCGCGGCCGCGGGCCTGGGGACGGCGGCCGGTGCGGGGCTCGCCGTCGCCGGGGCCGCGGCGGTCCCGCCGGCCGCGAGGGCCGCGCCGCCGGTGAGGGTGGCCGCGAGCAGGTGCCGTCGGTCGAAGTCGGTCATGCCGAGGTGGTCGTGCGCGGGGGCCGGGGAGTTCCCGGATCCCCCAGTCAGCCGGTGCGGCGGTGGTCGGCGAGGACTTCCGCGGTGGTGCGGTGGGCGACGGCGGCGAGGGCGGGGTTGGTCTCGCGGTAGTAGTGCTCGGCGGTGAGGCCGAAGCAGAGCGCCCAGCCGCGGCCGCGGGTCCAGGTGGCCTCGTCCGCCCCGGCCGCCTCGCGGAAGGCTTCGCGGGTCCCGGCCGTCAGCAGGGTCCAGGCGGCCATCGTGTCGCAGGCGGGGTCTCCCGCGCCCACCCCGCCGAAGTCGATGACGGCCCGCAGCCGGCCGCCCCGGGCCAGCAGGTTGCCCGGCAGGAGGTCGCCGTGCAGCCAGACGGGCGCGCCCTCCCACTGCGGGAGCCGCAGGGTCTCCTCCCAGAGGGCGGTGGCGGCGTCCGCGTCGTGGGTCCCGTCGGCGCCGAGGTCGCGGATGGCGGCGCGGACCGCCTCGTCGCGGGTGGCGACCGGGCCGCCGCGGAAGGACACCGGCGCTCCGGTCGCGTCCACGCCGCGCAGGGCCGCCACGAACCGGCCGAGTGCGACGGCGGTCTCGTGCGGGTCGGTGACGGGTTCGCCGAACAGGTCCGCGCCCTCCAGCCAGCGGTACACCGACCACGGGTACGGGAATCCCTCTGCGGCGACGCCCTGGCCCAGGGGCTCGGGCACCTCCAGCGGCAGGTGCGGCGCGAGGTGCGGCAGCCAGCGGTTCTCCTTGGCCACGTCGGCGGCGGCGCCCGGGATCCGGGGCAGCCGCACGGCCATGGTGTCGCCGAGCCGGTACATGGCGTTGTCCGTTCCGGCGGAGACGACCCTGGTGACGGGGAGGCCGGCCCACCGGGGGAACTGGGCGCGGATCAGCGCGCCGACCAGGGCCTCGTCCGTGTCGGCCTCGTCGGCGTGCATCTTCGCGCTGGTGGCCACGGGGCTCCTCGTGAACGGGTCTCGGCGCTGCGGTCGGCAGGAGCGTATGCGGCGCCGGAGGCGGCGGGCCACGCGTTTTCACGGCGCCGCGCCCGTGCGCCGGAGGAGCGGATCCTCCGGCGCACGGGCGCGGGCTTCGGTGCGGGTGCGGGTGCAGGGGCGGGGCTCAGGCCGAGTAGTCGTGCTCGGCCTCGGCCCGGTGGGCGGGGTGCGGGGCCGCCGGGCCGCCCTTCGCGACCTGGACGGAGTGCGTCCGGTTCAGCCGCTCGCCCTCGACGTCCATGTTCGGCAGCAGCCGGTCGAGCCAGCGGGGCAGCCACCAGGCGGACCGGCCGAGGAGGGCGAACAGGGCCGGGACCAGCGCCATGCGGACCACGAAGGCGTCGAAGAGGACGGCGGCGGCGAGGCTGAAGCCGACCATCTTCACGAAGTCGTTCGTCTCCAGGATGAAGCCGGAGAAGACGCTGGTCATGATGATCGCGGCGGCGCTGACGACCCGTCCGCCGTAGCGGAAGCCGGTGACCACGGCCTCGGTGGGCCGGGCCCCGTGGACGTAGGCCTCCCGCATGCGGGTGACGAGGAAGACCTCGTAGTCCATCGCCAGGCCGAAGACCACACCGATCATGAAGATCGGCAGGGTGCTCATCACCGGGCCGGGCTGCTCGATGCCGAGGACGTCGGCGAGCCAGCCCCACTGGAAGACGGCCACGACCGCGCCGAGGGCGGCGGAGACCGACAGCAGGAAGCCGAGGGCCGCCTTGAGCGGGACGAGCAGCGAACGGAAGATCAGGACCAGGAGCAGGAAGGCGAGGCCGACGACCAGGCCCAGGTAGGGCAGCATCGCCTCGTCCAGGGTGCGGGAGAAGTCGATGAAGAGGGCGGTCTGGCCGGTGACCAGGATCTCGGCCCCGGTGTCCGCCTCGATGGCGCCCGCCATCCCCCGGATGGTGGTGACCAGTTCCTCGGTCCGGTGCTCGGTGGGCCCCGAGGACGGGACCACGTTGAGGACGGCGGTGTCTCCGGCGGCGTTGGGCGTCGCGGGGGTCACCGTGGCCACGCCCGGGACCTTGGCGAGTTCGGCGCCGGCCCGGCCGGCCGCGGCGGCCGCGTCCTTGGCCTGGACGGTGACCGTCAGCGGGCCGTTGAACCCGGGCCCGAAGGACTCGGACAGCATGTCGTAGGCCTTGCGCTGGGTGGTGTCCAGCGCCATGGTGCCCTCGCCGGGCAGGCCCAGCTGGAGGCTGGCGGCGGGGATCGCGAGGGCGCCGAGGCCGAGGACGCCGACGGCCAGGACCAGCAGGGGGCGGCGTACGACGAACTGCGCCCAGCGGGTGCCCAGGTTGGGCTTGGTGCGCGCGGCCAGCCGGTCGGCCCGGCGCTGGAGCCGTGCGGTGAGCGGCTTGCCCTGGATGGCCCTCCGCTCCAGGCGGGGCATGACCTTGACGGGGGCGAAGCCGAGGAGCGCGGGGACGAGCGTGACCGCGATGAGCACGGCGATGACGACGGTGCCGGCCGCGGTGAGGCCCATCTTCGTGAGCATCGGGACGTTGACGACGGCGAGTCCGGCGAGCGCGATGACGACGGTCAGGCCGGCGAAGACCACGGCCGAGCCGGCGGTGCCGACGGCGCGGCCGGCGGCGTCGGCACGGTCGCGGCCTTCCGAGACCTCGGCGCGGTAGCGGGAGATGATGAACAGGGCGTAGTCGATGCCGACCGCGAGGCCGATCATCATGGCCAGCGTGGAGGTGGTGGCGGACAGGCCGAGGGTGCTGCCGAGGGCGGTGACGGCGGCGCTGCCGACGGCCACGCCGATGACGGCGGTGAGCAGGGGCATGCCGGCGGCGACCAGGGAGCCGAAGGTGAGCAGCAGGACCACGGCGGAGACGAGGATGCCGATGCCCTCGGCGCCGCCCATGGCGGCCTCGACCTTGACGGCGTCACCGCCGGCCTCGACGGTCAGGCCGTCGGCCCGGGACTTCTCCAGTACCGCGTCGAGGCCGTCGTGCGCCTCGTCGGTCAGCTTGAGGGCGGGGAGCTTGTA
Source organism: Streptomyces sp. 3211.6 (assembly GCF_003634815.1). Classification (NCBI taxonomy): domain Bacteria; kingdom Bacillati; phylum Actinomycetota; class Actinomycetes; order Kitasatosporales; family Streptomycetaceae; genus Streptomyces; species Streptomyces sp. 3211.6. The sequence continues at coordinate 241,358 of NZ_RBXC01000002.1, read as the reverse complement.
CGCGGCCACGGCGTAGGCCGTGGTGCCGTCCTTGCTGACCGTGCCGGTCTTGAAGGGGTCGGAGGCCGAGACCACGCCGGGTGCCTTGGCGAGCGCGGCGACGAGGCCTTCGACCTTGGCCTGCTGCGCGGGGTCGGAGAGCGTCTGCCCGGCGGGCGCGCGGACCACCACGCGGGCGGTGGCGCCGTCCGCGCTCGCGGCCGGGAACTTCTCCTTGAGCACGTCGAAGGCGCGCTGCGACTCCGTGCCCGGCATGGAGAAGGTGTCGGCGGGCGGCGGCGGGGCGGTGGAGGCGGCGAGGCCGACGGCGACGAGGACGGCGAGCCACAGCAGGGTCACCAGGCCCCGCCGCCGGAAGGCGAAGCGGCCCGTCTTGTAAAGGAAGGTGGCCATGGCGCAACAGACTCCCGTGAGTGCGGCGAGGAAGGGGACGAGCGGTCCCGTCGGGCACCAGGCCCGACCGATGGCGCCACTATGGCACATGATTGGCGCTATCGGGAGCCATAAAGGCGCAGCGTTCGACGCCAAGACTGCGCCACATGGCGCCAAAGGCCCGCGAATCCGGGCAGATGATTCCCCCGGTAACCCTGAAATACCCGTGGATCAAGAGGACTCCAGACAGGCGCCACCATGGCACCACCGCCGCTCCACCGGGGACGGGGGAGCGTGCGTGAGCACGGGTGAGCAGGGGTGAGCGGGCGGTGAGCGGGCGGTGAGCGGCTCCGGCGACCTTGTTCACATCGCCGGACCACACGGGTCCGGCCGGTACGAGGAGCAGGCCATGGGCACGCTGAACGGCAAGACGGCGCTGGTGACGGGCGGTTCGCGGGGAATCGGCCGGGCGGTGGCGCTGCGGCTGGCAGCCGAGGGGGCCCTGGTCGCCGTCCACTACGGCCGCGACGAGGAGGCGGCCGAGCAGACGGTGGCGCTGATCGAGGGGGCGGGCGGCCTCGCCTTCGCGGTCCGGGCCCGGTTCGGGGAGGAGGGGGCGGTGGACGCCCTGTTCGAGGGGCTGACCGCCGGGCTGGGCGGGTGCGGGCTCGACATCCTCGTCAACAACGCCGGCATCGGCTCGGGAAGCTCGATCGCCCAGGTCACCGAGGAGGAGTTCGCCCGGCTGCTGGCGGTCAACGTCACCACCCCGCTCTTCGTGATCCAGCGTGCGCTGCCGCTGCTGAACGACGGCGGGCGGATCGTCAACATGGGCTCGACGGCCAGCCGCTTCGCGGTCACCAGCCAGATCGGCTACACCGTCACGAAGGCGGCGCTGGAGGCACTGGCTCCCTCGCTGGCCAACGAGCTCGGCCGGCGCGGCATCACGGTGAACACCGTCGCGCCGGGCGCCGTCCGCACCGACATGACCGCCGGCTACACGGCCGTCCCCGAGGTGGTCGCCGCACTGGAGGGGATCACGGCGCTCGGGCGCCTGGGCGAGCCGGAGGACGTCGCCGACGTGGTGGGTTTCCTGGCGGGGCCGCAGGGGCGGTGGATGACCGGCCAGACCGTGGACGTCTCCGGGGGCACCTGGCTCGGCCCCCTGGGCTGATCAGGCCTGTCGGGCAGACCGTCGGGCAGACCGTGGGCAGACCCTCGGGCAGACCGTCGGCTGATCAACTGCCGTGGATAATCACCGGCATGCGGTTCTCCATCCTCGGCGAGACTCTGGCCCGGCGCGACGACGGCACCGAGGTCCCCCTCGGCGGACCCGCCCGGCGCGCCCTGCTGACCCTGCTCCTGGTGCGCCCCCGGGAGGTGGTGAGCGCCGAGCGGCTGGCGGACGAACTGGCCCCGGACGGGTCGGTGTCGGCGCACGCCCTGCAGTCCCAGGTGTCCCGGCTGCGCGCGGCGCTGGGGCCGGCCGTGATCGAGCGGGCCGGGGCGGGCTACCGGGCCGCCGTGGACCCGGAGGACGTGGACGCGGGCCGGTTCGAGCGGCTGGCCCGCGAGGGGCGGGCCGCGCTGGCCGCCGACGACCCCGTACGTGCCGTGGAACTCCTGTGCGGGGCATTGGAGTTGTGGCGCGGGACGGCCCTCGCCGACCTGGCGCACCTGACGGAGGGCGACACCGCCCGGACGGCCTCGGCCCGGCTGGAGGAGCTGCGGCTCGGGGCGGTCGAGGACCGGATCGAGGCCGATCTGCGGCTCGGCGGCCACCGGGAGGCCGTGGCGGAGCTGCGGGAGCTGACCGCCCGCCACCCGCTGCGCGAGCGCCTGGCGGCCCTGCTGATCCGGGCCCTGTCGGCCGAGGGCGGGCAGGCCGAGGCGCTGGCCGCGTACGAGCAGACCCGCAGCCGGCTGGCCGACGAGCTCGGCAGCGGTCCCTCGGCCGAACTGGTCGCCCTGCACCGGGAGTTGCTGGAGTCCGACCCCTCCCCCGCGCAGGTCCGGCCGCCCGCGCAGCTGACCTCGTTCGTGGGCCGATCCGGCGAGGTCGCCGAAGTGGCAGACCTGCTGCGGGTGGCCCGGCTGGTGACGCTCGTGGGGCCGGGCGGGGTGGGCAAGACGCGGTTGTCGGTGGAGGCGGCGGGGGTGGCCGCCGACGACGTGTGCTTCGTGGAGCTGGCCCCGCTGCGGGAGGGCGCCGGCCTGCCGGGGGCGGTACTGGCGGCGCTCGGGCTGCGCGAGAACGGGCTCCGGCTCGACGGCGGCGGACAGGGGCCCGTGGAGCGGCTGGCGACGGCCCTGGCGGACCGGGTGCTGCTGCTGGTCCTGGACAACTGCGAACACGTGGCCGAAGAGGCCGCCGCGCTGGCGGGACGCCTGCTGGCCCTCTGCCCCCGGCTGCGGATCCTGGCCACCAGCCGGGAACCCCTCTCCGTCATCGGTGAGCACCTGTGGCAGGTGCGGCCGCTCGACGACGCGGCGGCCGTACGGCTGTTCACGGAACGGGCCTCGGCGGTGCGGCGCGGATTCGCGGCGGCGGCGGAGCCGGTGGAGCGGATCTGCGCGGCGCTCGACAACCTGCCGCTGGCCATCGAGCTGGCGGCGGCCCGGCTGCGCACCATGGACGTGGAGGACCTGGCGCAGCGGCTCGACGACCGGCTCGGGATGGCTGCCGCCCGGGCCAACCGCGGCGCCGGTGAACGGCACCGCACGCTGCGCGCGGTGGTCGCCTGGAGCTGGGACCTGCTCTCCGCGCAGGAGCAGCGGGCCGCCCGGCGGTTCACCGTGTTCCCGGCGGGCGCGACGGCCCGGGCGGCGCTGGAGGTCTGCCGGGCGGGGGGCGCGGCCCCGGACTCGGAGCTGCCGGAGGCCGAGGTCCTGGAGCCCGAGGTGCTGGAGTCCCTGGTGGACAAGTCCCTGCTGGAACTGGCGGGCGGACGCCTGCGGATGCTGGAGACGGTCCGCGCGTACGGCGCCGAACGGCTCCGGGAGGCGGGCGAGACCTCGGCCACCGGCGGTGCGCACGCCCGGTACGTGCTGGAGCTGGCCCGCGCCGCCGAGCCGCGGCTGCGGGGGCCGGGGCAGCCGGAGTGGCTGGAGCGGCTGGCGGCCGAACACGGCGACCTGGAGGCGGCACTCGCCTGGGCGGCCGGGGAGGGCCGCTGGGAGACGGCGCTGGAACTGCTGGCGGCGGCCTCGGCGTACCTGTGGATCCGCGGGGTGTCCGGGTCGCTCGCGGCGCGGGCCGCGGCCGTGCTCGACGCCGTCGGGGACGCTCCCCCGGCCGGGCTGGGCGAGGAGTTCGCGGCGTGCGTGCTGCTGGCGGCGGCCGGGCCCGGCGGGCTCGCGCCGTGGCGGCGGCACCGGGAGCGGGCCGGGCGGCTGCTGGCCGCCGCCTGGGCGCGGGACGGTGCGGGCGGGGGCGGCGGGCGGTACCCGGTGGTGCTGCTGGTGTGGATGCTGCGCAACGCCACCGAGGCCGATCCGCTGGACGCGTTCGCCCTGGTGTCGGCGCAGCGCGGGCACCCCGAGCCGTGGGTCCGGGCGGTCGCCGCGTACGTGTCCGGGTTCGGGCCGCTCGGGACGGGTGACGCGGCCGCCGCCGAACGGGCCTTCGCCGAGGCCGCCGAGGGGTTCCGGGCGGCCGGCGACGGCTGGGGCACGGCGCTGGTCCTGGACGCGCTCGCCGGGGTGGCGGGGGCGCGCGGGGACCGGGCCGGGGCGGTGGCGCTGCTCGACGAGGCGCTGGCGCTGACCGAGCGGCTCGGCGCCCTGGAGGACAGCGCCGACCTGCTGGTCAACCGGGCCGACCAGCTCGTGGCCGGGGACCCGGCGGCGGCCGCCGCCGACTACGCCCGGGCCGCCTCCCTCGCCCGCCGGGCCGGGGGCTCCGCGGCCCTGGCGGCGGCCCTGCGCGGACTCGGGGACCTGGCCCTGCGGGACGGGGACCCGGCGCGGGCCGGACACCTGTACACGGAGGCCCTGGAGCGGATCGACCCGCACTGGGTCAAGAGCGCGGGCAGCCGCGTACGGGCCCTCGCGGGGCTGGGCCGGGTGGCGGAGTCGAACGGAGACAGCCCGGCGGCCCGCGCCCGCTACGCGGAGGCCGCCGCGTCGGCGGCGGCCGTGGTGGGCGGCACCTCCCCGGAGGCACTCCGCCTGCTGGGCCTACCGCAGGAGGTCGTCGACCTGGTAACCACCCACACCCCCTGACGACCGTCCGGCGACCTCCCCGCCCGCCCCGGAACCGCGCCCCCCACCGGTGATGCCCACGGCGCACCGTTCACCCGTTGCCGAAGGCCCAGTTCGCGGACACATCCCCCATTTCGCCCCCCTCGCGTGTCCCGGGCCGCGCACCCAGGGGGCCCCGGGCCCAGGGAACCTCCGGCCCCGGGCTCCGGACCGCGGGCCGCGGGCCGCGCCGGGTGCGAGCTGCTGATCGTGCGGGGCGCGGGGGCTCGGGCCCCGGGCCCGACGTTCCCCGAACCGGCTCCGCTCGGCTGAACGGCCCTCGGGCCGGGCGGGGGTGGCCGTCCCGCCGGCGGGACAGTGGGGCTCGGGCGGGGGGCGGGGGCATTGCCCGATCGAGGCCGCGCTTGCCATGCTCGAACGCGACGGCGCCCGCCCCCGGCCGCTTCCGGACCGCCGCCGGCGGGCGCTCCACCCGGTCCCGCGGGACCCGGGGGCCGCCGGGCACGGCGGCGGACCGGGCCCGGTGTGCGGCCGTGGAGCGCGGAGCCGCGCCGCGTCCGCGCACCGCCGGCGCCCGGTGACGCGTCCGGGCCGGGCGGACACAACCAGTTGGTCGCCTTCCGTTCCGCTCGGGTCCGCCCGGGTCTGCCACCGTCCGGACCAGCCCCCTCACACCCCGGCCCCCTCACACCCCGGCCCCCCACCCCAGGCCCCTCAACCCCGCCCCTGGAGCCCATGGATGAACACCGAACTGCTGATGTCCGATGCCACCCACTTCCGCATCGACTACGTCATCAACCCGTACATGGACACGAGCGTCCAGCCGGACGCCCGGGCCGCCGTCTCCGAGCACGACGCGATCGCCGCCGCCCACCTCGCGGCCGGCCGCACGGTCCACCGGATGGCGTCCGCCCCGGAGTGCCCCGACATGGTGTACACGGCCAACGGGGCCTGGGTGTGCGGCGACCGCGCCGTGCTGGGCGACCCGCCGGCCGCCCGTGCCGCCGAGATCCCGTACTTCCGGTCCTGGCTGAAGGAGAACGGCATCGACGTGTTCGACGCCCCGTACTCCTTCAGCGGCCAGGGCGACACCCTGGCCTGCGGGGACCTGCTGCTGGCGGGCCACGGGCAGCGCACGGACCGCCGGATGCACGACGTGCTCGCGGACCTGACCGGCCACCAGGTGGTGCCGCTGCGCACGGCCGGGGAGGAGTGGTACGACCTGGACCTGGCCGTGGCCGTGATCGACGAGGGCACGCTCGCCTACTACCCGGGCGCGCTGGAGCCGGAGAGCGTCGGCGTGCTGCGTTCCCTCGGACTCGAACTCATCGAGGTGAGCACCGAGGAGGCCCGGGCCTTCGCCCTCAACCTGATCAGCGACGGCAGGACCGTGACGATGACCACCGGCGCGCCGCGACTCGCCGCGACCCTGCGCGAACGGGGCGCCACGGTGGTGGAACTCGACACGGCGCAGCTCCGCAAGGGCGGCGGCGGGGTCCGCTGCACGGCCCTCACCCTGGACAACCCGGTCCCGGCCGGCCGCTAGGCCGGGGCGGCGGGGGCGGGGAGTCCGGGGCGGGTGCCGGTGCTGACGGCGGACTGCAGGACGTGGGCCGCCCATTCGTTCAGGCTCAGCCCGCAGGCGGCCGCCGTTTCCAGGAGCCGGTCGAGGTCCGGCTTCGGCAGGGCGATCCGCAGGGTGGCCTCCTCGCCCGCCGGCTCCGCCGCGGCCCCGCCGTGCTGTTCGGCGAGGCCCGCCCGGAGCTGTCGCCGGAGCTCGTTGCGCGACCAGCGCTGTTCCTCGGCACGCCGCAGCCAGTAGTCCTGTTCGGGCCGGGCCAGCCGGGCCACCTCCGCGTGGTGGGCGAAGCTGAGCGCGTCGCGGCGGCGGTGCTGCTCGAACCGGCGGGCCACCCACGCGTAGTTGCGCAGGGTCTGGTAGTCGAGCCCGGTCCGGCCGACGGCCTCCCGGTAGCGGCCGCTGTAGGCGTTCTCCCCGAACAGGAGCCAGTCGCCCATCCACCAGGCGGAGGAGCTGGCCAGCTCCCGCAGCTGGCTGCCGATCTCCTCCCAGGCCCGTTGCGGCATGGCCGGCGAGAAGGTCATGCCCGACTTGGTCAGCGCCTCCAGGCAGGGCAGCTGGCTGAGGGTCACCCTGCGGGTCCCGGGAGCGCGGTGCGCCCGGGTGGGCCGTTCTTCTTCGGTACGGACGCCCGACATCTCGCATCATCCCCCTGCGCCTCGACGGGCCACCCGGCACGTCACGTCACGGCCTTCCGGCTGGCCAGACTAGGCACGCGGGGGTGTCCCCCCGCGGGGGTTGAGACGGACTTGACGGCGATCTGAGCAACCTGGCGACGAACTGGGGACACCCCTCAGCAAGCCGGCCCGGGGGGTCGCTCAGGCGGCGCGGCTGATCACGATGTCGCCCATGCCGGTACGGGCCCGCACCTCCACCACGCCCTCGGACCCCTCGGGGCCCGCGGAGGGGCCGAGGGAGTTGTGCACCTTGCCCAGCCGGGAGGTGACGTCGAGCCAGGCGGCGACGGAGCCCCGGATGCCGATGTCGATCCGGCCGGCGGCGGTCTGGAGGTCGGCCCTGCCGCGGGCCAGCTCGCCGACGCGGATGGCGCCGTTCGCGGACTTGGCCTCGACGGAGCCGTGCGCCCGGTCGACGGTGATGGAGCCGTTGGAGCTGTTCGCCCGTACGTCTCCGGTGACCTCGCCGATCTCCGTGTCCCCGTTGACGTTCTTGACGGTCGCCGCGCCGTCGACCCGGCCGATGCGGATCCGGCCGGCGCCGTGGACCTCGGCGTCGCCGGTGCAGCGGTCGAGGCGGACGTCGCCGTGTCCGGTGCGCAGCACGACCGGGCCGGCCCCGTCGACCCGGATGTCCCCGGCGCCGGACTTCAGGACGCACTCCCCGAAGGCCCCTTCCAGGACGAGGGGGCCCACGCCCGTGGCGGCCCGGACGCGGGAGCCGGCCGGCAGCTCGACGCACACCTCGACCGAGCCGATCCGGCCGAACGGGAGGCGCTTGCGGGCACCGCGCACCGTGAGGGTGCCGTCGGCGTGGTCGACCCTGCTCTCCCGGGCCGCGCGCTCGTCCTCCGGGTCGCCGGGGTCGGCGGGCAGCACCTCGACGACGGTGTCCGTCCGCTGCCCGGCCGTGAGGCGGACGGATCCCATCTCGATCTCGACGGACACGGCGAGCGGTGCGGGGGTCTCGAAGGTAAGCATGGGGGTCCGATCCTCATGACGTGGTGCGGGCTCCCGCCGGTCGGGCGGGCGAGGGGGTGCTGGGGCGGCGGCCGGGCGGCCCGGGGTCAGCGCACCCAGCCGGTGAAGCTCTGGCCGGCGCGGGTGCGGCGCAGCCCCGCGGGCTGCTCGGCGGCGGCGTCGGACAGGGCCGCCGACAGGGTGCGGACCACCCAGGAGTTGACGGAGATCCCCTCGCGGGCCGCCGCCTCCTCGGCGCGGACCTTGAGGTGGGCGGGCAGGCGCAGGTTGATCCGTGCCGTCCCGCCGTCCTCGCCCTCGGGCAGGACGGGGGCCGGGGGTGCGGCCGGGGCGGAGGGGCGCTCCTCGTAGACGGGCTCGGTCTCCGGGAGGCTGACGACGAACTCCGGATCCAGGCCCCGCAGCCGTACGGAGACCGATCCCGGCGCCAGGTCCCGCGTGACCTCGTCCATCGCGTCGGACAGGGCGTTCAGGAGCGTCAGCCGGGTGGCCGACTCCAGCGGGGCGGTGAGCCGTCCGGCCAGGGCGCGGGCCTCGTCCCCGCCCGCGTCGGCGGCGACGGCGAGCTCGTGCCGAAGGTTCTCTACGTACGGCCTCAGATCCATGGCGCCACTATGGCACACGGGTGGCACCATGACCAGGACGGACGAATGCCACGCCCCTCCTCCCCGGCGGCAAGGCAGCGGCAGGACGGCGGTGAGCCGGTGGTGACCGCGCGGTGAGCGCCCCCGAGCACGCTGGGGCACATGAAGAACACCACCGCGAACACCGCCCCGTACACCGCCGCGAACACCGCCGCGAACACCGCCCCTTACGCCGCCGCGAACACCGCCCCGTACACCGCCGCCCGTACCGTCCTGATCTCCGGCGCGTCCGTCGCCGGCCCCGCACTGGCCTACTGGCTCCACCGCCACGGCTTCGCCCCCACCATCGTCGAGCGGGCCCCCGCCTTGCGCGACGGCGGCTACGCCGTCGACTTCCGCGGCGAGGCCCACCTGACGGTGCTGCGCCGCATGGGCATCCTGGACGCCCTGCGGGCGGCCCGCACCGGCACCGGCTCCATGTCGTACGTCAACAGCGCGGGCAAGCCGCAGGCGAAGCTCCCCGCCGACCTGTTCGCCGGGGACCTGGAGGTGCTCCGGGGCGACCTGGCGCGGATCCTCTACGACGCGACGAAGGAGCACACCGAGTACGTCTTCGGGGACTCCGTCACCTCCCTCGCCGAGGACGCCAACGGGGTCCACGTCACCTTCGAGCGCGGCGCACCCCGCCGCTTCGACCTGGTGATCGGCGCCGACGGCCTGCACTCCCGCACCCGCAGCCTGGCCTTCGGCCCGGAGGAGCGCTACGTCAAGCACCTCGGCGTCTACTGCGCCATCTTCACCACCGCCAACCACCTCGGCCTCGACCGCACCGGGCACGCCTACCGCACCGCCGGCCGGCTGGTGGCGATGTACAGCGCCCGTGAGAACACGGAGGCCAAGGCCCTCTTCTACTTCGGCTCGCCACAGCTGGACCTCGACCGCCGCGACGTGACGCGCCAGCAGCAGCTGCTCGCCGAGCAGTTCGCGGGCAACGGCTGGCAGAGCGACCACCTGCTGGAGCAGATGCGCCACGCCCCGGACTTCTACTTCGATTCCGTCGGCCAGGTGCGCATGGACAGCTGGTCGCGCGGCCGGGTCGCCCTGCTCGGCGACGCCGCGTACTGCCCGTCCTCCCTGTCGGGCATGGGCTCGGGGCTCGCGCTGGTCGGCGCGTACGTCCTCGCCGGGGAGCTCGCCGCCGCGCGCGGCGACCACCGCACCGCCTTCGCCCGCTACGAGCGGGAGATGCGGGCGTACGCGGAGGGCTGCCAGAAGATGGGCGACGGGGTGGCGAAGCTGATGGTCCCCGAGAGCCGGCTGCTCGGTGCCTTCCTCAACCGCTACTACAAGGTCATGCCGTACCTGCCGGGCAAGGACATGGCCGCGAAGATCGCCCGCAAGGCCGCCGAGAACATCACCCTGCGCGACTACGCCGCCGAACCGGCCCCCCGATAGCCGTCCCGCCGACCCGTCGTCCCGTCGGCGGTGGGAAACCGGCTGGACACCAAAACCTAGACCCCCTAGGTTTCTACCTAGAGCAACCAGCCAGAGACTTGGCCACAAGGAGGCGCCGCATGGTGCGCGCAGGACTCAACGCCGCACGGCTCACGGAGGCGGCCGCCGAGATGGCGGACGAGGCCGGGATCGAGAAGGTGTCCCTGTCCGCGCTCGCCCGGCGGTTCGGCGTCAAGGACGCGAGCCTGTACTCGCACGTCCGCAACCTGCGGGAACTGCGGGTGCGGGTGGCACTGCTGGCGGGCGAGGAGATGACCGCGCGGATCGCGGTCGCCGTCGCAGGGCGGTCGGGCAAGGACGCGCTGGTCGCGTTCGCCGACGCCTACCGGGAGTACGCCCTGGAACGCCCCGGCCGTTACGCCGCCTCGCAGATGCGGTTCGACCCGGAGGAGGTGGCCGGCTCGGCCGGGCTGCTGCGCAGCGTGGAGCTGACCTACGGGATGCTGCGCGGCTACGGGCTGGAGGACCCCGACCTGACGGACGCGGCCCGGCTGCTGCGCGCCACCTTCCACGGCTACGTCCACCTGGAGCTGAGCGGGGCCTTCGGGCACTCCCGCGAGGTCCGGACGTCCTGGGCACGCGGCCTCGACGCACTCCACGTGGCCCTGGAGAACTGGCCGCCGACCACCAAGGGGGAACCACGATGACCACCACACCCACGACCACACCCACCACGGCGCCCACCACCGGAACGCTCGCCGTCCCCGGAGCCACCCTGTACTACGAGCGGCGCGGCACCGGCCCCGTCCTGCTCCTCGTCCCCGGCGGTGGGGCGGACGCCGGCCTGTTCGCGGGCATGGCCCCGGCCCTGGCCGCAACCGGACGCACCGTGGTCTCGTACGACCCCCGCGGCCAGTCCCGCAGCACCCTCGACGGCCCGGCCGCCGACCAGCGGGTGGCGGACTGGGCCGACGACGCCCGCCGGATCCTGGACCTGGTCTCCCCCGGCGAACCGGCGGACGTCCTCGGCTGCAGCGCGGGTGCCGTCGCCGCGCTCGGGCTGCTGGCCCGTCACCCGGAGCGGGTCCGCCGGGTGGTGGCGCACGAGCCGCCGCTGGTGGAGGTCCTGCCGGACCCCGCCCCGCACCGGGCCCTCTTCGCCGAGGTCCGCGAGCTGACCCGCACGCAGGGCCCGGCCGCGGGGATGGCCCACATGGCCCAGGGCCTGGGCGGAACCCCCGAGCGCCAGGAACCCGCCGAACTGCCGCCGGAGATCCTGGAGATGGCCCCGCGCATGTACGCCAACCAGCCGTTCTTCCTGGAACACGTCCTGGTCCCGTTCACGTCCGCCACCCCCGACGTACCCGCCCTGCGCACCGCCGCCGACCGCCTCGTACTGGCGGCCGGCGAGGACTCCCGCGCCATCCCCGCCCTCTACGGCCCCGCGGCCCGCCTCTCGGCCCTGACGGGCGCCCCTTTCACGGAGTTCCCGGGCGGCCACGTCGGCTGCGCCGAACACCCGGCCCCCTTCGCCACCCGCCTCCTGGAGACCCTGACCAGAAAGGACCGGATGACGCCCTGGATGTCGTCCGTGCCGCAACCGCGGCCGGGGTGACGGGCGGGCGGTGGGTCACGGGGTCGGGAGGGCCACGGGGGTCGTGGTGGTCAGGTAGCGAATGGACACCGGTCGGGCGAGCAGGTCGTCGAAGAGCCCGGCCACGTGGCGGAAGTGCGGGGTGGTGAAGTGGAATTCCAGTGCCTCCGGCCCGGCCCACTCCTCGACGATCACCATCCGCTCCGGCCGGTTCGGGTCGGCGTACGGCTCGTAAGCCAGGCAGCCCTCCTCCGCGACGGACGGTTCGATCATGGCCTCCAGGGCGGTGCGCAGGTCGTCCTCACGGCCGGGCTTGGCCTCGAACGCGGCGATGACGGTCAGGGTCATGACGGATGCCTCCTCAGGCGGTCGGTCTCGCTGTTGCGGTGACAAGGGAGATCCTTCCGCCGCGACGACCGGATGCCCAGGGCGGAGCTCGGCCCTGGGACCGGCGAACCGGGGGTCCGGCAGTACCCCCTCTCCGGGAGCCTCCCGCCCCGACAGGGGTGGACCGGAGCTACCCGAAGGCTCCCGGCGCCAACGGATTTGCCCGGCGGCCGGCGGCCCGGTGCCGGACTGCACGCCCTCTTAGGATGGGCGGATGAACGCCAAGGCCGAACTCGGTGCGTACCTCCGCTCGCGGCGGGCCCGGATCAAGCCCGAGGAGACCCGGCTGGGTGCCGGGTACGGCGAGCGGCGCCGGGTGCCGGGGTTGCGGCGGGAGGAGCTGGCGCAGCTGGCCGGCGTGAGCGTCGACTACTACGTGCGGTTCGAGCAGGGCCGCAACCAGAAGGTCTCCGACGGGGTCATCGACGCGGTGGCCGACGCCCTGTGCCTCACGGACCCCGAGCGCGCGCACCTGCACGACCTGGCCCGCGCGGTGGGCCGCCGGACGTCGGCGGGGCCGGCCGCGCAGACGCCGAGCGCCGGGCAGCTGCGGTTGCTCCACGCCATGTCCGACGTCCCCGCCTACCTGGTCGGACGGCGCACCGACCTGCTGGCCTGGAACCGGCTCTACGCCGAACTGCTCGGCCCCTCCCTCGCCACGGTGGCGCCGGAACACCGCAACACGGCGTGGCTGGCCTTCCTCGACGAGGACGTCCGCGCCCGCTACGTGAACTGGGAAGCCAAGGCCCGCAACGCGGTCGCCTACCTGCGCCGCGACCACGGACGGCACCCGGACGACCCGGCCTTCGCCGCGCTGGTCGCCGAACTGGAGCACCGCAGCCCCGAGTTCCGTGCGCTGTGGGCGGAGCGGGAGGTGGCCGACCGGATCACCGGCGACTACCTCATGTGGCATCCGGCCGTCGGCGAGCTCGCCCTCACCTTCGAGAGTTTCCGGTCCGCCGCCGACCCGGACATCAGCCTGATCGCCTACACGGCCGAGCCGGGCTCTCCGTCCGAGGCCGCCCTGCGCACGCTGGCCGCGCGGTGCTCAGCGGGCGACGGTCCAGGTGTCGGGGCCGGTGAGGAGTGCTCCTAGGTCCGCCTTGCCGTAGCGCTCGACGGCGGTGTCGAGCTGGTCGGCCATGAGGGTGTCGTAGACGGGCCGGTCGGTGTTGCGGAAGACGCCGATGGGGGTGTGGTGGAGGGTGTCGGGGTCGGCGAGGCGGGAGAGGGCGAAGGCGGTGGTGGGGGTCGCCGCGTGCGCGTCGTGGACCAGGATCTGCGACTCGTTCTCCGGCGTCACGGTGACGACTTCCAGGTCTCCGGTCTGCTGGTTGCGGATGACGCCCTTGGTCTGGTCGGTGCCGAAGCGGATGGGGTGGCCGTGTTCGAGGCGGATGAGGGCTTCTTCGGCCTGGTCGTTGTCCTTGAGGGCGTCGAAGGCGCCGTCGTTGAAGATGTTGCAGTTCTGGTAGATCTCGACGAGGGCGGTTCCGGGGTGGTCGGCTGCCTGGCGCAGGACCTCGGTGAGGTGTTTGCGGTCGGAGTCGATGGTCCGGGCGACGAAGGAGGCTTCGGCGCCCAGGGCGAGGGAGACCGGGTTGAAGGGGGCGTCGAGGGAGCCCATGGGGGTGGATTTGGTGATTTTGCCGAGTTCGGAGGTGGGGGAGTACTGGCCTTTGGTGAGGCCGTAGATCCGGTTGTTGAAGAGGAGGATCTTGAGGTTGACGTTGCGGCGGAGGGCGTGGATGAGGTGGTTGCCGCCGATGGAGAGGGCGTCGCCGTCGCCGGTGACGACCCAGACGGAGAGGTCGCGGCGGGAGGTGGCCAGGCCGGTGGCGATGGCGGGGGCGCGGCCGTGGATGGAGTGCATCCCGTAGGTGTTCATGTAGTACGGGAAGCGGGAGGAGCAGCCGATGCCGGAGACGAAGACGATGTTCTCGCGGGCGAGGCCGAGTTCGGGCATGAAGCCCTGGACGGCGGCGAGGACGGCGTAGTCACCGCAGCCCGGACACCAGCGGACCTCCTGGTCCGACTTGAAGTCCTTGGCGGCCAGGGGGGTCTCCGCCTTGGGGATCAGGGTCAGTGCCTCAGGCATCGATGGTCTCCTTCAGGGCCGCGGCGAGCTCCTCGGCCTTGAACGGCATGCCGTTGACCTGGGTGTGGGAGCGGGCGTCCACCAGGTACCGGGCGCGGATGAGGGTGGCGAGCTGGCCCAGGTTCATTTCGGGGACGACCACCCGTTCGTAGTGCTTCAGGGCCTCGCCGAGGTTGGCGGGGAAGGGGTTGAGGTGGCGCAGGTGGGCCTGGGCGATCGCGATTCCTCCGGCGCGCAGGCGGCGGACGGCGGCGGTGATGGGGCCGTAGGTGGAGCCCCAGCCCAGGACCAGGGTGCGGGCGCCGTCCGGGTCGTCGACGTCGAGGTCGGGGACCTCGATGCCGTCGATCTTGGCCTGGCGGGTGCGGACCATGAGGTCGTGGTTGGCGGGGTCGTAGGAGATGTTGCCCGTGCCGTCCTGCTTCTCGATCCCGCCGATGCGGTGCTCCAGGCCCGGTGTGCCGGGGACGGCCCAGGGGCGGGCGAGGGTCTGCGGGTCCCGCTTGTACGGCCAGAAGACGTCCGTGCCGTCCGCGAGCTGGTGGTTGGGGGCGGTCGCGAACTGCACGCCGAGGTCCGGCAGGTCGGCCACGTCCGGGATCCGCCAGGGCTCGGAGCCGTTGGCGAGGTAGCCGTCGGAGAGCAGGAAGACCGGGGTGCGGTAGGTCAGGGCGATGCGCGCGGCCTCCAGGGCGGCGTCGAAGCAGTCCGCCGGGGTGCGCGGGGCGACGACGGGGACGGGGGCCTCGCCGTTGCGGCCGTACATGGCCTGGAGGAGGTCGGCCTGCTCGGTCTTGGTCGGCAGACCGGTGGAGGGACCGCCGCGCTGGATGTCCACGATCAGCAGGGGCAGCTCCAGGGAGACCGCCAGGCCGATGGTCTCGGACTTCAGGGCCACACCCGGGCCGGAGGTGGTGGTGACGCCCAGGGCCCCGCCGAACGCGGCACCCAGCGCGGCGCCGATGCCGGCGATCTCGTCCTCGGCCTGGAAGGTCCGCACCCCGAAGTTCTTGTGCTTGCTCAGCTCGTGCAGGATGTCCGAGGCCGGGGTGATGGGGTAGGAGCCCAGGTAGAGCGGCAGGTCCGCCTGGCGGGCCGCCGCGATCAGCCCGTAGGACAGGGCCAGGTTCCCCGAGATGTTGCGGTACGTGCCGGTGGGGAAGGCCCTGGTCGCGGGGGCGACCTCGTAGGAGACCGCGAAGTCCTCCGTCGTCTCCCCGAAGTTCCAGCCCGCCCGGAACGCCGCCACGTTCGCCTCGGCGATCTCCGGCTTCTTCGCGAACTTCTGGCGCAGGAAGCTCTCCGTGCCCTCCGTCGGACGGTGGTACATCCACGACAGGAGACCGAGGGCGAACATGTTCTTGCTGCGCTCGGCCTCCTTACGGGTGAGACCGAAATCCTTCAGCGCCTCCACCGTCAGAGTGGTCAGCGGGACCTGGTGGATGTTGTAGGCGTCGAGGGAGCCGTCCTCCAGGGGCGAGGTGTCGTAGCCGACCTTGGCCATCGGGCGCTTGGTGAACTCGTCCGTGTTCACGATGATCTCCGCGCCGCGCGGCACGTCGGCGATGTTCGCCTTCAGCGCGGCCGGATTCATCGCGACCAGCACGTTCGGCGCGTCACCCGGGGTCAGGATGTCGTGGTCCGCGAAGTGCAGCTGGAACGAGGACACCCCGGGCAGGGTCCCGGCAGGGGCACGGATCTCGGCGGGGAAGTTCGGCAGCGTCGAGAGGTCGTTGCCGAAGGACGCCGTCTCCGAGGTGAAACGGTCACCCGTCAGCTGCATACCGTCACCCGAGTCACCCGCGAAACGGATGACCACCCGGTCGACACGGCGGATCCCGGTCTTCGTCACCATGTCAGGCAGCGCCCTGCTCTTCGCGGCGCAGCTCCGGCTCGTGCTTGTAGCCCATGATCAGCACGTCCCGGACGGCCGCCTTCGTCGGGTCCACCGGGTGGATGGGGCGCACGGCGTGCAGGATTTGGCCGTCGGACCAGAACATCGTGTCCATCTGCTCGGTCAGGCAGAACTCGGCCACGAGCTCCCGCTCCAGGCTGTAGACCTGCGACTCGCCGCCGGCGGCGTTGAAGCGGCCCATCAGGTGGATCACGCCGAAGTCGACCTCGTCGCGGTGCGGGCCCTCGGGGGTGGGTTCGCCCGTCTCGTCCGGGGTGCTGATGATGCGGAACTGGTGGCACTGGACGTCCCAGGGGTCGTCCAGCCAGGACTCCTCGGGGACGGGGAAGTTCTCGAAGTCGGCGCGCAGCAGCCGGGTCAGCAGCGGGTTGGCCAGCGTGGTGCGGCTGAGCGGGGCCACGTCGCGGTCGATGCCGCCGGCGTAGTCGTTGGCGTTCATCGACTGGAAGTAGGGGCGGTGCGGGCGCAGCCGGACCTCTCCGGTGCGGGGGACGAAGAAGAAGCGGTCGTAGGCGCGCTCGCGGAAGCGGGATCCGCCCTTCAGGTAGCGGTCCGTCTCCAGGTTCTCCCATTCGGCGGCCAGTTCCTTCACGTGCTGCCGCAATTCGGCGTCGATGACGAGCCGGTCGGCCGGCAGCAACGAATATCCGTTGGCCCGCAGTTCTTCCCTTGCCTCGGTCTGCATGATTGGCTCCTCCACCGCCGGATCTCACACTGCGCTTCCGAGGTTCCCACGGCGCTGCTGACGCTGAACTGACGGAGTTCGGCGGGTTTGCACGTCAGATCGGCGTCAGCCGGTCGTCACACGGCCTGTGCTTCACTCGGCCGGTATGACAGAACTCTTGACGTCCTCGCCCCGGACGGAACGCCGGACGGTCCTTGAGGAAATCGTCGTCGCGGAATTCAAGAAGGCGCTGCTCATGCCCGATGACGAGGAGCTGCCCCTGGAGGACAGCTTCTTCGAGCTCGGCATGACGTCCCTGCTGCTCACCATGGTCAAGCAGCGGCTGGAGGAGCAGCTGGGGCGGGGTATCAGCAGTACGGCCCTGTTCAACCAGCCCACGGTCGAGCGGCTGACCGACTATCTGGCCTCGGACGTGCTGGCCGACGTCTTCGACGCGAACTGAGAACCGAGAGGGGAACGGCGGCCATGCCGGGACATCCGGAATTGCAGGAAAGGCTCGACGCCGCGGAGGAGACCGTCCGCCGGCAGCAGGAGGAGCTCAGGCGTTTCCGTTCGGAAAAGCACGAGCCGATCGCCGTGGTCGGTATCGGAATGCGTCTGCCCGGGGGGAACAATGCGATATCCGATCTCGACGCGTTCCTGCGCGAGGGGCGTTCCGGAATAGGGCCGCTGCCGCGCGACCGCTGGGTCCCGGAGGTGGCCGAGGACGGCATCACGGCCGTCGCGGGCGGTTTCCTCGACCGTATCGACGCGTTCGACGCGCAGTTCTTCAACATTCCGCCCAAGGACGCGCCGTTCATCGACCCCGCGCAGCGGCTGCTGATGGAGACCGTGTGGGAGGCCCTGGAGGACGCCGGGATCGATCCGGCGGGTCTTCGGCACGGCGACGGCGGGGTGTACGTGGGGGCCTCGCCGCTCGACTTCGCGCTGGAGCTGGAGGGGCTGTCCGACGAGCAGCTGGACGGGAGCCTGACGACGGGGCTCGGCGCGTACTCGCTGTCGGGGCGGCTGTCGTACTTCCTGGGCTGGCGCGGCCCGAGCCTGACGACGGACACCGCGTGCGCGGCGTCGCTGACGGCCCTGCACCTGGCGGTGGAGGGGCTGCGGCGCCGGGAGTGCGGGATCGCGCTGTGCGCCGGGGTGAACACCCTGCACAACCCGCGCTCGTACGTGATCCTCTCGCACGCGCAGATGCTGGCCCCGGACGGGCACTGCAAGACCTTCGACGAGAGCGCCGACGGCTACGCGCGCGCCGAGGGCTGCGGGGTGCTGGTCCTCAAGCGGCTGTCGGACGCGCTGGCGGACGGGGACCGGGTGCTGGCGCTGGTCCGCGGGACCGCGATCGGGCAGGACGGGGAGAGCGCGGGCCTGAGCGCGCCCAACGGCACGGCGCAGGAGGCCGTGATGCGGGCGGCGCTGGCGAACGCGCGGCTGGAGCCGGGCGACATCCAGTACGTGGAGGCGCACGGGACGGGCACCCCGCTGGGCGACCCGATCGAGATGGGCTCGGTCAACGGGGTGTTCGGCGCCTCCCACGACCGGGAGGAC
Organism: Streptomyces sp. 3211.6; assembly: GCF_003634815.1. Classification (NCBI taxonomy): domain Bacteria; kingdom Bacillati; phylum Actinomycetota; class Actinomycetes; order Kitasatosporales; family Streptomycetaceae; genus Streptomyces; species Streptomyces sp. 3211.6. Next base: position 223,277 of record NZ_RBXC01000002.1, on the reverse strand, counting down.
CCGCTGGTCATCGGCTCGCTGAAGGCCAACATCGGGCACATGGAGCCGGCGGCCGGGCTGGGCGCGGTGATCAAGGTGATCACGCAGATGCGCGCCGGGGCCTTCTTCCCGCACGTGTGGCGGAACCTGTCGGGGCGGATCCCGTGGGACACGTACCCGATCACGGTGGCGACCGAGGAACGGCCGTGGAAGGCGCCGGTGCGCCGGGCGACCGTCAACGGGTTCGGGGTCGCCGGGGCCATCGCGGTGGCGGTGCTGGAGGAGCCGCCCGCGTCCGTGCCGGCCGAGGGGGCTCCCGTGCCGGAGGAGGGCGGGCAGGTGTTCACGCTCTCCGCCAAGTCGCGCCCGGCGCTGCGGCTCCAGGCCGAGCGGTACGCGCGTTTCCTCGCCGAGCACCCGGACACCTCCCTCGCCGACCTGTGCCGTACCCGGGCCACGGGCCGCTCCCACTTCCGGTACCGGGCGGCGGCCGCCGTCCGGGACACCGGGGAGCTGGCCGGGCACCTGGAGCGGTGGAGCGCCCCGCCGCGCGGGGACGGCAAGCCCGACGCGTTCCGCAAGACGGCCCTCCTGTTCACCGGCTCCGGTTCGCAGTACGTGGGCATGGGCCGGGCCCTGTACGGCCGCTTCCCCGTCTTCACCGCCTGCGTGGACGAGTGCGACGCGCTGTTCGCCCCGCTGCTGGGGCGGTCGGTGGCCGCGGTGATGTTCGGGGAGGTGCCGGACGCCGAGGAGACCCTGGCCCGTACGTCCTTCACGCACGCGGCGCTGTTCACCCTGGAGTACGCCCTCGCGCGGCTGTGGCTGTCGTGGGGGGTGCGGCCGAGCGTGCTGATCGGGCACAGCGTCGGGGAGATCGTCGCGGCGACGGTGGCCGGGCTGTTCACCCTGCCCGACGGGGTCGCGTTCCTCGCCGCCCGCTCCCGGCTGATCGAGTCGGTGTCGGCGCCGGGCGGGATGGCGGCGGTGTCGGCGCCGGCGGAGGAGGTGCGGGAGCGGCTGGCGGCGTGGCCGCAGCTGGCGGTGGCGGCGGTCAACGCGCCGCAGCAGGTGGTGGTCTCGGGCGCGGCGGACGCCCTGGCCGAGGCGGTGGAGGCGCTGCGCGGGCCGGGCTGGACGGTGACCGAGCTGCACGTGTCGGCGGCGTTCCACTCACCGCTGATGGCCGAGGTGTCGCAGCCGCTGGCCGAGGTGCTGCGCGGGATCGCCTTCGGGGAGCCGCAGCTGCCGATCGTGTCGAACCTGACCGGCCGGATCGCCGATCCGCGGGAGCTGGCCACGCCCGAGTACTGGGTGCGGCACGTCAACGAGACGGTGGAGTTCGCGGCCGGGGTGCGCACCATCGCCGAGCGCGGCCGGCACGTGTTCCTGGAGGTCGGCCCGTCCTCGGCGCTGACCTCGCTGGCCCGGCGGAGCGTGCCGCAGGAGCAGCACCGCTGGCTGTGCAGCCTCCGTTCCAAGGACAGCACCGGCGCCGCCCTGGAGTCGGCGCTGGCGGGCGCGTACGCGGCGGGGCTGAACATCGCCTGGGGCGAGGTGTACGCGGGCCGGCCCGGCCGGCGGATCCCGCTGCCCGGCTACGCCTTCGACCGGCGCGAGTACCGGCTCCCGGCCCGGCCCGCCGGGCGCGGCGGGGCCGGCGGCGACGGGCACCCGCTGCTCGGGCGGGAGAGCGGACGGGACGGCGGGCGGCGGGAGTTCACGGCGCGGATCAGCGCCCGGCAGCCGGCGTACCTGGCCGACCACACCATCGGCGGCCAGGTCTTCCTGCCCGCCGCCGCCTACCTGGAGCTGCTGCTCGCCGTGCAGGACGAGGTCCACGGCGACACGGGCCGGGCGGTGGAGGACGTCCGCTTCCACGAGGCGCTGTTCCTGTCGGACCGGCCGACGCTGCTGCTGACCCGGGTCCGCCCCGGGCCGGACGGGCGGCTGGAGGTGGAGGTCTCCAGCCGGGGCGGCGACGAGCCCGAGGGCGCCGAACGGCTGCACGCCACCGCTTCGATCGCGGCCGAGGCCGACTACGCGGGCAGCGGCCTCGGCGGCCCGGCCCGGACCCTGCTGGCGCTGACCGGGGCCCTGGACGGCGAGGAGCCCTCGCGGGTGATGGACGGCGCGGAGGTGAAGGCCGCGTACGCGGAGGCCGGGCTGGAGTACGGGCCGCAGTTCCTGCGGGCCCGCTCGGTGACCTCGTACGGCCCGGACTTCGCGGTGACCCAGCTCGCGGGCGGGGACGTGTCCCGGGCCGAGCTGCTGCCCCCGCCGCTGCTGGACGGGTCCACGCACGGCCTGGCGGCGCTCACCGACGACGGCAAGCGGTACGTGGCCACCAGCGTGGGCTGGCTGCGCGCCTTCAAGAAGCCGCGCGGGGAGGTGCTGCGCTCGGCGGCCCGGGTCACGCGCGCCGAGGACCCGGAGCGGACGGACCCGGCGTTCACCCTGGACGTGCTGCTGCTGGAGGAGGACGGCCGGCCGGTGATGGAGCTGTCCGGCATGGGCTTCACCCGGCTCCCGGACCGCCCGGTGGAGGCGGCGGCCGCCGAACGCACCGCGCAGGCGGCGGCTTCGGCGGCGCCGGTGGACGTGGAGGCGCTGGCGGCGGCCGGGCCGGAGGAGCGGCAGACGGCGATGGTGGCCCTGATCCGTGCGACGGTCGCGGCGCTGCTGGCGGTCGACGACCCGGAGTACATCGACACCCGGGCGAGCTTCCTGGAGCTCGGCGTGGACTCGCTGACGGCCATCGTGCTGAAGAACCAGCTCCAGACGCGGCTGCGGATCCCGCTGCTGTCGTCGGCGGTCTTCGACCACCCGTCGGTGGAGGAGCTCGCCGAGCTGCTGTCCGTGCGGCTGGCGGCCGGGGCGGCGCCGGCTCCGGCCGCGGCCTGAACTGCCCTCCCCCCCCGAACCGGGGCCACGGCGGAACGCCTCGGCCGCCGTGGCCCCCTCAACCGTCCGAGCGACCGACAAGGGAAACGAACCCATGGACAACCGTACGGAGGACCGGACCCTCGCCGCCCGCGCGGCGCTGCACGCCCGGACCCGGCCCGACCAGCCCGCGGTGGTGTGCGAGGACCGTGCGCTCACCTACGGGGAGCTGCACCGGGAGAGCAACCGCACCGCGCACGCGCTGCTGGCCACGGGGCTCGCGGCCGGATCGCGGGTGGGCTATCTGGGCCGGGAGTCCGAGCGCTACTACGACCTGGCGCTGGGCTGCGCGAAGAGCGGCGCGGTGCTGGTGCCGGTGAACTCGCGGCTCACGGTCGGCGAGGTCGAGCACGTCCTGCGCGACTCGGAGGCACAACTCCTCTTCGTGGAGCGGGAGTTCAGACCCCTGGTGGACAAGCTGCGGCCGGTGCTGCCGGGGCTGCGCGAGGTCGTGGAGATGGACTCGGACCGCCATGTGGCGGGCGGGTTCCTCGACTGGAAGGCCGGCCTGCCGGACACCGAGCCGCCGACGGCCGGCGCGGCCGGTTTCGACGATCCGGTGGCGCAGCTGTACACGAGCGGGACGACCGGGCTGCCGAAGGGGGTGGTGCTGGCGCAGCGGACCTTCTTCACCTTCATCGCCGACACCCGGGCGGCCGGGGTGGACTGGATCGACTGGCGGCCCGAGGACCGGGGGCTGAGCTGCTTCCCGGGCCTGCACACGGCCGGGTTCGGCTGGTTCATGCACGCCTTCAACGCGGGCGCGACGACGGTGGTGATGCGCCAGTTCGTCGCCGACGAGGCGACCCGGCTGATCGAACGGCACCGGATCACCACCCTGTGGGCGGCGCCCGCGATGCTGCGGATGATGCTGGCCGAGCGGGGCACGACCCGCGAGACCTTCCGTTCCCTGCGCAAGGTGGTCTACAGCGGCTCCCCCATCGACCGCGAGCTGCTGCTGACCTGCATCGACGTCCTGGGCTGCGCGCTGGCGCAGGGCTACTCCTCGGCGGAGGCGGGCAGTTTCCTGACCGTTCTGGCGCCGGAGGACCACACGGCGGACAGCCGGGTGCTGGGTTCCGCGGGCCGGGCGGTGCCGGGGGTCACGCTGCGGATCCTGGACCAGGAGGGCCGGCCGCTGCCGGCCGGCGAGGTGGGCCGGGTGGTGGTGCACAGCCCGGCGCGCTTCCTCGGCTACTGGCGGCTGCCGGAGGTGACCGCGCAGGCGCTGTCCGGGGAGTCCGGGGAGTGGCTGTCGATGGGCGACATGGGCCATGTGGACGAGGACGGCTACCTGTTCCTCGCCGACCGGGTCAACGACACCATCATCGTCGCAGGTCAGAACATCTATCCCACGGAGGTCGAGAATGCCCTGCGGGCCCATCCGGCGGTCGCGGAGGTCTCTGTGTACGGGGTCCCGCACCCGGACTGGGGTGAGGCCGTACGCGCCGCGGTGGTGCTGCGGCCGGAGGCCGCAGGGACCGCCCCGCGGGAGTTCCTGCGGTTCCTGAACGGCCGGATCGCCGGGTTCAAGATCCCCACCGGGTACGACCTCGTCGCCGAACTGCCGCGCAATCCCACCGGCAAGGTGCTGCGCCGGGTGCTGCGGGAGCGGTTCGAGGCGGCTGCCGCGGACCCGGCCCGCGCGGCGTAGTCGCGTGGAGACGGTACAGGTGCCCGTGCGCGCGGGCCCGCTGCCCGAGGTCCAGGGCGCCACGCGGTGGCTGCATCCGGCGGAGGCCGATCCGGACGCCGAGGTGCGGCTGTTCCTGCTGCACCACAGCGGGGGCGGCGCCTCGATGTACCGGGCGTGGCCGGGCCAGCTGCCCGCGTCGGTGGCCTGCCAGGCGGTGCAGCTGCCGGGCCGTCAGGAGCGGCGCCGCGAGGCCCCGTACACCCGGCTCGGCCCCCTGGCCGAGGCCCTGGCGCGGGTGGTGTCGGACGAGCTGGACGAGCGCCCGTACGCGGTGTTCGGGCACTCGATGGGGGCGCTGCTCGGCTACCGGCTGACGGTGGAGCTGGAGCGGCGGGGCCTGCCGGCGCCGTCGCTGCTCGCCGTGTCGGGGTGGGCGCCGCTGGGGTTCACGGCGCCGCCGGACCTGGTGGCGTGTCCGCTGGGGGCGCTGCGGGTGCTGGGCGGGCTGCCGCCGGAGGTCGAGGAGGATCCGGAGCTGCTGGCGGCGGCGGTCCGCGCGATGGGCGCGGACGGGGCGGTGTGCGCGGACTTCTCGGACGACGGGGCGGCCGTGGGCTGTCCCGTCGTCGCCTACTCCGGGCGCGGGGACCCGCTCCTCGCGCCCGAGGCCATGCGGTCGTGGGCCGGGCGGACTCCGGAGTTCCTGGGGTGCCGGACCTTCCCCGGGGACCACTTCTACCTGCGGACCCACGCCCGCGCCATCACGGCCGACCTGGCCCAGCTGCTGCCGCGGTACGCCGCGGCGGACTGAGCGGGCGGCGTCCCAGGAGAATCCCGGAGGTACCCCTTCATGCTGCCCCGACCCAACGAACTCCTCGCGCGCTACGTCGCGTTGTGGAACGAGAAGGACCCGCGGCGCCGTCGCGACATGGTCCATGCGATGTACGCGCCGGACTGCGTCTACGTCTTCTACCGCAAGGACCCCATCCGGGGCCACGCGGCCCTGCTGGACCAGCTGGCCTACACGCACGAGGTGTACGGTCCGATGGGGTACGAGTTCCGGTCCTCGCACAACGCGACCGGCCACCACGACGTCGTCCGGTTCAACTGGGTGATGGTCACGGCGGCCACGGGCGAGATGGAGATGTCCGGCCAGGACATCCTCGTGCTCGCCGAGGACGGTCGAATTCAAGCCGACTACCAGTTCCACGACCGGATGCCCTCGTCGTTCGTCTACAACGACGGGTACGAGGAGCACGGCGTGGCGGTCCGCCACGCCCGGCCGACGCGCACCGGTGCCACGGGCCCCTGAGGGGCCGTACGGGGGCCCCGCGGCAGGCGTCTGCCGCGGGGCCCCCGATGCGGGCGGGGGCCTCCGGTCAGGCGGTGGCGGCCGTCAGGGAATTGGGGCAGTACTGGCGCAGGACGAGCTCGGTGGTGGCCAGGGCCATGCGGGCGGGGCCGGCCTCGCCGAGCACCTCGCCGTTGGCCAGGGTGCCGCCGACGATCAGCATGAGGGTGTCGGCCAGGGCGTCGGGGTCCTCGGCGCCGGCCTGGGCGCCCTTGTCGCGCCACCAGTTGCGCAGGCCCTTGAGGTGCAGCTTCGCCTCCTGGCGGCCCGGGTGCGCGGGGTCGCGGAACTCGCTGGAGGTGTTGTAGTAGATGCAGCCGTGGAAGTCGGGGTCCCTGACGCTGTCCTGGAAGTACTCCATCAGCGCGAGGATCTGGCGGGCCGGGTCCCCGCTGTGGGGGGCGGTGATCTGCTCGGCCTGCTCCCACCACTGCGCGTCGCTCTCGCGCAGCCAGGCCGCGATCAGGTCGTCCTTGCTGGCGAACTCGCGGTAGAGCAGGCTCTTTCCGACCCCGGTCGCGTCGATCACCTGCTGCATGCCGACGGCCCGGACCCCCTGCTCACCGAAGAGTTTGGCCGAGGCTTCCAGGATCCGCCGCCTCGTACCTGGTGCCGGTGTGCGCGCCATGTCTCAACTCCTTCGCCTCTCCCCCGCGGATCCCAGCATACGTTTGACACCAGGGTTTGTGAGCGCTAGAAATGGACCGATCAGTCCTGGACTGATCGGTCCATCATTTTGCGCAGAGACACGCATAGAGCCCTGAACCGCTCACTGCTTCCGACGACACTCCGATCGGAGTCCGATCATGACCGAGGCATCCCCGACCTCCCCGCCCATCGCACGGGCGGTGACGCCCCCGGCCCCCATGGTGAAAAGCCTGCCGCTGCTGCTCCTGGTCGTGTGCGCGGTGCAGTTCCTCGACGCGATGGACATCGCGAGCATGGGACCCGCCCTCCCCCTGGTCCAGGCGGACCTGGGCATGACCACCTCCGCCCTCCAGTGGGTCGTCTCGGCGTACGCGCTGGGCTTCGGCGGGTTCCTGCTGCTGGGCGGCCGGCTGGCCGACCTCTACAACCGCAAGAAGCTGCTGATCGGCTGGCTGGCCGTGTTCGTGGTGGCCAGCGTCCTCGGCGGCATCGCCGACAACGGCGTGGTCCTGGTCGTGGCCCGACTGCTCAAGGGCGTCAGCGCCGGCATCACCGCACCCGCCGCGATGGCGATCCTGCTCGACGCCTTCCGTGACGAGCAGTCACGCAACCGCGCCCTCGGCACCTTCCTGGCCGTGGCCTCCGCCGGTTACTCCCTCGGCCTGATCCTCGGCGGCCTGATGGCCGGCGTCTCCTGGCGGCTCGTCCTCTTCGCCCCGGCCGTGGCCGGCCTGCTGGTCGCGCTGCTCGCCGCCTCGGTGGTCCCCTCTCAGCAGGAGAAGGGCAAGAGCGGCAGCCTCGACATCCTCGGCGCCGTCACGGTCACGGCCGGCGCGGTGGCCCTGGTCTACGGACTCAGCCGGGCCGCCAGTGACGGCTGGGGCGACGCCCAGACCATCGGCTCGCTGATCGCCGCCGCGGTCCTCTTCCCCCTGTTCGCCCTCGTCGAGAGCCGCCACCCGGCGCCGCTGGTCCCGCTCGCCGTCTTCCGCAAGGGCCAGCTGACCCGCGCGCTGGTCGCCATGCTCTTCTTCGGCGCCTACGTCTCCTTCCAGTTCGTCCTGACCCTCTACTACCAGGAGCAGCTCCACTGGAGCCCGCTGGAGGCCGGACTCGCCTTCCTCCTCGGCGGCGTGCTGACCGCGGGCACCGCCCGCTACGGCGCCGCGCTGGTCACCAAGTACGGCGCCTGGCCGGTCGCCACCGGCGGCCTGGTCCTGCTGAGCATCGGCTACCTCGGCTGGGTCCTGCTGATGGGTCAGGTCGACCCGCTGGTCACCCTGTTCGCCCAGCAGCTGCTCGGCGGCCTCGGCTTCGCCGCCGTCTACCCGGCGCTGAACATCGCCGCCGTCGGCACCGCCGCGCCCGACGAGCAGGGCCTGGTCTCGGGCCTGTTCAACGCCGGCGCGCAGATCGGCAACGGTGTGGTCATCGCCCTCACCGCGACCGTCTTCTCGCTCAGCACCGGCGGGATCGCCCCCTACCGGGCCGGCCTGTGGACCGTCACCGCCATCACCCTGGCCGTGACCGTCGTCGCCCTGGCGGGCGCCGCCCGCCACCGGCAGAAGGCCGCCGCCTGACCGACCGACCGGAGGGGGCGCCGCCACCGCGGCGTCCCCTCCTCCCCCTGATCGGCCGTGCAGCACCTCCGGCGCACCCATTGGATCCCCCGCATCCGGCGCCCGGTGTGCTGCACGGCCTTTTTCGCATGTCCGGGGCGGATCCGCGGGGGCTCCGGGGCTTCATTGACACGCTCCGGCCCGACCAAGTACGGTCGGGACCGATCGGTCCACTAAGTTTCCAGAGCATGTCGAGTTCGCTTCCGGAATCGAATCGATCACCCGGCGCCAGTGCACACGACACCGTTCTCTTTCCATCTCGCGGGGAGATGTTTGTGTTGCTGTTCTCAGTCCTAGGCTCCATGGAAATCGTCAAACAGCGGGTCGCCGTACGGCTCGGCGGCGCCATGCAGCAGACGCTCCTGGCGGCCCTGCTCGCGGCCGGCGGATCCCTCGTCACGGTCGACTCCCTCATCCTCGAACTCTGGGGCACCACACCCCCCAACAAGGTCGAGAACGCCCTCCAGGCGCAGGTCAGCCGGGTCCGCAGGACCCTGGCGGCGGTCGAGCCCGAGCGGGAGGGCTCGCGCGTGGTGACGAGCACCTCCGGCTACCTGTTCCTCTTCGACCGGTGGGAGCTCGACGCCTACCTCTTCCTCGACACCGTGGACGCCGTCCACGCGCGGACGGGGAACGAAAGCCTTCCCGAACTCCGCCAGGACATCGCCGACCTCCGCGAGGGACTCTCGCGCTGGCGCGGCCCGGTATTCGGCGGACTGACCGGCGGCCCGATCTGCCAGACCGCCTCCACGAGATATCAGGAGGCCAGGAATTCGGCGCTCATCCTGCTCTACGACCTCGAACTGCGCACCGGCGGGCACGAGCGGATACTCCCGGAACTGACCGAGCTCTACTCGCGCAACCCCAACCACGAACAGTTCTGCATGCTCCTCATGCGGGCCCTGTACCGCTGCGGCCGCCAGCTCGACGCGCTGACGGTCTACCGCCAGTGCCGGCACAACATGATCGAGTCCCAGGGCATCGAGCCCTCCCCGGTGCTGAGCCAGTACGAGCGGGCGATCCTCACCCACGACCCGATGCTGCTCCAGGACGAGCCCTACTGGCCGGTTCCGGCCCTCGTCGCGAGCTAGGGAAGAGCCCGGAGATGGACGAGCACCTGCTGCTCGTCGCGCACGGCAGCCGTGACCCCCGGCACGCGGCGACGGTGCGCGCACTCACCCGGCGGATCCGGTCGACGAGGCCCGGACTGCGGGTGGGCACGGCCTTCCTCGACTTCGACTCCCCCTCCGTACCTGGGGAGTTGGCCAGAATGGCGCAGGGCGGTACGGTCAGGGTGGTCGCCCAGCCCCTGCTCCTGAGCCACGCCTTCCACGCCAGGCACGACCTGCCCGGGGCGCTGCGCGCCGCCCCGGCCCCCCTCCTCGTGCGGCAGGCCCCCGTCCTCGGCCCCCACCCGCTGCTGACGGCCGCGTTGGAACGCCGGCTGTACGAGGCCGGACTCGGCCCGCACGACCGCGCGACGACCGGCGTCGTGCTCGCGGCCGCCGGCACCGCCGACCCCGGCGCGGCCGCCGTGCTCGCGGGGATCGCCCGCACCTGGCAGGGCACCGGCTGGCGCGCCGTACGCCCCGCCTTCGCCTCCGCGGGCCTGTTCCCCGCTACCGGGGACGCCGTCCGGGCGCTGCGAGCCGAGGGCGTACGGCGGGTGGCGGTGGCCCCCTTCGTACTGGCCCCGGGCCGGCTCCCCGACCGGATCGCGGCCGGTGCCGGGGCGGGCGGGGCGGACGTCCTGGGCGGGGTGCTGGGCACCGCGCCGGAACTCGTCCGGCTGGTGCTGCTGCGCTACGACGGGGCCATGGCGAAGGCCCGGGCCCTCGCGGCGTGACCGCCGCGCGCCCGGGCCCCTGCCGCCTCCCGTGTCAGGTCCGCAGGCCGCGGCCGCGCAGCATCCGGCGTTCCAGCGGGCCGAAGACCAGCAGCTCGACGGCGACGCCGACGAGCAGGATCAGGCCGATGGCCAGGAAGATCCGGGCCATGTCGGAGGTCTCCCGGCCGGATTCCAGCAACTGGCCCAGGCCGATGCCGAGGTCGGGGGAGCTGGCGATGATCTCGGCGGCCATCAGGGAGCGCCAGGAGAAGGCCCAGCCCTGCTTGAGGCCTGCCAGGTAGCCGGGGAACGCGGCCGGCATGACCACGTACCGGGCGCCGCGCAGTCCGGTGGCGCCGAGGGAGCGGCCGGCCCGCAGCAGGAGCGGGGGGACCTGGTCGATGCCGGAGACGAGGCCGCCCGCGATGGAGGGGGTGGCACCGAGCAGGATGACGGCGTACATCATCGAGTCGTCCAGGCCCAGCCAGAGCACCGCCGGAGGCACCCAGGCCACCGAGGGCAGGGACTGCAGGCCGGACAGGATCGGCCCGATTGCGGCCCGTACGGGGCGGACGCGGGCGACGAGCAGGCCGAGCGGGGTGCCGATGGCCAGGGCGAGCAGGAACCCGGACAGGCCGCGCCAGACGCTGGTCCACACGACGTCGAAGAGGGTGCCCTTGAACCACAGGTCGGCGAGGCTGTCCCAGACGGCGGCGGGCGGCGGGAGCACGTAGTCGTCGGTGACGTGGGCCGAGGCGAGGACCTGCCAGAGCGTCAGCACGAGGGCGACGGCCAGCGCAGGGGGCAGGGCCTTGGCCACCAGGACGCGGCGCAGGGGAGTCCGGCCGGTGCCGTGGTGGGCGTCGAGCGCGTCCAGTCCGGCCAGCTCGTTGGCGGCGGGCCGGGGGCCGGCGTCCCGGGGCCTGGGGTGCCGGGGGCTGAGGTCAGTGCCGGCCATGGCGGCGGATCTCCCCTCGCAGGTGTTCGGTGATCTCCAGGGACAGGTCGGCGACCTCGGCGTCCTCGATGCGGCGCGGCTGGGGGATGTCGACGGTCCATTCCCTGGCGACCCGGCCCGGGCGGGAGGAGAGGAGGACGACGCGCTGGGCGAGGCGGACGGCCTCGCGGACGTTGTGGGTGACGAAGAGGACGGAGACTCCGGTCTCCTCCCAGATGCGGGTGAGTTCGCCGTGGAGGACGTCGCGGGTGATGGCGTCGAGGGCCGCGAACGGCTCGTCCATGAGGAGGAGGCGGCTGTCCTGGGCGAGGGCCCGGGCGAGGGCGACGCGCTGGCGCATGCCGCCGGAGAGTTCGTGGACCCGTTTGCCGTGGGCGCCGCCGAGGCGGACCAGCTCCAGCAGCCGTTCGGCCTCCGGCTTGCGGTCGGCCTTGGCCACCCCGCGCAGCCGCAGCGCCAGCTCGATGTTCTTCCCGGCCGTCAGCCAGGGGAACAGGGCGTGCTCCTGGAACATCAGCGCCGGGCGGCCCCCGGTGGTGACGGACCCGGAGGTGGGCGTGTCCAGGCCGGCGATCAGGTTGAGGAGGGTGGACTTGCCGCAGCCGGAGGCGCCGAGGAGGGTGACGAACTCGCCGGGGGCGACGTCCAGGCTGATGTCGTCGAGGATCGGCTGGGGGCCGGCGGGGCCGGGGAAGGACTTCGAGAGGTGCCGGGTGCGGACGGCCCGGGTGAGCGCCGTGGTGTTCTCCGCGTCGATGAGTGCGGTCGCCACCGCGGCTCACCTCCCTTGGTCGTCGGGGGCCGGGAACGGGGGCTTGTGCAGGGAGCCGAGGACCCGGTTGAGCGGTCCGAGGTCGTAGATGCCGTTCAGGTCGGGGTCCTCCAGCAGTCCGGCCGCGACGGCGTGTGCGGACTGGGCCCGGAGGGTGGCGGGAAGGGGGTCGTCGGTGACGAGGAGGGAGGGCCAGGCCCGGTCGATGACCTCGGGTTCCAGGGCCTTGCCGGTGAGGGACGCCAGGGCGGCGTTGGCGGAGGCCTTGGCCTCGTCCGGATGGGCGTTGATCCACTCGTTGGTCTTCACGGTGCCGCGCAGGACGGCCTCGACCACGTCCGGGTGCTCCCTGAGGAACTTCTGCGAGACGACCACGTTCGTGATCACGAACTTCTTGTCCGGCCACAGGTCGGCCTCGTCGAGCAGGACGGTGGCGCCCTCCGCGACCAGTTTGGAGGCGGTGGGCTCGGGCACCCAGGCCCCGTCGACCGAGCCGGAGCGGTAGGCGTCGGGGGTGACGGTGTTGTTGGTGCGGACGACCGAGACGTCGCCCTTGCCGCTGGCGGCGTCCACCTTCCAGCCGCGGGCCGCGATCCAGTCGAGGAAGGCCACGTCCTGGGTGTTGCCGAGCTGCGGGGTGGCGATCCTCTTGCCCCTGAGGTCGTCCGGGCTCTTGATCTTCTCCGGGTTCACGACGAGCCGGACGCCGCCGGAAGCGGAGCCGGAGATGATGCGCAGGCTGCGCCCCTTGGACTTCGCGTAGCCGTTGACGGCGGGCGAGGGGCCGATGAAGCCGATGTCGACGGAGCCCGCGTTCAGGGCCTCGATCTCGGCGGGGCCCGCGTTGAAGGTGGTGGTCTTCAGGGCCGCCCCGCCCAGCTCCCGCCCGATCAGGCCCTCCCGTATGCCGACCAGGGCGGTGGCGTGGGTGAGGTTGGGGAAGTAGCCGAGGGTCACGGAGCGTGCCGAGAGCTTCGTGCCGGCCGCGCCCGCCGGGGCCTGGGCGGCGGCGGGGACCTGGTCGGCCCGGGATCCGTAGCCACAGGAGGCGAGGGCGGCGGCGCAGGCCAGGAGGAGGACGTGCAGGGCGGCCGGGCGGGGGCGTCGGCGGCGCGGGCGGCGCGGTGGGGACATCGTCAGACGGTCCCTTCGGTCTCGGTGAAGGCCTCGCCGGCCATGCCCGCGGTCAGGGTGGTCCCGTCGGACGGGTCGATGAGGAGGAAGGATCCGGTGGCGCGGGAGTCCGCGTAGGCGTCAAGGGCGAGGGGTTCGCCGGTGCGCAGGACGACGCGGCCGATGTCGTTGGCGGACAGCTTCCCGGGGTCGGGGTGCTGGGAGAGGTCGTCGAGGGCCAGCCGGGACGGGATCTCCCGGACGATCGCCTTGACGGTGCGGGTGGTGTGCTTGAGCAGGACGCGCTGGCCGGGCTTGAGGGGCCGGTCGGCGACGTGGCAGACGGTGGCGGTGACGTCCTGGGTGGTGGCGGGGGCGGCCGCGGCCGGGGCGATGAGGTCGCCGCGGGAGACGTCGACCTCGTCCCGGAGGCGGAGGGTGACGGACTGGGGGGCCCAGGCGGTGTCGACGGCCGTGAGCGGTCCAAGGCCGGGGCGGAGCGCGTCGATCGCCTCGATGACGCTGGTGCGGCCGGAGGGGAAGACGGTGACGGCTTCGCCGACGCGCAGGACGCCGGAGGCGATCTGGCCCGCGTAGCCGCGGTAGTCGCGGTGTTCGGAGGTCTGGGGGCGGATCACGTACTGGACGGGGAAGCGGGCGGGGGCGGTGAGGGCGTCGCCGACGGGGACGGTCTCCAGGTGCTCCAGGACGGTGGGGCCGCCGTACCAGTCCATGTGCGCGGAGGGCTCGACCACGTTGTCCCCGGCGAGGGCCGAGACGGGGATGGCGGTGATCTCCGGTATGCCGAGGGCGCAGGCGTAGGCGGTGAACTCCTCGGCGATCTCCGCGAAGACGCCCTCCTCGTATCCGGCGAGGTCCATCTTGTTGACGGCGAGGACGACGTGGGGGACGCGCAGGAGGGCGGCGACGGCGGCGTGGCGGCGGGTCTGTTCGATGACGCCGTTGCGGGCGTCGACGAGGACCACGGCGAGGTCGGCGGTGGAGGCGCCGGTGACCATGTTGCGGGTGTACTGCACGTGCCCGGGGGTGTCGGCGAGGATGAACCGGCGGCGGGCGGTGGCGAAGTAGCGGTAGGCCACGTCGATGGTGATGCCCTGCTCCCGCTCGGCCCGCAGGCCGTCGGTGAGGAGGGCCAGGTCTGGGGCGTCCCGGCCGCGCCGGGCGGAAGCGGCCTCGACGGCCTCCAGCTGGTCGGCGAGGACCGACTTGGAGTCGTGCAGGAGGCGTCCGACCAGGGTGGACTTGCCGTCGTCCACGGAACCGGCGGTCGCGAAGCGCAGCGTCGTCGTCGTGTCGTCCATCTCGTCCACGTCGTCCACGTCGTCCATGGCTAGAAGTACCCTTCGCGCTTGCGGTCTTCCATCGCGGCCTCGGACAGCTTGTCGTCGGCGCGGGTGGCGCCCCGCTCGGTGAGGCGGGAGACGGCGATCTCGGCGATCACGGCGTCCAGGTCGGCGGCGTCGGAGTCGACGGCGCCGGTGCAGGACATGTCACCGACGGTGCGGTAGCGGATCAGACGGCGTTCGACGGGTTCGGTGTCCTTGGGGCCGCCCCACTCGCCGGCGGTCAGCCACATGCCGTTGCGCCGGAAGACTTCCCGCTCGTGCGCGAAGTAGATCTCCGGCAGTTCGATGCCCTCCCGGGCGATGTACTGCCAGACGTCCAGCTCGGTCCAGTTGGACAGCGGGAAGACGCGGACGTGCTCGCCGGGCGCGTGGCGCCCGTTGTAGAGCTGCCAGAGCTCGGGGCGCTGGCGGCGGGGGTCCCACTGGGAGAACTCGTCGCGCAGGGAGAACACCCGCTCCTTGGCGCGGGCCTTCTCCTCGTCCCGGCGCCCGCCGCCGAACACGGCGTCGAAGCCCAGCTGCTGGATGGCCTCGGTGAGGGGGAGGGTCTGGAGGGGGTTGCGGGTGCCGTCGGGGCGTTCCTGGAGGATGCCGGCGTCGATGTACTCCTGGACGGAGGCCACGTGCAGGCGCAGACCGTGCCGGGCGACGGCGCGGTCGCGGTAGGCCAGTACCTCGGGGAAGTTGTGGCCGGTGTCCACGTGCAGCAGGGCGAAGGGCACCGGGGCGGGGGCGAAGGCCTTCAGCGCTAGGTGCAGCATGACGATGGAGTCCTTGCCGCCGGAGAACAGGATCACCGGCTTCTCGAACTCGCCCGCCACCTCGCGGAAGATGTGCACCGCCTCCGACTCCATCGAGTCCAGGTGGTCCAGTGCCCGTGGGGCTCTGCGGATGGGGATGACGGTGGTCACGCGAGGCCCCTCTGTTCGAGCAGCGCGTACAGCGCCGCGGCGGATTCGTGGACGGTCTGCGTGTGCGACTCGATGCGGAGGTCGGGGGTCTGCGGTGCCTCGTACGGGTCGTCGACGCCGGTCAGGCCGGAGATCTCGC
Organism: Streptomyces sp. 3211.6; assembly: GCF_003634815.1. Lineage (NCBI taxonomy): Bacteria > Bacillati > Actinomycetota > Actinomycetes > Kitasatosporales > Streptomycetaceae > Streptomyces > Streptomyces sp. 3211.6. Next base: position 208,013 of record NZ_RBXC01000002.1, on the reverse strand, counting down.
CCGCCGCCTGCCTGGCGTACAGGCCCTTCACGTCGCGCTCGGAGCACACCTCGACCGGGGTCGCGACGTGGACCTCCAGGTACGGGGTGCCTTCGGCCGCATGCCGTTTGCGGACGGCCTCGCGGCTGTCGGCGAAGGGGGCGATCACCGGGACGAGGGCCTTGACGCCGTTGCTCGCGAGGAGTTCGGCGACGAAGCCGATCCGCTGCACGTTGGTGTGCCGGTCCTCGCGGCTGAAGCCCAGACCGGCGGAGAGGAACTCGCGGATCTCGTCGCCGTCGAGGACCTCCACCCGGTGGCCCTCGCCCCGCAGCCGCTCCGCCAGCGCGTAGGCGATGGTGGTCTTGCCCGCGCTGGGCAGACCGGTCAGCCACACCGTCGCCCCCTGGCCGCTCACGCTCATCAGCTCCGTCTCCGTACGTCGGGTCATCAGCCGTGCAGTCCGCACTCGGTCTTGCCGCGGCCGGCCCAGCGGCCGGCCCGTACGTCCTCGCCCTCGGCGACCCGGCGGGTGCAGGGGGCGCAGCCGACGGAGGTGTAGCCGTCCATCAGCAGCGGGTTGGTCAGCACCCCGTGCTCGGCGACGTACGCCTCCACGTCCTCCTGCGTCCACCGCGCGATCGGCGAGACCTTGACCTTGCCCCGCTTCTCGTCCCACCCGACCACCGGGGTGTCCGCCCGGGTGGGGGACTCGTCGCGCCGCAGGCCCGTCGCCCACGCCTCGTAGCCGGCGAGGCCCGCGTCGAGGGGGCCGACCTTGCGCAGCGCGCAGCACAGGTCCGGGTCGCGGTCGTGGAGCCTCGGCCCGTACTGGGCGTCCTGCTCGGCGACCGACTGGCAGGGCATCAGCGTGAGGAGGTTGACGTCCATGACCGCCTCGACCGCGTCGCGGGTGCCGATGGTCTCCTCGAAGTGGTAGCCGGTGTCCAGGAACACCACGTCCACGCCCGGCATGACCCGGGAGGCGAGGTGGGCGACCACCGCGTCCTCCATCGAGGAGGTCACGCAGAGCTTCGCACCGAAGGTCTCCGCGGCCCAGGTGAGGATCTCCAGCGCGGAGGCGTCCTCCAGCTCCCGGCCCGCCCGCTCGGCCAGCTCTTTCCTGTCTCCGTGTGCCTGGGTCATCGTCACCCGGCGGCTCCTTCGAAAGGGGAACGCGGCGAACCGGTCAGGAATTCTCTGAGCCGAGATTAGCAATGCCGACACATAAAGCACTGACCGTCCGCTGATCGGGGGCATTTTCCGGACGAAGCATTCACCGTACCCTCTCTACCTGCATGTTTCTTTGATTCCGGGGGTTTTATGGGGCGTGGTCAGGACCCGGTAAGCGGCTCATCAGCGGACCGCCAGCGCCTCTCTGCGAGAGTGACGGAAAGAGCCTGCCGATTTCCCCCCACTTTCTGCCCGATATCCTCGGAGAGGCACCCGGATAAATGAGCCTGCAAGGACCGCGCCGAGGAAGGCTGATACGCCGCCTCGCACTCTGTCTGTCGGCGGTGGGACTCACCGCCTCCATGCTCACCGCGGCGGAACCCGCCGCCGCCGGCACGCCGGAGACCTGGACCTCCACCTTCCAGGGCTCGGACGGCGTCACCTACTCGGCGACCAACCACCTGGTGGCCCCCGCCGGCGGCCCGGGCCGGCAGTGGATGCTCGTCTGGTCCGGCCCGGCCAAGCAGCCCGCCCCGGACTTCCTGACGGTCATCGACGCGACCCCGGACTCCCCCACATACGGCAAGGTCGCCAACACCGTCACCGTCGGCCCGAACAACGGCAACGAGCCGCACCACATGCAGTACGTGTGGCACAAGGGCGACCGGATCTACGCCGGCGGCATCATGGGCGACACCACCTTCGTCTTCGACGCGAAGGCCCTGCCCGCGCTGACCATCGCCGGGGTCAACACCGCCGCCGACACCCCCTGCGGCACCCTCCCCGACGCCTACCAGGTGCTGGGCGACGGCACCGCGTACGGCACGTACATGGGCGGCCCGAACGTCACCGGCCCCTGCACCTACACGAACGGCCAGGTGCGGGTCGGCAACGGCGCCGCCGGCTCCCCCGGTGAGATCGTCCGCATCGGCAAGGACGGCAGGACCCTCGCGGAGATCCCGGCCGCCACCGAGGCGGGCGAGGACCCGGCCCAGTGCGGCAACGTCCCGGCGCTGCCGGCCGCGACCTGCGCCAACCCGCACGGCATCGCGGTGCGCGAGGACCTGAACGTCATGGTCGCCAGCGACTTCGCCGAGGCCCGCAACTTCATGACGCCGGACTCGGCGCTCAAGGAGAACCTGGCCCGCCAGACCGTCCGCGTCTTCGACATCACCAAGCGCGACGACCCGGTGCTGAAGTCGGTGTCCAAGGTCGCCGACGGGCCGCGCGGGGCGCAGGAGCCGCGGGCCTTCTTCCGCGAGTCCCGGGTGGTCATGGAGACGGCACTGACCAACCGGCCCGGGCACAAGGGGGCGTTCGTCTCCTCGATGGCCGGCGGCGCCGTCTTCTACACCCCGGACATCACCGCGCCCGCTCCGCAGTGGAAGGAGGTCTTCGACGACACGACCGCCTACCGCACCTTCCAGGGCGACCGGCAGATCACCGGCAGCGGCGACAACGGCAGCTGGCTGGCCGTCAGCCCCGACGACCGGTTCCTGTTCCACACGGTGATGGGCCAGTCGGTGCCGTACGGCAAGCCCCTGGAGCAGACGACCGGCATGGTCTACGTGCTGGACATCCAAAAGCTCCTCGCCGCCGGGAACGGCGCGAAGTGCTCCGTGGACGAGCTCGCCGAGGCGAGCCGCGGCGGCCGTGAGCGGGACTGCCCGGAGCTGGTGAGCACCGTCCCGATCCGCGACGTCAGCTCCGGCGGCCCGCACTGGGGTGCCATGGACAACTTCAAGCGCGGCGCGGACGGCGTGTACCGGGAGACCACGCAGGTCAGCCGGATCGCGGTGGCCAACTACTTCGTCGCCGGCTCCTTCGGCGGCGGCGGCGACCACCGGGTGTGCATGTTCGACCTCGACCGGCGCGGCCGGGTGACCCTCGACCGGTCCTTCCGCGACGAGAACACCGGCAAGCCGTGCGTCGGCTTCAACCGGGCGTCGTGGCCGCACGGCGACTACGGCGACGCGCAGCCGCACGGCGTGCTGTTCGTGGTCAGCGACGGCGTCGTCCGCCGGTGAACGCGGTCCTCCTGGCGGCGGTCGTCCTGACCGCCGCCCTGGCGCTGGGCGTGCTGCTGCTCCTGCGCACCCGGCTGCTCGCCCGCCGCTCCGCCGCCACGGCGTACTTCGCCGCGGCGGTGGCGTGCGCGGCGCTGGCCGGGAGCCTGGGGACGCCGGCCGGCGGGGCCGCGGCCCGGGCGTCCGGGGGGCCGGTGCTGGGCTCGGTCGGCCTCGGCGGCAAGCAGGTGCCGGTGCTGGTGGTGCCGAACCGGCCCGGGTTCAACCTGGTGGCCGTCGCCGCCCCCGACGCCTCCGCCGGCACCGGCCGGGACCGCCTCGCCAAGGGCGGGCCCCGGCCCGGGTCGGCCCTGACCTGGATCCCGGTCGAACTGCCGGCCGGGCCCGGGCAGGTGTGGGTCTCCGCCGGCGGGGCCGCCGCTCCCCTCTCGGTGGACACCGGCCGCGCGAGTGCCGCCCCGGCCCCGGCCGGGCTGCGCGGCGCCGACGGGCCGGAGTGCGCGAGCGCCGCCGCCGGCGCGGTGCTGGGCGGCAGCGCGAAGGCCCCGGCCGGCTGCCCGTCCGACGCCCTGCCGGCCGCCGACGCGGCCGCGCTGCGGGAGACCGTCGGCTTCCTCGCCGGACGCGGAACCCGGGCCGTCTCCCTCGTCGAGGACGACTCCCCGCGCGGCCGGGCCGCGGCCGCCGAGGTGCGCGCATCCGCCGCCCGCGCGGGCCTCTCCGTGCAGGCCCCCGACGCCTCCTCCCGCCGCCCGCTGCTGGTCACCTCCGGCTGGGCGGGTGCGGACGCCGCCGTCCACGACGTCGAGGCCGGCCGCACCGTCGCCGAGGGCACCTACCTGGCGCCCTGGCTGCTGACCGCGCCGCTGCTCTCCCCCAGCGCGGGCCAGCTCATCCCGCTGCGCTACGCCCCGAACAGCCCGGCCGCGGTCGAGTACGCCGTTGCGTTGGGCGACCGGCTGCCGGGCGAGGTGCCCAGCGCCGCCGGGTACGAGGCCTGGCGCACGGCCCGCGGTGCGGCGGGCCCGGCGCCCGCGAAGCTCTACGCGGCGGCGGTGCTGTACGTACCGGGCAGCGGGGGCGGCCCCGCGCCGGACGGCTCCGCCGGGGGCGGCCACCACCACGGCGGATCCGCGAACTGGCTGCCCAGCGGAATGATCGTCCCGGTAGCGGCCCTCGGCACCACCTGACGACGCGAGGCCCCGACGCCACGACTCCGGACGCCGGACGCCCACCCCCCGAGGCCCCGACGCCCCGGTACGCCCGGTACGCCCGGTACGCCCCCGACCCGACAAGGAGCAGGACCATGACGGAAACAGTCGCCGCGCCGCCGGTCCGGACCGCCAGAACCGCGCGCCCCGCCGCCGCCCAGCGTCCGGAGGGGCAGTGGGCGCTGGGCGAGTACGACCCCCTCAACGCCAACGAGGAGTTCAAGGCGGTCGAGGACCCCCTCCTCGTCCGGGAACGCATCGAACGGGTCTACTCCCGCGAGGGCTTCGCCTCCATCGACCCCGACGACCTGCGCGGCCGGATGCGCTGGTGGGGGCTGTACACCCAGCGCAAGCCCGGCATCGACGGCGGGAAGACCGGCTCGCTCTCCCCGGAGGAGCTGGAGGACGAGCACTTCATGATGCGCGTGCGCAGCGACGGCGGCACCCTCGACGCCGCCCAGCTGCGGGCCGTCGCCGACGTCTCGATGCGCTTCGCCCGCAACACCGCGGACATCACGGACCGGCAGAACGTGCAGTTCCACTGGATCCGGATCGAGGACGTGCCGGCGATCTGGCGGCGGCTGGAGGAGGCCGGCCTGTCGACGACCGAGGCGTGCGGGGACTGCCCGCGCGTGATCGTCGGGAGTCCGGTGGCGGGGGTCGGCGCGGACGAGGTCCTGGACGCCACTCCGGCCGTACGGGAGATCGCCGCCCGCTACATCGGCGACCCGTCCCTGTCCAACCTGCCGCGCAAGTACAAGTCGGCCGTGTCCTGGCTGGCGGACGTCCCGTACGAGATCAACGACCTGGCGTTCCTGGGCGCGGTCCACCCCGAGCACGGCCCCGGCTTCGGCATGTGGGTGGGCGGCGGGCTCTCGACCGTCCCGATCCTCGCCCAGCACGTGGGGGTGTGGGTCCCCCTCGCCGACGTCCCGGACGTGTGGGCGGCGGTGGCCCGCCTCTTCCGCGACTACGGCTACCGGCGGCTGCGCGGGCGGGCCCGCCTCAAGTTCCTCGTCGCCGACTGGGGGGTGGAGAAGTTCCGCCGCGTCCTGGAGGAGGAGTACCTGGGCCGCCCCCTCCAGGACGGCCCGGCCCCCGCGCTCCCGCCGGCCCCGATCGACCACATAGGCGTACACCCCCAGAAGGACGGCCTGTCCTACGTCGGCGCAGCCCCCCTCGCCGGCCGCCTCTCGGGCACGAAGCTGGCGGCCCTGGCCGACCTGGCGGAGACCCACGGCAGTGGCCGGGTACGCCTCACCCCGTACCAGAAGCTCCTGGTCCTGGACGTGGCCGACCCGGAACCCCTGATCACCGCCCTGGCCGAGATCGGCCTCCAGGCCCGCCCCTCCCCCTGGCGCCGCAACACGATGGCCTGCACGGGCATCGAGTACTGCAAGCTGGCGATCGTCGAAACGAAGGAACGCGCGGCCACCCTGGTGGCGGAACTGGAAAAGCGCCTGGCGTCCGAGCCGGCCCTCCCGAACCTGAACATCAACCTCAACGGCTGCCCCAACTCCTGCGCCCGCACCCAGGTGGCCGACATCGGCCTGAAGGGCCAGCTGGTCGCGGACGAGAACGGCCGCCAGGTCGAAGGCTTCCAGATCCACCTGGGCGGCACCCTCTCCCTCGCCGCCGACCAGGAGGGCGCCTTCGGCCGCAAGCTCCGCGGCCTGAAAACCACGGCGGCGGACCTCCCCGACTACGTGGAACGCGTCACCCGCGCCTACCTGGCGGGCCGCACGTCCCCGACGGAACCCTTCGCCTCATGGGTCGCCCGCTGCGAGGAGCCGGACCTCCAGTAGGGATGGTCAGGATCCGAGAAGCCCCGGCCGCGGTGCCGCCCGTAGCGTGATGGCCATGGCAACCACGACTCCCACCACCGCCCCCACGTCCCTCGCCTCCGTCACCCTCGAGGTGGACGACGTCGAGGCCGCCCGCCACTTCTACACCGCCTTCGGCGTGGACACCCACATCCACCTACGGCCCTCGCAGACCCCCTCCACCGGATTCCGCGGGTTCACCCTGGGCCTCACGGTGGCCAACCCGGCCACCGTCGACGGTTTCTTCGGCGCGGCCGTGGACGCCGGTGCCACCGTCCTCAAGCCCACCGCCAAGTCCCTGTGGGGCTACGGCGGCGTCGTCCAGGCCCCGGACGGCACGATCTGGAAGATCGCCACCTCCGAGAAGAAGGACACCGGCCCCGACACGAACCGGATCGACGACCTGATCCTGCTCCTCGGCGTCGAGGCCGTGAAAGCCACCCGCCAGTTCTACGTCGAGCGGGGCCTGACCGTCGCCAAGAGCTTCGGCGCCAAGTACACGGAGTTCGCCCCCACCCACTCAAGCCCCGTCAAGCTGGCCCTGTACAAGCGCAGCGCCCTGGCCAAGGACCTCGGCGTCCCCGTCGAGGGCACGGGCTCGCACCGCATCGTCCTCGGCAGCACCACCGCCACCTTCACCGACCCCGACGGCTTCACCTGGGAAGCCGCCGCCGCGTAGCCCGGGCCGCGCGTCACCGTGCGGCGCCTCCCGGTGGGCGGGGGCATGACCAGGCGGCTCGACGTTGCCGACGGCGGTGGTGAACTCACGGCCGGACGCACCCCGGATGCGCAGCTCGCCGTATGGCATTCGAAATGCCATAATCGTGTCATGGCTGACGACGACACCGACTTCCCGCCCGGCGACGGCCCCAGCAGCGGCATCTCCGTCTCCCTCACCGCCGGCACCCTGCAAGCCATCCGGGAGAGGGTCGGCAAGCGGGGCGTGTCCGCATACCTGGAGAGGGCCGCCCAGCGGCAGATCGAACGCGACAACCTGGACGAGCTCATCGCAGATTTCGAGCGTGTCAACGGGCCCGCCGACCCCGAGGCCGTGGCCGCCAAGCGTGCCAGACTCACCGGCGGCACATCCTCGGGGGCCGAGGCGGCAGCGTGAGCGGTGCGCTGGTTCTGGACAGCGAGGGCCTGGCCCAGGCCGTGCAACGCGGCCCGGAGGTCCAAGCGTGGCTCACCGCAGCCCGTGAAGCCGATCTTCCGGTGATCACATCGGCTGCGGTTCTCGTGGAGGTGATCCACCCCCGGATCAACGACGCAGCACTGGGGTGGACGCTGTCCCGGCTGCGGGTCGAGCCCGTTACACAGGCCATCGCCCAGTCCGCTGCCACCCTGCTGCGCACCGCCGGCCTGCACGGCCACAAGTACGCCATCGACGCCATGCTGTGCGCCACTGCCCTGGCCGCCCAGCCGGGCCGGGTCACGATCCTGACGTCCGACGTCGAGGACATCTCCGTACTCACCACCGGACACCCGCGCGTGAGCGTCGAGAAGGTCTGACCCCGGTTCGAGCACCCGCCCCGGCCCGGCCCGGGGGTTCGGGCCCGGCCGGGGGGTGGGGGGTGGCCTGGGGGTCAGGGGGTGAGTTCTGCGGTGAGGGAGTTCAGGATGACGTCCGCGCTGCGGTCCACGTCCTCGCGGGTCGTGCGCCAGTTGACCACCGAGATGCGCATCGCCGCCCGGCCCTCCCACAGCGTGCCGCCGAACCAGCAGACGCCGCTGCGCTGGATGCGGGCGATGACCCTGCGGGTGGTCTCGTCGTCGTCGCCGAAGCGGACCAGGAGCTGGTTGAGGACGACGTCGTTGAGGAGTTCGACGCCGGGCACGCCCGAGAGGCGTTCGGCGAAGTGCCGGACGTGGTCGCAGCAGCGTTCCACCAGGTCCGCGACGCCCTCGCGGCCCAGGGTGCGCAGGGCCGCCCAGACGGGGAGGCTGCGGGCGCGGCGCGAGAAGTCGGGGACCCATTCGATGGCGTCGCGTTCGCCGTCGGTACCCGGCGGGAGGTAGCCGGCGCGTTCGTTGAGCATGGCCGCGCGGTGGGCCTCGGGGTGGGCGATGACGACGATGCCGCAGTCGTAGGGCACGTTGAGCCACTTGTGGGCGTCCAGGGCCCAGGAGTCGGCCCGTTCCACGCCGTCGACGAGGGGGCGGAGCCTGGGGCTGGCGGCGGCCCACAGGCCGAAGGCCCCGTCCACGTGGACCCAGGCGCCGTGGCGGTGCGCGATGTCGCAGATCTCGCCGACGGGGTCGATGGCGCCCGAGTTGACGTCGCCGATCTGGGCGCAGACGATCACCGGCCCGGTGAGGGAGGAAAGAGTCCGCTCCAGTTCGGCGGGGATCATGCGGCCCTTGGCGTCCACGGGGACGTTGCGGATGCGGGCGGTGCCGAAGCCGAGGTAGCGGGCGGCGAGGTCGATGGTCATGTGGTGCTGGGCGCCCGCGACGATGGCCACCTCCGGCGCGCCGCCCAGGCCCTCGCGTTCCACGTCCCAGCCGGCCTCCGCCAGGAGCTTGTGGCGGGCGGCCGCGAGGGAGGTCAGGTGGGCCATCGTGCAGCCGGTGGGGAAGCCGACGGAGGCGTGCGCGGGCAGGCCGAGGAGTTCGAGGACCCATTGGGCGGCCACGTCCTCGGCCACGGCGATGGCCGGGGAGAGGTTGTAGAGGCTGGCGGTCTGGTCGTAGGCGGCGACGAGCCAGTCGGTGGCTATCGCCACCGGCAGGGTGCCGCCCGTGACGTAGCCGAAGTAGCGCGGGCCGTTGGCCGTCGGGATGCCGCCCTCGGCCACCGCGCGGCCGATGACCTCGATGGTCCCGGCCGGGTCGGACGGTCCGGCGGGCAGCGGGCCACCGAACATTTTCAGCAATTGTTCGGAGCCGGCAGTGGCACCCACCGGCCGCTCGGCGAGGCCCGTCAGATATTCGGTGGCCTGCTGATAGGCCAATGCGAGAGGCGCACTGTCTGCTGTGGTCATAGTACAAAGCTAGGCGGCCGGCACTGACGTGCGACTGACTCAAATGGCCGGAACTTCCAAAACCTTGGACAGAGGGCCGTTGGACTGTATTACTTTCTCCTGTGGCCCCGGCCGGTCCGGCCGGTCCGGCCGATCCGCCCCGTCCTACGGTCCACCATCCGTGCCGAGTCATGAGACTTGAGGAGTTCCGATGTCCGACGAGCAGACCCGCAAGGTTATCGAACAGTTCAACCAGGCATTCCAGCTGCACGACCCCGGCCTGCTGAAGGACATCCTCGGCGAGAACTGCCGCCTGGAGAACTCCGGGCCGGCCCCCGACGGGACCAAGCACGTCGGTTATGACGAATGTCTGCAGTTCTGGACCGCGATCGCGGGCAACGAGCACATGACCTTCGAGGTGGAGGACGTCTGGGTGGCCGGCGAGCGCTCCGTCTGCCGCTGGACGCTGCGCTGGGGCGGCGGCCCGAAGGACTTCGTGCGCGGGGTGAACGTGCACCGCCTGGAGGGCGGCAAGCTCGTCGAGAGCTTCGGTTACGTCAAGGGCTGACAGTCGAGAAGGAGAAGGGCCCGGGCCTTGAAGGCCCGGGCCCTTTCCGTGAGGTGATGATGCGTCAGTCGGCCAGCTGGGACACGATCATCACGCAGTCCTCCAGGGCCTTCGTCGCGTGCCCCTTGCCCACCGTGTCCTCGACCAGCTGCGTGTTGCCGGGCACGAAGGTGCGCCAGGTGCCGTCGCTGACGCCGCACTCCATCTTGCCGCTGACCAGGGTCATGATCTGGCGGCGCGGCGCCGGGTGGAAGTCGCCGAACCAGCCGGCCGGGATGTACAGGTACACGGCCTGCTTGGCCGGTATGCCCTCGGAGACGAACAGCGACGGCGCGGGCGGGGCGAAATTGAGGGCCGTCACCTCCAGCGTCTCGTCGATGAAATGCGATTCGCCGTTCTCGTCGTTGTAGAGGCGGGAAACGGCGATTTTGGCGGTCTCGGGGGCGGTCTCGACGGTCTCGGCGGTCACGGGAACTCCCTGTGTACGTGAAGTCGCTATCAGGTCGGGATCGATCGCCCTTCACTATCCCAGCCGGCGCTGATGGGGCCCTGACCGATCGGGGACGGCGCGGGAATTTACGGTCTCAGATATCCATCAGTCCCGTGTCAGCCGCCGCGTGCCAAGCTGAGGGCACGAAAGGCCGATGGAGAGGTACCCAAAGCGGCCGAATGGGGTCCGGCTCTTCGCCGGACGGGCTCTGCCCACGCAGGTTCGAATCCTGCCCTCTCCGCAGGTGCTCATCCCAGGCACGCGCATCCCGAACCGATACCAGGGATGCGCGTGTCTTTGGCATGCGGCGCCGCCCGGACCGCCGCCCGACAGGGCCTCCCGTCAGCGTCCGTCCCATCCCGTCCCGTCTTCTTCGGACCCGCGGAGCGGCCGTATCCGGCCCCTCGCGGCCTTCACGGCCTTCACGGGCCTCCACGGGCCTCCACGGGCCTTCACGGCCCAGCCGGCCCCTTCCGCCCCGGGGGTCCCGTCGACGGATCCGCCCCCCTGCCCATCCCAGCCCGGCGCGAGCCGAACTGACGTCGCCTCCCGAGCGACCCCGACAGACATGGAGACGCAGTTGCCCAGCAGCGACCACCACACCGCTCCCGTGCTCCGCAGGACGGACTCCGCCGCGCTCGTGGACGAGATCTCGTCCTGGCTGGCCGTCGACGCCGACGAGATCGACGCCAAGTACCTGGGCGAGCGCGCCCGCATCGTCGAGGCCGTCACCGACCTCAACGCCGCGGCCGTCGCCGGCCCCGGCCGCGAGGAGGCCCACTACCACCAGCAGCTCCTGCTCTCGCGCATCTACCAGACCGTGATGCAGATCCCCGACCGGCCGAGCGCCGAGGGCTCGGTCCTGCTGCACGAGGTCACCCGGCTGCTGGAGAACGCCACCCTCGCCGCCGAGGACGCCCACCTGGAGCCCGGCCTGCTGGAGTCCGCGCCGACCGAGCCCAAGGCGTTCCTGTCCTGGCTCAAGGGCCGGGTCCGGGGGCACCGCGCCTTCAAGCACCCCTACTACACCGAGTTCATCAACCGCGAGGCGCGGGAGGAGGACCTGCGCACGTACGTCATCCAGGAGTCGCTGATCGACGGCCGCTTCGACGACTTCCTCGCGATGATGCAGATCGGCACCGCCGGCGCCAGCAAGATGGAGATCGCCGCCAACTACTGGGACGAGATGGGCAACGGCGACCCCGAGGCCGTGCACACCCACCTCTTCAACAAGATCTACGAGGTCTTCGACGTCCGCGACCAGGACCTCGAGGCCGCCATGACCACCACCGACCTGCACTCCGGCAACCTCGCGGTGCTGCTGTGCCGCTACCGGCACCTGTACCCGGAGGCGGTGGGCTTCCTCGGCATGACCGAGTGGCTGGCCCCCGACCGGTTCCGCAACGTCGTCCGCGCCTGGGAGCGCCTGGGCCTGCCGGAGGTCGGCATCACCTACCACCGGCTGCACATCACCATCGACTCGCAGCACGCGGCGGGCTGGTTCCACAACGTGGTCATCCCGAGCGCCGGCACCGCCTACATGCGCCGGGGCATCGCCCGGGGCGCGCTGTGGCGCGCCAACTCCTCCGCCCGCCACCTCGACGAGCGCCTGGACCTGGCCCGGCTCTCGGCCGAGCGCACTCCCGTCGCCGCGGGCTGAGCCGTGTCCCCACGGGAGCACGGCTACGCGCTCGTCGGGCTGGACCCCGTGCCGGGGGTGGTCGCGGCGGCCTTCCGCGACCACCCGCGGCCGGAGGTCCTGAGGCTGCGGATGTCCTGGACGGCCGACGACGACTGGCTGTTCCGGCCCGTGCTCCCGTACGCGTCCCCGCCCGGGGACGGCGGCACGGACCGGGGGCTCGCGGCGGGGCTCTCGGCCCTGCTGCGGCGGGCCCTGTGCGGGCCCTGGCTGGACGTCCACGCGGACCGGCTGATCGAGCTGCACCGGGTGCGGACCGTCGCGCCCGCCGGGGAGACGGTCCCGGTGCGGCTGCCCGGACCGGTGCCCGGGGCCTGCGAGTTCGCCCTCGTGGCGGTGGCCGGACGGACCGGGGGCGGGACGGGCCGGTCCCGCCTGTACGGCGCCGGCCCGCAGGTGCCCCTGCTGGAGGCCGAGCTCGGGCCGGGGCAGGGGCTGCTGTTCGACCGGCGGGTGATCGCCTACGACGGTCACGAGCTGCGGGCCGGCCCGGACGGCCCGGCCGTGCAGGACCTGCTGGTGGCCCACGTCTTCGCCCCGTCCGGCCCGCAGCCGGCCCTGCGCCGGCGCCCGATGCTGGTCCGCGGCCCGGCCGGCACCCTGATCACCACCCGCCCGGCCCTGCGCTGACACCGCCCGAGGGGGTGGTGGGGAGCTCCCTCCCCACCACCCCCTCCGTTGCGCCCTTCCGCGGCGCGCACACGGGAAAGGGGCCCCGCCGGCCGAGCCGGCGGGGCCCCTTCGCGCGGGGTGCTACTTCCCGGCCGCGCGCAGGAGGGCGTCCAGGCGGGCCAGGTCCGCGTCGCACAGGCGGGCGGCCTCCAGGTCGTCGGGGGCGGCCGCGCAGGCCTGGAAGCGGTCCACGACCAGCAGGCCCTGGGTCTCGATCTCGTCGGACGGCATCACGTACGACCTCCCTCTCAGACCGCGTTGCAGGCGCGGAAGACGTGGACCAGCGCGGGCAGGCTCGCGCCGTGCTGGAAGGCGATGTACTCCGGCAGTACGGCGGAGGGCGCCCACTTCTGCTTGTACTCCAGCTGCGTGCGCGCCGGGTAGATGTGCGCGCCGTGCTCCCAGAGGTGCTCCATGAACCAGTGGAAGCCCAGGCTGTGGCCCGGGAACTGCGGGGCCGTCAGGGAGGTGAAGGGGGTGAAGCCGAAGTGCAGCCAGCGGGTGCCCTCGGCCGTGAACACGTCGATGGCGGCCTTGTTGAGGGCTTCCATCACCCCCGGCGGGGAGTCGGGCCGCCGGCGGCTCAGGTCGTGCATCCAGCCCGGCTGCGGCCCGTACACGGGGGCGTAGGAGACGTAGCCGATCAGTTCGCCGTCGCGGACGGCGGCGAAGAGGCGGCGCAGGTGCTGGTAGCGGCCGCCGGTCTGGCCTACCAGGAACTCCAGGGGTTTGACGCCCTCGCCCTTGGTGGAGAGCCAGGCGGTGTCGAGTTCCGCGATCGCGGCCGCGTGGTCTTCGTACGCGACCTCCTTGATCTCCAGGCCGCTGCGCAGGGCGCGGGAGATCTTGTTGCGCAGCTGCATGAACTTCGTGCCGGCCAGGGTGAAGGTCTCCAGGTCGACGGCGTAGGAGGCGCCCATCTGGTTCACGGTGAAGCCCTGGTCGACGTAGATGTCGGCGTCCGCTCCCTGGAGCTGTACGGACACGATCTCGCGGCCCTGTCCGGCGGCGAAGTCCCGGAACGCGGCGAGGAGGCGGGCGCGGGGGCCGTCCGGGCCGGCGGGGGTGAAGGGGGCGAAGGGGCCGCCGAACTGGACGAGGTAGCGGCCGACGGGCCGGTAGACGATCACTCCGGGCCCGTCCGGGAGCCGGAAATAACTGTTCCCGTCGCTGAAGGCGAAATACGCGCTCGGATTTCCGGCGTCCGCGTACTGCCGGATGGCGTCGAGCGCGACGTCCGTCTCCAGAATCGTTCCGGTCATGTGAAATCCATTCTCGGGGCAGCACTGCGGCACTACGGCTACTTATGGCACGGGGCGCCGGGCACCACAAGGCCGGTCCCGCCCCAGGTCAGCCCTCCGTCAGGGCCAAGTCAGTTGAAAACGCTGGTCAGATGGGCGTCAGGCCTCAGTCAGACAGGGAATGGAAGACTCTCATTCGCACATTCGAGTTTCCGATCGCAGGGAATACCCGGCGGTTCGGACGGGAAATCCGAGAGAGCCCGAGGAGAACACGGCGATGCGTTCCCTGACGACAGCGCGCGGGATCTGCGAGCAATTCCACGCAGGTCTTCTCGACGCACTCGAAGAGCTGCCGCTCAGCGCCCGGGAGGGCGCGGACAGCCCGGTGCTGGAGCTGTACCGCAAGCACGGCGGTCCCGGGCTGCTCGTGCCGGCCGCCTACGGCGGTGCGGCCGCCGGTCCGCTGGAGGCGGTGCGGGTGCAGCGGGCGATCGCCTCGCTCTCGCCCTCCCTGGGCGTGGCCACGACCATGCACCACTTCACCGTGGCGATGCTGTTCCGGCTGGCGCAGGCCACGGGCCGGCTGACCCCGGCCCAGCTGAAGCTGATGTCCGCGGTGGCCTCGGACGGGCTGCTGCTGGCGTCCGGCTGGGCGGAGGGGCGCACCGACCAGAACATCCTGGCGCCGTCGGTGGTCGCCGAACGCACCCCGGGCGGCTACCGGGTCAACGGGGCGAAGAAGCCGTGCAGCCTCTCCGGTTCGATGGACGTGCTGACGGCCAGCGTGCAGGTGACGGAGGAGGACGGGCGCTCCGCGCTGGCGCTGATGCTGATCCCCGCCTCCTCCCCCGGGGTCACGACCCGGCCGTTCTGGGCCACCCCGGTGCTGGCCGCCTCGCAGAGCCACGAGGTCCGGCTCACCGACGTGGAGGTCCCGGAGGACCTCGTCATCCACAGCACCCCCGAGGACGCCGACCGGCTCGACGACCTCCAGACCGCCGGGTTCACCTGGTTCGAACTCCTCGCCACCTCCTCGTACGTCGGCGCCGCGTCCGCCCTGGTCGCGCAGGTGCTGGCCGGCGGGCGGGGCAGTGCCCCGGAGCGGGCGCAGCTGGCGGTGCGGATGGACGCGGCGGTCTCCCTCGTGGAGGGGGCGGCCCGCTCGCTGGAGGACGGCACGGGTGGCGACGAGGCGGTGGCGGCGGTGCTCACCGCCCGCTACGCCACGCAGGACCTGCTCTCCCAGACCGTCGACCAGGCCGTGGAGATGCTGGGCGGGATGGCCTACATCCGTTCGGGTGAGGTGGCCTACCTGGCTTCCGCGGTGCGCGCCCTGGCCTTCCACCCGCCGTCGCGCGCCAGCGTGGCCGCGGAGCTGGCCGAGTACTTCGCCGGCGGCCCGCTGCGCCTGTCCTGACCCGCCGCCGGCGCCCCGTAGCCCCGGCCCACCCGGCCCGCCCCCCCGGCCCGCCCGGCCGGCCCCCCGCAGTGAGGACCCTTCATGGACATCAAGAACCCGGTGGAATCGCCGGTCACCTTCAACCTGCACCGCCTGGAGTACCTGGTCGCGTTCGCCGTGACGATCGGGTTCATCCTGTGGCACTTCATGGACATCAACTGGTTCGCGGCGATCGGCCTGTTCCTCTACATCGACCTCATCGGCTACATCCCGGGCGCGATCGCCTACCGGCGCAGCCCGGACCAGCGGATCCACAAGGCGTACTACGTCCTGTACAACTCGATGCACAGCCTGCTGAGCGTGGCCGCCGTCGGCCTGCTGTGGATGTGGCTGATCGGGCCCGAGTGGGCGCTGCTGGCCCTGCCGTTCCACGTCTTCGGCGACCGCGGGGTCTTCGGCAACTTCCTCAAGCCGTTCGGGCTGCCCTTCGAGCCGGAGGACACCCCGCTGGTGCACCAGCTGACGGCCATGCTGAGGCGCCGTTCGGCCACCGACGGCCCGGTCCCGCTGCCGTACGACGAGCACCCGGCGACCATCGCCGCGACCGCCGCCGCCCCGGCCGTCGGGGTGAACCGGTGAGCCGCTATCCCGCCTGGCTGACGGACCGTTCGCCCTCGGCGTCCGCCGAGGGGTACGAGGACCCCGACGCGGCCCGCCTGGCCCTGCGGCGGCTGGCGTCGAGCGTGACGGTGCTGACGGTCAGCCGTGACGGGGTGCGGCACGGCACCACCGCCAGCGCCGTGGTCACCCTGTCCCGCGACCCGCTGGTCCTGGGCGCGTGCCTGCGGCCCACCTCGACGTTCGCGGCGATGGTCCGCCGGGCCGGCCGCTTCTCGGTGAACGTCCTCGGCTCGGCCCAGCAGGACGTGGCCCGCCGCTTCGCCAATCCGCAGCGCCCGCTCGGCGACGCCCAGTTCGAGGGGTTCGACTGGTCCACCGATCCGCTCACCGGGGCCCCGCTGATCGGCGGGAGCCTGGCCCACATGGCCTGCCGGGTGCTCGGCTGGCACCAGGTCGGCGACCACGACATGCTCCTCGCCGAGGTCACGGGCGGCTCCCACACCGTCGACTCCCCGATGCTCAGCTTCGCCGGGCGCATGCACAGCGCCTGCGTCACCCCCGCCTCTTCCGTCTCCGTTCCCGCTTCCCCCCGTGAGGTTGTGTGATGACCACCCTTCCGCAGATCCCCGTCGAGGCCGACTGGGACCGCGCGCCCAACCTGCTCGACGGCGCCCAGGAGATGACCCTGACGGCCGAGGAGTGCGACCTGGGGTACTGGCTGTCGGCCGTGGCGCAGGGGACCCTGCGCGGGCGGGCCGAAGCCGGGCACGACGCGGTCACCCCGGCGCACATGCGCGAGGAGGGCCCGCTGCGCGAGGCGCTCGTGCTGGAGCTGGGCAACCGGTCGCTGGCCGAGTCCCGTGCCGTGAACGTGCTGTCCCACTACGTCATCGGCGCGCCCGGCGTCGTCGAGCAGGAGTTCTTCACCACGCAGGTGGTCGACGAGGCCCGGCACGCGATGATCTTCCGCAAGCACCTGGTCGACCTCGGGGTGCCGGAGGCCGGGCTGCTGGAGTTCATCCGGGAGCAGGGCACCGACTACACCCGGCGGGTGCTGAACCCGATCGCCGAGTTCGCCACGACCGTCGTGCGCGACGAGGGCGACTTCATCGGCGCCGTCGCGGTGTTCACCATCGTCATCGAGGGCGTGCTCGCCCCGGCGGCCGAGCTGAGCGAGCGCAAGTGGACGCTGCTGGACCCGGCGGCCGCCGAGATCGCCCGCGGGGCCTCCATCGACGAGATCCGCCACCTGACGGTCGGCAGCTCCATCGTCCGCGAGCACCTCGCGCGCAATCCCTCGTACCGGCCGCGGCTGATCGAGCTGATCCGGCGCGGCCGGCAGCTGTGGGACGAGCTGCCGTCGGAGGAGTTCGTGCTGGAGCGCGAGGAGCTGTTCCAGCAGGGCATGTTCGCCCACGCCGAGCTGCTGGAGGACTACGAGGTGTTCCCCGGCTGCAAGCTGCTGGAGACCACCCCGAAGGAGCGCTACGACCTCGCCGAACGGTGGACCGACGACATGGCGGAGGTCCGGCTGCCGTACATGGGCATCCCGGAGGCCGTCGACCTGATCCGCACCCACCCGAGGTAGTCGCGGTGACCTCCACGATTCCCGCGAGAACCGCGGAGCGCCCGGACACCGCCGCCGGTCCCGGGCTGCGGCGGACCCTGACCACCCCCCGGATCGTCTTCCTGGTGGTCGCCGCGGCGGCCCCCATGTCCGGGGTGGTGGGCTCGGTGCCCCTCGCCTACGCCCTCGGCAACGGGGCGGGGGTGCCCGCCACGTTCGCCCTCGCCGGGCTGATCCTGCTGTGCTTCTCCGTCGGGTACGCGGCGATGAGCCGGCACGTGGTGGGCGCGGGCGGCTTCTACACGTACATCGGCCAGGGTCTGGGCAGGCCCCTGGCTGTCGCGGGCGGGCTGACGGCCGTCGTCGCCTACACGGCGGCCGTCGCGGGGGTGGCGGGGGCCTTCGGGTACTTCGCCGAACTCGTCGCCACCGCCCACCGCCTGCCGGTGCCCTGGCCGGTGTGGACGGGCGCGGCGCTGGCCCTGACGGCCGTGATGGGCTACCGGCGGATCGACCTCAGCGCCCGCCTGCTGGCGGTGCTGATGGTCACCGAGGTGGCGGTACTGGGGCTGCTCGCGCTGGCCATCGGCGTACGGCACGGCGCGGACACCCTGCCCGCCACCACCTTCGCCCCGGGCACGGTCTTCACCCCGGGGCTCGGGGTGGCGCTGATGTTCGCCCTGATCTCGTACGTGGGCTTCGAGGCGGCCGCGCTGTACGGCGAGGAGAGCCGCGACCCCAAGCGGAGCGTGCCCGTGGCGACGTACGCGTCCGTCGTGCTCATCACGGTGTTCTTCGCGCTGATCAGCTGGGCGGCCGTCGGGGCGATCGGCGCGGACCGGGTGGCCGGCACCGCCGGGAAGCAGCTCGGGGACCTGTTCTTCCGGCTGTCCGACGACTACCTGGGCGGCTTCGCGACGGGCGTGATGCAGGTCCTGCTCTGCACCAGCCTGTTCGGCGCGCTGCTCGGGCTGCACACCGCCGCCAACCGGTACCTGTTCGTCCTGGGCCGCGAGCGGGTGCTGCCGGCCTCCCTGGCCCGGGTGCATCCGCGGCACGCCTCCCCGTACCGGGCGAGCGTGGTGCTGTCGGTGGCCACGGCCGCCGTGTGCGGCCTGTTCGCGCTCGCGGGCGCGCACCCGTACACCACCCTGGCGACGACCATGCTGGCCCTGGGGACCGTGGGGATCGTCGCCCTCCAGGCGGCGGTGGCGGTGGCGGTGCTGGTGTTCTTCCGGCGGCACCCCGAGGCCCACTGGTGGCGGACCCGGCTGGCCCCGGTGCTGGCCCTGGCCGGGCTGGGGGGCGCGCTGTGGCTGCTGCTGGACAACTTCGCGCTGGTCACCGGGACCGACTCCGTGTGGGTCAACCGGATCCCCTGGCTGATGGCCGCCGCCGCGCTCGGCGGGCTCGGCTACGGCTGGTGGCTGCGGGCCCGCGCGCCCGAGCGGTACCGGGCGATCGCCGCCGCCGCCCATGACGTACCGCGACCGCAGGACATCCCGTAACGAGACCGAGGAGCCGTCATGCACGACCCGCACAGTCTGCTCCAGGAGGAGGCGGAGGCCGATCTGGCCCGCCGCGGCTACCTCCTGGACCGGGACGCCCTGCGCACCCTGACCGAACGGCGCGCCCGGCTGATCGCCGAGCGGGACAAGCTGCGGGCCGAGCAGAACCGCTCGGCGAAGGTCGGCGGGCCGCCGGACGCGGCCGCCCGGGCCCGGCTCCAGGAGGCACGGGAACGGCTGCGGTCGGTGTCGGAGGAGCTCAAGGGCGTGGAGGACGGGCTCAGGGCGCTGCTGCCCACCGTCCCCAACCGGCCGTACGCCGACGTGCCGGACGGGACCGAGCAGGACCCGCCGGTGGTGCGGCGGGTCTGGGGGGAGGTGCCGGGCTTCGAGTTCGAGCCGCGCGACCACGTGGACGTCGGCACCCGGCTGGGGATCCTGGACCCGGTGCGCGCCGCCAAGCTGTCGGGCTCGCGCTTCGCGGTGACCCGGGGGGCGGGGGCCCGGCTGGAACGGGCGCTGGCCGCTTTCCTGCTGGACCTGCACACCACCGAGCACGGCTACACCGAGCACGGGGTGCCGCACCTGGTCAGCCGGGAGACGATGACCGGGACCGGGCAGCTGCCGAAGTTCGAGGACGACCTGTTCCTGACGAACGCCGCCGACCGCGACCTGCTGCTGATCCCGACGGCGGAGGTCCCCCTGGTCAACCTCTACCGGGGCGAGACCCTTCAGGAGGACCAGCTCCCCCTCGCCCTCACCGCGTTCACGCCCTGCTACCGGGCGGAGGCCGGCTCGTACGGGCGGGACACCCGCGGGCTGGTGCGGCTGCACCAGTTCGAGAAGGTGGAGCTGGTGCGGATCTGCCACCCCGACCGGTCCGCCGAGGAGCTGGAGCTGCTGACCGGGCACGCCGAGACGGCCCTGCGGCGGCTGGGCCTGGCGCACCGGGTGGTGGAACTGCGCGCCGGGGACCTCGGGTTCGCGGCCCGGCGCACCTATGACATCGAGGTGTGGCTGCCGGGCCAGGGGACCTACCGGGAGATCTCCTCCTGCTCGGACTGCGGCGACTTCCAGGGCCGCCGGGCCGGCATCCGGGTGCGCGGCCGGGACGGGCGCAAGGCCTTCGCGGCCACCCTGAACGGTTCGGCGCTGCCGGTGGGCCGCACCCTGGTGGCGGTCCTGGAGCAGTACCAGCGTGCGGACGGCTCGGTGACCGTGCCGCCCGCGCTGGTCCCGTACACCGGCTTCTCGGCGATCGCCCCGGACGGCTCGCCGGTGGTCAGCGCCGCCTGATCCCCTCGGCCGGGCTCCCCGCCGGGGAGCCGGCCGGGGGCAGCGCCCGCGACCGCGCCGGTGACCGTACGAGGTCGTCGGCGCGGTCCGGCCAGGTCAGGACCGTCACCGGGGGCAGCTCCCGGGACACGAACGCGGTCATCGCCCACGGGCAGTCCTGCCGGGTGGGCTGGAGCGCGGTGTGCCCGTGCCAGGGCAGGGGGCCGTGCCCGGTGATCCCGCGCAAGGTGACCGAGCCGTCCGGCCCGAAGGCCAGGTCCACCTCCCGGGCGCCGTCGGCCAGTCCGCGCCCGGTGGCCTTGACGGCGGCCTCCAGCAGGGTCCATGCGTGGAAGAAGGTGCCGGCGCCGACCCCGTCCGGCACCCCCGGGTAGACGAAGGCGAGCACGTCGAGGCTGCTGGTGGCCGGGCGGACCAGCTCCACGTCCACCCCGATGGGCCCGGTCTCGGTGGCTCCGAGCAGCAGCAGCCCGTCGGAGCGGGACCAGCTGACGTGCGTGCCGGGCTGGTCGGGCAGGTAGGGCTTGCCGGCCGGGTCGTAGGCGATGCGCAGGTCGTGCGCGGCGATCCCGAGCCGTTCGGCGAGCAGCCGGCGGACGGTGAGGCGGGCCCGGAAGAAGCGGTGGGCCGCCCGGGCGTGGACGAACTCGGCGCCGCGCCGCAGCTCTTCCTCGGTCAGGCCCTCGGGATAGTGCGCACTGATGTCCTGGGGGGCGACCTGGTCGAGGTCGACCAGCCATGCGTCCATGGTGCTCCTTTCTCTGGCACGGCCCTCCCCGGTCCCGGTCGTGCGGCCTGCGCCTACAGGCCGAAGACGCGGGTGCGGGAGCGTGCGGGGTCGCCCGGGCGGAGGTGGAGGCGGCCGGCCGCGGGGAGCATGACGGCCGCGGCGACCGTGCGTTCGGTACGGATGTCCCCGCGTCCGGGGACGCGCAGCGGCGGCCGGGACAGCAGGTCCAGGTGGTCCTCGGGGGTCGCGGTGGCGGGGAGGGCGGCCAGGCCTTCGGTGGCCGCGCGCAGGCGCCGCAGCGAGGAGTTGCGGGCGAAGACGTTGAGTTCGTCGGCGGGGGCGAAGTCCGGGTGGAGGTAGTGGTTGGTGTGGGCGAGCGCGCCGGGGGCGGCGGCCTCGGTGACGCGCAGGTCCCCGTCGAGGTGTTCCACGTACAGGGCCCGCTCGGGGTCGCAGAGCATGAGGGAGCGGGAGCTGGCCAGGGGGAGGTCCGCGAGGAGTTTGAGGGCCTGGCCGGTGTCGGCGGCCGTGTCGAGGAGGTGGCGGATGGCCAGGTACGGGGGGACGCCGGGGCCCCAGGTGCCGCCGAGGACCAGGTTCAGTCCGACGGCGAGGCCGTCGCTGTTGAGGCCGAGGTAGCCCAGCAGGCCGGCGAAGCTGAGGACCAGGGAGCGGCGGGCGGTGCCGGCGCGGGCGATCTCCAGGACGCTGATGTGGGTGTCGAGGTCCCCGTTGAGGTCGACGGTCTGGGCGAGGACGGGCGGGCCGGCGCCGGGGCCGGTGCGGGCGTACGTGGTGCAGTCGCCGCCGGTGCGGATCTTGGAGTAGCCGAGGATCTCGCGGCGCAGCTGGAGCAGCCAGGCCTCGTCCTCGGAGGTGCCGGCGCCGTCGGCGAGGCCGGCCACCTCCTCGGCGAGGTCGGGCAGGCAGTCGGTGACGGCCCGCCGGTGGGCGGTGACGGCCGGGAGGAGGGCGCGGAGGGTCAGGGGCTCGGGGACGAGGTGGTTGAGGCGGGCCAGGCCGTCGTCGAGGAAGGCGCGCAGGGGCGCGGCGAGGGCCGCGCCGTGGGCGCGGCCGATCTCGTACGGGGTGCCGCAGGCCCGTATGTGGCTGATGCCGGGGCCTGCGGCGGCGGGGTCGTTCATGCCGGGACGGCCTTCTTGGGGCCGCGCGCGAGGTGCGCCCGGACGGCGGGCCATTCGGCGCGCAGGATGCTGTAGAAGACGGCGTCGCGGCGGCGGCCGCCGGGCATGTAGTTGAAGCTGCGCAGGACGCCTTCCTCGGTGGCGCCGATGTTGACGAGGCCGCGGCGGGCCTGGACGTTGAGGACGTCGGTCTTGAACTCGGCGCGTTCGGCGCCGAGGACCTCGAAGGCGTGCTCCAGCAGGAGGGCCTTGGCCCAGTGGTTGACGCCGCGGCCGCGGAAGTCGCGGCCGAGCCAGGACCAGCCGAGTTCCAGGCGGCGGTCGGCCTCGGCCATGTTGCCGAAGCTCATGCTGCCGGCGGTGCGGCCGGACTCCTTGTCGGTGATGGTGAAGACGGTGCGGCGGCCGGCGGCGTGGTCGGCGAGGCAGGCGTCGAAGAAGGCCTCGAAGTCGGCGTCGGTCTCGACGGCGGCGACGAAGTAGCGCCAGATGCCGGGGTCCATGGCCACGGCCCGGATGCCCTCGCGGTCGGCGCCGGTGATCGGGGTGAGGCGCACCCGGTCGTTCTCCAGGACGGCGGCGGCGTGCTCGGTCCAGCTCATGGTTCAGGCTCCGGTGGCGGTGACGGTGGCGGTGGCGGTGGCGTGGTGGTGGCGGGCGAGGGCGGCGGTGACGTCGCGGAGGGTCTTCATGTCGGCGAGGTCGTGCTCGGTGAAGTGGGCGAGGTCCACGCCGGTCTCCTCGCAGACCTCGGTGAGGAAGAGGACCTTGTTGAGGGAGGTCAGTCCGTAGGCGGCGACCATGTCGGCGTCCGGGTCGATCTCCTCGGCGGGGACCTCGGGCACCAGGACGAGGGCGAGCTGGTCGCGGGCGGCGTCCTCGAGGGCGGTGTCGGTGGTGTCGGTGGTGTCGGTGGTGTGGGTGGTGTCAGGCATGGATTCCGGCCTCCTGGGAGTGCAGCGGGGCGTGGTAGGCGGCCCGGATGTCGGGGCGCTTCGGCTTGTACTGGGAGGTCAGCAGGCCGCCCTCGATGCTGAACGGCGGGTCGGCGACGAGGACGCGGCTGATGCGCTCGTCGGGGGTGGTGGCCGCGTTGACGGCGGCCAGGCGGGCGGCGATGGCCCGGTGGTCGGCGGGGGCGGTGGCCGGGGAGACCACGGCGACGAGGTCGGTCTGGGTGGGGCTGAACAGCACGCACTCGGCGATGGCCGGGTCGGCGCGCATCAGTTCCTCGATGGGGCGGACGATGACCTTCTTGCCGTTGTCGAGGACGATGACGTCGTCGGCACGGCCGTGGACGAAGAGGTAGCCGTCCTCGTCGAGGTGGCCGAGGTCGCCGGTGCGGACGGTCCCGTCGGGTGAGAAGACCTTCTCGGAGTCGCCGGGGCGGGCGTAGGCGTAGTGGTTGTTGACGGGGTGGGTGCTGCGGACGCTGATGACCCCGTCCTCGCCGATGAGCACCTCCTTGCCGCGTACGGCCCGGCCGACGCTGCCCTCGCGGTGGGCGCCGGGGTGGTTCTTGGTGACGATGCAGGTCTCGTTGAGGCCGTAGCCCTCGTAGAGGGGCAGGCGGGCCTCGTCGTTGAAGAAGCGGAGCACGGTGGGCGAGGCGGGCGCGGAGCCGGTCCACAGGTAGCGGATCCGGTCGCCGAACAGGGCGCGGGCGGCGTGTGCCGGGTCCTGGCCGGGGGTGCGGCGCAGGCGGGCGGTGATCTGGCGGCGGGCGGACTCGTAGAAGGCGGGGACGCCCATGACGACGGTGGGGCGGACGCGGCGCAAGGTGGCGAAGGCGGCCTCGTAGGTGGTGATGGTGACGTCGTGGCCGTGGAGGAGGGCGGAGTAGACCCAGTAGCGCTGCTGGAGGAGGGAGAGGGGCAGGAAGACGAAGAGGTGGTCGTCGGGGGTGTGTTCGAAGATCTCCTGGACGGCGGTGAGGGAGCTGTCGATGCTGCCGGCGGTGGCGCCGAGGCCCTTGGGGATGCCGGTGCTGCCGGAGGTGAACTTGATGGTGGTGACGTCTTCGGTGGTCCAGGTGACGGGTGGGAGCGGCGGCGCCTCCGCGTCGGGGTCCGGGTCGGTCAGCGCCAGGATCCCTTCCATGGGCAGGACCCCGGGGGTCGCGCCGGTGTCCTGGTCGGTGTAGAGGAGGTGCAGGTCGTAGCGGTCGGCGAGGTCGGCGGAGGGGGTGAACTTGCCGGGTTCCAGGCCGGCGGTCTGCGCGCCGAGCCGCAGGGCGGCCAGGTCGAGGAGCACCCATTCCAGGCTGTTGGCGGCGAGGATGCCGATGCGGTGGGCGGGGCCCGTGCCGTGGGTGCTCCGCAGGTGGTGCGCGAGGCGGGCTGCGCGGGCGTGGAGCTCGCGCAGGGGCATGGTGCGGGTGCCGTCCAGTCTGGCGACGTGGATGTGGCCGGTCGCCGGGGGCGGGCCGTCGACGATCCGGCGGATCGTCTCCGGTACCGCCGGGGGTGCGGTCGTCGGTCGGGTGCCGGTCGGCTGTGGCTGGGCGCGCAGTTCCCCGCGCCCCTGGGGGGCCGGCGTCGGCGGTCGGGTGGCCGTTGGGTGGGGGCCCTCGGGGGGCTTCGGCTGGGTGGGGGGCATCAGGAACCCTTCGGCATCAGGGCTGCCGCCATCGCGCGGACCGTGGGGAGTTCTGCGAACTGGTCGAGGGTGAGGGTGGTGCCGAAGCGCTTGCGGGTGGCCGTGAGGATGCGGGCCGCCGCGATGGAGTCGCCGCCGAGGGAGGTCAGGGTGTCCAGGGCGCCGACGTCCGGGCGGCGCAGGACCGTGGACCAGATGTCGCAGAGGATCTTCTCCGCCTGGGTGGCCGGGGCGCTGCCGCCCCGGGCGGGGCCGGTGGTGGGCGCCTGGGCGGCGAGTTCGGCCAGCCGGGCGCGGTCCACCTTGCCGTTGCGGGTCAGGGGGAGCTCTTCGTGCCAGAGCACGGCCGCCGGGAGCATGTAGTCGGGGAGGTCGGCGCGCAGGGCCTGGCGGATCTCGGCCAGGTGGGGCCGGTGGCCGCCGGAGGGGACGAGGTGGGCGACGAGGCGGTTGCCCTGGGGGGCGACGACGGCCCGGCCGATCTCCGCGAGGGCCGCGAGGCGGGTCTCGACCTCGCCGGCCTCGATCCGGTACCCGTTGATCTTGATCTGGAAGTCGCTGCGGCCGAGGATCTGGATGCTGCCGTCGGGCAGGTAGCGGCCCAAGTCGCCGGTGCGGTACAGGCGTTCGCCGCGCACGGGGTCCTCGTAGAAGCGTTCGGCGGTGCGCTCCGGGTCGCCCCAGTAGCCGCGAGCCAGGCCCGTGCCGGCGGCGGTGATCTCGCCGGTGACCCAGTCGGGGGCGTCGAGGCCGTGGCAGTCGAGGACGTAGGCGCGGTTGTTGGAGTTGGGGCGGCCGTAGGGGATGGAGGAGGAACCGTCCTCGTCCTCGCCCACCGGGTGCAGGACGTTCCAGACGGTGGTCTCGGTGGGGCCGCCGAGGGAGACCACCTCCAGGCCCGGCATCAGCTCGCGCAGCTGCGCCGGCAGGGCGGGCGGGATGCGGTCTCCGCTCATCAGGACCAGCCGCAGGCCGGGCGGTACGTCGCCGTCGGAGCGGGCCTGGCCGTGCAGCAGGCCGACGATGGCGGGGACGGAGTTCCACACCGTGACCCCGTACAGCCAGCACAGTTCGAGCCAGTGGGCGGGGTCGGTGGCCTTGTCGCGGTCGGGCATGACGAGGGCGGCGCCGGCCGAGAGGGCGCCGAAGACGTCCCAGACGGACAGGTCGAAGTGGAAGGCGCTGACGGCCATGAACCGGTCCTCGGCGGTGATCCCGAAGCGGCTCTGGCAGTCGGCGACGAGGTTGGCGACGCTGCGGTGGCTGACCATGACGCCCTTGGGGGCGCCGGTGGTGCCGGAGGTGTAGAGCACGTAGGCGAGGTCGTCGGGGTGGGAGCCGGGGAGCCGGTCGGGGAGTTCGGCGCGGCCGGAGCAGGGGCGGGTGAGGTCGAAGGCGGCGACGGTGTCGTCGGAGGGCCGGCCGGAGTTGGTGAGCACGCAGCGCACCTTGCCGTCGGTGAGCATGTACTCCTGCCGGGCGGCGGGCAGGGCGGCGTCCACGGGCAGGTAGGCGGCTCCGGCGAGGACGGTGGCGAGGATGCCGACGATCTGTTCGGGGCCCCGGTGGCAGACGAGGCCGACGAGTTCGCCGCGGCCGACGCCCTGGGCGCGCAGCCAGGTCGCGGCGGTGGCGGCCCGGTGCAGGAGTTCGCCGTAGCTGACGGTGCGGTCGGAGGTGAGGATCGCGGGCGCGGCCGGGGTGCGGGCCGCACGGGCCACGATGGCGTCGCCGAGCATTTCGTCGGGCAGGGCGACGGCGGTGTCGTTGGCGGCGGCGCGGCGCTCGCGCTGGGCGGGCGGCAGCAGGTCGAAGGAGTGGCGCTGCCAGGAGCTCTCGTCGACGAGGGTTTCCAGGAGGGTGCGGTAGCCGTGTGCGAGGTCGTCGAGAAGGCCCTCGCAGAAGAGTTCGTCGATGCCGTCGAGCTGGACGACGAGGGCGCCGTGCTGCTCCATGGCGAAGGCGTTGAGCCAGACCTGGGGGGTCTGGCTGACGGTGTAGACCTCCTTGCCGAAGAGTTCCAGGGCGGAGCCGTCTACCTCGCTGCTGACGTGTCCGATGGCGCTGTTGAAGGTGTACGGCATGCGGGCACCGGTGATCCCGCCGCGGCGGACGGCGAGTTCGCGCAGGAACTCGACGCCGGAGTAGTGCCGGTGGTCGATGTCGGTGTGCAGGCGGGCCTGGAGGAGCTGGGCGCGTTCGGCGAAGGTCAGGCGGCGGTCGACCTCGGCCTCGACGAGGAGGGTGTCGGAGAACTGGCCGATGGCCTCGAAGACCCGGGGGTGGACGGGCGGGCGGTGGGCGATGGTGGTGGTGAGGGTGAACCGCTCTCCCGCGCCCCAGGTGGCGAGGGTTTCGGCGTAGGCGGCGAGCAGCAGGGCGGAGGGGGTGAGGCCGGCGGTCGCGGCGCGGTCCTTGAGGGCGGTCCAGGCGGTGCGCTCCAGGGTGACGCGGCGCGGGGTGAAGCGGGTCTCGGTGAGGGCGGCCGGGCTGGTGCGCAGGGGCAGGTCGGGGTGGGGGGCGAGGTCGTCGGCGCGGTCCAGCCAGTAGGCGCGGGAGCGGTGGGCGGGGGCCTTGTCGCGGGCGGCTTCGAGGGCGGTGAGGTAGTCCTCGTAGGGAAGTTCCTCGTGGAGGTCGGCGCCGGGGCTCTGGTAGGCGTGCCACCAGGCGCGGAAGAACAGGAACATGCTGATGCCGTCCATGACGAGCCCGTCGTGGCCGACGTGGAGGAGCATCCGGTCGTCGTCGAGGATGGTGGCGTCGACGGTGATCAGGGGGGCCTGGTCGGCGGGCAGGACCTGGTGGGAGCGCATCTCGCGGAGCTGGGCGCGGATGGCGTCCTGCTGGCGGGGGGTGTGGGAGCGCAGGTCGAGGACGCCGATGCGGGGGGCGTGGTCGCCGTACTCGGTGGCCTGGCGTTCGTCGGACAGGAAGCGGGAGCGCAGGCCGCTGTGGGCGGCGATCACGGTGTCGAGGGAGGACTGGAGCCGGTCGATGTCCCAGTCGCCCTCGATCTCGTGGAAGACGTGGCTGGAGACGTCGCCGACCTCGAACACCCCGCTGCGGCCGAGGTAGTAGCTGCGCTGGAGGGGGGTGAGGGGGAAGCCGGGGCCGTGGTCGGCCTCGCGCTCCAGGTGGGCGACGAGGGCGGGCTTGGCGGCTCTGACGCGGGCGATGAACTCTGGGTCCATCCGCTCGCGGTTGCCCGTCAGGCGCAGGTCGCCGTCGGCGAGGGTGACGGTCAGCCCGCGCTCGGCCATCTCGCGCAGGATGTGGCGGTGCTGGTTCATCGGGCCTCCCCCGAGGTCAGGGCGGCGACGGCGGCGGGCTCGGCGCGCTCGGCGATGACGGCGGCGAGTTCCGCGAGGGTGCCGCCGTGCAGGAGTTCGTCCATGGACAGGTCGACGTCGAGGGCGTCGAGGATCTGGTACTGGACGGTGACGGCCTGGAGGGAGCCGGCCGCGAGCTGGGTGAGGGTGCGGTGGGCGATCGGCTCGTCGGCGCCGAGCCGCAGGGCGGTGCGGGCGACCTGGGTGAGCCAGGGGGTGAGGACGGGCTCGGCCGCGTCGGCGCCCTGCGCCCGCTGCGCGGCCGGGGAGGGCTGGAAGAACACGGCGTCGGAGAGGTCGACGGCGGCGCCGGGGGTGAGGAGTTCGACGGTACGGGGCCACGTGCGCGGGGTTTCGAGGTCCAGGGCGGCGGCCAGCCGGGCGGCGAAGCGGGGCATGAGGGGGGCGGCGGCGTGCGCGAGGAGGCGGGCGGCGGCCAGTTCGAGGGCGACGGCGGTGCGGTTCTCGTCCTCCCAGCCGGGGGTGTCGGTGAGGAGGCCTTCGGCGCGGGTGAAGCGGACGGTGTCGCGGACGATGCCGTCGAGTTCGGCGGCGGCCTGGGTGAGGGAGAAGGAGTCGTTGCCGAGGGCGCCGGTGACGGCGTCGAGGCGGGTGCCGAGGCGGGCGAGGAAGGCGGTGTGCTCGGGGGTCCAGTTCCCGGCGTCGGGGGCGCGGCCGCCGTGGTGTTTGGCGACGCGGGCGCCGAGGTCGTTGAGCCACTGCTGCCAGGTGCCGACGAGGGTGTCGGCGAGGGTGGCCTCGTAGGCGGCGCGCCGGAAGTCGGTGCGCAGGCCCTCGGGGCGGGTGGCGGCGAGGAAGTAGCGGACGGCGTCGACGGTGTCGGGGCTGAGGACCTCCTTGCCCCAGATCGCGTGCCGGCGGCTGGTGGAGAACTTCTCGCCCTCCAGCAGGTAGAACTCGTTGACGTGGTAGTCGATGTCGGGGGTCCAGCCGGGGTGGGCGAGCTGGTAGAGGACCGGGTAGAGCACGGAGTGGTAGAAGCTGTTGTCGTAGCCGAAGAAGTGGACGATCTTCCAGTCGGCGGAGGGCTCCGCGGCCCGCCAGGGGCGGCCGAGTCGGGCGCCCAGTGACTGGATGCCGTGCAGGAACCCGTAGCTCATCTCGGGCCAGACCCAGATGACCTGCCCGTCGGTGTCGTCCTCGCGGGGTTCGACGCCCCAGTCGGAGGGGTGGGTGAGGGGGAGGTCGAGGGCGGGCCGGCGGAAGAGCCGGTCGGCGAGTTCGCGCAGCCGGGCGGGGACGCGGCCGCGCCGGTGGTGGGCGCGGACGTCGCCGGCGTAGGCGTGCAGGGGCAGGGTCCAGCGGGCGGCGGGGGCGGGGCGGGGTGCGCTGCCGGTGGAGGTGGAGCGGGGGTCGGCGAGGTCGGCGACGGTGTTGGGTTCGCCGCACTCCTCGCAGAGGTTGCCGCAGGTGGCGGCGCCGCAGCCGGGGCAGCCGCCGGTGACGTCGGCCTCGTAGAGGTAGGCGCCGGTGCGGGCGTCGTAGAGGGCTTCGTGCGCGGTGACGGCGATCTCGCCGGAGGCGACGAGCCGGCTGAAGAAGTCCTTGAGCCCGTCGCGGTAGCCGGGGTCCTGGTCGGTGACGGTGTACTGGTCGAGGGGTATGTCCATCAGCCGCAGGGTTTCGGCGATCTCGGCGCTGTAGTGGGCGGCGGTCTCGGCGGGGGTGCGGCCTCCCTGGCGGGCGGCGCCGAGGACGTAGCTCTGGTAGTCGTCGCTGCCGGTGAGGTGGTAGGCCTCGGTGCCGTTCATGCGCTGGAAGCGGGTGAAGGCGTCGGCGCCGAGGTAGGGGCCGGCGAGGTGGCCCAGGTGCAGGTCGCCGTTGGGGGTGGGCGGGGTGGAGAAGACGAAGACGGGGCGGTCGCCGAAGCCGGTGCGCACGGGTGCGGAGGCGGCGTCGGCGGCCCGCTGGGCGTCGCGCCAGTACTGGGTGAAGAAGACCAGGTCGGTGCCGGCGTCCGTGGGGTTCTCCGGGCCGGTGTTCCGCAGGACGTGGGACTCGAAGGGCTCGAAGAGGACGACGGTGCCGGGGACGGCCTCGTGGCGTTCGCCGTCGATGAGGAACTCGCCGCGGCCGGAGACGATGACGAACAGTTCGGTCTCGTCGTGGTGGTGGTCGTCGGTGGCCCGGCCGGGGGCGACCCGGCCCCAGCCGGCACCGGTCCCGAAGCCCTCCACACCGCTCATGTCGATGCCGAACGCCTGCTCCAGCACGTCGTCGTCATAACGCGCGATGATCATGTCGTGGCCTTTCGCGGGGACGGGAGGGACGGGATCAGGTCGGCGGCGCGGGCGGCGAGCGCCGGGGCCAGGCGGTAGCCGGAGCCTCCCGCTGCGCCCGCGAAGACCAGCCGGCCGTAGGGGTCGAGGGCGGTGACCAGGGGCCTGCCGTCGGGTCCGTAGGCGTCGCAGAACACCCGGCCCGACCGGCAGTGGGCGGCCAGGGCGGGGGCGTAGCGGGTGAGCAGGGCGCGGCCCTCGCGCAGGTGGGCGGTGGTGAGGGCCGGGTCGACGGTGGCGGGGTCGGCGTCCCATTCGGGGCAGGTGTAGCTGAACAGCCAGTGGCCGCGGTGGTGGACGGGCAGCAGGAAGGCGTCCTCCTCGTGCAGGACGACGGCCCGGTCCCCGGGGGCGGGCGGGGTCTCCACGTGCAGGGCGACGACCTTCTTGACCCGGGCCCGCAGCGGGGCGACGAGCTCGCGCCAGGCGGGCTCGGCCAGCCAGGGGCCGGGGGCGAGGACGACGTGCCCGGCGGTGAGGGTGGCGCCGCCGCTCAGGGTGAGGCGGGCGCCGCCGGGTCCGGCGGCGACGGTCAGGGCGGCGACGCCCTCGCGGAAGGAGACGGCGGGGCGCAGGTCGGCGGCGAGGAGCTGGGTGAGGGTGTGGACGTCGGCGTACTGGCAGCCGTCGCCCTCCCAGGCCCCGAAGTCCTTGGGCAGGGCGGGGACGCAGGAAGGCAGGTCGCCGGTCCAGCGGAGCTTGGCCTCGGGGAGGTAGGTCTCGCGCAGGGCCTCCTCGGCGGACTCGGGCGCGAGGACGGTCATGCCGAGGGGGTGGATGGGCAGGTCGGGGCGGGCGGTGTGGAGGTCGGCGTAGAAGCGCTCGCTCTCGGCGGCCAGGGCGCGGACGGTCTCGTCGGCCCCGCGCGGGAAGTGCAGTCCGGCGGAGCGGCGGGTGGCGCCGGAGCCGATCATGTCCCGGTCGAGGACGGTGACGGTGGCGGAGGGGTCGCGGGAGAGGACCTCGCGGGCGACGAGCACGCCGAGGATGCCCGCGCCGACCACGGCGACGTCGGTACGGGCCCCGGCCGGCCCGCCCGCGTGGCGGGCGGTGGAGCGGTAGGCGGGGGCGGCGGTGGGGTCGGCCGGCGCGGCGGCCGCAGGCCCGGACGGGGTGGCGGCCGGGGTGGACGGGGTGGTGGCCGGGGTGGCAGCCGCGGGTGCGGGCGCCGGGGCCGGGGCGGGACCTGCGGCCGGGTGGGCCTCGGGGTCGGTGGTCAGGGGGCGGCAGGTTCCGGTGCGGTCCGTGGTCATCAGGCGGTCCACCGTTCGTCCTGGGAGGTCTTGGAGGACCACTCGATGAAGGAGGCGAGCTGCTCGTCCCCGCGTACGCCGCACAGCCGGTCGGCGATGCGCCGGCTGCGCCAGGCGTTGAGGCTGAGGTTGGGGTCGGCGAGGCCGCGCTGGCCGCGGACCCCGTTCTGGACGAAGATCCGGCGGTCGGCGGGCCCGTCCCAGCGGACGGCGTAGTCCTCGTCGACGCGCAGTTCCTCGCCCTCCCGCTCCAGGCGCCCGGCGAGCGGGGCGAGGAAGTCGGTGGCGGCGGGCCGGTAGCCGGTGGCCCAGACGACGACGTCGGTCTCGAACTTCTCGACGGATTCCGTCTCCTGGGTGTGCCGGGCGCGGACCTCCCAGCCGCCGAAGGGGCCGGGCCGGACGTCGAAGACCTCGCGGCCCGGGTGGAGTGCGACCAGGTCCTCGTTGCCGTCCACGAACCGGTGCATGTAGATGCCCTGGTAGATCTCGCGCAGCGTGGACTCGGAGATGCCGTCGCTGCTGAGGACGTTGCGGGAGTTCAGCGAGTGGCGGCGCTCGCGCGGCAGTCCGTAGAAGTAGTCGGCGTGGCTGGGCATGTAGTAGTCGTTGGTGAAGGGCGAGTCGTCGATCGGCAGGTAGTTCGCGCGCCGCGAGATCCACGAGACCCGGCGGGGCAGCTCCCAGCCGCCCCGGGAGATCAGGTCGAGGAAGGCCTCGGCACCGGACTGGCCGCCGCCGATGACCACGACCCGCTTGCCTCCGACGTCCTGCGCGTTGGCCATGTAGTCGCTGACGTGGAACTGGGTGGGGCCGAGCTGGTGCTCCCCGAGCGGAGGCACCCAGGGGCGGCTGCCGACGCCGACGACGACGTTCTCGGCGGTGACCGTGCGGCGCGCGGTGCGGACCGTGAACGCCCCGAGCCCGTCGTCGAAGTCGACCTCCTCCACTCCCTCGCCGAAGACGACGTTCTCGTTGTTGCGGCTGGCCCAGGCCAGGTAGTTGCGGAACTCCAGCCGGGGCACGTCGTCGAACCGGGCGTTGAGGAAGTGGTAGACCCGGCCCTTGGCGTGCAGGTAGGAGAGGAAGGAGAAGGGGTTCGCGGGGTCGGCCAGGCTGACCAGGTCCTTGAACTGGGAGACCTGGAGGCTGGTGCCGGGGATCTGCTGGCCGTCGTGCCAGCCGAAGGACTCCTTGCGGTCGAGGAAGAGATTGGGTACGTCCGGCCTGCTGTGCAGCAGGGACGCCAGGCTGAGGTTGGCCGGGCCCACGCCGACTCCCACGCAGCGGAAGTGCGTGATGCCCGGCCGGAAGCTCTCGTGCCCCATGGTTCGGAACCTCTCGTTCGTTGTGCGGTGGCTGAGGTGAGGGGGAAGTGGGGTGAGGGAGGGGTGGGGTGGGTCGTCAGACGGTCACGCCGGTGCTCCCGTGGGAGCGGGGGCGGTCTCCTCGTAGCGGCCGGCGAGTCCGTGGGCGCCGAGGAACGACAGCCACCGCGAGGCCTCGCCGGGGGTCTCGGCGGCCCGGTTCAGCCCGGCGGGCAGGGCGCCGGACAGGATCCGCGTGACCCCGTAGGCGACGGGGAGGGAGACGCAGCGGGCCATGGCGGACTCGTCCGGTCCGCCGGTGAGGTCCAGCAGCCGGGAGCCGCGCCAGCGCTCGCCCGACCTGGTGCGCAGCTCCAGGGAGACGGACAGCACGACGCGGTCGCGGTCGGCGGGGCCGGCGCGGTGGCGGGCGGCGAGCTCGTACGCCAGGGCGCGGACGGCGTCGGGGTCGCCGGCGGAGACGGTGTCGAAGACCTCCTTCCAGGCGGTGCGCCAGCCGGAGTTGCGCAGGGTGCCGCGGACGAAGGTGTCGAGGTGCCAGTAGTACGGGATGCCGTACTGGGCGACGAAGGGGAGGCTGTCGCGGTTGGGGTAGGCCTCGAACTCCTCGCCCGCCAGGGTCAGCGGGGCCGTCGCCTCCCAGGGGCGGGGGGCGGTGACCTCGGCGCGGGCTTCGATGTAGCGGGCCGGGGCGGCGAGGGCGGCGAGGACCCCGTGCGGGGCCCAGCTGAAGCGGTAGCGGAACGGTCCGGGGACCGCCGGGAGGCCTCCGCAGTACGAGGTGAACACGGCGGTCGCCGGGGAGGGGCCGAACGCCTCGCGGGCCCGGGCGACGAGGTCGTGGGCCATGAGGTGGTCGATGCCGGGGTCGAGTCCGGCCTCGGTGAGGACGACGGTACGGGCCCGGGCGGCCGCCCGCTGCGCCTGTTCGGCCAGCTCCGGGGAGGTGTAGCTGGTGCAGGCGAAGTGGGCGCCGCGGTCGGCGGCCAGGCCGAGCAGCGGGGCGTGCTCGGCGGCCGGGAGCATGGAGACGAGGACGTCGCCCGCGCCCGTCTCCGCCGCCAGGGCGGCGGGGGTGAGGGCGCGGACCTCGGCGCGGCCCGCCAGGCCGAGGGCGGCCAGGCGGGCCGCGGCGCGCTCGGCGGTGCGGTCCCACAGGACCACCCGCCGGGCGCGCTCGCAGACGAGGGAGAGGCCGGAACGGCCGGTGGACAGGCCGGTGCCTATCCAGTGGACGGTGCCGGACGCGGGGGCCGCGGCGGGGGCGGCGGGGGCGGATAAGTCAGATGACAAGGGGTGCCTCCTGGGTTTCGACGGCCGTCCGGTAGCGGTGCAGGGCGCGGGCCCACACGCCGTCCCACTCGGGCAGGCGCAGCAGGTGCGGGGCGAGTTCGGCGGAGAAGGCGGTGGCGGCCTCGACGGGGAGGAGCGAGGGGAGGTTGTCGATGGCGATCAGGTCGAGGGGGCGGTCGCCGTCGCGCAGGGTGCGGACGGGGGCGTCCCAGGTGGTGGTTTCGTCGTAGACGGGCAGGACGTTGCAGTCGGAGGTGACGTCGCAGGTGACGTCGCAGACCAGGGAGAGGCGGCGGGCGCTTTCGTCCAGGTCGGCCTTGGTCAGGAAGGGCGGGACGGGGGTGGTGGTCAGGACGGTGTTGACGAGCAGGTCGTGGCCGAGGAGGGCGGCCCGGTCGAGGGCGCGGGTCTCGGGCAGGTCCCAGCGGGTGGGTTCCAGGCCGGCCTGGACGAGGGCGTCGCAGGCGCCGCGGCCGCAGCGGCCGAGGGCGCCGATGACGAGGGCGGTGGTGGTGTCGCCGGCCGTGGCGGTGGAGGCCAGGAGGGCGTCGAGGGCGGGGCGGTCGGTGGGGACCAGCGGGGTGGTGAGGGCGCGGCGGTGGTGCAGGACGGCGAGGGCGGCGCCGACGTAGCCTGCCCAGTAGCCGAAGGCGGCGACGCGGCGGCCGGAGTCGTCGGTGAGGTATTCCATGTCGAGGAGGGCGCCGCCGCCGGCGGTGAAGCGGGCCAGCAGCTCACGGGCGCCGGCCTGGCCCTTGTAGGCGTGGCCGAAGTAGATGTGCCGGTGGCGCAGGGCGGGGGCGCCGGGGCCGGCGGGGAGTTCCTTCAGGCCGAGGACGTACGCGTCGTCGGGGGCCTGCTCGTGCCAGGAGCCGGCGGGGGCGGTGGCGCAGCCGGCGGCCGTGTAGGCGGCGAGGGGGAAGGCGCGCTGCGCCGACTCCTCGACGGTGATGCGGATCCCGGCCTCGACGAGGCGGGCGGCGTCCTGCGGGGTGAGGGGGGCGCGGCGTTCCGTACGGCGGGCCTCGTGCCGCATCCAGAGGTGAGTGCTGTCTGACATGTTGCGGTTTGTCCTGTCTGGAGGCATGGGGGTGGGTGACCCCCGGCCTGATCGCGGTGGCGGGGGCTGCGTCCTGGACGTTCTCGCGCGGGGGGTTGCGAAAGTCCTGCGCCGTGGGTGCCGTGCGGGACTTTCGCGACCCCCCTAGAGGAGCGGGATCCGGGCGTTCGCCAGAGGGCGGTAGGCGGGGGTCGCTGTGGTGCTCCAGCCTGCCGCGCGCAGCTCCGCCACCACGGCGGTGGCGAGGGCCGTGGCCAGCTCCCCGCCCGGGCAGCGGTGGGCTCCCGCGCCGAAGGTGAACACGACCGGATTCACCCGGCCGGGGGAGAGTGCGTGGGGGTCGGGATTGACGGCGGGGTCGCGGTTGGCGGCGGCGAGGAGGACGAGGACCTGTTGTCCGGGCTCCACGGTGGAGCCGGCGTGGGCGAACGGTTCGGCGGCGAAGCGGCGGGTGTTCTGGACCGGCGCGTCGTACCGGACCACCTCGCGCACGAGCGCCCCGGTGTCGGGTGCGCCGGCGCCCCGGGCGAGGGCGACGAGGGTGTTGCCGATGAGGCCGGCGGTGGCGTCGTAGGTCTGGGAGAGGAACCCGATGGCGTTGGACAGCAGCGGCCCCGGGTGTTCCCAGCCGGCCCGCTCGGCGGCGGCCACCAGCTCCCGCAGCAGCCCGTTCGCCCGGCCGGCGGGGTAGGGGGCCGGGGACGGCATCCCCGCGTCCGGCCCGGTTCCGGCGGCGGACGCCCCGGCCCTGCCCGGGGCCGGGGCACGGCCCGCCACCGGGGCCGCCGAGGCCGAGGCGAGGGGCGGGCCCAGGAGTTCGCGGAGGCGGACGGCCGCTGCTGCCGCCGCGCGGTGGTCGTCCTGCGTCGCGGAGGCGGGGATGCAGCGGACGAAGTCGCCGATGGCGCGGGCCGCCTCGCGGTCGGCGCCGTCCGTGAGGCCCGACAGGGTGGCCACCACCCGGGCCGGGACCCCGAACATCAGCTCCTCGTACGGGACTTCGCCGCCCCGCGCCAGCTCCTCCCGGGTGTACCGGGCGGCCAGCGCGCCGGCCTGCCCGAGGTCGGCGCGGGCCAGGGCCTCCGCCACGACCCCCTTGAGCCGGGCCGCCGCCGGACCGTCCGTCATCCGTACGAGCTCGCCGAAGACCTCCCCCGCCGCCGTCCCCGCGATCCCGGCCGGCACCGGCTCCGCCACGGGCCGCACCCGCAGCGCGCCGCCGCCCAGCACCGCGCGCACCGCGGCCGCGTCGGCGGCCACCCACGCCCCCAGCGCCTCGTCGAAGGCGAAGGGGCGCTCGGCGACCAGGCGCGCGTAGTAGGGGTAGGGGTCCGCGAGGCGGACCGCCTCGACGGGGGTGGGCTCGACGGTGCTGGTGGCGCTCACTGTGACTCCTTGCTGAACGGTTCTGGTACGGGCTGCGCAGTGTGAAAGCGACGAACCGCGCAACCATCAATCGAGTGACCACGACGGCGGGCGACCGACTCCGCGAGAGCGGCGCCGGTTTAGGCCGTCTCTTCCGGATCTCGCCTGGCCCGCGCCGCCCGGCAAGATCCGAAAGAGACGACCTAGGCGCAAAGAGGGGCCGCACGGGCCGCCCTGCGCATGTCCAGGGACCCCGCGATGGCCATCCGCAGCACCTCCGACGTGCCCTCGTAGATGCGCAGGGAGCGGATCTGCCGGTACAGCCGCTCGGTGACGGAGTCCCGGACGATCCCCGCAGCCCCCAGCAGCTGCACCGCCGAGTCCACGACCTCCTGCGCGGCCTCGGTGGCGTGGACCTTGGCGATGCTGGAGTGCCGGGCGAAGCGGCGGCTGCCCCGGTCGGTCTCCCAGGCGGCCCGGGCCACCAGCAGCGAGGCCGCGTTCAGCTGGACCTCCATGTCGGCGAGCCGGGCCTTGACCAGCTGGAGGTCGAAGAGCACCGCCCCGTACGCCTCCCGCGCCAGCACGTGCGCCAGCGCGGTGTCGAAGGCGCGCCGGGCGAAGCCGAGGGCGGCCGCGCCGACCGTCGTGCGGAACCGCTCCAGCAGGTCCAGGGCGACCACGAACCCCTTCCCCGGCCGCCCGAGCACCGCGTCGGCCGGCAGCCGGCAGTCCTCGAAGGCGAGGTGGGCGAAGGAGCGCGGGGCGATCGCGTCGACCCGCTCGACCCGCAGTCCGGGCGTGGCGGCCGGCACCAGGAACGCCGACAGCCCCAGCGGGCCCGGGCCCTCCCCCGTGCGGGCGATGACCACGAACACGTCCGCGATGGTGCCGTTGGCGATCCACGCCTTGCGGCCGCTGAGCACGTACGAGCCGTCCGGCGCACGCACGGCCTCCAGCCCGACCGAGGCCAGGTCGGACCCGGCCTCCTTCTCGGAGACCGCGAACGCCCCGACCAGGGTTCCGGCGGCCATCCCCGGGAGGTACCGGCGGCGCTGCGCCTCGCTGCCGAAGCGCAGCAGCGGGGTGGCGGCCAGCGCCTGGACGGAGAACGCGAAGTCGGCCAGGTCCTCCGCGTAGGCAAGGGCCTCGCGGCGCAGGCACACGGCCCGGAAGTCGTCCACCGGGACGCCCCGCGGGTCCAGTTCGGAGAGCCAGCCCGCCGTGCCGAGGGCGCGCACGAGGCGGCGCCCGGCGTCGTCCGGGGAGAGGGCGCGGGCCTCCTCCCACAGGACGCGGTTGCTGTCGCACCAGGTCCCGGCCGCCGCGGCGAGGCGGCGGTGGGAGTCCTCGTAGAAGGGGAGCGCGAGCACCTCGGGGTCGAAGCTCGTGGTGGGTTCCATGGTCCGGCTCCTCAGATGACCAGCTCGGCGGGGGCGCCCGCGTCCTCGGACGCCGCCGCGCGCACCCGCTTGACCAGGGCGTGTTCGATGAAGAAGGCGAAGGAGGCGTAGCCGCGCCAGATCCGCCGCCATTCGCGCTGGACGGCCTCCTCGCCGGAGAGGTGGCGGACCTCGTCGAGGTAGGCGACGACGATGTCGGCGGACTGGCGGGCGTGGCCGGCGGAGAAGTTGTCGATGGACAGGTGGGCCTCTTCGTAGGAGGCGTCGAGGCCGTACCGGCGCAGCTTCTGGATCTCGTGCATCCGCAGCGCGCCGAGCCCGAACATCTCGATGCCCAGGTTGTAGCCGAGGATCTCGTTGTAGAGGCTGTCGGGGAACAGCGACAGGCAGAGCTGGTGGACGGAGAAGCCGTACAGGTGGTCCGGCAGCTCGCCCTGGTGCAGGAAGGCCTCCTGCCGGATGTGCGGCAGGTCCATGTCCATGCTGGCCAGGACCTTGTGGATGAGCGTGATGTGGTTCTTGGCCGTGTCGCCGCGGCCCATCTCGTCCGCGTAGATGGCGAAGAGCATGTCGTCGCTGCGGCGGCCGCGGCGGCCCAGGTTGCCGACGCGGTGGGCCCAGGTGCCGTCGATGAGGCTGCCGAGGGCGTACGTGGACTGCTCGAAGACCACCTCGTCGCGGGAGGGGATCTCGGTGAGCGGCTCGTACGGGTCCACGAGCTTGTCCCAGTAGATCCGTTCGACCCGCTCCAGCAGGGCCTCGGGGGTGTAGGGGAACCAGGAGGCGTCGGTGAGCAGGCCCTCGGCGCCGTGCTCGAAGAGGATCTCGGCCTCGGCGAGGCCGGCCTCGGCGCGGGCGCGGGCGAGCGGCAGGACGCTGGGGTGGTGCTCGAAGTTGACGAGCCGGTGGAAGAACCGGCGGTGGTCCTCGGGGCCTTCGGGCTCGCCCACCAGGACGTCGGCGGGGTCGGCGGCGGCGAGCCGCCCGCTCCAGACGCGGGCGGTGGCGTCCCCGGCGGTGAGGGGGGTGAGGCCGGCTCCGGCGGGCTCGCCGTCGGCGACGGCCCGGGCCCAGGCGGTGAGGACGGCGGCCTCGGTCTCGTCGAAGATGCCGAACATGGGCCCGCCGAACTTGACGGCCTTCAGGAAGCGGCAGGGGCCGCCGTCGCGGGCGGGCTTGAGCTGGCGGGAGCCGCGCAGTTCGCGGACGAAGGCGGCGGCGTCGAGGTCGCCGGTGTCGAGCCAGTCGGTGAGCCGCCGGGTGCCCAGGCGGACGGCGCCGTGCTGGCGGCCGGCGTGCGGGGCGTGCCGTTCGACGATCCGGGCGACCTTCGCGTCCAGGGACAGCCCGTCGTGCCAGGCGGCGAGTTCGGCGAGGGCGGCGGTGTGCTCGCGCTCCAGGCGCAGCAGGAGGCGTACGGCGGCCAGGGCGCGGCGGCGGTCGGCGGGGCCGGTCGGGGAGTCCTCGGTGAAGGCGAGGTAGGCGGCGAGGACGGGCCGTACGTCGCTCTCGGCGAGCATCGGCTCGGTGCCGAGGAGGAGTTCGTCGAGGCCGAGGGCGTGGGCGGCGTAGTGGACGCCGACGACCTCGGGGAGGAAGGAGGCGGGCAGCCGGGACAGGGCCAGGTGGAAGGCGCCGTGCAGGGCGGTGAGCGGGCGGGCGCCGGCCGCGTCGAGGAAGGCGGCGGACTCCACGCCGGGGAGGTGGATCCCGTGGCCGATGAGGGCCCGGCGGCGGCGGCCGAGCAGCCCGGCCTCGGAGGTGCCCTCGCCCTGGAGCAGCCAGTGCTGGCCGAAGAGGCGGCCGACGATCTCTGCGGGCTGGGTGGCGGCCTGGGAGAGGGTGTCGAGCCAGCAGCCGCCGGTCAGGGCGAGGGGGGCGCGCTGGCGCAGGACGGCGGTGCGGACCTCGGGGTCGGGGTGGGTGCGCAGCGGGCCGAGGACGGCGGCGAGTTCGGCGCGGACGGCCAGGACGTGGGCGGCGACGGCGTCCGCGTCGGCGTCGGGCCCGGGGCCGTCCGTCCGGTACTCGTCCTCTTCGTCGGCCGGGGTCAGGAAGGCGGCGAGGACGCGGCGGGCGGAGAGCAGGACGGCCTCGCTCTCCTGATCGGCGATCAGGCGGCGGAAGAGCCCGGCGGGCGGCCCGGCGGTGATCCGGGCGGCCTCGGCGGCGCCTTGCGGGGAGGCCTCGAAGGGGCCGGAGGGGAGGGAGGTGGTCAGGTCGGGGAGGGTGTAGGCGGGCGCGGGGAAGCTGCGCGCCATGTCGAGGGAGGTGTCCTCGTCGGGGGTGAGGGGCGCGCTCATGCGGGGGATCCTTCGGGTGCGGCTGCGGTGGCGTCGGAGGGGGTGCCGGGCGGGATGCCGGGCGCGGTGCGGGCGGGCTCGGCGTCTGCGGTGGCGGTGGCGTCGGCTGCGGCGCCGGGCCGGGCTTCCGGGGTGCCGTCGGCGGCGGCGCCGGGCCGGGCTTCCCGGGGGTGTGCGGCCGTCGGCAGGGCGCGGAGCAGGACGGCGATCCGTACGCCCGGGACGCTCGACGCCAGCAGGTAGTGCCCGTGGGGTTTCAGGGCCCCGGCGCGGGCGCGGTCCACCAGGTTGATCAGCGGGTCGGCGGCGAAGCAGTGGCCGACGCGGGGGATGTTGTCGAGGAAGAGCTGCTCGCGGGTGAAGCCGGCCTGGCGTTCCTTGAGGACGACCAGGGGCTTGTAGAGGTTGGCGTGCAGGACGCCGAGGATGTCGCCGGTCTTCATGCCGGCCTCGTCGAGGATCTGCCGGTTGACCTCGCGGGCCAGGTCGGAGCTGATCTCGTTGGACCAGTCGAGCCCGGCCGGATCCTGGGCGCCGGCGCCCGCGACGACCTCGTAGGCGTCGGGGCCGAGCGGGTCCGCGCTGATCAGGCAGGAGGCGGCGCCGTCGCTGAAGAGGGCGAAGTTCTCCATGCGGACGGATTCGTCGGTGACCCGGTCGGCGGTGACGACCATGACCGTGCGGTGCATGCCGGAGGCCACGTACGCCTGCGCGGTGCGGATGCCGGCGAGGAGGTTGGCGCAGCGGCCGAGGGTGAGGCCGGTGAAGGCGGCGGTGCCGAGCCCGGTGGCGGCCATGACGTTCTCGACGAACGCGCCGTGGGTGCGGGGGCCGCCGGGGAAGCGGGTGGAGCACAGGATCAGGCAGTCCACGTCGGCGGGGGCGGCGCCCGCGCCGTCGAGGGTGGCGCGGGCGGTCTCGGCGGCAAGGGTCTCCAGGGACTTGGCCGTGCGGTGGACCGAGCCCCAGCCCCACAGTTCGGCGCGGGGCGGCATGCCGAACCGGCGGGCCCGCTCGCGCAGGCCCTCGATGGTGGTGTGGTCGCAGCGGAGTTCGCCGAGGACGTAGCGGGGCGCGGACAGGTGGACGGCGGCGGGGGCCTGCCGGGCCCCCGGGCCGGCGGGCGCGGCGGGCGCGGCCGGGGCGGTGGGTGTCGCGTGCGGAAGGCTCACGGTGCCGGATCGCTCTCTCGGTCGGCGGCGGACGGGGCGTTCGGGGCGGGGGCGGCGGACACGGGGGCGGCGGCGGGTGCGGGCGCGGGGCCGGCGGGCGGGGCGGCGAGGAGGGCGTTGGCCTCCGCATAGGGGAGGGCGTCCGCGCCGAAGCCGAAGGTGCCCGACCCGGTGATCTCGCGGGCGGCTCGGGTGAGGGCGCCGAGCGCGGCGCGGGAGAGGGCGGAGCCCGTGCTGATCCGGCGCACGCCGAGGGCGCCGAGTTCGGCGACGGAGAGCTTCAGGGCGCCGGTCATCAGGACGTTGACGGGCGTGGAGACGGCGGCGCAGACGGCGCGGATCGCCTCGGCGTCGGGCAGCGCCGGGGCGTAGAGCACGTCGGCGCCCGCGGCCTCGTACGCCTGGAGGCGGCGGATGGTGTCGTCGAGGTCGGGGCGGCCGAGGAAGAAGTTCTCGGCGCGGGCGGTGACGGTGAAGGGGAAGTCGAGCCCCTTCGCGGCCTCCACGGCGGCGGCGACCCGCTCGACGGCCTCGTCGAGGGGGCGCAGCGGGTCCTCGTCGCGGCCGGTGGCGTCCTCGATCGAACCGCCGGCCAGGCCGGCCTGAGCGGCGAGGCGGATGGTCTCGGCGACGTCCTCGGGGCGCTCGCCGAAGCCGCTCTCCAGGTCGGCCGTGACGGGCAGTCCGGTGGCGTCCACGATGGCGGTGGCGTTGGCGAGGAGCTCCGCGCGGGTGAGCTGGTTGCTGCCGTCGGGGCGGCCGAGGCTGTGGGCGAGGCCGGCGCCGGTGGTGGCGAGGGCGGCGAACCCGAAGGAGGCCAGGATGCGGGCGGTGCCGGCGTCCCACGGGTTGGGGACGACGAAGGGGCCGGGGCCGGCGTGCAGGGCGCGGAAGGCTTCGCCGCGCCGGAGTCGGGCGGCGGGGTCGGCGCTGGGGCGGGTGTGGTTCATGAGGGGTCCTCGCAGGGGTGCCGTCGTACGTCGGGCGGGCCGTCAGATCAGCTCAACGTACTGATCACCAGGGACGGTCGGTCGGGAGGCGGCCGGCTTCGTCACCTTGGCCGATGCCGCCGCCGTGTGTGCGAGGGAGCGCAGGAGGGAGGTCGCGGCGTCCGGCCGGTCCTCGAAGTAGA
The DNA here is from genome assembly GCF_003634815.1 of Streptomyces sp. 3211.6. Lineage (NCBI taxonomy): Bacteria > Bacillati > Actinomycetota > Actinomycetes > Kitasatosporales > Streptomycetaceae > Streptomyces > Streptomyces sp. 3211.6. The sequence continues at coordinate 165,365 of NZ_RBXC01000002.1, read as the reverse complement.
AGTGGCCGCCGGCCGCCCAGTGGCGTTCGGGCGGGGCGGCGCACTCCCGGGACCAGGGGTCGAGCGCGGCAGGGCTGACGTGCGGGTCGTCGGTGCCGTTGAGGAGGGTGACCGGGACGGTCAGCGGCGGGCCCGGGCGGTGGCGGTGGGCGGCGACCATGCGGAAGTCGGCCTTGAGGTGGGGCAGGAGGAGTTCCTGCAGGGCCTCGTCCCGCACCACCTCGGGCGGCAGCCCGCCGAAGAAGCCGACGGCCTCGGCGAAGGCGCGTCCCTCCAGGCGGGCCGTCTCCACGACGCGGGGGGTGGGCAGCAGGGAGGGGGCCGCGCACCCGGAGGCGACGAGGCCGGCGAGGCCGGGTACGCCGTCGAGGCGGCGGGCCACCTCGAAGGCCAGGGCGGCGCCGAAGCTGTGGCCGAAGAGCAGGAAGGGCGGCAGGGCCCGGCTGCCCCGGCGGTCCTCGGTGCGGGCGATGGCTGCCGCGGCGCCGTCGGCGAGGGCCGCGAGGGAGGCCGGGGCCGGTTCGCGGAAGCGGTGCCCCCGGCCGGGCGGGCAGACGGCCGCGACCAGGGCGTCGGGCTCCAGGGCGGGCTGCCATCCGAGGAAGGTGCGGGGGTTCCCGCCGGCGTGTGCGAAGCAGTAGACACGGACGGCGTCGGAGTCAAGTCCCGCGGCGGTCTCGGAGGTCAGGAACCAGGGTGAGGCAACCACGAGGATCAGCCATTCCTTTGCCGGGCGGTCAGTGGCGGGAGGGGATGCAGTGCAGGACGGGGCGTCGGTGGGCGATCAGTTCCAGCCAACGTCGTCGGAGGAGCTCGGGGTGGGCGCGGGGGTGGTGGCGGGCTGCGGGTTGTTCCACCCGACGTCGCCCGCCTCACCGTTCTCACCGGCGACGACGTGCGGGTTCACCAGGTTCCAGCCGACGTCGCCGGAACGCAGGTGGCTGGCCGAGCCGGCGGGGGAGCCGCCCTCGGCGGCCTGGACGGCGAGACCTGCGACCGCCGCGCCGAGCCCGAGGGCCACGCCGGCCGTCGCGAGAACCACGCGTCCGCGGATTCCCGAAACACGGTTGGCCGGACGAGTCACCATGCGGTTCTTCCCCATTTTGCCCAGTCCCCTCGAGTCGTTTCGCGTTCGGACATTCCAGGAACGCCAAACCGAGGCGGTATCCGGGTGGTCTCGATCTCCGGGGCGCCTTCTCGGTGTTCGTTCCTGCGGTGAGACCAAATCTCCCCTGCCCGCTCGAGAGGAACTAGACCTACGATGGCTCCGGTTTACGCATTGCGGGAACCCACGGGGTCTCAACCGCAGCAAACAGCTCCATACCGGACAGACAGGGGTGGGTAGTGGACGTAGTCAAATACGTCAAAACCGCACAGAGCGGTGCACCTGAGGAGCTGTGCAGGGCCGCGGCGGGGGAACCGCAGGCCTTCTTGCGGGAACTCGCAACGCACCTGGGCCTGCTGGCGCAGGAAGCCGCGCAGCAGGCGGCACTCCCCGCCCCGGCGGCCACCGCCGCGGCGGCCCCGGCCGAGGAGGTGGTCGGGCCCGGCGTGCGGTACCTGCACGGCCTGGGCAGCATCTCGACGGCGATCAACGAGGCCCTGGGCTCGGTCCGGCGGGACATCCTCACCGCGCAGCCCGACGGGGCACGGCCGAGCGCGGTGCTGAAGGACGCGCTGGAATCCGTACGCCGGCAAATCTCGGCGGGGATCGCGATGCGGACCCTGTATCAGCACACCACGAGATTCGACGAGGCGACGAAGGAATACGTCCGCGCCGTCACGGAATACGGGGCCCAGGTCCGGACGCTCGAGGAATTCTTCGACCGTTTGATCATCGTGGACGACGTCGCCTTCATTTCCGCGAACGAGGACCGTACCACGGCGATCTCGATTACCGAACCGACCATCGTACGATTTCTCCGCGACACGTTCGACAAGGCCTGGGACCGGGCGAAACCCTTTCCCTTCGTCCCCCTGCACGCCGCGAAGGCAGCCGACGAGGTCGTCCCGGCGATCCGGGAGTCGATCAGCCGGCTGCTGGTGGAAGGTTACTCGGACAAGGCGATCGCACGCCGCATAGGGATCAGCGAGCGTTCCCTCCAGGCCCATATCGCGGCCATCAAGCAGGAACTCGGCGCACACAACCGATTACAGCTCGGGTACCTCCTGGGGCGCAACGAGGCCACGTTCGTGGTGTGACGGGAGGTAGTCGTAGGCGGGGAGTCGACGGCCTCGCCTGACCCGGCCGGCCGGCTGGCCTCGTTAATAAATGAACCGCCATTTACTAACGTGCTAAAGTCGGCAGCCACGACAGCACGAGAGGAGGATCCGATGCCGCGACCACGCACCACCAGCGACGCCGACATCCTCGCCGCCACCGGCCGCGCCATCGGCGCCCACGGCCCCGGCAGGCTCACCCTGGCGCACGTCGGCGCCGAGGCGGGCGTCTCCCCGGCGACCCTGTCGCAGCGCTTCGGCTCCAAGCGGGGCCTGCTCCTGGCGTTCGCCGCGGACGCCGCCGCCAACGCCGCCGCGCCGTACCGCAACGCGCGGGCCGCGCACGACTCGCCCCTGGCGGCACTGCACGCGGTGGCCGACGAGTCCGCCCGCCGCATGTCCACCCCCGAGGAGCTGGCCAACCACCTCGGCATGCTCCAACTCGACCTGTCCGACCCCCAGTTCCGCGTCCACGCCGCCGCCCACACCCACGCGGTGGACGCGGCGCTGCGAGAGCTGCTCGCCGAAGCCGTGACGAAAGGCGAGCTCCCGGCCGGCACCGACGTGCCGCGCCTCGCCCGCGCCGTGAAGGTCACCTCCGACGGCTCCCTGCTGCGCTGGGCCCTCACCGGCGAAGGCGATCCCGCGGGCCTGCTCCACGACGACCTCGACCACCTGCTCCGGAGGACCTCTTGCCCTTCAGCGCCACCGTCTTCATCGGCACCAGCCTCGACGGATACATAGCCCGCCCCGACGACGACATCGAATGGCTGACCTCACGCGGTGAGAAGGCCGGCGACCTGGGCTTCTTCGCGTTCCTCGACTCGGTCGACGCCGTGGTCATGGGCCGCAGAACCTATGAGAAGGTCATCGGCTTCGGCGAGGAGAACTGGCACTACGGCGACCGCCACGTGGGCGTCCTGAGCACCACCCTTCCCGAGGACGCCGACCCGCGCATCACCGTCTACCGCGACATGGACGCACTCCTCGCCGACCTAGACCGGCGCGGGATCAAGCACGTCTACCCCGACGGCGGACGCCTCGTCCAGAGCTTCGTCCGCGCGGGGCGCGTCGACGCGTTCGTCATCAGCGTCGCCCCGGTCCTGATCGGGGCCGGTCACCGGCTCTTCGGAGAGCTGACCGAGGACGTACCCCTCCGCCTGGACTCGGCCACCGAGGTCGGCGGCTTCGCCCAACTGCGCTACACCGTGCAGAAGTAGCGCCTCGACGACGCGTCACGCAGCGTTCAGGTAGGTGAGGACGGCGCGGACGCGGCGGTTGGTGTCGTCGTCGTCCGTGATGCCGAGTTTGCCGAACAGGGAGGTCGTGTACTTGCTGATCGCGCCCTCGCTGAGGAACAGGCGGCGGGCGATGGCGTGGTTGGACAGGCCCTCCGCCATCAGGGCCAGCACGGAGCGCTCGCGCTCGGTGAGGCGCCCCAGCCCGCGGTCGGGGGCGCTGCCCGACAGCAGCTTCGCGATGACGGCCGGGTCCATGGCGGTGCCGCCCGCCGCGACCCGTTCCAGGGAGCCGATGAACTGGTCCGCGTCGAACACGCTCTCCTTGAGCAGGTAGCCGACCCCGCCGGTGCCGTCCGCCAGCAGTTCGCGGGCGTAGAGCTGTTCGACGTGCTGGGAGAGGACCAGGACGGGCAGCCCGGGGATCTCGGCGCGGGCGGTGAGGGCCGCGCGCAGGCCCTCGTCCGACTGCGTCGGCGGCATGCGGACGTCGACGACGGACACGTCCGGGCGGTGCGTCCGCAGGACGTCGAGGGTCTCGGGCCCGGTGGCGGCCGTGGCCACCACCTCGTGCCCGAACGCCTCGATCAGGCGGACCATCCCGTCGCGCAGCAGGTACAGGTCTTCGGCTACGGCTATGCGCATGGCACCACCATCCTGGCACGGGTCGGGCCGCCGTGGGGACTGGTGACCACCAGCGTGCCGTCGAAGACGGCGAGGCGGCGGCGCAGGCCCGCGAGGCCGCCGCCGGGGAGGACGTCGGCCCCGCCGCGGCCGTCGTCCTCGACCTCCACGACGATGCCCGTCTCGTCGCGGACGAGGCAGACGTGCGCCCGGCCGGCCCCGGCGTGCTTGACCGCGTTGGTGAGGAGCTCGGCGACGCCGAAGTAGAGGGCGGACTCGATCGGCTGGTCCAGGCGCAGCGGGCCGTCGGCCCTGACGGCCACGTCGAGCGGGACGTCCAGCGCGAGCGCGCGCACGGCGTCGACGAGGCCGCGCTCGCTGAGGACCGGCGGGCTGATCCCCCGGATGAGCTCGCGGAGTTCGGTCAGCGAGGCGGTGGCCCCGGCCCGCGCCTCCCGCATCAGCGCCTTGGCCTGCCCGGGGTCCCGGTCCATCAGCGCCTCGGCGGTGGCCAGGCAGAGCCCGAGCGCGACGAGGCGGGCCTGCGCGCCGTCGTGGAGGTCCCGCTCGATGCGGCGGATCTCGGCGGCCTGCGCGACGGTGGCGTCGGCGCGCTGGGAGGTCAGCTCGTCCACGCGTTCGGCGAGCAGCATCGCGGAGGAGGGGCCGAGGAAGCGGACGGCGACCCGGTGCAGGGACCGCCAGGCGTACGGGGCGGCGCCGACGGCCACGGCCAGCGCGCCGGCCCCGGTCAGGCGGGCGGCGGTCCCGGCCCCGGCCGGCCCGACGCCGGCCAGCCCGAGGACCGCCACGGCGAGCGCGGCCGGCGGGAGGGCGGCGACCAGCCCGGCGGTGAAGGGCGCGATGACGGCGAACCGCAGGTCCCGCCAGGTGGCGGGGTCGCTCCACCACAGGCGCATCCGCTGGTCCATGACGGCGTCGCGGCGGCTGCGTTCGTAGCTGAAGCCGTTCCACCAGTACCCGGTGGACAGCTGCATCACCGGCCCGGCCTCCCGGTACCCGCCGGGTATCGCGGCACCGGTCCACCGCGCGACGAGCGCCCGAACGGCCCGGCAGACGCTCTGCGCCAGGGCGAGCGGGCCCGCGCACACGATGACGGCGGGCCCGATCCACGACCACGGATGCTCCGCCCCGCACCACACCCCCAGCCCCACCGCGGCGGCCCACACCAGGGGCACCGGCATGCAGACCCCGACGGCGACGACCGCCCGCCCCACCCCGACCCCGGCCCGCACCACCCAGGCCCCCGTACGCCCCATGCCTCCCCCTCGTCCTCGCTCGACTACCCCACTCCCCCACTGTGCACCGCCCACGTCCCGCGAACCCCCAGCTCGGGCAGGGAGTGGGGCTACCCCCACCCCCCTGTGGGCCCAGGCCGATACCGTGCCGTACGGCCGCTCCGTAGCGTCCCCTCCATGGAAACCAACGCGAACACCACGCCGCCGACCACCACCGCCCCCACCACCCCGGCCCTCCTCGAAACCCCCGCCGCCCAGACCGCCTTCGCCACGACGCGCACCGCCGTCAAGGTGTACGCCGCCCTCAGCACCGCCGCCCTCCTCGCGGTCGTCGCGGTCGCGAGCACGGGCCACATGGTGAACCCGTTCATGTGGACCCGGGCGGTCCTGCTCCCCTTCATCGCGGTGCTCCTCCACCGCCTGACCCTCGCCACCGCCCACGGCTCCCGCCGCGCCTACGACCGCCTGCGCACCCTCACGGTCGTCTTCCCGATCGCGATCACCGGCGTCGACCTGATCCCGGGCGTCTGCCCGTGGTGGTACGCGGCGCTACAAACCGCCTGCGTCCTCCCGCCCCTCCGCATCGCCCTCACGATGCGCACCCCGCCCCTGCGAGCCGCGTTCCCGAAGCCGAAGTCCCGCTGAGTGCCTGCCCGGCCGCGCTCCAGGCCCGGGCCCGCGACCCTGACGGCTGCGGCACACGTCGACCACCCACAACACCGTCAGACATGTGACGCAAACCACATGCAACGGGGTGCGCTCTGCGAACACTACGCAGTGTGGACCACCAACTGTTTGCGGAAATCTATGACGCTCACGCGCACGCCGTGTACGCGCATGCCATCCGCATGACCGCTGACCATGCCGGGGCCGACGACATCGTCTCCCTCACGTTCCTTGAGGCATGGCGGCTCCGCGACTCGTTCGATCAGGTTGCCAGCCATCGGGCCTGGCTCTTCGGGATCGCCACCAACGTGATCCGCAACTCCCGCCGAGCCGCACGGAGGCACAGGGACGCGATAGCCCGCCTGCCACCGCCCGGCACCGTTCCCGACGTGGCAGATGCGGTCGTGTCCCGCATCGCCGACGCGGCACAAGCCTCAGCCGCCTTGGCGGTTCTGAGTCGGCTGCGGCACGCGGATCGTGAGGTTCTTCTTCTCTCCGTGTGGTCTGGCCTCAGTCACGCGGAGGTAGCGCAGGCATGTGGAACATCGGTCGGCACTGTGCGATCCCGGCTCTCGCGCGCCCGGACCCGCCTCCAGAAGCTCACCGCCTCTTACCTCGCCGAGCCGCCGGACTCGAGACGTCTCCCTGCATCCCAAGCCACACGGGAAGGAAGCCTGTGAACTCCTCCGACGGCGCACGACTCGACTCGAACGGTCGCGCGGACATCACCCGGAGTCTGCCCGGCCTTTCCAACGCCGATCTGCCTTTCCACGGCCACGACCGGATCAAGGAGCACGTCCTGCGCGAGATCTCGAACGACTCTCAGCCTGTTCGGGTGCGATCCCGGCATCGAATGGCCCTGTTCCTGGCGGCAGGTGCCGCGACCTGCGCTGCCGCCCTGGCAGTGACCCTCACCGTTGGGGGCTCCAACCACCAACCCGCTACAGCTCGACCCGAGCCGGCCGCCGTCCAGCTGCTGGATCGTGTAGCCCTTGCGGCCCAGACGGCTCCTGCTCCGAGCGTCCGCGACGGACAGTTCTTGTACACCAGGACGAAGGGGTACTCCACCGCCCTGTCGGAAGCCAAGGGCGGAGGCATGACGGCCGCTCGCACAGACGAGTCCGCCGAGCGCTGGGTCTCCGTCGACGGATCAGCCGGCACGCTCACACGCAACCACGAGGGCGAGAAGACCGATCCGGCGCCGAACAAGGGGAAAGTCACCATCAACGGCCCCACGTACCGCTTCCTGGAGACTCTTCCAACCGATCCCGGCCAACTGCTGGAAGTGATTTACGGCGACACGCGCCTCAACCACGGCGGCGACTCCGGATCGACGACCGGTCCCGATCAGGAGGCCTTCGTAGCCATCGGTGATCTGCTCCGGACCGTCGAAGCGCCGCCTGGAGTGGGCGCAGCCCTCTACCGGGCTGCGGCCCGCATCCCTGGCGTCGTTCTGGTACCTGAGGCTACGGATGCCGCTGGACGTTCAGGCGTCGCCATCGCACGCGTCCACAACGGCGAGCGCACCGAGTGGATCTTCGACAAGAACAGCCTGCGCCTGCTCGGCGAGCGCACCGTGACGCTCAAGGACAGTGCGTGGGGGAAGGCCGGAACCGCGGTGACGTCCGTGGCCATCATCAGCCGGAACGTAACGGACAACGCAGGACAGGCACCTGACACCGAAAGGACAGGAGCGCGTAGCGAAACCGCTGAACAGGGGAAATCCCAAACCCCGGGACTGCGACCCGAGTTCGCCGAACGGGAGTAGCTTGCTGCATGCCGAAGCCGAGGCCAGGAACGGAGTGTCCGCATGCCCGCACGGCGAGGGACAGAGCAGGGCGACCCGGCCCGCCGCCGCCGGCCTCGTCGGCCACTCATCGGAGTGAGTCAAGAGAATCGAGACAGGTGCCATCGGGATGCCCCGCCTGCCGATGCGCATCCGGCTCGCGACCCTCTACGGATGCGATCTCGCCGACCTCACCGGTGACGAGCGCATCGCCGCGGCCACGTACACCAAGTCGCACCACGGCGGTGGCAAACGTGGTGGCGGTCTGAGGGGCGGGGCTGGGCGGGGCGGGAATTGTCAGACAGGCCTAGGCGGGCTGTCAGGTGATGGCCCGTCTCAGCACTCACCGAAGGTCCGTCTTGTTCGACTGGGCCGCGGGGGGACGTGCGCGGCGGCCGTATCTCGGGCGTCGTCCAGTGGTAGGGGGGCCGCTGTCCTGGCGGTATCTGCCGTTCTCCGCGATGGATCGGTCGCGGTGCCGGGTGCCGGCTGGTGGAGTGGGTCTGGTCGGGGCAGCAAGCCTTGCGGGTGGTGCGGGTGGCGTCACTGCGATGGTCGGAACGAGCAGAGGGTGGCCGCACCCTGTGGGGGGTGCGTCACCCTCGTGGGCGTCGCGCTGCAACGTGGTGGTGCCCGATCCCTGTTTCGTGGTGCAGCCACTACGCCAGGGAAGATTCGGCTCGGTGGCCGGAATTAGCGCTGGGACGAGGGTGTCACTTCAGGGTGGGACTCGGCCGCGCCCTCTGGAAAGCTGCCCGCTGGGCCGAGCAGAAAAGCCTCTGCCAGGAGACCGTCGACGCGGCCACTGGCTACGTCGGCAGCGACCTCACCGCCAAGCTCTCCAGGATGCTGGCCATCCGCCCCCAGCTCATCGACACCTTCGGCCGGCTCCACCGGGCGATGTCGTCCTGCGGGCCAAAGGGGGCCGGCCGTGCACGGACGTCCTGCCTCCGGATGGGGCGTGGGGTGTCCGGTATTGTGGCGGGGTTGGAGGAGGGCACAGAGGTGAAGGCAGCAGCTACCGGCGGGCCGGACCAGCCGCCCGACCGTGCCTCGGCGATCGCCCAAAAGGTGGAGCGGCTCATCGCGCGGGAGGCGGCCAGGTCCGGTGGGCGGCCTCCGGCCTACCGGGAACTCGCCGAGCGGATCAACCGCTTGGCCGGCCGGGACGTCATCTCGCGGGACACCATCCGCAACCTGCACCTCGGCCTGAACCAGAAGGGCCAGGCCTCCAACCCCACGGTGGAGACACTCGACTGGTTGGGCCGGGGTTTCGGCATCAGCGCCGGCGCGAGCTATTTCCTGGACGATGCCACCGCCGCCGTGGTGGATGAGCAACTGGAACAGCTAGAGAGGGTCGGCGAGCTGCGGCAGGCCCTGGGAAATGACGGGGTGGTCAGCCTGGTCCAGCGGGCCTCCACGCTTTCGAACGGCAGCCTGAGGGTGCTCCTGGCCCTCGCCGACAACCTCCGCCAGGTCGAAAACCGTGCAGCCGGGCATGAAGAGGGCCGGGCCGACGGGACATGAGCTGGGCTCTCGTCCCCTTGGTGCCCGACCTTTGAGGTCCGCGCCCGTCTGTACCCCAGTACTCGCTGCCACGTCCGAAAGAATGCTCTCCCCATGGCGTTTCCCCGCGGCCTGCGCCGGCGTTGCGAGCAGCGGCTCGCGGAGCTGGACCTGCCCGATCCCTTCACCGTCGAGGACTTCCGCGCTTTGCTGGAGGATCTCCGAGGGCGCCCGATCGTCCTGGAACCGTTGCCCGCCCTCGGTACCGACCTTCCTTGCGGCCTGTGGATCGCGCTTCCGAGCATCGACGTCGTCTACTACGAGGAGCGCACCAGCCCGGCCCATCAGGACTTGATCAAGCTTCACGAGCTCGGCCACGTCCTCTGCGGCCACAGCGGGTCCCTCGAACTGTCCCGGTTGGCCGCATTGCTGCCCGACCTGACCCCGGAGCTGGTCGCCGAGGTCCTGGGCGCGGGCCGGACCAGCTATGAGACGGCCGAGGAGCAGGAGGCCGAGATGCTCGCGCTGCTGCTGGCCGGGCTGGTCGGCGCAGTGGCCGAGCTGAGCCCCGTCTCCGGCCGTCTGGCCGAGACCCTCGCGCACCCCGTGCGCCCACGCCGACGGAGGTCCCCCTGATGCGCCCGCTGTTCACCTGGCTGATGCCCGTACTCGCCTGGGGCGTCGTGCTGTGGCGGACCCCATCGGCCTTCGCCGGGAGGGCGAACCGTTCACTCTGGGGGAGCTTCACCGCGATCGCCGTCGGGGTCAGCGTCCGGCCGGCGTCGGTCGAGAACGCACTCGCGGACCTGACCGGCATCCGGGACGTGACACTGCTGGTCAAGCACCTCACCGGAGTGGCGGCGGCGTATTTCCTGCTGGAGTACGTCCAGACCGTCCGCGGCGGGCCGCGACGGACCGGCATCGTGCGTGGGAGGTTGCTGTTCACCGGTGCCGCCGCCGTCGTACTCACCCTGCTGTTCGTCTTCGCCCTCCCACACGACTACGACGGCGCGTTCGGCATCGACGCGCACTACGGCGCTCCCGGGGTCGAGCTCTACCTGGGCGTGTTCAACACGGTCTTCGCGGTCGCCGCCATGCAGGCAGCCGTCCTCTTCTGGTCCAACCGCGCGAGCGTTTCGCCTGGTCCACTGCGCGTCGGGGTCACCTGTATGGCGATGGCGAGCGCCACCGGCCTGGTCTACACGCTGTACCGGGTCTACTTCGTTCTGAGCCGCGGAGACGCCACACAGCTCGACGCCGACGGGAAGCCGGTTCCCCTCACCGATCCGGTCTGCGAACTCCTGCCGGCCGTCATGATCGTCCTGTTCGTGCTGGGCGTCTCCATACCGCCCGCCCGCGTCCTGGTCGGCTACCTGCGCGACCAGTACGCGCTGTGGCGGCTCCACCCCCTCTGGGCGGACGTCACCGCGGCCGTGCCGCAGGTGGTCCTCGGAACCTCGAGCGGTCGGCTGCGCGACCTGCTGACTTTCGGCGACCGTTCCGTCGACCTCGCGCACCGCGTCTTCGCCATCCGCGACGCGGCCCTGGTACTGCGGGAGGACTCCCAGGCCCCCGGTGGTCCCGGGACCACCGACATGGTCATCGATCCGGTGGAGCCCCGTGCCCGCGTCGAAGCCCGCTGGCTGCGTACGGCCGTGCGGAACCGGGCACGGAACCTCGCCGCTCCCGCAGCGCCCGCCGTTCTCGACGCCACCGCCGGCGGCCGCTCTTCGCGCGAGGAGATCGTCTGGATGCTCGCCGTCGCGGACGCCTACCGGGGGCTCGCCAGCAGTGGGTCGGGGACGTAGCGGGCCGGAGGATGGACGGTTCCGACCGTATCCACCGGAGTACGTGCGCGTGCGTGAGGCTTGAGGCGACGCGGTATCACAGCCAACCGCGTTGGGCCGCCTTCAGCCCGGCCTCGAACCTGCTGGCCGCCTGGAGCCGTTCCATCAGCGCCGACATCTGCCGACGCACCGTACGCGCCGACACACCCAGGCGCTTGCTCGCGGCCTCGTCCGTCATGCCTGACCCCAGCAGCTTCAGCAGTTCCCGTTCTGTCTGGTCGATGCCGTCCTCGGGGTCCCGGCTCCGCACCGCGCCGAGCGGAACGGCCGCCTCCCAGGTCTGCTCGAAGAGTGCGACGATGGTGGCCACGATGCCCGGGGAGGTGGTGCACAGGGCACCCAGACGGGAGTTGTCCGGGTCGATCGGGACGAGGGCCGTGGTCCGGTCGAAGACCAGGAGGCGGCCGGGCAGGACGGGAGTCGTGCGGACCTCCCCGCCGCGTTCGGTGGTCCACTGGGCGTACTCGAACGTCGCTGGATCGTTGCGGCTGCTCTCCTGGTAGACGGCACGCATCCGCACCTTCCGGTTCAGGGCCTGCTCGTCCAGGGACCGAGAGGCCTCGAGACTCGCCGCGGACTGGGCGCGGCCCGGGATGATCGACAAGCACTCCTCGCTGAGCCGCCGGGTGAGGACTTCCAAGCGGGCCTGGATGGCGTCGAGGCCGAGGAGGCGTTCATTGCCCTGCCGATCGGCGTCGGGATGCAGGGCCGAGTACTCGGCGATGGCCCGAGCCGCGGCAGCTTTGCCTGCCACCAGCGCGTGGTGCCGCTTGGCCAGTTCCTCCTCCTGCCGGCGCAGCAGATGCTCCAGCCCTGCCTCCAGGCTGACGGCGCGTAGACCGCCGGCGGCTTCCCGAGACGGAGTCAGCAGGCCGAGTCCGACCAGTCGGTCGAGTGCCTCCCGCACCTCCGGCTCGGTGGTTCCAGCCCGTGTCGCGAGCTCGGCGACTCCACCGGGAGTCCCCTCCAGCATCTCCCGGTAGACGGCCTCTGCGCGAGAGTCCACTCCGAACACATCCAGCACTTCGCATCCCCCAGCCCCGATGTCGGCGTCGGTGAACCTTCGGTCGTGGCGATCATAATCGCTGACCCGCGTGGGTGGCATAAAGCGGCCCGGCCCATCGCTGACAGCTCACACCCGCCCTCCGGAGGTCGCCGGGCTGGCAGGATCGTGATCACCGGGACGACGGGGAGCGCAGCACTCCCGATCCCGGATGCCGGGCCCACTTCGGCCCATTACGCCATTCCACCCTGAGGGACAGCCATGCTCCGCACCGCTTCGGTGATCGCCACCGCCGCCCTCGCCGCCCTGCTTCCGCTCGCCGGCGCTTCAACCGCATTCGCCGTGACCGGCGCCGGCACACAGGCCGGCCTTGCCGTGTCCTCGCAGGTCATCGGAGGAGGCTCGCCCTCTCAAGTCATCGGTTGGGACTGACCTGCATGCGGGTTCTACTCGCTCGTCTGGCCGGCCCGGGCACCCGACCCGATAGCTCGATCGGCCCGGTCGTCGAGGACCTGATCTGGGCTCACGCGAGACCGCCCGAAGGACTCGAACACCTCACCGTCCAAACCGTCGCGGAGGGCCTGGAGCTCTACCTCTTCGTCCGGTCCGATTCCGAGTCGGCCGCCCTCGACCGCATGGTGGCCCTCCTGGGCCGGGTGCGCGGACCGCTTTTCCGGTACGGCTACACCCTGGACCACCGCTGATCTCCGCCTGAAGCGCCATCAGGGATTCACTTTGGCGATTTTAGTCGCCTCGGCGCACCGGTTAACCAGGGCCGCTCGTTCACCGGCTGGCACCGGCACGTCACCCTCGTCACCGCCGCCCATCTGTTCCTCACCGAACAGCGGACCTGCCCAAAAGCCCCTGCCAGGGCCTGACCCTCCACCAGGCCCTGGACCTCCTCCAACACCTCATCGCCACCTGGACCGGCACCTGCCCCACCTGCCGACAAACCGTCCCATGGCAGCCCTACGACACCACCTAACAAAGCACTGCTAGTGTCCTGAGTCGGTAATTCGTCGGCAGTACGAGGCGAGGGATTCGAGGATCTGGTCGGCAGTCTTGGTCCAGATGAACGGCTTGGGGTCTTCGTTCCATGAGTCGATCCAGGTGCGGATGTCCTTCTCCAGCGCCTGGACCGACTTGTGGACTCCTCGCCGTATCCGCTTGTTCGTCAGCTCGGCGAACCACCGCTCGACCAGGTTCAGCCAGGACGAGCTGGTGGGCGTGAAGTGCATGTGGAACCTGGGATGGGCCAGCAGCCACTTCTTGACCGCCGCGGTCTTGTGGGTCGCGTAGTTGTCGCAGATCAAGTGGACCTGGAGTCCGGCAGGGATCTCCTTGTCGAGCTTGTTCAGGAACTTCCTGAACTCCTCGGCCCGGTGCCGGCGGTGGAGGGACCCGATCACCTTGCCGGTGGCCGCGTCGAAGGCCGCGAACAGCGTGGTGGTGCCAGCGCGGACGTAGTCGTGACTGGCCCGCTCGGGCACCCCGGGCATCATCGGCAGCACCGGCTGGGACCGGTCCAGCGCCTGGATCTGCGACTTCTCGTCCACACACAGCACCAGCGCCCGCTCCGGCGGATCGAGATACAGCCCCACCACGTCATGGACCTTGTCGACGAAGAACGGGTCCGTGGATAGCTTGAACGTCTCGGACCGGTGCGGCTGCAAGCCGAAAGCCCGCCACACCCGGGAAACGGTCGACTGCGACAGCCCGGTCTTCTTCGCCATCGACCGGGTCGACCAGTGCGTGGCGTTCTCCGGCTTCGACTCCAGCGTCCGGGCGATCAGATCGGCGACCTGCTCGTCCATCACCGTGCGGGGCCGGCCCGGACGCGGCTCGTCCGACAACCCGTCGAGACGGTCCGCCAGGAAACGCTTACGCCACTTCGAGACGGTGTCGCGGGACACCCCGACCCGCTCCATCACCGCACGCGTCGACACGGGAAAGCCGTCCTCCCCGACATCGTCACAGGCCAGGATCACACGGGCCCGCATCGCCATGTCCTGCGCGGACTTACGCCGCCGCACCCACCCCTCCAACACTGATCGCTCAGCATCAGTCAAATCCAGCGGCGCAAGCTTCGGTCCCGGGCGCGTCATGCCTCAACTATATGGAAATTTAAGACTCAGGACACTAGGACTTGTCCTGGCGATCATCCGGTAGGGCGCCTCGGTGATATTTTGACCGGAATTGTGGGAAGGCACGGGCTCATCTGTGGACAGTGACCTGCGGCGCGCGGTGGTCGCGACGCTTGGCGAACTCGGGCGAAGCGATGACTGGCGTGACCGCGCGGATGCCGGTCACAGCCTGGCAGGGTTCGCCGAGATGCCGGAGGCCGTTGAGCCGCTGCTGGGGCTTGTGCTCGACAGTGGGGACACCTTCGTCACCCGGTGGACCGCGGAGGGCTTGCTTCGGCGAAAGGACAGGGCTGGACTGACGATAGTCGCGTCCGCACTGGCAGTTGCCAACGACAACCACGCCGATTACATCCACACCGCAATCTACGATGTCTTCAGCATCTTCTCGGACGACCTCGACGAGGCGCTGCGGCTCTGCGAGGAGATGTTGGGCGACACCGACGATCGTGTTGCCCGGGGAGCCCGTCGGCTGTACGAGAGCCTGGCAGAGATCGATCCCCTTCTCCGCCCCGCATAGCGGGGGTTCGATGGCTGTTGTGAGGTGCGGATCCGGGACTGCGGCAGCACGGAACGTTGCCAGATCAGTGCCACGGAGCATTCCCGTCGATCATGTGCGGAGCCAATCGTTAGAGCTGCCGCAGTGGCGGTGGTAGCGGGTGGCTACCGCCCGGTGCTGCTTCAGCCGGTTGATAGCCCGTTCGACCGTGTTCCGCCCTTTGCGGAGGCGGGCGGCCTGGCTGTCGGTCTTCTCCGGGATCGTGTGCCGGATGCCCCGTCGCCGCAAGCACTCGCGGCACGGTCCGTTGCTGTATGCCTTGTCGGCGGCGACGCTGTCCGGCTTCTTGCGGGGCCTGCCCGGCCCGGACCTCGGGACACGGATCTTCTCCAGCACCGGTTTGAACTGCGTGCAATCCGCCCGCTGGCCGGGCGTGCCGATCAAGGACAACAGGCGGCAGCGGCCGTCCGCGTTCAGGTGCAGTTTGGTGGTGAAGCCGCCGCGCGAGCGGCCCAAGCCTTCACCTCCCGCACCACCTCCACCAAGGGGGCGTGCAGGCTGTGCCACGGCGTTTCGTCCCGGTGTTCTGGGACGCTCACCCACCGCGTCAGCCGCGGCCTGAACCTGCTGGAGCAGACGCTCCCATGTCCCGTCCGCCGACCACAGCCGGTGCCGTTCGTAGACCGTCTTCCACGGCCCGAACCGTTCCGGAAGGTCATGCCACTGAACCCCGGTCCGAACCCTGTGCAGAATCCCGTCGATCACCTGCCGGTGATCCCGCCACCTGCCGGTGATCCGGCCACCTGCCACAACGCCCGTTACTGACCGGCAGGAACGGCCGCAGCCGCTCCCACTCGGCATCACTCAGATCACCCCGCCCCATTCCCGGAACAACGAGCAGCCCAGAAGGGGAGTAGCGGCGTCTACGCTCGGGGAATGGGCCGCTACGAGAAGAAGGCGCATCTGGAGTGGTGGGCCAACCGTCCACCTGCCTGGCTCGAATCCCGATCAAAGCGACGGCCGCCGCCAACACGGACGAGTGGGACGCAGTGTTCTCGCCCGCCCCCTCTCGACCACGGCGTCCGCGAGAACCTGAAACAGCTCATCGATGCAGACCCCTGCTTCACCCTTCGCTTCGCAACCTCAGCCGTCGAAGTCCAGACAGAGGACTTCGACGGCGTCGATCGCCTTCGGCTGACCGTCATTCCCGAGCCGTAAAGCCGAGGAGTCCGACGTGATCGGCCGGACAAGTCCTACGCGGTGGGCGCGTGGATGCGCCGTCAGCGCAAGGTCGAGAACCTCACCGCCGACCAGACGGGCCGCCGGATGCGGCGCCTACGGCTGGGCTCTGGAGGTGCTGTTCGCGGATGGCGGCTACGTCGAGGCCGGCCAGACTGCGCCACCGACCAGTAGCACCACTACCGTCCGGGGGCGGCCGCGCGCCATACCCCGAGCAGGCCGCGGCCCTGGCCCTGGCCCTGGCCGAGAACGAGGGCGAGATGCGCGCCGTGATCGGCGATGCCCTGGCCGGCTACTCCAACGGCGGCGGGTATGGCGGGTTCCCCGGCGACGACTTCGAATAGGACGTCGACGACCTGAGCTGGGCTGAGCTGACCGACCACCCGCCCCGGAGGCGGCGCGTACCCGGTCCTTCCCCTTTCGCAGCACAAGGAGAAGGCCCGGATGCGCCGGGCCGGGATGCCGGTGAAGACCGGAAGACCGCGGGGAACGGGCAGTGGCCCCCGCCGCCGTCCTTCGCACCCGGCGGCGCGCGGCCGCCGGGTGCGTGGCGGGCCCGGTGGGGCACTGCCGTTGCCGGTCACCGGCTCGGCCGTGATCCGCCGTGGCGCAGTGGAGCGGGTGTCAGCGGGTGGTGCTGGCGGTGAGGGCGGTGGCGTTGTCGGCGCCGCCGGGCACCTCCGTCCAGGTGCCGCTCCACTGACCGGTGGTGTAGTCGGCGTCCATCGTGTAGACGCGGCCGGTGGAACCGAGCGCGTACATGTGCATGGTGTTGCCGGTGACGGTGCTGGCGAGGGCCTTCAGGCCCGAGCCGCCCTTGGCCACCCAGCTGCCCGACCAGCCCGCACCCGCGTAGTCGCCGTCGGTAGTGAACAGGGAGCCGTCCGAACCGATGATGCTCAGGTGGACACGGTTGCCGGTCGCGACCGCGGTGATCGCGGTGGCGCTGCCCGCGCCGCCGGGCACCTCCGTCCAGGCGTCGCTCCACTTGCCCGTGCTGTAGTCCGCGTCCATGGTGAACACGCGGCCGGTGGAACCGAGCGCGTACACGTGCATGGTGTTGCCGGTGACGGTGCTGGCGAGGGCCTTGAGATCGGAGCCGCCCAGCGCCACCCAGCTGCCCGACCAGCCCGCGCCCGCGTAATCCGCGTCGGTGGTGTGGAGCGCGCCGTCCGAACCGATGATGTTCAGGTGGACACGGTTGCCGATGGTGGTGGCGGTCAAGGCCGTGGCGCCGTCCGCGCCGCCGGGCACCTCCGTCCAGGTGCCGCTCCACTGACCGGTGGTGTAGTCGGCGTCCATCGTGTAGACGCGGCCGGTGGAACCGAGCGCGTACATGTGCATGGTGTTGCCGGTCACCGCGCTCGCCACCGCCTTGAGCGCGGAGCCGCCCACCGGCACCCAGCGGCCGGACCAGCCGGCACCCGCGTAGTCGCCGTCGGTGGTGTACATCGCCCCGTCCGAACCGACCGTGCTGACATGCGCCTTCGATGCGGGCGCCGGAGCGGGCGTGGGCGTCATCGCGGCGACGATGCGCTGGGCATCGGCGGCCTGGGGCTCGTAGGCGCTGGGGAACGCCGACACCTGGACCTTCTGGCAGACGACGCCCACCGGCTGGGTCTTCCAGCCGCCGTTGGGGTAGGCCCGGAGCATCGCGTCCAGGAAAGCGTTGGTGGAGTATGCCGGGTCCAGGCGCTCCTCGAAGCTGCCCCACCAGGTCTGCTGCTGGAAGAGCCCGACGCTGGTGTAGTTGAGGACGTTCGGGTTGTTGCGCAGCTCGGACTCGACGATCGCGGTGGTGACGGCGATGACGGCGGCCTGGTCGGACAGGTCGTGGGCGCGGGTGGCCGTGACGATGGCACGGGCGCACGAGACCCGGTATGCGGTCATCGCATGGGCGAGCTTGCCGGTGAGAACGGTGTTGAGGCTCGCGGCGGCCGCAGTGTCGGCGTCGGTGACGGTTCCGCAGGAACGGTCGGGCTGGAGGGCGGCGTGGGCGGAGGTGGCCGTGACCACGAGGGGCGCCAGGAGAGCGGCGGTGGCGACGGCGACGGGCAGGAACTTGGGGAAGTGCTTGCTCATGAGGATGACGTTCTTCCTGGGTCTCGGGTCGGAGCACGAAGCGCGGCACGCGGAACGCGGGTGCGGGCGGCCACGGTTCACGCAACCGCGTGAGCGGATTGCGGGGGGGGTGTCAGTGACGGGGTTCCGGGCCGGCCCGGGCGTCGGTCCCCGGGCCGGCCCGGCAGCCGGCGTGTGCCGGTGGCCGGGCCGGCGGCTGCGGCGGCGGCCGTGGCGGGCGGTCCCGGGTGCGGGACCGCCCTGCGCAATCACAGGACCGAGGTGGCGGAGATCTCCTGGATGCCGCTGTTGCCCGGAAGGAGCTGGAAGGTGCTCCACGTACCGGACGCGTAGTTGCCGTCCGCGTTGTAGATCCGGTCGTCGGAGCCGACCGCGTACAGGTGGACGGTGCTGCCCACGGCGTTGGCGGTGATCCGCTTGATGCCGCTGTTGCCCGGAAGGAGCTGGAAGGTGCTCCACGTACCGGACGCGTAGTTGCCGTCCGCGTTGTAGATCCGGTCGTCGGAGCCGACCGCGAACAGGCGCACCGTGGTACCGGTGGTGACGGCGGCGACCTGCTTGATGCCGCTGTTGCCCGGCAGTTGCTGGAAGGTGCTCCAGGTGCCGGTCGCGTAGTTGCCGTCGGCGGTGTAGACGGTCCCGTCGGAGCCGACCGCGTACAGGTGGACGGTGCTGCCCACAGCGGTCGCCGTGATCTGCTTGATGCCGCTGTTGCCCGGCAGTTGCTGGAAGCTGCTCCAGGTGCCGGTCGCGTAGTTGCCGTCGGCGGTGTAGACGGTCCCGTCGGAGCCGACCGCGTACAGGTGGACGGTGCTGCCCACAGCGGTCGCCGTGATCTGGTCGATGCCGCTGTTGCCCGGTACCGCCTGGAAGGTGCTCCAGGTGCCGGTCGCGGTGTCGCCGTCGGCGGTGTAGACGGTCCCGTCGGAGCCGATGACGAACAGGTGGACGACGGTGCCGATCTGAACCGCGGAGACCTTCTTGATGCCGCTGTTGCCGGGCACCTGCTGGAACGCGGTCCATGCGCCGGAGACGAAGTCGCCGCCGGCGTTGAAGACGGTGCCGCCGGAGCCGATGGCGAACAGGTTGGTGACGTCCTTGGCCACCGGGGCTGGGGCCGGGGCAGGTGCCGGGGTGTTGTCGACACCGCCGATCGGGGAGACGTAGCCGCTGATCCGCTGGCCCATGTAGGAGCTGTAGCCGAGCGCCGAGTTGTACGGCCCGTCGAGCCGGACACGTGACGTCGCGGCCCAGTTGCCGCTCTGGCCGCCCTCATTGCCGCCGATCGTCTTGATGGTGCCGTTGCCGACCTCCGCGACGATGGCGACGTGGTCGGCGTAGCCCGCGCCGTCATAGTTGAACACGACCGCGTCGCCGACGTGCGGGGTACTGTGCAGGCCGCCGTTGTACTGGCCGAAACTGCCGGCCGCCGGGGTGAGGCCCGAGACGTTGACCCCTGCCTGCGCCCACACCCACTTGGTGAAGTCCGCGCACCAGTTCTCGGACCGGCCACCGTTGCCGGTGCAGCTGGAGTAGAAGCCGGTGGTACCGGCGCTGTTGGTCGAGCAGGCCATCTTGTAGTTGTTGGCCTGGGCGATACCCACGATGTTCGAGCCGACACTGGCGTGGGCCGACGAGGCGCCGAAGGCCAGGCTGATCGGCACGATCGCGGTGGCGAGGGCGAGAGCGGCGCCACGACGGGAGATGGACGCAGACATGGCAAGTACTCCTGTGTGAGAACTGGGAGGTGGAAGGGTCGGTCGTGGTCCGGCGGGCGGTTCGCCGCCCGGCCGACGGGAGGGTCGAGGCCCGGCGCGCGCCGTGGCGGACCGTCCGGCCTGGCGGCACCAAGGCACGGGCTGGTGGAGCAGGAGCGACGGCCACGCCGATTCCGCAGGAGCAGGCCGGCGGGCGAGGCGACGCGTCGTCGGCCGGACGGTCAGCCCCGGATGATGTTGTCCGCCGGGGTGACGGTGATCCGCGTAACCGCGGTGGCGTTGACAACGGTCGGGGCACCGGCATCGGCATCGGTCCCGGCGGCCAACGCCTCGGAGCGGACGAGGGCGGCGGTGGCGAGAGCGAGTCCGGCGACCGCGGCAGCCTCGGCGAGAGCGGTACGAAGCACGGCAGTGTCCTTCAAAGGAGAGGGCGTGGGCACAGGGAATCCGGCGCGCCTCCCGCGGTGGCGCTTCGTCCGGTCTGCCGTCCGGAAGCGGTGCTCCCTGGCGGCGATCGCTAGCTTCGTCGCATCTCAGCGTGCGTGAAAGGGCTTTCAGATGGACGGAACCGTCCCTGGACCGTTCCGGCCAGTGGGGCCGGAACGGTCAGGAGCCGCTTGTAGAAGGCGGCGACCAGCGGCACTCGTGCGCGCTGCACCCGCTGGCCCGCCAGCGCCGGCACGAGAGTCACCGCACTGCGGCAGAACGCCTCCGCGCGGTCCTCGGCGTCCTCCAGGCAGCCGACGAGCGGAATACCCCCAGCACCGGGTTCGACCCGGCCCCGGCACGGATGCTGACGTGCTCGATCCCCCCTCGGCGACGGCGGCGGCCAGGAGCGGCTCACGGGCATCGCCAGGCGGCTCGGGGCAGCCAGCGGGCCCCTGGAGGAAGACATGAACGAGGTACCGGGAACGAGCGTGCCGAACCGGGCGATTCACATACAGAGAGCGGACCTGGACAGCTCGGGCCCCGGACGGAACCGTCCAGCCATCCCGGCACAGCCAGCCCGACCGGCCGCGCGGATCAGGCGGATCACGCTGTGAAATGACTCCCCGGACACATGTACGGAAGATTTCTGGGGGGCGGCGAGCTGCGCGCCGTGTCGCCCGACATCGGCATGGAGATCCTGATGGCCCGCCGGCAGGCCGAACCCGCCGCCCAGCGGATGCGCATCGAAGCCTCCCGCGCCGCCGCCGAACTCATCGCCGGATAACGCTCAGCTGCGCCCCGCCACCAGCCGCCCCCGGGGTGGAGCAACTGGTTGGGCTCGACCAGATCCGCGACCGCCTCACAACCCCCACCCGCGAGGAGGTGATGACCTTCGCCCCGGACGGCGGCCAGAAGTCGGAGAACATTCGGGGATGCCGTCCCGCAGCGAGGTCGGCACGGTGATCACCGCGATGTCGAAGCCGGCCAGCGCGGCGGCGTCGGCGGTCGGGCAGTAGGCTCCGCTGTCCAGCACCGCGCGGAGCCGCGAGGAGGCCACGTCCTTGACGTATGACTCTGCGGCGGCGAGCCGCTGGACGCGGTCTGGGTCCACGTCGTAGCCGACGACACGGTGACCCGCCTCTGCGGCGCGTACGGCCAGCGGCAGTCCTACATAGCCCTGACCAGCGACAACAACCTTCATGGGGAGCTCCTACTCGATGGCGGTGCTTGAATGGACCGTCGTTCCTGACCTGGCAAGGAGAAGCGCTGTGCCCCTGGTGTCTGTCGTGATGCCCGTGTACAACTCGGCAGCGACCCTCGGCGCAGCCGTCCGGTCGGTGCTCACGCAGACCCACAGCGACCTGGAGCTGCTGATCACCGACGACCAGTCCTCCGACTGCTCGATGGACCTGCTCCGCGAGTTCGCCGAGGAGGACGAGCGCGTCCTGCCGCAGCGGGCGCCGGAGCAGGGCGGTGCGGGCCGGGCCCGGAACCTCGCGATGGAGCGGGCCCGCGGGGACTACATCGCGTTTCTCGACAGCGACGACATGTGGCTCCCGGAGAAGACCGAGAAGCAGCTCGCCTTCGCTGCGGAGGCCACTGCGCCCCTCACGTTCACCTCGTACTTCAAGATGGACGCCGACTACGACGGCGAGAGCACCGACTGGGTCCCGAACGGGCGGGTGGTCCGTGCGCGGCAGCACGTGGACTACCGCGCGATGCTGGTCCAAGACCACATCGGTGCTCTCACCGCCATGTACGACCGCAATGTCCTGGGCACGAGGCTGATGCCGCAGATGCGCAAGCGCCAGGACTACGCCCTGTGGCTGTCGATCATGCGGGACGGCGCTGACGCCCAGGGCCTGGCAGAGCCGCTTGCGGTGTACCGGGCCCAGCAGGCCGGATCGCTGTCCTCCAACAAGCTGTCGCTCGTGCAATACAACTGGGCCCTGTACCGCGAGCACGAGCACCTGTCGGTCCCGCGGGCGACGCGGGCCCTGGCCGGCGCTGTGTGGCAGTCAGTGAGCAATTCGCGCATCTAGCGCCGCGCACCGGCCTCGCGGCCGTGCAAGAAGCGGCGCTGGTTGACGATGAGGTAGTACCCGGCCTGGAGCATGAAGGAGATCTGCCCCCGGACGAGTTCCTCGGCAAGCTCCCGGGCGGCGTCGGCGTGTGCCTGGCCGAGCTCGGACCGCTCCAGCATCTTCGCAGTGACGAACCCCGCGCCGGCGTTCGAGCCGTCCACGACCGGAAAGGGCTTGTACTCGTCGCCCACGTCGAACAGGTCGAAGAAGGTCCCGTAGTGGTAGGCCGACTCGGCCGGCAGGGCCCGGCCTGTTGGCCGCGTCGGGGTGCGTCTCCGTCACTCCCGCCGACGACAAGCCGTCCCGTGGTCGCGTGGACTTCGCCGCTCCGACGTCAGGGTGGCGCTGACGGAGGCGGTCCTGCGCACCGCCTCCTCCGGGCCGGAGAAGAGGAGGAAGGGGCCCACGCTCGCCAGGTGGACACCGGCGAACGCGAAGCGTTCGGCCTTGCGGCCGGTCAGCCGCTCGTAGAAGGGGAGGGCCCCTTCCAGGTCGTCGACGTTCTGGCGCGCGATCACCGAATCGATCTCCATCAGCCGGCTGCCCGCTGGCGCAGCGAGATCTGGTTGCCGTCCGGGTCCAGCGCTTCGACGCGGATGCCGAACCCGTAGTCCACCGGCTCCCCGTCGAAGCTCACCCCGCGGTCGCGGAAGACCTTGAAGTCCTCCCGCAGGTCGTCCGACTCGAGGATGACCGGCCCGGGCGTTCCGCCCGCCTGGACCTCGGCCGGCTGTCCCGCGGCCGAGCCGTGCGCCCACAGGATGATCTCGACCGGGCTGCCGGGGGCCGCGACCGTGAGGAAGCGGCCGTCAGGGCCCGGGTAGTCGATGCGCTTCTCCAGGCCGAGTTGTTCCGTGTAGAAGCGCAGGGCGCGGTCCTGGTCGCTGACGTAGAGGGTGACGTACATGAGGTTGGTCAGCATCGTGCTGTCCTTCCGTCCGTTGGTCGGTGTTGCTTCACTGACGGATGCCGAACGGCGGATGTGACAGCCCGGCTGTCAGTGCCGGGTGGGAGGCTCGTCGGCATGACCGCACACGACCCCAAGACCGAACTCCTCCGCTACCTCCAGGAGGGCCGGGAGGCCCTGGTCTGGAAGCTGGAAGGCCTCTCGGACTACGCCGTCCGCCGCCCGCTCACCCCCACCGGTACGAACTTGCTGGGGCTGGTCAAACACACCGCCGGTGTCGAGCTGGGGTACTTCGGTGACACCTTCGGCCGACCGTTCTTCGGCGACGCGCCACCCGCCTGGTGGTACACGCAGGACGCCGAACCCAACGCGGACATGTGGGCAGCCGAGGACGAGTCGCGCGAGGACATCGTCGCCCTCTACCGGCGGGCCTGGGAGCATTCCGACGTCACGATCGCCTCACTGACGCTCGACGCCGTCGGCCACGTCCCGTGGTGGCCGGAGGACTGCAGCGCGGTGACACTGCATCACGTCCTGGTGCGCGTGATCTCAGACACCCAGCGCCACGCCGGCCACGCCGACATCGTGCGTGAGCTCATCGACGGATCCGTCGGCGTAGCGCAGGCCAAGAACAGCCTGCCGACGCAGGACCCGTCCTGGTGGGAGAGCCACCGCAGCCGCTTGGAACGCGTGGCTCGCCGGTTCGGCGACAGCTGACCGAAATGCCGTCCTGATCGTCCTCGACTGCGGGTATCAGCCCTCAGCCCAAGACCGCCGCCGGACGCCGAAAAGTGGGAAGCGCGTAGCGATCTGGGGCGCCCACCAGCCCCGGATGCCGGTCTGGTTGGCCTTTGGTGCGGGCAGCGGGCCCAGGCGGCCGTCGGACGCCGAGAAATCAGGAACGCGTAGCGATTTGCCGCGCCCACCGGCCCCGGATGACGATCCCGTCGGCCTTGGGCGCGGGCAGCGGCCCCGGACGGTCGTCGGACGCCGAGAAATCAGGAGCGCGTAGCGATCTGGGGCGCCCACCGGCCCCGGATGCCGGTCCCATTGGCCTTGGGCGCGGGCAGCGGGCCAAGACCGCCGTCGGACGCTGAGACGGGAGGAGCGCGTAGCGATCTGTTGCGGATCGCGGCCCCGAGGAACTGCCTCGTCGGCCCGGATGCTTGGCGAGGCGGCCCCCGACGACCCCGAAGGGGCGCTGATCCCGCCGGATGTCTCAGGTACGACCGTGCCGTCCTTTTGGGGGTTTCCCGGCAGTCTTCGGCTTTTCGCGGCGGGTCGCCCTGTCAAGGGTCGCCGAAGGCGATCGCGGAGCGACGCGACGAAGGAGCGCCCTTGACAGGGTGGCCCGACGCGGAAGGACGATGAGACTGACGGGAAACCCCCAACCCCTCTCTGAGACCGGGCCGCCGTGGCTCCGCTACTTCGCCGCCACTGCCGCCCGGGCCACTCCCCTCGACCGCCTGCGGGAGACGGCCACGCCCGTCAGGCAGATCGCGCCGCCCAGGAGGGTGAGCCCGCCCGGGATCTCGTCCAGGGCGAACCAGGCGATGAGGACGACGACCGCCGGGACCGCGTACGTCGTCGCGCCCATCTTGCCCGCCGTGGTGCGGGACAGGGCGTAGGTCCAGGTGGTGAAGGCCAGGGCGGTCGGGAAGAGGCCCAGGTAGACCATGTTGAGGGTGGCCGACAGAGGAGCCCGGGGCAGCTGCGTCAGGAGCTGGCCGGCGAAGGGCAGGGTGCAGGCCGTGCCCACGAAGCAGCCGTACGTGGTGACTTGGATCGGGTCCGCGTGCCGCAGGGCGGGCTTCTGCGAGACCACCCCGGCCCCGTAGGCGAGCGCGGCGACCAGGCAGAGCAGCACCCCGGTGAGGGAGGACGTGCCGCCCTTGGAGGTGGACATGCCCACGACCACGGCCCCGGCGAAGGAGACGCCCATGCCGGCCAGCAGCATCGGTGGGAACCCCTCCTTCAGCAGCCAGCCGCTGAGCAGGGCGATGACGATCGGGCCGATGTTGACGACCATGGCGGCGGTGCCGGCATCGACGCCCTGCTCGCCCCAGTTCAGCGTGACCATGTACAGCCCGAACCACAGCACCCCGGACGCCAGGATCCCGGGCCAGGCCTGGCGGGGCGGCAGCGGTACCCGCTTGACCAGCAGGACGGCGCCCAGCGCGACCGAAGCCGTCAGGAGGCGGCCCAGCGCGAGCGCGCCGGGGCCGTAGTGCTCCGCGGAGGCGCGGATGGACACGAATGCGGAGGCCCACAGGGCGACGGTGACGGAGGCCGCGACGAGGGCGCGTTGGTCGATGCTGGACTCGCCAGTCGTTTGGTCCATGCGCGTCAATGTATTGAGGCGTTTCGGCCTTGCCTACGGCCTTTCCGGCACGATGGACCGATGTCAGGGCGTTGTCAGGGCGCTGACAGCGCTGACAGCCCTGACACCACCGTCACCGCACCCCCGTGAACCCCCTCAGGTCCTCGGCGATGGCGGCCGTCACCGCCCCGTGCTGGGCGGCCAGGTAGAAGTGCCCGCCGGGGAACCCCCGGAACGTGAAGGCGCCCTCCGTCAGCTCCCGCCAGCCCATGGCCTCGGCCACGCTCGTCCGCGGGTCGGACTCCCCGCAGAGCACGCTGACGGGGGTGCGCAGCGGCGGTCCCGGCTCGTGGCGGTAGGTTCCGACGGCGCGGTAGTCGCTGCGCAGGGCCGGGAGGATCATCGCCCGCAGCTCCGGGTCGGCCAGCAGGCCCGCGTCGGTGCCGGACAGGGCCTGGACGTGGGCGAGGAGGGCGTCGTCGTCCCGGGTGTGGAAGTCGTCGTGCCGGGCCACCAGCGGGGAGCGGCGGCCGGAGAGGATCAGGCCGCGCGGGCCGGCGCCGGTGGCCTCCAGGCGGCGGGTGAGTTCGTACGCGAGGACCGCGCCCATGCTGTGCCCGAACAGGACGAGGGGCCGTTCCCGCCAGGGCGCCAGGGCCCGTTCCACCCCGTCGGCGAGTCCGGCGATGGTGTCGGGGCAGGGCTCCGAGAGCCGTTCCTGGCGGCCGGGGTACTGGATGGTGAGGACTTCGGCGTGCGGGGCGAGGTCGCGGGAGAGCGGGAAGTAGTAGGAGGCGTTGCCGCCGGCGTGCGGGAGGACGACGAGGACCGGGACCGGGACCGAGGCCGGAGCCGGGACCGAGGCCGGAGCCGGAACCGAGGCCGGGACCAAGGCCGGAGCCGGGACCGTGTGCGGGTCGGCCGGGGGGTGGAAGCGGCGGATCCAGGGATTGGTCGCGGTCACCGGCCCGTCCCCTGGGCTTCGTCCGTCAGGAGGAGCTTCTTCTGCGGCTTGCCCATCGCGTTGCGCGGGATGGACGCGACGAAGCGGACCTCGCGCGGGCGCTTGTGCACGGACAGGTGCGCGGCGACGAAGTCGGTCAGTTCGGCGCCGGTGACGCCCTCGGCGACGACGAACGCCACGATCCGCTGCCCGAGGTCGGTGTCGGGGACTCCGACGACGGCGGCCTCGCTCACCTTGGGGTGGTCGAGCAGGGCGTTCTCGATCTCGCCCGCGCCGATCCGGTAGCCGCCCGACTTGATCATGTCGATGGAGGCCCGGCCCACGATGCGGTGGACCCCGTCCTCGGGGTCGACGGCCGCGATGTCGCCCGTGCGGAACCACCCGTCCTCGGTGTACGCGGCCGCGGTCGCCTCCGGGCGGCCCAGGTACCCGGCGAACAAGGTGGGCCCGGTCAGCTGGAGTTCGCCGATGTCGGCGCCCGGCTCGGCGGCGATGCGGGTCCGGATGCCGGGGAGCGGGGTGCCCACGGTGCCGGGGCGGACCTCGCCGCCGGCGCGGCCGCTGACGGTGATCAGGGTCTCGGTCATCCCGTACCGCTCGACGGGGCGGTGGCCGGTGAGGCGCTCCAGGTCCCGGAACACGGGGGCGGGCAGCGCGGCGCTGCCGGAGACGAGGAGGCGGGCGCCGGACAGGGCGGCGGCGGCCGCGGGGTCGGCGGCGATGCGGGACCAGACGGTGGGCACCCCGAAGTACAGGCTGCCGCCCGCGGCGGCGTACGCCTGCGGGGTCGGGCGGCCGGTGTGCACGAGGCGGCTTCCGGTGCGCAGGGCGCCGAGTACGCCGAGGACGAGGCCGTGGACGTGGAACAGCGGGAGGCCGTGCACGAGGGTGTCCTCGGCGGTCCACTGCCAGGCGGCGGCGAGGGCGTCGAGGTCGGCGGCGAGGGCGTCGGCGGTGAGGACCACGCCCTTCGGGGGGCCGGTGGTGCCGGAGGTGTAGAGGATGAGCGCCGGGTCCTGGGGGTTCGTGGTGCGGGGCCCGGGGGTCGTGTCGGAGCGGCGGGCGAAGTCGACGGTGATCTCGACAGCGCCGGAGTCGCGGAGGACGTGCTCGCGTTCGGCGGGGCCGGCATCGGGGGGCAGCGGCACGAAGGGCACCCCGGCGAGGAGTCCGCCGACCGCGGCGGCGACGGTTTCGAGCGAGGCCGTCGCGGTGACGGCGA
Source organism: Streptomyces sp. 3211.6 (assembly GCF_003634815.1). Taxonomy (NCBI): domain Bacteria; kingdom Bacillati; phylum Actinomycetota; class Actinomycetes; order Kitasatosporales; family Streptomycetaceae; genus Streptomyces; species Streptomyces sp. 3211.6. The sequence continues at coordinate 137,611 of NZ_RBXC01000002.1, read as the reverse complement.
AGGCGGGGGCGCCGGCGATGTCGGCGGCCACGGCGCGGGCGGCGCCCAGCAGTTGCTCGTACGAGGCGGTACGGCCGGCTACGGCGATGGCGTCGGGGCGGTCGCCGTAGGTCCCGTCGAGGGCGGTCAGCACGCGGTAACTCCCTGGGGGTGGTGGGAGGCCAGGGTACGTGGCCGGGCCGGACCCGCGCCCGAGCGCGCCTGGTCTCGCCGGAGGTCCCCCCGGAGGTCCCGCCGGAGGTCCCGCCGGAGGTCCCGCCGGAGGCCCCGCCGGAGGTCCCGCCCGGGGTGGCGGTGGGCGGAGGATGAGCTACCTTTGAACGCGTTCAGCTGAATGCGTTCAAAACAGGGGGCGTCGGTGAGCGAAAAGCAGAACGTGACCGCTCGGCAGCGGGGTTGGGCCGTGGCCGGGGTGGTGGCCGCGGTGCTCGGGGCGGGCTTCTGGATCGCCGTGACCCACGGCTTCCTGTTCTGGATCGCCATGGGCACGGGTGCCGTGACTCTCGTCCCGCTTCTGACCGTGGACCGTCCGAAGGCCTTCGCCCGCGCCTGTCTCGCCGTCGGATCGGCCCTGTTGGCCTGGTCGCTGATCGGCGTCGTCCTCGGGATGTTCGTGTTCCTCCCGGCGGCAGTGCTGCTGCTCGTCGCCGCCTTCGTCGAGCCCGGCAACCGCCCGCGCGCGGGTTTCGCGGCGGCCGTGCCGCTCGTGGTCGCGGCCGCCGCGGCCGTGCTCGCCCGCTGACCGGGCCGGACCGGGCCCGCACCCCGGCAGGGGGTGCGGGCCCGGTGGGCGAGGGGAACGGGGCGAACAGGGTCAGCGAGAGGAACGGTGCGTCAGATGACGCCCTGGGCCAGCATCGCGTCCGCGACGCGCTCGAAGCCCGCGATGTTCGCGCCCGTCACGTAGTCGCCGGGGGCGTCGTAACGGGCGGCCGTCTCGTGGGCGACGCGGTGGATCTCGCGCATGATGCCCGCCAGCTCGTCCTCCACGCGCTCCCGGGACCAGGCCGAGCGGCCCGCGTTCTGGGACATCTCCAGGGCGCTGACCGCCACACCGCCCGCGTTGGCGGCCTTGCCCGGGCCGAAGGCGACGCCCGCGGCCTGGAAGAGGTGGACCGCCTCCGGGGTGGTGGGCATGTTGGCGCCCTCGGAGACCGCCTTGACGCCGTTCGCGATGAGCGCGCGGGCGTCGTCGGCCCCCAGCTCGTTCTGGGTCGCCGACGGGAAGGCCACGTCCGCCGGGACCTCCCAGACGCGGCCGCCGGGCACGAAGCGGGCGGAGGAGCCGCGGCGGGCGGCGTACTCGCTGACGCGACCGCGCTCGACCTCCTTGATCTGGCGGAGCAGGGCGAGGTCGATGCCCTTGTCGTCCACCACGTAGCCCTGGGAGTCCGAGCAGGTCAGCGGGTTGGCGCCGAGCTGCTGGAGCTTCTCGATCGTGTAGAGGGCGACGTTGCCGGAGCCGGAGACCACGGCGGTGAGGCCGTCCAGGGAGACGCCCTTGACCGCCAGCATCTCGCTCGCGAACAGGACGCTGCCGTAGCCGGTGGCCTCGGGGCGGATCTCGGAGCCGCCCCAGCCCTGGCCCTTGCCGGTCAGGACGCCGGCCTCCCAGCGGTTGGTGATGCGGCGGTACTGGCCGAACAGGTAGCCGATCTCACGGCCGCCGACGCCGATGTCACCGGCCGGGACGTCGGTGTGCTCGCCGATGTGGCGGTAGAGCTCGGTCATGAAGGACTGGCAGAAGCGCATGACCTCGGCGTCGGACTTGCCGTGCGGGTCGAAGTCGCTGCCGCCCTTGCCGCCGCCGATGCCCAGACCGGTCAGCGCGTTCTTGAAGATCTGCTCGAAGCCGAGGAACTTCACCACGCCGATGTCCACCGACGGGTGGAAGCGCAGGCCGCCCTTGTACGGGCCGAGCGCGCTGTTGAACTCCACCCGGTAGCCGCGGTTCACGTGGACCCGGCCGCGGTCGTCCGTCCACGGCACCCGGAAGATGATCTGCCGCTCGGGCTCCACGAGCCGTTCGACGAGGCCGGCCTCGGCGTACTCGGGACGCGCGGCGAACACGGGCGCCAGGGTGTCCAGGACCTCGCGTACGGCCTGGTGGAACTCGGGCTGGGCGGGGTTGCGACGCTCGATGTCGGCCCTCAGTACATCCAGCCTCTGCTTCGGGTCGGTCACGTCTGATTCCTCTCCAGCGTCAGGGGCGGGCGTGCGGGCCCAGGCGGGAGGGTACCCGGACACCGGGTACCTGAGGAGGTGGCGTCTCGCCTACTGAGCCGGTACGAGCCGATGCCGAGCCGATACGAGCCGGTGCCGAGCCGGTGCCGAGCCGGTGCCGAGCCGAAGGGCGTCGTCGTCACGGTGCGTGGCGCGTTCACGACCGTAGGATCGTCAACGGCGCGCGTCAGCGGGGCACGAGGGGGACACCTGCATGGAAACGGCACGGTTCGCGGCACTGATCGCGGCGACGATCACCACGGGGCTGGTCAGCGGCCTCTTCTACGGGTTCACGGTGGCGGTGATGCCGGGTCTGCGGACCTCCGGCGACCGGACGGTGGTCGAGGCGATGCAGCGGATCAACGTGGCGATCCTCAACGGCTGGTTCCTGTTGGGCTATGTGGGTGCGCTGGTGTTCACCGGGCTCGCCCTGGCCCTGCAACTGGCGGGGGACGGAGGGGGAGGCGCGACGGCGCCGCTGGCGGGGGCGTTCGCCGCCTACCTGCTGGCGGTGGTGGTCACCGCCCGGGTGAACATCCCGCTGAACAACGCCCTGGCGCAGGCCGGACCGGTGGAGGACATCGCCGACCCGGCGGCCGTGCGGCGGGCGTTCGAGGGGCCGTGGGTGCGGGCGAACACGGGGCGCACGGTCCTGTGCGCGGCGGCGTTCGGGCTGCTGGTGTGGGCGCTGGCGCTGCACGGGCAGCCGTAGCAGGGGGTCAGCGCGGGGTGGCGCGGCCGTGCAGGAGGAGGGCGCGGGCGAGGGCGGCCAGGGCCGCGGTGCAGAGCAGGGTGCGCAGGATGTTCGTGGTGACCCAGGTGCCCTTGAACTTGCCGACCACCGCGAAGCCGGTCATCTTGGCCGCGTCGCCCGCGTCGGCGAGCTCGTTGTTCAGCGGGATGTTCACCGCGAACGTGATCACCAGGACGGCGAGGTAGGCGACGGCGGCCGCGCCCGCCCACACGGCGGGGCCACGTCGGCCCCTGCGGTACTCGACGAGGGCCGCGGCGGCGGTGGCGAGCAGCGCGAGGACGAAGACGGTGCCGAAGAGGCCGTTGCCGTCGATGGCGGCGTTGAAGTGCTGCATCGCGGTGACGTAGGTCCGGTCGTCGCCCGCGGCCAGGCCGGGCATCACCGAGACGTCGAAGGCGAAGAAGAGGCCCGCCATCAGGCCGATGAGGATGGTGGAGAGGGCGAGCAGGGGGCCGGCCGCCCTGTCGGCGCCGGCGGACTTCACCCCGCCGGCGGGGCCGGGGCCGTGTTCCGGGCCGGTGCCGTGTTCCGGGTTCGCGCCATGTTCCGGGTTCGCGCCATGTTCCGTGTTCGCGCCGTGTTCCGTGTTCGCGCCGTGTTCCGGGCTCATGGATACGTCCTCACTGGGGCAGGGTGGCTGGATACCGGCGGGCCCGTGCCCGCGCGCGTTGTGATCCTGGCATCCGTACGGCCCGCGTACCAGCGCTTCGCCCCGAAAACACCGGACGGGCCGGGGAGTTGTCCCCGGCCCGTCTCCTGGCGGATATCAGCCGCGGCGGCGCGGCACGGTGTCAGCCGTGGACGTGCAGCGGCTTGCCCGCGAGGGCCAGGTGGGCCTCGCCCAGGGCCTCGGTCTGGGTCGGGTGGGCGTGGATGAGGCTCGCCACCTCCGACGGCAGGGCCTGCCAGTTGAAGATGAGCTGGGCCTCGCCGATCTGCTCGCTCATGCGCGAGCCGATCATGTGCAGGCCGACGACCGGGCCGTCGACGACCTGGACGAGCTTGACGTCGCCCGCCGTCTTGAGGATCTTGCTCTTGCCGGTGCTGCCGGCGTTGAACTTGCTGACGACGACCTTGTCCTCGCCGTAGAGCTCCTTGGCCTTCGCCTCGGTGAGACCGACGGAGGCGATCTCCGGCTCGCAGTACGTGACGCGCGCGACGCCGTCGTAGTCGATCGGGGTCACGGGCAGGCCCGCGACGCGCTCGGCGACCAGGATGCCCTCGGCGAAGCCGACGTGGGCCAGCTGGAGGGTCGGGACCAGGTCGCCGACGGCGGAGACGGTGGGCAGGTTCGTGCGCAGCAGCTCGTCCACGACGACGTGGCCGCGCTCGACGGCGACGCCCGTCTCCTCGTAGCCGAGGCCGGCGGAGACCGGGCCGCGGCCGACGGCGACGAGCAGCAGCTCGGCCTCGATCTGCTTGCCGTTCTCCAGGGAGACCCGGACGCCCGACTCGGTGTACTCGACGCCGGAGAAGCGCGAACCCAGCTCGAACTTGATCTTCCGCTTGCGGAAGGCGCGCTCCAGGGACTTGGAGATGTCCACGTCCTCGGCCGGCACCAGGTGGGGCAGGCCCTCGACGACGGTGACGTCCACGCCGAAGGACTTCCAGGCGGAGGCGAACTCGACGCCGATGACCCCGCCGCCGAGGATGATCGCCGACTCGGGGATCCGGTCGAGGAACAGGGCGTGGTCGGAGGAGATGACCCGGTTGCCGTCGATGGCGAGGCCCGGCAGCGAGCGCGGCTGGGAGCCGGTGGCGAGGACGACGTGGCGGCCCTGGTAGCGGACGCCGCCGACCTCGACCTCGGTCGGGGAGACGAGGCGGCCCTCGCCCTCCACCAGGGTGAGGTTCTTGCGCGCCTTGAGGGTGCCCTGGAGGCCCTTGTAGAGGCCGGCGATGACGCCGTCCTTGTACGCGTGGACGCCGGCTATGTCGACGCCGCCGAAGGTGGCCTTGACGCCGTAGGACTCGCTGCGGCGCAGTTCGTCGGCGACCTCGCCGGCGTGCAGCAGGGCCTTGGTCGGGATGCAGCCGTTGTGCAGGCAGGTGCCGCCCAGCTTGCCCTTCTCGATGAGGACGACGTCCAGTCCGAGCTGGGTCGCGCGCAGAGCACAGGAGTAGCCCCCGCTACCGCCACCGAGGATGACCACGTCGTACACGCCGTCGGCGGAATTCTCCATTGCTGATGACACCTTTCAGTCTCCTAGCACATGACCAGCGCATGACCAGCCTTCCCGGCATGCTCTCATCTCCCGCCGCCCGCGCCCGTTTTGGGGGTGCGCTACGGGGTTCGGGGTCCAGTGCCTCTCAAGGGCGCGTCGAGGGTGTGTCCCGGCGCGCTCTCGGACGGCTCCGAGGTGGCTCCCGCTCCGCCGGAGAACCGCCCTGACCTGGGCTGTTCCTTGTTACCTTCCCCGTCGTTTCGATTGGTTCCATGGCACGGGGCGGGGTAAACAGTGCGCGGTCGGTTCTCTCAGGCGTGGTCGGACGTTCTCCGGGGAGGTGCGTTCCCGCGGGAGCGGCAGGCGTTCCTGGAGGAGGTGTTTTCGGCCGATGTCTTCCGTCCCCGGCCGGATTCCGGAGGCTGGGACGAGCGGTTCGCGCTGACGTACGAGCGGCTGCGGCAGGTCAACGACCGTGTGCGCGAGGGCGGTTCCGGCGTCCCCCTGGTCCAGGACCGCGAGCGGCTCTTCCCGCTCCTCGCCTGGTCGGCCGTGGCGGATCCGGCCCTCTTCTACGCGATGTTCCTGCACCACTGCATGACCACCGGAGCGGTCCTCGAGTTCGGGGCGGGCCGGGACGACCTGGCGGACGTGCTGACGGAGCTCGCGGCGACCGAGCGGGTCGGGGCCCTGCTGATGACGGAGCTGGGCCACGGCAACAGCAACGCCTCCGTGCGCACCGTCGCCGAGTACGACGCCGCCCGCGAGGAGTTCGTGCTGCGCACCCCGGAGCCGGCCGCGGTGAAGTTCCCGCCCGCCGTGGCCGCCGAGGGCGTGCCCCGGCTCGCGGTGGTCCTGGCCCAGCTGGTCGTGGACGGCGCCGAGTGCGGGGAGTTCTGCTTCCTGGTGCCGCTGCGCGACGCGGACGGGCCCCTGCCCGGCGTGGAGGTCCGGCCGCTGGCGCCGACGCCGGTGATGCCGCTGGACGCCGCGGCCGTCTCCTTCGACGGGGTGCGCGTCCCCTACCGGTTCTGGCTGCGTGACAACGCCGTGCTCACCGCCGACGGCGGCTTCACCGACCCCTTCGGCAGCCCGGCGATCCGGGCCCGCCGCACCCTGAGCCTGATCCGGTTCGCGTGGGAGGCCGCCGTCGTGGCCCTCGCGGCGACGGCCGGAGCGAGCGCGGCCGTCGCCGTGCGCCACGCCCACCGGCGGCGCACCGGCGGCCGGTTCGCCGCCGACCAGCCGGTGATCCGCTACCGCAACCAGCAGCGGGCCCTGTTCGGCGCGCTGTCCGGGGCGTACGTCGCCCAGCTGGTCGCCGCCGCGACCGCCACGGCCGAGGCCCCGGCGCTGACCCCGCGGTCGGTGCGCACCACCTTCCTGATGAAGGTGGTCACCGACCGGATCGCCGAGCGGGTCAGCGCCCGTGCCCGTACGGCGAGCGGCGCCCTCGGCTTCCTCTCCGCGAACCGGTTCCTCGACTACCAGGGGCTGGCGCACTCGCTCAACGCGGCCGCCGCCGACAACCAGATGCTGCTCCTGGACGGGGCGCAGGCGCTGCTGGCCGGCACCGCCTACACCCCGCCCGCCGACGAGGCGCCCGCCGCGGGCTCCCGCGACCTGCTGGACCCCGCCACGTGGGAGACGCTGGCCGCCGTCCGTGAACGGACCCTCCACCAGGAGCTGGCCGACGGGCTGCGCAAGGCCACCGAGGGCGGGCTGGCCCCCTTCGACGCCTGGAACGGCCTGTACGACCTGGCCGAGCGGCTGGCCGAGACGCACGCGGCCCGGCTGGTGCTGGGCACCGTGCGCGAGGCGGTGCGGGAGGTGGCCGAATCCGATCCCGTCAGCGGGCCGGAGGCGGCCGCGGTCCTGCGGGACCTGCTGGCGCTGCACGCGCTGGAACAGCTCGCCGAACACGACGGCTGGTACCTGGCCGAGGGGCTGCTGGACGCGGACGAGGTACGGGGCGTCCCCGCCCTCCTCGACCGGCTCTGCGCACGGCTGGAACCGCACGCCGAAGAGCTCGCGGACGCCCTCGGCGTCCCCTACGCGCTGGTCGGGGCGCCGATCGCGGGCGAGGACTACGTGGGCGAGCTGACCGGCACCGCCTGAGCGCGGGGCGCGGCCTGATTCAGCCGCTCTTGAGTCCGCCTCCACCCGCGGTGCGCAGCATCTCCCCCGCACGACCTCGCGCACTACGGATGGGTGAAAAGAAGACGATGGCTGAGATGGCTGAGCACACGCCCGGTTCCCTCCCGAACGGCGGTGCGGTACCCGCCGACAGCCGGATCGCGGTCATCGGCCTCTCCTGCCGTCTGCCACAGGCCCCGGACCCCGAGGCCCTGTGGCGGCTGCTCGGGGACGGGACCGACGCCGTCACCCCCGTCCCCGCGGACCGCCTGGACCCCGCCGTCTTCTACGACCCGGACCCCGCCGCGCCCGGCCGCACCAACAGCCGCTGGGGCGGCCACCTCGACCGCGTGGACGCCTTCGACCCGGCGTTCTTCGGGATCTCCCCGCGCGAGGCCGCCGCCATGGACCCGCAGCAGCGCCTCGTCCTGGAGCTGGCCTGGGAGGCCCTGGAGCACGCCGGGATCGTTCCGTCGGCGCTGCGCGGGGAGCACGCCGGGGTGTTCGTCGGCGCCATGTGGGACGACTACGCCACCCTCTCCCACCGGCTCGGCCCGGAGTCGATCGGCCGGCACACCATCACCGGCCTGCACCGCAGCGTCCTCGCCAACCGGCTGTCGTACCTGCTGGGGCTGCGCGGCCCTAGCCTGACCGTGGACACCGGCCAGTCCTCCTCGCTCGTCGCCGTGCACCTGGCCTGCGAGAGCCTGCGCACCGGCGAGTCGAGCGTGGCCCTCGTCGGCGGGGTCAACCTGGCGCTCGCCCCGGAGAGCACCGTCACGGCGGCCAAGTTCGGCGGACTGTCCCCCGACGGCCGCTGCTTCACCTTCGACGCCCGCGCCAACGGGTTCGTCCGCGGCGAGGGCGGCGGCGTCGTCGTCCTCAAGCCCCTCGCGCGGGCGCTGGCCGACGGCGATCGGGTGCTCGGCGTCATCGCGGGCAGCGCCGTCAACAACGACGGCGGGGGCGAGGGCCTGACCGCGCCCAGCCGCGAGGGCCAGGAGGACGTGCTCCGCCGCGCCTACGAGCGGGCCGGCGTCGACCCGCTCGCGGTCCAGTACGTGGAGCTGCACGGCACGGGGACGGCGGTCGGGGACCCGGTGGAGGCGGCCGCGCTGGGCGCGGTCCTCGGGGCCGGCCGGCCGGCCGGGCGGCCGCTGCTCGTCGGCTCGGTGAAGACGAACATCGGGCACCTGGAGGGCGCCGCCGGTATCGCGGGCCTGCTCAAGACCCTGCTGAGCCTGGGCCGGCGCACGCTGCCGCCGAGCCTGCACTTCGAGACGCCGAACCCGGACATCCCGCTGGAGGAGCTGCGGCTGGAGGTGGTGACCGGGCTGCGGCCGTGGGCGGAGCCGGACCGGCCGCTCGTGGCCGGCGTCAGCTCGTTCGGGATGGGCGGGACGAACTGCCACGTGGTGCTGGAGGAGGCCCCGCGCGAGGTCCCGGCGGCCGCGCCGGAGGCACCGGCCGCGCACCCGCTCCCGTACACGGTCTCCGGCACCACGCCGGAGGCGCTGCGCGCGCAGGCGCTGCGGCTGCGCGACTGGCTGGACGGGGACGCGGCGGCCGCCGCCGGGCCGGCCGGGCTGAGCCGGGCCCTGGCCGGCACCCGTACGGCCTTCGAACACCGGGCGGTGGTCGTCGCCGCCGACCGCGAGGAGCTGGCCCGGGGGCTGGACGCGCTGGCCCGGGACCAGCGGGCGGCGGGCCTGGTGCGGGGCCGCGCGGGGCGGGGGGCGGGGGGCCTGGCCGTGCTGTTCGCCGGGCAGGGCAGCCAGCGGCTCGGCATGGGCCGGGGGCTGTACGAGGCGTTCCCCGTCTTCGCGCAGGCCTTCGACGCGGTGTGCGCGGAGCTGGGCGGCGGGCTGAGGGAGGTGGTCTTCGGGGAGGACGCCGAGGCCCTGAACCGGACCGGGACCGCGCAGCCGGCGCTGTTCGCCGTCGAGGTGGCCCTGTACCGGCTGGTGGAGTCCTGGGGTGTGGTCCCGGAGTTCGTCGGCGGGCACTCGGTGGGCGAGATCGCCGCCGCGCACGTCGCCGGGGTGCTGTCGCTGAAGGACGCGGCCGTACTGGTCGGCGCGCGGGGCCGGCTGATGGAGGCCCTGCCCGAGGGCGGGGTCATGGTCTCCGTCCAGGCGGCCGAGGAGCGGGTGACGCCGCTGCTGGTGCCGGGGACGGCGATCGCCGCCGTCAACGGGCCGGAGGCCGTCGTCGTCTCGGGGGCCCGGGAGGCGGTCTCCGGGGTGATCGGGCGGCTGGCCGAGCTGGACGTGAAGTCCAAGGCGCTGCGGGTCAGTCACGCCTTCCACTCCCCGCTGATGGACCCGATGCTGGACGAGTTCCGCGCCGCCGTCGCGGGCCTGGACTTCCGCCGGCCCGCCATCCCCTTCGTCTCCGCCCTGACCGGCGGCCTCGTCACGGACGAGGTCGCGCACCCGGACTACTGGGTCAGCCACGTCCGCGAAGCCGTCCGCTTCCACGACGCCGTCCGGACGCTGGAGTCCGAAGGCGCCACCGCCTTCCTGGAGTTGGGGCCCGACGGCGTACTGACCGCCATGGCCCGCGCCTGCCTCGCCGACGAGGCCGCCGCCGTCCTGGTGCCCGCCCTGCGGCGCCAGGGCGACGAGGCGCGGGCGCTGCTCACGGCGACCGCGGGCCTGTACGCCCACGGCGCCCTCGCCGCACTCCCGCTCGGCGTCCCCGCCGGCCCGGCCGCCCGCGACCTGCCGACGTACGCCTTCCAGCGCGAACGCCACTGGCTCAACGCCACCCCGAACGGACCCGCCCCGGGCCCGGCTCCGGCCCCGGCTCCGGCCCCGGCTGCGGCCCAGGCTCCGGCTGCGGCCCAGGCCCAGGCCCAGGCCCAGGCCCAGGCTGCGGCCCAGGCACCGGCACCGGCACCGACCTCGGCTGCGGCTGCGGCTGCGGCTGCGGCCCAGGCACCGGCCCGGACCCCGGTCGCCGGTGAGGGCCGGGAGGCCGCCGCCCAAGCCCAAGGCCACACGGGGAAGCCGGCCCAGGACCAGGCCCGGACGCCGGCTTCGGGTCCGGGCCGGACCCCGGCCCCGACGGCGGCGGAGGGCGCCGGTGCGGCTGCGGAGGGCGCCGGTGCGGCTGCGGAGGGCGCCCGCCGGGCCGCGGCACCCGATGCCGACGAGGCCGCCGCAGGGACGGCGGCGGCGCCCGGGCATCCGCTGCGCGAGCGGCTGGCTCCCCTTGCCCACGCCGACCGGGTGCGCGAGCTCACCGACCTGGTCCGTGCGCACGCGGCCGCGCTGCTGGAGTACGCGGGCCCGCACCGGATCGACCCCGCGCACAGCTTCAAGTCCCTGGGGCTGGACTCCCTGACCGCCGTCGAGCTGCGCGGCTCCCTCGCGTCGGCGACCGGGCTGCCCCTGCCCGCGACGCTCCTCTTCGACCACCCGACCTCGGCCGCCGTCGGCCACCACCTCGCGGACGAGCTGTTCGCCCCCGCCGCGGAGACCGCCCCGGCCCCGGCGCCCGGGACCGCCGCCGGCCCGGAGGACGACGACCCGGTCGTGATCGTCGGGATGGCCTGCCGCCTGCCCGGCGGCGTCAACTCCCCCGAGGACCTGTGGAACCTGGTCTCCGAGGGCACGGACGCCATCTCCGGCTTCCCCGCCGACCGCGGCTGGGACCTGGAGGGCCTTTACGACGAGGACCCGGCGAACCCCGGCACCACGTACACCCGTTCGGGCGGCTTCCTCTACGACGCCACCCGCTTCGACGCCGCCGCCTTCGGCATCTCCCCCCGCGAGGCCGCCGCGATGGAGCCCCAGCAGCGGCTGCTGCTGGAGGTCTCCTGGGAGGCCCTGGAGCGGGCCGGGATCGACGTGTCCACCCTGCGCGGCAGCAACACCGGCGTCTACGTGGGGGCGACGGCGCAGGAGTACGGGTCCCGGCTGCACGAGGTGTCGGACGGCTCCGAGGGCTACGCCCTGACCGGCGGCACCCCGAGCGTGGCCTCGGGCCGCATCTCCTACACGTACGGCTTCGAGGGCGCGGCCCTCACCGTCGACACCGCCTGCTCCTCCTCGCTGGTCGCGCTGCACCTGGCGGCGCAGGCGGTGCGGCGCGGCGAGGTGTCGATGGCCCTGGCGGGCGGGGCGACGGTGCTGTCCACGCCGGGCATGTTCGTGGAGTTCAGCCGGCAGCGCGGGCTGTCGGCGGACGGCCGCTGCAAGGCGTTCGCGGCGGCCGCCGACGGCACCGGCTGGGCCGAGGGCGTCGGCCTGGTGGTGCTGGAGCGGCTGTCGGACGCGGTGGCGAACGGACACCCGGTGCTGGCCGTGGTCCGCGGCTCGGCCGTGAACCAGGACGGCGCCAGCAACGGCCTCACCGCCCCCAACGGCCCCTCCCAGCAGCGCGTCATCCGCCGGGCCCTGGCCGACGCGGGCCTGAGCGCCGCCGAGGTCGACGCCGTCGAGGCGCACGGCACGGGGACGAAGCTGGGGGACCCGATCGAGGCGCAGGCGCTGCTCGCCACGTACGGGCAGGGCCGCGAGGGCGGTGAGCCGCTGTGGCTGGGCTCCCTCAAGTCGAACATCGGGCACGCGCAGGCGGCGGCCGGCGTGGCCGGTGTGATCAAGATGGTGGAGGCGCTGCGGCACGGGGTGCTCCCCAAGACCCTGCACGTGGACGAGCCGACCCCGCACGTGGACTGGTCGGCGGGCGGCGTGGAGCTGCTGACCGAGGCCGTCGCCTGGCCCGGGACCGGTGCCGCGCGCCGCGCGGCGGTGTCCTCGTTCGGCATCAGCGGGACCAACGCGCACCTGATCCTGGAGCAGGCCCCCGAAGCCCCCGAGACGCCCGAGACGCCCGGGGCCCCCGGGGCTCCCGTCGCCGGCGTCCCCGCGCCCCCGGCCGTGGCGTGGCCGGTGTCGGCGCACGGCGGTGAGGCGCTGCGGGCGCAGGCGGCCCGGCTGCACGCCCATGTGGAGGCCGCTCCCGGGCTGGGTCTCGCCGAGGTCGGGGCCTCGCTGGTGTTCTCGCGCGCCGCGCTGGAGCACCGGGCCGTGGTGGTCGGCGCGGACCGGGCGGAGCTGCTGGAGGCCCTGGACGCGCTGGCCCGGGGCGAGGCCGACGCGCGGGTGGTGACCGGTCGTGCCACGGCCGGGCGGCGGACGGTGTTCGTGTTCCCGGGGCAGGGCTCGCAGTGGCTGGGCATGGCCGCGCGGCTGATGGACGAGTCGCCGGTGTTCGCCGCCCGGATCGCCGAGTGCGGGAAGGCGCTCGCCCCGCACACCGACTGGTCCCTGACGGAGGTCCTGCGGGACACCGAGGGGGCCTGGCTGGAGCGGGTGGACGTGGTCCAGCCCGTGCTGTTCGCCGTGATGGTCTCCCTCGCGGCCCTGTGGCGGGCGCACGGGGTGCACCCGGACGCGGTGGTCGGCCACTCCCAGGGCGAGATCGCCGCCGCCTGCGTGGCGGGCGCGCTCTCCCTGGAGGACGCCGCCCTGGTCGTGGCCCTGCGCAGCCGGGCGCTCGGCGCCCTCGCCGGGCGCGGCGGGATGGTATTCCTGCCGCTGCCCGTCGACGGGGCCCGGTCGCTGGTCGCGCGGTGGGACGGGCGGATCGGCGTGGCCGCCGTCAACGGGCCCCTGTCGACGGTGGTCTCGGGTGACTCGGCGGCCCTGGACGAGCTGATGGAGCGGGCGGAGCGGGACGGGATCCGGGCGCGCCGGGTCCCCGTCGACTACGCCTCGCACTCCCACCACGTGGAGGAGATCCGGGAGGAACTGGCCCGGCTGCTGGCCCCCGTGACCCCTCGGGCCTCGGAGATCCCCTTCTGCTCCACCGTCACCGGAGAGCCCATCGACACCACCCGCCTCACGGGCGAGTACTGGTACGAGAACCTGCGCGGCACCGTGCGCTTCGAGGAGGCCACCCGGCTGCTGCTGGGCACCGGCCACGACGTGTTCGTCGAGGTCAGCCCGCATCCGGTGATCACCACCGGGATCCAGGAGACCGTCGAGTCCGCGGGCGCGGGCGGCGACGGGCCGGACGCCCTGGTGCTGGGGACGCTGCGCCGGGGCGAGGGCGGCACCGGCCGGTTCCTGCTCTCGCTCGCCGAGGCGCAGACCGGCGGGGTCGCGGTGGACTGGAGCCCGCTGTTCGGCGGGGCGCGCCGGGTGGAGCTGCCCACGTACGCCTTCCAGCGCGAGCGGTTCTGGCCCGAGGCGGCGCCCGCCGCCCGGGGCACCGGGTCCGCCGACCCGCGCGAGGCGGAGCTGTGGGCCGCGGTGGAGCGCGGCGACGGCTCGGCCCTGGGCGAGGCGCTGGGCGCCGACGCGGCCCGGGTGGAGGAGCTGCTGCCGCTGCTGTCGGCGTGGCGGGAGGCGGGGCGCGAGCGGTCCGCGGCGGACGGCCGCCGCTACGGGGTGGCCTGGCGTCCGGTGCGGGACACGGCCCGGCCGGCGCTGCGGGGGACCTGGCTGCTGGCGGTGCCGGACGGGGGCGCCGCGGAGGCGGACGTCACCCGGGTGCGGGAGGAACTGCTGGGCCGGGGCGCCGAGGTGTCCCTGCTGCCCGTCGGCCCGGACGCGGACCCGGAGGAGCTGGCCGGGGCGCTCGGGGAGCCGGGGCGGCCGGAGGGGGTGCTGTCCCTGCTGGGGCTGGCGTCCGGGAGCCACCCGGAGCACCCGGAGGTGCCGGCCGCGCTGGCGGGCACCCTGGCGCTGGTGCGGGCGCTCGGGCGGGCCGGGGTGGATGCTCCGCTGTGGGTGGCGACCCGCTCGGCGGTGGCCACCGCCGCCGGGGATCCGGCGCCGGACGCGGAGCAGGCGCAGCTGTGGGGGTTCGGTGCGGTCGTCGGGCTGGAACACCCGGACCGCTGGGGCGGGTTGGTCGACCTGCCGGAGGAGCTCGACGGGCCGGCGCTGCGCCGGCTGAGCGGTGTACTGGCCGCCGGGGAGGGTGAGGACCAGGTCGCGGTGCGGGCCTCGGGGGTCCTCGGCCGCCGCCTGGTGCGTACGGCGGGCGGCGACGGCGGCTCCTGGAAGCCGCGCGGCACGGTCCTGGTCACCGGCGGCACCGGCGCCCTGGGCGCCCGCTTCGCCCGCTGGCTCGCCGCGAACGGCGCCGGCCGGCTCCTGCTGACCAGCCGCCGCGGGCCCGGCGCCCCCGGCGCCGCCGAACTTCTCGCCGAACTCGCCGGACTCGGCGTCCCCGCCACCGTCCACGCCTGCGACGCCGCCGACCGGGCGGCCCTGGAGGCCGTGCTGGCGACGGTCCCGGCCGACGAGCCGCTGACCGCCGTCCTGCACACCGCGGGCGCCCTCGGCGACGCGGTGATCGAGTCGCTGACCCCGGCCGGGCTGGCCGGCGTACTGCGGCCGAAGGTGACGGCCGCGCTGCACCTGCACGAGCTGACCAAGGACCTGGAGCTGGACGCGTTCGTCCTGTTCTCCTCCGTCATGGGCGTCGTCGGCAACGGCGGCCAGGCCGCCTACGCGGCCGCCAACGCCTCCCTCGACGCCCTCGCCGGGCTGCGCCGCGCCCAGGGCCTGCCCGCCACCTCGGTGGCCTGGGGCGTGTGGGACGGCGGCGGGATGGCCGGCGCGGCCGGGGAGCACACCCGGCGCGCCGGGTTCCCGGGCATGCCCGCCGAGCAGGCGGTGCGCGCGCTGGCCCCGGCGGTCGCCGGGGCGCAGGCCGCGCCCGTGATCGCCGACATCGACTGGGAGGTCTTCACCCCCCGCTACGCGGCGACCCGGCCGAGCCCGCTGCTCGCCGAGATCGCGGAGGCCCGTACGGCGCTGGCCGGCGCCCGGAGCGCGGCGGCGGACGACCGGCCGGAACTGGCGTCGAGCCTGGCCGGGCTGACGGCCGCCGAGCAGCACCGGGCCGTGCTGGACCTGGTGCGCGCGCAGGCCGCCGTCGTCCTCGGGCACGCCTCGGCGGAGGCGGTCGCACCCGGGCGGGCGTTCAAGGAGGCGGGCTTCGACTCCCTGACGGTCGTCCAGATGCGCAACCGCCTCGCCGCCGCCACCGGTCTGCGGCTGCCGACCACGTTGCTGTTCGACAACCCGACGCCGAACGCCCTCGCCGCGTTCCTGCGCACCCTGCTGGTGGACGACGCGCAGGAGCGGCCCGCCGGGGAGGCGGCCCCCGGGGTCGCGGCGGCTTCGCGGCACGACGACGACCCGATCGCGATCGTCGGCATCGGCTGCCGCTTCCCGGGCGGGGTGAGCACCCCGGAGGAGTTCTGGGAGCTGCTGGCGGGCGAGCGGGACGCGGTGTCCGTCCTGCCCGAGGACCGCGGCTGGGACCTGGAGGACCTGTACGACCCGGACCCGGAGGCGGCGGGCAAGAGCTACTCCCGCGAGGGCGGGTTCCTGTACGACGCCGCCGACTTCGACCCGGCGTTCTTCGGGATCTCCCCGCGCGAGGCACAGGCCATGGACCCGCAGCAGCGGGTGCTGCTCCAGGTGTCGTACGAGGCGCTGGAGCGGGCGGGCATCGACCCGTCGACCCTGCACGGCAGCCCCACGGGCGTGTTCGCCGGCATGTGCTACCAGGACTACGGCTCCCGGCTGCACGAGGCGCCGGAGGGCTTCGAGGGCTACCTGGTGACGGGCAAGCACTCCAGTGTGGTGTCGGGCCGGATCAGCTACGTGCTGGGCCTGGAGGGCCCCTCGTACACGGTGGACACGGCCTGCTCGTCCTCCCTGGTGACCGTGCACATGGCGGCGCAGGCCCTGCGGGACGGCGAGTGCCGGCTGGCGCTGGCGGGCGGGGTCACGATCATGGCGGCGCCGGGCATGTTCATCGAGTTCAGCCGGCAGCGCGGGCTGGCGCCCGACAGCCGCTGCAAGCCGTTCTCGGACGCGGCCGACGGCATCGGCTGGGGCGAGGGCGCCGGCATGGTGGTGCTGGAGCGGCTTTCCGACGCGGAGGCCAACGGGCACAAGGTGCTGGCCGTGATCCGGGGTTCGGCGGTGAACCAGGACGGCGCGAGCAACGGGCTGGCGGCGCCCAGCGGTCCCGCGCAGCAGCGGGTGATCCGGCAGGCCCTCGCCAACGCGGGCCTGGACGCCTCGGACGTGGACATGGTCGAGGCGCACGGCACGGGCACGCGGCTGGGCGACCCGATCGAGGCGCAGGCGCTGCTGGCCACGTACGGGCAGGGCCGTGACGCTGACCGCCCGCTGTGGGTGGGCTCGCTGAAGTCGAACATCGCGCACCCGCAGGCCGCGGCCGGCGTGGCCGGGGTGATCAAGACGGTGCTGGCGATGGAACACGGGCTGCTGCCCGCGATCCTGCACCACGACGCGCCTTCCTCCCACGTGGACTGGTCCTCGGGCGCGGTCCGGCCGCTGGCGCGGACCATCGCCTGGCCGGAGGGTCCGGGCCCGCGCCGGGCCGGGGTGTCGGCCTTCGGCATCAGCGGCACCAACGCGCACGCCGTCCTGGAGCAGTACGTCCCCGCCGGCGGGTCCCGGCCCGCCGCGGGCGGCGAGGGGGTGCCGTGGCTGCTGTACGGGCGCTCCGAGGCGGCCCTGCGCGAGCAGGCGGCCCGGCTGTCGGCGCACCTCGACGCGCACCCGGGGCAGCCGGCGGCCCAGGTGGCGCACGCGCTGGCCACGGCGCGCACCGCGTTCGAGCACCGGGCGGCGGTCACGGCCGCGGACCCGGAGGGGATCCGGGGCGCGCTGGCGGCCCTGGCCGCGGGCGAGGAGGACGCGCCGGGGCTGCTGCGGGGTCAGGCCGCCGACGGCGGCACCGTGTTCGTCTTCCCCGGGCAGGGCGCGCAGTGGGCGGGCATGGCCGCGCGGCTGCTGGAGGAGTCGCCGGTGTTCGCCGCCCGGATCGCGGAGTGCGAGGAGGCCCTGGGCGCCTTCACCGACTGGTCTCTGACCGCGGTGCTGCGCGGGGCCGAGGGGGCGCCGCCGCTGGAGCGGGTGGACGTGGTCCAGCCCGTGCTGTTCGCCGTGATGGTCTCCCTGGCCGCGCTGTGGCGCTCCCACGGCGTCCACCCGGACGCGGTGGTCGGCCACTCCCAGGGCGAGATCGCCGCCGCCTGCGTGGCGGGCGCGCTCTCCCTGGAGGACGCCGCCCGGGTGGTGGCCCTGCGCAGCCGGGCCCTGGGGGCGATCGCCGGGCGCGGGGGGATGGTGTCGGTGTCCCGGCCGGCCGCCGAGGTGGCCGCGCTGATCGCGGACCGCGCCGACGTCCTGGCGGTGGCCACGGTCAACGGCCCGGCGTCCACGGTCGTCGCGGGTGAGACCACGGCCCTGGAGGAGCTGCTGACGGCGTGCGAACGCGACGGCGTGCGGGCCCGCCGCATCCCCGTCGACTACGCCTCCCACTCCCCCTACGTGGAGGAGATCCGCGCGGAACTCGCCGCGCTGCTCGCCCCGGTCACCGCGAAGGCGGCCGACATCCCGTTCTACTCGACGGTCACCGGCGAACCGGTCGACACCACCCGGCTGACCGGCGACTACTGGTACGAGAACCTGCGCGGCACCGTGCAGTTCGAACGGGCCACCCGGCTGCTGCTGGAGCACGGCCACCGGTTCTTCGTCGAGGTCAGCCCGCACCCGGTGCTGGTCTCCGGGGTGCAGGACACCGCCGCCGACGCGGGCGCCCCCGTCGTCGCGGTGGGCTCGTTGCGCCGGGGCGAGGGCGGCCGGGCCCGGCTGCTGGCCTCCCTGGCCGAACTCCACGTGCAGGGCGGCACCGTGGACCGGGCGAGCCTGTTCCCGGCCGGCCCCGGCGGGGCGGCGCACGCCGGGCTGCCGACGTACCCGTTCCAGCGGCAGCGGCTGTGGCTCGACACCTCCCGCGGCGGCTCCCCCGCCGAGGCGGCCGCCGCGCTGGGCCTGGCCCCGGCCGGGCACCCGCTGCTGGGCGCGCTCGGTGCCCTGCCGGACTCGGGCGGACTGGCCCTGACCGGCCGGCTGTCCACGCGTACCCACGGCTGGCTCGCCGACCACGGGGTCTCGGGGACGCTGCTGCTGCCGGGGACGGCCTTCGTGGAGCTGGCGCTGCACGCCGGCGAGCGGGCGGGCTGCCCGGCCGTGGAGGAACTCACCCTGGAGAACCCGCTGCTGCTGCCCGAGCAGGGCTCCGTGGAGCTGCACCTGGCGGTCGGCGCCCCGGACGGGGACGGCCGGCGCACCCTCGCGGTGTACTCGCGCCTCGGCGCGGACGCCGACGGGCCGTGGCTGCGGCACGCCACCGGCGTCCTGACCCCGGAGGCGGACGGCGGCGAAGCCCCCGACACCGGCTGGTTGCCGGACGGCGCCGAGCCGGTGGACCTCGACGCCCTGTACGGGGCCTTCGACGGGGCCGGCTACCAGTACGGCCCCGCCTTCCGCGGGCTGCGCGCCGCCTGGCGCAGCGGCGAGGAGGTCTTCGCCGAGGTGGAGCTGCCGGCGGAACTGCCCGGCGGTGCGGGCGCGTTCGGCCTGCACCCGGCGCTGTTCGACGCGGCCCTGCACGGCACGTTCCTCCAGGGCGGGGGCCGCCGCCGGCTGCCCTTCGCCTGGACGGGCGTACGGCTGGCCCGTACCGGGGCGGGCGCCGTCCGGGCCCGGCTGACCCCGGCCGGGCAGGACGGGGTCAAGGTGACCCTCACCGACCGGGACGGGCGGCTCGTCGTCTCCGTGGACAGCCTGGTCCTGCGCGAGGTGACGGACGCCCAGCTGCGCGACGACCGCACCGCCGACCCGCTGTACCGGCTGGACTGGAGCCCGTCCGGTCCCGCGCAGGCGGAACCCGGCACGGCCTGGGCGCTGCTCGGGGACGAGGACACCGCCGGGGCCCTGGCGCAGGCGGTCGCCGCCGCCGGCGCCGCCCGGCCCGCCCGGTACTCCGGCCTGCCCGCCCTGCGGGACGCGCTCGGCGCGGGCGCGCCCGTACCGGACGCGGTGCTGCTGCCGCTGCCTCCCCTGGCCGGCCCGGTCACGGCGGACGCCGTACGGGCGGCGGTCCGCACGGCCCTCGGCCTGCTCCAGGACTGGCTGGCGGACGAACGGCTGGCCGGGGCCCGGCTGGTGGTCGTCACCGAAGGAGCCGTGGCGGCCGGCGCGGACGAGCCCGTACGGGACCTCGTGCACGCCCCGGTGTGGGGGCTGCTGCGCTCCGCGCAGACCGAGAACCCGGGCCGGATCGTCCTCGTGGACACCGCCGGGGCCTCCCCCGGCGCCCTGTCCGCCGCCCTGTCGGCGGCGGCCGGCGGGGACGAGCCGCAGCTCGCGGTGCGCGGGGACGCGGTGCGCGCCGCCCGTCTGGCCCGCCTCGACGGCCCGGCCGGCGGACGCGAGAGCGCCGGCTACGGCCCCGAGGGCACCGTCCTGATCACCGGCGGCACCGGCACCCTCGGCCGGCTCGTCGCCCGCCACCTGGTGGCCTCGTACGGGGTGCGGCACCTGCTGCTGACCACCCGGTCGGGCCCGGACGCGCCCGGCGCCCGCGAACTGGTCGACGAGCTCGCCGGGTCGGGGGCCACGGCCACCGTCGTCGCCTGCGACACCGCCGACCGGGCCGCGCTGGCCTCCGTGCTGGCCTCCGTACCGGCGGCGCAGCCGCTGACGGCGGTGATCCATGCCGCCGGGGTCCTCGACGACGGGGTGCTGACCTCCCTCACCGGGGAGCGGGCGGACGCCGTGCTGCGCCCGAAGGTGGACGCGGCACTGCACCTGCACGAGCTCACCCGCGACCTGGACCTGGCGGAGTTCGTCCTGTTCTCCGGGGCCGCCGGCACCTTCGGCACCTCCGGGCAGGCGCACTACGCGGCGGCGAACGTCTTCCTCGACGCGCTCGCCGCGCACCGGCGGGCGTCCGGCCTGCCGGGCACGTCCGTGGCCTGGGGATTCTGGGCGGAGCGCAGCGCGATGACCGGGCACCTGGACGAGACGGCCGTGCGCCGGCTCGGCCGGGCGGGCATCGCCGAGATGTCCTCCGCGCAGGGCCTGGCCTTCTTCGACGCCGCCCACGGCACCGGGGAGTCCCTGGTGCTGGCGCTGCGACTCGAGACCGCGGCCCTGCGGGAGCGGGCGGCGGCCGGCACCCTGCCGGCGCTGCTGCGCGGCCTGGTGCGCGTCCCGGCCCGCCGGGCGGCGGCCGACGGGGCGGGGCTCGGCGCGGCCGGGTCCGGCGGGGCCGCGCCGGAGGCGGCCGGTCCCGCGCTGGCCGACCGGCTGGCGGGCCTCCCGGAGGCCGAGCGGACGGAGCGGCTGGTGGAGCTGGTCGTCGGGCAGGTCGCCGCGGTGCTCGGGCACGCCTCGGCGGCGCAGATCGAACCGGAACAGGCCTTCAAGGCCCTCGGGTTCGACTCGCTGAGCGCGGTGGAGCTCCGCAACCGAATGAATCGAGCCACGGGGCTGCGGCTGTCGGCGACCCTCGCCTTCGACCACCCGACGCCGCTGGCGCTCGCCGCGCACCTGGGCCAGGAGCTGGCCCGCAGCAGGCGGCCGTCCGCCGACCGGGTGCTGGCCGGCCTCGGCCTGGCCGACGACCTGCTGTCCTCCGTTTCCGGTACGGACGGGGACCGGTCGCGCATCGTGGCCCGGCTTCGGGAGCTGGCGGCGAAGTACGCCGGATCCGGAGCGGATCCCACGGCGGTCTCGACGGCTTCCTTCTCGATCCTCTCGGCCGATTCAAGTGAGAATCCAGACACCCCGGTGAGCATCGAATCCGCCAGCGACGACGAGCTGTTCGCCCTGATCGACAGCGACGTGTAGCCGGCCCGGACGACGGCTACTACAGGAACGGGGATCGGCTCCGCGATGGCAGACACCGAGGAGAAGCTCCGCACTTACCTCCGCAAGGCGACCGCCGATCTCCAGGAGACGCGGCGGCGCCTGCGGGAGGCGGAGGCCGCGGCGGGCGAGCCGGTCGCCATCGTGGGGATGGGCTGCCGCTTCCCCGGCGGTGTCACCTCGCCCGAGGAGCTGTGGGAGCTCGTCGCCTCCGGCGGGGACGGGATGTCGGCCTTCCCCGCCGACCGCGGCTGGAACGTCGGCGCGGCCTACTCGCCCACCGGGCACGACCCGGTGGGCGGGTTCCTGTACGACGCGGACCGCTTCGACGCGGACTTCTTCGGGATCTCCCCGCGCGAGGCGCAGGCCATGGACCCCCAGCAGCGGCTGCTGCTGGAGACCTCGTGGGAGGCGTTCGAGCGGGCGGGCATCGACCCGCTGTCGGTGAAGGGGCAGCGGATCGGCGTCTTCGCCGGGCTGATGTACCACGACTACGGGACGGGCGCCGGCGAGGTCCCCGAGGAGCTCCGGGGCTACCTGGTCAACGGCAGCGCGGGCAGCGTGGCCACGGGCCGGATCGCGTACACGCTGGGCCTGGAAGGCCCGGCGGTGACCGTGGACACCGCCTGCTCCTCCTCCCTGGTCGCCCTGCACCTGGCGGTACAGGCCCTGCGGCGCGGCGAGTGCACGATGGCCCTCGCGGGCGGTGCGACGGTCATGTCCACGCCCGTGATGTTCCTCGACTTCATGAAGCAGGGCGGGCTGGCCGTCGACGGCCGCTGCAAGTCCTTCGCCGAGGGCGCGGACGGCACCGGCTTCGCCGAAGGCGTCGGCATGCTGCTCGTGGAACGGCTCTCGGACGCCGTGGCGAACGGACACCGCGTCCTGGCCGTCGTCCGCGGCTCCGCCGTCAACCAGGACGGCGCCAGCAACGGCCTGACCGCCCCCAACGGCCCCTCCCAGCAGCGGGTCATCCGGCAGGCCCTGGATGCCGCCGGGCTGACCGCCGCCGACGTGGACGCGGTGGAGGCGCACGGCACGGGCACCAGGCTGGGCGACCCGATCGAGGCGCAGGCGCTGATGGCCGCGTACGGGCAGGACCGCGGGGCGGATCTGCCGCTGTGGCTGGGCTCCCTGAAGTCCAACATCGGTCACACGCAGGCCGCGGCGGGCGTCGGCGGGGTGATCAAGATGGTGCAGGCGATGCGGCACGGCGTCCTGCCGCGCACCCTGCACGCCGACGTGCCCTCCTCCGGCATCGACTGGTCGGCGGGAGCGGTGGAGCTGCTGACGCGGGAGCGGCCGTGGCCGGAGACCGGCCGGGTCCGCCGTGCGGGGGTCTCCTCCTTCGGGGCGAGCGGCACGAACGCCCACGTGATCCTGGAGCAGGCCCCGGAAGCCGGCGCCGTGGAGGCGGACGCCGGACCGGCCGCCGAGCCGGTCTCCGGACCGGTCCCGGTGGCGCTGTCGGGGCGCTCGGCCGAGGCGCTGCGGGCGCAGGCGGGGCGGCTGCTGTCGTTCCTGGAGGCCCGCCCCGAACTGGGCACGGCCGAGGTGGCGCACGCACTGACCCGCCGCTCCGAGCTGGAGCACCGTGCGGTGGTCGTGGGCCGGGACCGCGACACGCTGGTGCGGGGCCTGACGGCCCTGGCCTCCGGCGAGCCGGACCCGGCCGTCGTCTCCGGTCACGCGACCGGGCGGGGGCGGCTGGCGGTGCTGTTCACGGGCCAGGGCAGCCAGCGGATCGGCATGGGCCGGGAACTGTACGAGACGTACCCCGTGTTCGCCGCCGCCTTCGACGCGGTGTGCGCGGAACTGGGCGACGGCCTCAAGGAGATCGTCTTCGGCGAGGACCCCGAAGCCCTGGACCGCACCGGAACCACCCAGCCCGCCCTCTTCGCCATCGAGGTCGCCCTCTACCGACTCGTCGAATCCTGGGGCATCACCCCGCGGTTCGTCGGCGGCCACTCGGTCGGCGAGATCGCCGCCGCACACATCGCCGGAGTGCTGTCCCTGCACGACGCGGCCGTACTCGTCACTGCGCGGGGCCAGCTCATGGAAGCCCTCCCCGAGGGCGGGATCATGGTCTCCGTCCAGGCCTCCGAAGACCAGGTCACACCGCTGCTCGTGCCCGGCGCGGCCATCGCCGCCGTCAACGGGCCCGAGGCCGTGGTCATCTCCGGGGTCCGGGAAGCCGTCGAAGGTGTCGTCGCGCTGCTCGCGGCGCAGGACGTCAAGTCCAAGGCCCTACGCGTCAGCCACGCCTTCCACTCCCCCCTCATGGACCCCATGCTGGAGGAGTTCCGCGCCGCCATCTCCGGCCTGGACTTCCACCGCCCCGAGGTCCCCATCGTCTCCGCCCTCACCGGCAGCCTGGTGACGGACGAGATCGCCCGCCCCGACTACTGGGTCACCCACGTCCGCGAGGCCGTCCGCTTCCACGACGCCATCCGCACCCTCGAAACCGAAGGCGCCACCACCATCCTGGAACTGGGCCCGGACGGCGTGCTGACCGCCATGGCCCGCCCCTGCCTCACCAACGAGAACACCGCACTCGTCCCCACCCTCCGCCGGGACCGCGACGAGGCCGACTCCGCGGTCACCGCCCTCGCCCACCTCCTCACCGCAGGCGGCCTCGCCGACCGCACCGCCTTCTTCACCGGCGCGCCCTCCGCCTCCGTCGACCTCCCCACCTACGCCTTCCAGCGCGCGTCGTACTGGCTCGACGCCACGACCACCCTCCCGGCCGCCGCCCGGGACGCGGGCGACGCCCGCTTCTGGGCCGCCGTCGAAGAGGCCGACGCCGCCTCCCTGGCCTCGGCGCTGGACCTGGACGGCACCGGGGACGAGGCGTCCCTGGACGCGCTGCGCGCCGCGCTCCCGCTGCTCGCCTCCTGGCGGGCCCGGGAGCGGGAGCGGTCGGCCGCGGCGGACTGGACGTACGAGGTGACGTGGACCCGGCTCGCGCAGGAGCCGGCCCGGCCCGCCCTGTCGGGGACCTGGCTGGTGGCCGTACCCGCCGGGCACACGGCGGACGCCTGGACGGACGCGGTGGTCCGGGCCCTGACCCGGTACGGCGCCAAGGCGCTCGTACGGGCCGTGCCCGCGCACCCCGCCGGCCGGGCGGAGTACCGCGCGTTCCTCGCGGAGGCGGAGCGCGACGCCCCGGCCCTCGCCGGGGTGCTGTCGCTGCTCGCCCTCGACACCCGGGACCGTACGGACGGCTCCGCCGTCTCCGGCGGGCTCGCCGGGACGCTGCTGCTGCTCCAGGCCCTCGGTGACGCGTCCTCAGCGGCTCCGCTGTGGACGGTCACCCGGGGCGCGGTCGCGGCCGGCCCCGGTGAGTCGCCCGCCGACGCCCGGCAGGCGGAGGTGTGGGGGCTGGGCCGGGTCGCGGCGCTGGAGTGCCCCCAGTCGTGGGGCGGGCTGGTGGACCTGCCGTCCGAGCCCGCCGACCCGCGGGCCCAGGAGCGGCTGGCCTCCCTGCTCGCGGCGGACGGCGGCGAGGACCAGGCCGCGGTACGGGCCTCCGGCGTCCTCGGGCGCCGCCTCACCCGGACGGCCGCTCCCGCCGACGGCTGGACTCCGCGCGGGACCGTACTCGTCACCGGTGGAACCGGCGCCCTCGGCGCCCGCTTCGCCCGCTGGCTCGCCGCGAACGGCGCCACCCGGCTCCTGCTCACCAGCCGGCGCGGCCTCCAGGCGCCCGGAGCGCCCGAACTCCTCACGGAACTCACCGCGCTGGGCGTCCCCACCACCATCGCCGCCTGCGACGCCGGCGACCGCGCCGCCCTTGCGGCGCTGCTCGCGGCCGTCCCGGCCGACGAGCCGCTGACCGCTGTCCTGCACACCGCGGGCACCCTCGACGACGGCCTGGTGGAGACCCTGACGCCCGAGCGGTTCGAGTCCGTCCTGCGGTCCAAGGTGCTCGCGGCCCGTCACCTGGACGAGCTCACCCGGGACGCGGACCTGGACGCCTTCGTGCTGTTCTCCTCCGTCGCGGGCACCCTGGGCTCTCCCGGGCAGGCCAACTACGCCGCCGCCAACGCCGGTCTGGACGCGCTCGCCGAGCGGCGCCGGGGCCTCGGCCTGCCGGCCGTGTCGATCGCGTTCGGCGCCTGGGCGGGCGGGGGCATGGCCACCGACGGCACGGGCGAGGTGGACGAGCGGCTGGCCCGGGGCGGGGTGGTGCCGATGCGCCCCGAGCACGTGGTCCCGGCGGTCGCCCGGGCCGTCGCCGCGGGTGCCCCCACGACGGTGATCGGCGACCTCGACTGGGAGCGCTTCACCCGGGACTTCACCGCCGGCCGCCCCAGCGCCCTCCTCACGGGTGTCCCGGAGGCCGCCCGGGTGCTCGACGCCCTGGCCGCCGGACCGGGCCGCGGGGCGGACGGGGACACCGCCGCGACCGGGGCCGGGCTGCGCGAGCGGATCGCCGCGCTGGCCCCCGAGAAGCGGACGGCGGCCCTGGTGGACCTGGTGTGCGTGCACACCGCGGTCGTCCTGGGCCACGCGGACAAGCGGACGGTCCAGCCGCACCGCACCTTCCGCGAGCTGGGCTTCGCCTCCCTGACCGCCGTCGAGTTCCGCAACCGGCTCGGCTCCGCCACCGGGATGCGGCTCAGCCCCACGATGGTGTTCGACCACCCGACGCCGCTCGCCCTCGCCGGACAGCTCCTCTGCGACCTGGGGCTGGACGAGGACCCCACCGCCGCGCTGATCGCGGACGTGGAGCGGCTGGAACGCGCGGCCCTCGCACTGGACGAGGCGGACGGCGCCCGTACGGAGATCGCCGACCGGCTGCGCGTCCTGCTGGGGAAGATCGACCCGGCCGGGGCGGAGGAGCCCGCGGCCCTGGAGCTCGACGACGCCGACGCCGGGGACGTGTTCGCCTACATCGACCAGAAGTACGGCGCGCTCTAGCCCGCTCCCCCGCGCCGGCCGGGGCGCCGTCCCCGTGCCGGCCGGGCCCCGTCCCCGCGCCGACGGCCTCCCGTACTCCCCTCCCCCACCACCACGCCTGCCCGCCACGCACCACCACACGAACCGGGTGACCTTCCAGCATGTCCAACACGCCCCAGACCTCCAACGAAGCGAAGCTGCTGCAGTACCTGAAGCGCGTCACCTCCGACCTGGACAAGGCGAACGACCGCCTGCGGGAGGTGGAGGCCGCCGCCGGCGAGCCGATCGCCATCGTCGGGATGAGCTGCCGCTTCCCGGGCGGGGTGGAGTCTCCGGAGGACTTCTGGGAGCTGCTGGCGTCCGGGGCCGACGGGATCACCGCGTTCCCCGCCGACCGCGGCTGGGACCTCGACCGGCTCGTGGACGAGGACCCGGAGCGGACGGGCACCTCGTACGTCCGGGAGGGCGGGTTCCTGCGCGGCGCGGCGGAGTTCGACGCCGCCTTCTTCGGGATCTCCCCGCGCGAGGCCCTGGCGATGGACCCGCAGCAGCGGCTGCTGCTGGAGACGGCCTGGGAGGCCGTGGAGCGGGCCGGGCTCGACGCGGCGCCGCTGCGCGGATCCGCGACCGGGGTGTTCATCGGCACGAACGGGCAGGACTACGGGACGCTGGCCGCCGCCTCCGCCGACGACCTCGGCGGATACGTGGGGACGGGCAGCGCGGCGAGCGTGGTGTCGGGCCGCATCTCGTACGTCCTGGGCCTGGAGGGTCCGGCGGTGACCGTGGACACGGCCTGCTCGGCGTCCCTGGTGGCCCTGCACCTGGCCGGTGAGGCGCTGCGGCGCGGGGAGTGCACGCTGGCCCTGGCGGGCGGGGTGACGGTGATGTCCACGCCGTCGACGTTCGTGGAGTTCAGCCGCCAGCGCGGGCTGGCCCCGGACGGCCGCTGCAAGTCCTTCGCCGACGGCGCGGACGGCACCGGCTTCGCCGAGGGCGTGGGCATGCTGCTGGTGGAGCGCCTGTCGGACGCCGTGCGCAACGGGCATCCGGTGCTGGCCGTCGTACGGGGCTCGGCGGTCAACCAGGACGGCGCCAGCAACGGCCTGACCGCCCCCAACGGCCCCTCGCAGCAGCGGGTCATCCGCCAGGCCCTCGACGCGGCCGGGCTGACCGCCGCCGACGTGGACGCGGTGGAGGCGCACGGCACGGGGACGAAGCTGGGCGACCCGATCGAGGCCCAGGCGCTGCTGGCCACCTACGGCCAGGAGCGTGCGGGCGGCGAACCGCTGTGGCTCGGGTCGGTGAAGTCCAACATCGGGCACACCCAGGCCGCGGCCGGTGTCGCGGGGATCATCAAGATGGTGCAGGCCATGCGGCACGGGGTCCTCCCGCGCACCCTGCACGTGGACGCGCCGTCGGCGGAGGTGGACTGGTCGGCGGGCGCGGTGGAAGTGCTCGCGGAGCAGCGGCCGTGGCCGGAGACGGGGCGGCCGCGCCGCGCGGGCGTGTCCTCGTTCGGCATCAGCGGCACCAACGCCCACGTGATCCTGGAGGCCGCCCCGGAGCAGAACCCCGGGCGGGACGGCGAGCCGGTGTCCGGTCCGGTGCCGGTGGCGCTGTCGGCCCGTTCGCCCGAAGCCCTGCGGGCACAGGCCGCCCGGCTGGCCGACCACCTGGCGCAGCGGCCCGAGCTGGACGTGGCCGATGTGGCGTACTCCCTGACGGGACGTACGGACCTGGAACACCGCGCCGTGGTCGTGGGCCGGGACCGCGAGGAGGTCCTGGCCGGTCTGCGCAACCTGGAGCGCGACGGCGGCGGCTCGCCGGCCGGTCCCGGCGGCGGCCCGGCGGTGCTGTTCACGGGGCAGGGCAGCCAGCGGCCGGGCATGGGCCGGGAACTGTACGAGACGTACCCGGTGTTCGCGGCCGCCTTCGACGCGGTGTGCGCGGAACTCGGGGACGGCCTCAAGGAGATCGTCTTCGGCGAGGACGCCGAAGCCCTGGACCGCACCGGAACCACCCAGCCGGCCCTGTTCGCCATCGAGGTGGCCCTGTACCGGCTGGTGGAGTCCTGGGGTGTGGTCCCGGAGTTCGTCGGCGGGCACTCTGTCGGCGAGATCGCCGCCGCACACGTCGCCGGGGTGCTGTCGCTGCACGACGCGGCCGCATTGGTCAGCGCACGCGGGCGGCTCATGGAAGCCCTCCCCGAGGGCGGGATCATGGTCTCCGTCCAGGCCTCCGAAGAGCAGGTCACTCCGCTGCTCGTGCCCGGCGCCGCGATCGCCGCCGTCAACGGGCCCGAGGCCGTGGTCATCTCCGGGGTTCGGGAAGCCGTCGAGGGTGTCGTGGCGCTGCTCGCGGCGCAGGACGTGAAGGCGAAGGCCCTGCGCGTCAGCCACGCGTTCCACTCCCCGCTCATGGACCCGATGCTGGAGGAGTTCCGGAGCGCCATCTCCGGCCTGGACTTCCACCGCCCCGAGATCCCCTTCGTGTCCGCCCTCACCGGCGGCCTGGTGACGGACGAGATCGCCCACCCCGACTACTGGGTCAGCCACGTCCGCGAAGCCGTCCGCTTCCACGACGCGGTCCGGACGCTGGAGTCCGAAGGTGCCACGACCATCCTGGAGCTGGGCCCGGACGGCGTGCTGACCGCCATGGCCCGCCCCTGCCTCGCCGACGAGAACACCGCTCTCGTCCCCACCCTCCGCCGGGGCCGCGACGAGGCCGTCTGCGCCGTCACCGCCCTCGGGCGGCTGTTCGTCGCCGGGGCCGTCGCCGATCGTGCGGCGTTCTTCGCCGGTTCCCGCGCCGCGCGCGTGGACCTGCCCACGTACGCCTTCCAGCACCGGACGTTCTGGGTGTCCACCTCCGTCGGCTCGGTCGGCGACGTGGCCTCGGCGGGTGTCGCCGCCGCCGACCACCCCCTCCTCGGCGCCGCCGTCACGCTCCCCGGTGCATCGGGAATGCTGTTCACCGGCCGGCTCTCCCTCCACTCCCACCCGTGGCTGCGCGACCACCAGGTGCACGGCCAGGTCGTGTTCCCCGGCGCGGCCATGGTGGAGCTGGCCGTACGGGCCGGTGAGGAGGTCGGCCACGGGCTGCTCGACGACCTGACGATCGAGGCCCCGCTCGTCCTCCCGCCGTCCGGCGGCGTCCAGCTGCGGCTGATGCTGGCCGAACCGGACGGACACGGCCGACGGGCGCTGAGCCTGTTCTCCCGCCCGGAGGACGCCGACGCCGCCGAGCCGTGGGTCCGGCACGCCGCCGGTGCGGTCGTCGCCACCCCGGACGTGCCGGGCGTGCCCCTGGCCGTCTGGCCGCCCGCGGGGGCCACCGCGCTCGACACCGACTGCCTGTACGAGGTGCTGGACGCGCTCGGCTTCGGCTACGGGCCCGCCTTCCAGGGGCTGACGGCCGCCTGGCAGCTCGGCGAGGAGGTCTACGCCGAGGTCGCCCTCCCTGAGGCGGCGACCGCCGACGCCGCCCGCTTCGGCCTGCACCCGGCGCTGCTGGACGCCGCCCTGCACGGGATCGGGCTCGGTTCCTTCGTGCCCGAGGAACCTGGGCGGGCGCGGCTTCCGTTCAACTGGTCGGGGGTCTCCCTGCACGCGGCCGGGGCCTCTGCCCTGCGGGTCCGCATCGCCCCCACCGGGACGGACTCGGTGGCACTCACCCTCGCCGACCAGACCGGGGCGCCCGTCGCCACCGTCGAATCCCTCGCCCTGCGCGCCGTCACCGCCGAACAGCTGGAGGACGGCTCGCTGCGCGACGCCCTGTTCCGCCTGGACTGGGCCGAGGCGGCCGTCGCCGTCGGCGGCGGGGAGCTGGGTACCTGGGTGCGGCTGGGTGAGGAAGGGGAGACCGTCCCCGCCTACGTGGTCACGCCCACCCCGGGCGGCGAGGTGCATTCCGCCGTCGCCGAGGCCCTGCGGCTGGTGCGGTCCTGGCTGGCCGAGGAGCGCTTCGCAACCTCCCGGCTGGTGTTCACCGCCGAGCGGCAGGACCCGGCCACGGCCGCCGTATGGGGACTGGTGCGTACCGCGCAGACCGAGAACCCCGGCAGGTTCGCCCTGGTCGAGACCGCCGACATCGAAGCCACCTGGGAACAGATCTCCACCGCGCTCGCCGCCGGCGAGGAGCAGATCGCCCTCCGCGACGGCCGGGTCCTCGTCCCCCGCCTGGCCCGGGCCACGCCCGCCCCGGCCCAGGGGCCCGCGTTCGGGGACGGCACGGT
Organism: Streptomyces sp. 3211.6; assembly: GCF_003634815.1. NCBI lineage: Bacteria > Bacillati > Actinomycetota > Actinomycetes > Kitasatosporales > Streptomycetaceae > Streptomyces > Streptomyces sp. 3211.6. The sequence continues at coordinate 107,470 of NZ_RBXC01000002.1, read as the reverse complement.
CCTGATCACCGGCGGCACGGGCGGCCTGGGCGCGCTGTTCGCCCGGCACCTGGTCACCGAGCACGGCGTCCGCGACCTCCTGCTGACCAGCCGACGCGGCGAGAACGCCCCCGGCGCCACCGAACTCGCCGCGGATCTGGAAGAGTTGGGGGCACGCGTCCGCATCGCCGCCTGCGACGCCGCCGACCGCGAAGCACTCGCCGCCCTCCTGGACACCCTCGACCGGCCCCTGACCGCCGTCCTGCACTCCGCCGGTGTACTGGACGACGGAGTGGTGTCCTCCCTGACCCCGGAACGCGTCTCCGACGTGCTGCGCCCCAAGGCGGACGCGGCACGCCACCTGCACGAGCTGACCCGGGACGCGGGCGCGGACCTCGCCGCGTTCGTCGTCTTCTCCTCTGCCGCCGGCCTGTTCGGCGGCGCCGGGCAGGCCGGCTACGCGGCCGCGAACAGCTACCTCGACGCCCTCATAGCCGAGCGCCGGGCCGCCGGCCTGCCCGGCCTGTCGCTCGCCTGGGGCCTGTGGGCCGGGGCCGGCGGCATGGGCGACACCCTCTCCGCAGAGGACGTCGAACGCATCGGCCGCTCCGGCGTCCGCCCGCTGACCGTCGACCAGGGCCTGGCCCTCTTCGACGCCGCCCTCGGCACCGGAGAACCCCTCCTCGTCCCCGTCCCCCTCGACCTGCGCACCCTGCGCCGCCAGAGCCGGATCCCGGTCCTGCTGCGCGGGCTGGTGCCCGCGCCGCGCCGCCGGACCGCCGCCGTCGGCTCCGGTGCCACCGCCCAGGGCGGGTCGGCCTGGGCGGACCGGCTGGCCGGCCTGGCGGTCGCCGAGCAGCGGGCGCTCCTGTTCGACCTGGTCAGTGCGCAGGCCGCGGCGGTGCTGGGGCACAGCGATCCGTCCGTCGTGGAGCCCGAGCGGGCCTTCCGCGAGCTGGGCTTCGACTCCCTCACCGCCGTCGAGTTCCGCAACGCGCTGATCGCGCAGACCGGGATCCGGCTCTCGGCCACCCTGGTCTTCGACCACCCCAATCCGGCCGCCCTGGCCGAGTTCCTGCGGACCGAGCTGGTCGGCGAGGACACCGGCGTAGGGGACGGACAGGCGCCCGCGGCGGGGATCGCCGACGACGAGCCGATCGCGATCGTCGGCATGAGCTGCCGCTACCCGGGCGGCGTCGAAACCCCCGAGGACCTGTGGCGGCTGGTCGCCGACGGCCGGGACGGCATCACCGCCTTCCCCGACAACCGCGGCTGGGACCTCGACCACCTCTTCGACCCGGACCCGGACCACCCGGGCACCTCGTACGCGGACCAGGGCGGGTTCCTGCACGGCGCGGCGGAGTTCGACGCCGGCTTCTTCGGCGTCTCCCCGCGCGAGGCCCTTGCGATGGACCCGCAGCAGCGGCTGCTGCTGGAGACGGCCTGGGAGGCCTTCGAGGACGCGGGCATCGACCCGGAGCGCGCCCGGGGCACGCGGACCGGCGTCTTCACCGGCCTGATGTACCACGACTACCTCGCCCGGCTCTCGGCGATTCCGGACGGGCTGGAGGGCTTCCGCGGCACGGCGGGGGCGGGCAGCGTGGCCTCGGGACGCGTCTCGTACACGCTGGGCCTGGAGGGCCCGGCGGTGACGGTCGACACGGCCTGCTCCTCCTCCCTCGTCGCCCTGCACCTGGCGGTGCAGGCCCTGCGGCGTGGTGAGTGCACGATGGCCCTCGCGGGCGGCGTGGCCGTCATGTCGACCCCGGAGACCTTCGTCGACTTCAGCCGTCAGCGCGGGCTCGCGGCCGACGGCCGCTGCAAGTCCTTCGCAGAGGGCGCCGACGGCACCGGCTGGGGCGAGGGCGTCGGCATGCTGCTCGTGGAACGGCTCTCGGACGCCGTGGCCAACGGACACCGCGTCCTGGCCGTCGTCCGCGGCTCCGCCGTCAACCAGGACGGCGCCAGCAACGGCCTCACCGCCCCCAACGGCCCCTCCCAGCAGCGCGTCATCCGCCAAGCCCTCGACAGCGCCGGACTCACCACCGCCGACGTCGACGCCGTCGAAGCCCACGGCACGGGAACCAAGCTCGGCGACCCCATCGAAGCCCAGGCCCTCCTCGCCACCTACGGGCAGGAGCGAGCGGACGGCGAACCGCTGTGGCTGGGCTCCATCAAGTCCAACATCGGGCACACCCAGGCCGCCGCCGGCGCGGCGGGGGTCATCAAGATGGTGCAGGCGATGCGCAACGGCGTGCTGCCGCCCACCCTGCACGTGGACGCCCCGTCGAGCCACATCGACTGGTCGGCCGGAGCCGTCGAGCTCCTTACCGAGGCCCGGCCGTGGCCGGAGACGGGGCGGCCGCGCCGCGCGGGCGTCTCCTCGTTCGGCATCAGCGGCACCAACGCCCACGTGATCCTGGAGGCCGCCCCGGAGCAGAACCCCGGGCGGGACGGCGAGCCGGTGTCCGGTCCGGTGCCGGTGGCGCTGTCGGCCCGTTCGCCCGAAGCCCTGCGGGCACAGGCCGCCCGGCTGGCCGACCACCTGGAACAGCGGCCCGAGCTGGACGTGGCCGATGTGGCGTACTCCCTCACGGGGCGGTCCGAGATGGAACACCGCGCCGTGGTCGTGGGCCGGGACCGCGACACGCTGGTGCGGGGCCTGACGGCCCTGGCCTCCGGCGAGCCGGACCCGTCGGTGGTCACCGGCCAGGCGACGGGACGCGGGCGGCTGGCGGTGCTCTTCACGGGCCAGGGCAGCCAGCGGATCGGCATGGGCCGCGAGCTGTACGAGACGTACCCGGTGTTCGCGGCCGCCTTCGACGCGGTGTGCGCGGAACTCGGGGACGGCCTCAAGGAGATCGTCTTCGGCGAGGACACCGAAGCCCTGGACCGCACCGGAACCACCCAGCCCGCCCTGTTCGCCATCGAGGTCGCCCTCTACCGACTCGTCGAATCCTGGGGCATCACCCCGCGGTTCGTCGGCGGCCACTCGGTCGGCGAGATCGCCGCCGCACACGTCGCCGGAGTGCTGTCCCTGCACGACGCGGCAGTCCTGGTCAGCGCACGCGGGCGGCTCATGGAAGCCCTGCCCGAGGGCGGGATCATGGTCTCCGTCCAGGCCTCCGAAGACCAGGTCACACCGCTGCTCGTGCCCGGCGCGGCCATCGCCGCCGTCAACGGACCGAACGCCGTGGTCATCTCCGGGGTCCGGGAAGCCGTCGAAGGTGTCGTCGCGCTGCTCGCGGCGCAGGACGTCAAGTCCAAGGCCCTGCGCGTCAGCCACGCCTTCCACTCCCCCCTCATGGATCCCATGCTGGAGGAGTTCCGGAACGCCATCTCCGGCCTGGACTTCCACCAGCCGAACATCCCCTTCGTCTCCGCCCTCACCGGCAGCCTCGTCACCGACGAGATCGCCCACCCCGACTACTGGGTCAGCCACGTCCGCGAAGCCGTCCGCTTCCACGACGCCGTCCGGAGGCTGGAGTCCGAAGGCGCCACCACCATCCTGGAACTGGGCCCCGACGCCGTACTCACCGCCATGGCCCGCCCCTGCCTCACCGACGAGAACACCGCACTCGTCCCCACCCTCCGCCGGGACCGCGACGAGGCCGACTCCGCGGTCACCGCGCTCGCCCACCTCCTCACCGCAGGCGGCCTCGCCGACCGCACCGCCTTCTTCACCGGCACGGACGTCACCCGCGTCGGCCTCCCCGCCTACGCCTTCCAGCACGAGACCTTCTGGATCCACGACACGGCCCCGGCCACCGCCGACGCCGGGCACGCCGGGCTCGACGCGGCGGACCACCCGCTGCTCGGGGCGGCGGTCACGCTGCCCGAGTCCGAGGAGTTCCTGCTCACCGCCCGGCTGTCCCTGCGCACCCACCGCTGGCTGGACGACCACCGGGTCATGGGGCAGGCCGTCGTACCGGGCGCCGCGCTGGTGGAGCTGGCCGTGCGGGCCGGTGACGAGGCCGGCTGCAACACGCTGGACGAACTGACCCTGGAGGCCCCGCTGGTGCTGCCCGAGGACGGCGGGGTCCAGGTCCGGGTGCTGGTCGGCGGGCCCGACGCGGAGGAGCGGCGGTCCGTACGGGTCTACTCCCGGGCCGAGGACGCCCCTGCGGGGGAGCCCTGGACCCGGCACGCCGACGGGACGCTGTCGTTCGCCGACCGCGCCCCCGAGGCCGGTCCGGCCGAGTGGCCGCCGGCCGGGGCCGTGCCCCTGGACGCGGAGGGTCTGTACGCCGCGATGTCCGAGGTAGGCCTCGACTACGGGCCGGTGTTCCAGGGGCTGAAGGCTGCCTGGAAGCTCGGCGAGGACGTCTACGCCGACATCGCCCTCCCCGAGGACACCACCACCGACGCGGGCCGCTACGGCATCCACCCCGCCCTCCTCGACGCCGCCCTGCACGGCATCGGCCTGGGCCCGTTCCTCTCCGACTCCGACGGCGGCGGGGCGCGACTGCCCTTCGTCTGGACCGGGGTGTCGCTGTTCGCGGCCGGGGCCTCTGCCGTGCGGGTGCGGATCGCGCCCGCCGGGGCGGACTCCGTGGCGCTGACCCTCACCGACCCGGCCGGGGCACCCGTCGCGGCCGTCGCATCCCTCGCCCTGCGCGCCGTGTCGGCCGAGCAGTTCGGTGACGCAGCGCTGCGGGACGCGCTGTTCCGCCTGGAGTGGGCGGAGGCCTCCTCTGCGGAGGCCGCCGAGTCGGTCCTCGACTGGGCGGTGGTCGACGCCGAAGGGTCGCCCGCCGCGCGGGGGCTGGAGCGTGCGGGCGTTCCGTTCGCCGCGTACCCGGACCTGGCCGGGCTGCGGGCGGCCGTGGACGGGGGCCGGACGGTGCCGGACCTGGTGGTGCTGCCCGCGCCGGGGACGGTGGCCGGGGCGCTGGCGGTGCTCCAGTCCTGGCTGGCGGACGAGCGGTACACCGCGTCCCGTCTGGTGTTCACCGCCACCGGGCCGGCCCCGGACACGGCGGCTGTGTGGGGGCTGGTGCGTTCCGCGCAGGCCGAGAACCCCGGCAGGTTCGTGCTCGTGGAGGCCGCGGACGTGGACTCGGGCTGGAACCTGCTGCCGCGGGCCCTCGGCACGGACGAGGCCCAGTTCGCCCTGCGGGACGGCCTGGTGCTCGTGCCGCGCCTGGCCCGGGCCGCCGCTACCCCAGTCGAGGGTCCGGTGTTCGGGGACGGCACGGTCCTGATCACCGGCGGCACGGGCGGCCTGGGCGCGCTGTTCGCCCGCCACCTGGTCACCGAGCACGGCGTCCGCGACCTGCTGCTGACCAGCCGACGCGGCGAGAACGCCCCCGGCGCCACCGAACTCGCCACCGAACTCCAACAGCTGGGGGCACGGGTACGGATCGCCGCCTGCGACGCCGCCGACCGCGAGGCACTCGCCGCCCTCCTGGACTCCCTCGACCGGCCCCTGACCGCCGTCCTGCACTCCGCCGGTGTGCTGGACGACGGGGTGATCGGGGCGCTGACCCCCGAGCGGGTGGCCGAGGTCATGCGGCCCAAGGCGGATGCGGTGGTCAATCTGCACGAGCTGACCCGGGACGCAGGCTCGGACCTGTCGGCGTTCGTGGTCTTCTCCTCCGTCGCCGGGGTCTTCGGCAGTGCCGGCCAGGGTGCTTACGCGGCCGCCAACAGCTACCTCGACGCCCTCATGGCCGAACGCCGGGCCGCAGGCCTGCCCGGCCTGTCGCTCGCCTGGGGCCTGTGGGCCGGAGTCGGCGGCATGGGCGACACCCTCTCCGCAGAAGACATCGAACGCATCGGCCGCTCCGGCGTCCGCCCGCTGACCGTCGACCAGGGCCTGGCCCTCTTCGACGCCGCCCTCGGCACCGGAGAACCCCTCCTCGTCCCCGTCCCCCTCGACCTGCGCACCCTGCGCACCCGCGACCAGACCCCCGGCCTCCTGCGGGCCCTGACCGCCGGATCGGCCCGGCGGGCCGTCGCCCGGGCGGCGGAGCCCAGCGGGGCCGCGGCCACCGGGCCGTCGCTGCGCGACCGGCTGCTGGCGCTGCCCGCCGAGGAGCGGGACGGCGTCCTGCTGGACCTCGTGTGCGGTCAGGTGGCGCTGGTCCTCGGGCATGCGCGGGCCTCGGCGGTGGACGGCGAACGGCAGTTCCGCGAGCTGGGCTTCGACTCCCTCACCGCGCTCGAACTGCGCAACGGGCTGGGCCCGGTGACGGGTCTCGCCCTGCCCGCGACGGTGGTGTTCGACTACCCGACGCCAGCCGCGCTCGCCGGGTACCTGCGGGCCGAGCTGGTCGACGCGTACGCGGAGCACGCCTTCGCCGAACGGCTGGATTCCCTGGAGCCCGTCCTCGCCTCCCTCGCGCAGGACGACGTGCTGCGCGGGAAGGCGGAGGCCCGGCTGCGCGCCCTCCTGGAGCGGCTCGGCGCCTCCGGCGCGGCGGCGTCCCAGCCCGTGGACGCCGCGAGCGGCGCTCGTGCCGCGTCCGAGGAGCGTGAGATCGAATCGGCCACCACCGACGAACTCTTCGACCTGATCGACAAGGAATTCGGATCCCTGTAGCCACCACCGTCCTCCCCGCCCCCTTCCCCCACATCCCGCCCACGTCCCGCCCCCCCGTTCCTCCCCGCACCGATCCGAAGCTCCGAAGCTCCGAAGCACAGGAATTCCTTGAAAGGCGATACACCGATGTCGGACGAAACGAAGCTCGTTGACTACCTGAAGCGGGTCACCGCCGACCTGCGTCAGACGACTCGACGGCTTCGCGAGGTGGAGGCGGAGGCCACCGAGCCGATCGCGATCGTCGGGATGAGCTGCCGCTACCCCGGTGGCGTGCGGACACCGGAGGACCTGTGGGAGCTGGTGTCGGGCGGCCGGGACGGCATCTGCGTCTTCCCCTCCGACCGGGGCTGGGACGTGGAGGCCCTGTACGACGAGGACCCGGAGCGGCGGGGGACCTCGTACACCCGCGAAGGCGGTTTCCTCGACGCCGCCGGGGAGTTCGACGCGGGGTTCTTCGGGGTGTCGCCGCGCGAGGCGCAGGCGATGGACCCGCAGCACCGGTTGCTGCTGGAGACCTCGTGGGAGGCGTTCGAGCGGGCGGGCATCGACCCGCTGTCGGTGAAGGGGCAGCGGGTCGGGGTCTTCGCCGGGCTGATGTACCACGACTACGGGACGAGCGTCGCCGAGGTGCCCGAGGAGCTGGAGGGCTACCTCGGCAACGGCAGCGCGGGCAGCATCGCCTCCGGCCGCATCTCGTACACGCTGGGCCTGGAGGGCCCGGCGGTGACCGTGGACACCGCCTGCTCCTCCTCCCTCGTCGCCCTGCACCTGGCCGTGCAGGCGCTGCGGCGCGGTGAGTGCACGATGGCCCTCGCGGGCGGGGTCACCGTCATGGCGACGCCCGCGACCTTCGTGGAGTTCAGCCGCCAGCGGGGCCTGTCGGCGGACGGCCGCTGCAAGTCCTTCGCCGACGGCGCCGACGGCACCGGCTGGGGCGAAGGCGTCGGCATGCTGCTCGTGGAACGGCTCTCGGACGCCGTGGCCAACGGACACCGCGTCCTGGCCGTCGTCCGCGGCAGCGCGGTCAACCAGGACGGCGCCAGCAACGGCCTGACCGCCCCCAACGGCCCCTCCCAGCAGCGCGTCATCCGCCAAGCCCTCGACAGCGCCGGGCTCACCACCGCCGACGTCGACGCCGTCGAAGCCCACGGCACGGGAACCAAGCTCGGCGACCCCATCGAAGCCCAGGCCCTCCTCGCCACCTACGGACAGGACCGGGCAGGCTCCGCACCCCTGTGGCTGGGCTCGGTGAAGTCCAACATCGGGCACACGCAGGCCGCCGCCGGTGTCGCGGGCGTCATCAAGATGGTGCAGGCCATGCGCCACGGCTCCCTCCCGCGCACCCTGCACGTCGACGCCCCGTCGAGCCACGTCGACTGGTCGGCGGGAGCCGTCGAGCTGCTGACCGAGGCCCGGCCCTGGCCCGAGACCGGCCGCGCGCGCCGCGCGGGCGTCTCCTCGTTCGGCATCAGCGGCACCAACGCGCACATCATCCTGGAGCAGGCTCCCGAGGCCGTCCCCGCCGACGCGGAGCCCGAGGGCGCGGAGCCGCAGCCGCAGGCCGCCGCCGTCACCCCGCCCGCCACCCTCCCGTTCCTCGTCTCCGGCCGCACCCCCGAGGCCCTGCGGGCCCAGGCCGGGCGGCTGGCCGCGTTCCTGCGGGAGTCCCCCGAGGCGGCGGCCGCCGCCCCCGTCGACCTCGCCTACTCGCTGGCCGCATCCCGCTCCACCTGGGAGCACCGGGTCGCCGTCGTCGCCGACGACCGCGAGGAACTGCTCGGCGCCCTCGACGCCCTCGCCGGCGGCGCCGGAGCCGCGCCCGGGCTGGTGCGGGGCACGGCCGGGAAGGGCCGCACGGCGTTCCTGTTCACCTTCCAGGGCAGCCAGCGCCCCGGCATGGGCCGTGAACTGTACGAGGCGTTCCCGGTGTTCGCCGCCGCCTTCGACGAGGTCTGCGCCGAACTCGACCGACACCTGGACCGGCCGATCCGCGAGATCGTGTTCGCCCCCGAGGGCACCCCCGAGTCCGCCCTCATCGACCGCACCCTGTACTCCTCGCCGGCCATCTTCGCCCTCGAAGTCGCCCTGTACCGGCTGCTGGAGCACTGGGGCATCCGCCCCGACCTGGTCTCGGGCGGCTCGATCGGCGACTCGGCCGCCATCCACGTCACCGGCGTGCTCTCGCTCGCCGACGCCGCGACCCTGGTGACCGCCCGCAGCCGGCTGATGAACGAGCTGCCCGCGGGCGGCGGCATGGTCGCCGTCGAGGCTCCCGAGCAGGTGGTCCGCGAGGCCCTGGACGAACTCGACGGGCGGGTGAGCATCGGCCTCGTCAACGGGCCGGAGGCGTTCGTGGTCTCGGGCGACGAGGACCTGATCGCCGGGCTCGGCGACCGCTGGAAGGCCGAGGGCTACCGCATCAAGCGGCTGACCGTCGGGCACGCCTTCCACTCCCCGCACATGGACCCGATGCTCGACGCCTTCCGGGAGGTCGCCCGTTCGCTCACCTTCCGGGCGCCGCGCATCCCGATGGTCGACGCACTGACCGGCGAGCTGATGGACGCCGACCGGATGTGCGACCCCGAGTACTGGGTGCGGCACGTCCGCGAGGCCGTGCGGTTCGTCGACGCGGTGCGGACGCTGGAGTCGGAGGGGGTGACGACCTACCTGGAGGTCGGGCCGCTCGCCATGCAGAGCCTGATGGCCCGCGCCTGCCTGACCGCCGAGTCCGAGGCCGCGCTGGTGCCGTCGCTGCGCCGGGACCGGCCCGAGGTGTGGTCGCTGGTGCACGCCGTCGCCCAGCTGCACGTGCGGGGCGTACGGGTGGACTGGGAACGCTTCCACGCCGACACCCGCCCGGCGGTGACGGACCTGCCGACGTACGCCTTCCAGCGCGAGCGGTACTGGCTGAAGTCCGCCGGTACCCCGGGCGCGCTCGGCGCCGGTGCGGTCGCAGCCGAGCTGGGGCTGAGCCTGGCCGGGCATCCGCTGCTCGGTACCGCGATCTCCCTGGCCGACTCCGGGGGCTTCCTGTTCACCGCCCGGCTGTCGCTGCGCTCGCACGGCTGGCTGGCGGACCACCGGGTGCTGGGCCGGGCGGTCGTTCCCGGCGCGGCGCTCGTGGAGCTGGCCGTGCGGGCCGGTGACGAGGCCGGCTGCGGCACCCTCGACGAACTGACCCTGGCCGCGCCCCTGGTGCTGCCCGAGGACGGCGGGGTCCAGCTGCGGCTCACGGTGGCGGAGCCGGACGGGCAGGGCCGGCGGGCGCTGAGCCTGTACTCCCGCCCGGAGGACGCCCCCGAGGACACCCCGTGGACCCGGCACGCCTCCGGTTCACTCTCCCCCGGCGGGTCCGCCCCCGGCGAAGGCCTGGCCGTGTGGCCGCCCACCGGCGCCGAACGGCTCGACACCGACGGCCTGTACGAGGCCCTGAGCACGGCCGGACTCGCCTACGGCCCGGTCTTCCAGGGGCTGAAGGCCGCCTGGAAACTCGGCGAGGAGATCTACGCCGAGATCGCCCTCCCCGAGGACGCCACCACCGACGCGGACCGCTACGGCATCCACCCCGCCCTCCTCGACGCCGCCCTGCACGGCATCGGCCTCGGCTCCTTCGTCACCGGCGACGGCGCAGCACGACTGCCGTTCAACTGGTCGGGGGTGTCCCTGCACGCGGCCGGCGCCTCTGCCCTGCGGGTCCGCATCGCCCCCACCGGGACGGACTCGGTGGCACTCACCCTCGCCGACCAGACCGGGGCGCCCGTCGCCACCGTCGAGTCCCTCGCCCTGCGTGCCGTCACCGCCGAGCAGCTGGAGGACGGCTCGCTGCGCGACGCCCTGTTCCGCCTGGAATGGGTCGAGCCCGTGCTCGGGGACGGTACCGGCGGGGAGTGGGCCTGGCTGGACGAGGAGGGCGACGGCGACGGCGTTCCCCCGTACCTGGTCACCCGCACCCCGGCAGGCGAGGTGCATTCCGCCGTCGCCGAGGCCCTGCGGCTGGTGCGGTCCTGGCTGGCCGAGGAGCGCTTCGCCGCCTCCCGGCTGGTGTTCACCGCCGAGCGGCAGGACCCGGCCACGGCCGCCGTGTGGGGACTGGTGCGTACCGCGCAGACCGAGAACCCCGGCAGGTTCGCCCTGGTCGAGACCGCCGACATCGAAGCCACCTGGGAAGAGATCTCCACCGCGCTCGCCGCCGGCGAGGAGCAGATCGCCCTGCGGGACGGCCGGACCCTCGTCCCCCGCCTGGCCCGGGCCACGCCCGCCCCGGCCGAGGGGCCGGCGTTCGGGGACGGCACCGTCCTGATCACCGGCGGCACGGGCGGCCTGGGCGCGCTGTTCGCCCGGCACCTGGTCACCGAGCACGGCGTCCGCGACCTGCTGCTGACCAGCCGACGCGGCGAGAACGCCCCCGGCGCCACCGAACTCGCCACGGATCTGGAAGAGTTGGGGGCACGCGTCCGCATCGCCGCCTGCGACGCCGCCGACCGCGAAGCACTCGCCGCGCTCCTGGACACCCTCGACCGGCCCCTGACCGCCGTCCTGCACTCCGCCGGTGTACTGGACGACGGGGTGATCGGGGCGCTGACCCCCGAGCGCGTAACCGCCGTCCTGCGCCCCAAGGCGGACGCGGCCCACCACCTGCACGAGCTGACCCGGGATGCCGGGCTCTCCGCCTTCGTGGTCTTCTCCTCCGTCGCCGGAGTCTTCGGCGGTGCGGGACAGGCCGGCTACGCGGCCGCGAACAGCTACCTCGACGCCCTCATGGCCGAACGCCGGGCCGCCGGCCTGCCCGGCCTGTCGCTCGCCTGGGGCCTGTGGGCCGGGGTCGGCGGCATGGGCGACACCCTCTCCGACGAGGACGTCGAACGCATCGGCCGCTCCGGCATCCACGCCCTCACCATCGACCAGGGCCTGGCCCTCTTCGACGCCGCCCTCGGCACCGGAGAACCCCTCCTCGTCCCTGTCCCCCTCGACCTGCGCACCCTGCGCACCCGCGACCAGACCCCCGGCCTCCTGCGGACCCTGGTCGGCACGACCCGGCGGCGCGGTACCGCCGCGGCGGCGGCGGACACCGGATCCTCGCTGGCGAACCGCCTGGCGGTACTGGGCCGGACCGAACAGCGGGCGCTCCTGCTGGACCTGGTGTGCACGCGGGCCGCCGCGGTCCTCGGGCACGTCGGCGGCGGTGCGGTGGACGCCGAGCGGGCCTTCCGCGAGCTGGGCTTCGACTCCCTCACGGCGGTCGAGTTCCGCAACCTGCTGATGGCCGAGACGGGTGTCCGGCTCTCCTCGACGGTGGTCTTCGACCACCCCAATCCGGCCGCCCTCGCCGAGTTCCTGCGGACCGAGCTGGTCGGCGAGGACACCGACGCCCGGTCCGCCGCCCCGGTGGCGGCCGGCGACGACGAGCCGATCGCGATCGTCGGCATGAGCTGCCGCTACCCGGGCGGCGTCGAAACCCCCGAGGACCTGTGGCGGCTGGTCGCCGACGGCCGGGACGGCATCACCGGCTTCCCGGAGAACCGCGGCTGGGACCTGGAGGCCATCTACCACCCCGACCCCGAGCACCGGGGGACCTCGTACACCCGCGAGGGCGGCTTCCTGCACGACGTGGCCGAGTTCGACGCGGAGTTCTTCGGGATCTCCCCGCGCGAAGCCCTCGCGATGGACCCGCAGCAGCGGCTGCTGCTCCAGGCCGCCTGGGAGGCCTTCGAGCGGGCCGGGATCGACCCCAAGGCGATGAAGGGCTCGCGTACGGGCGTCTTCGCCGGGCTGATGTACCGCGACTACCTGACGCGGCTCTCCTCGATCCCGCAGGAACTCGAAGGCTTCCGGGGCACCGCAAGCAGCGGCAGCGTCGCCTCCGGACGCGTCTCGTACCTGTTCGGGCTGGAGGGCCCGGCGGTGACCGTGGACACCGCCTGCTCCTCCTCCCTCGTCGCCCTGCACCTGGCGGTGCAGGCGCTGCGGCGCGGTGAGTGCACGATGGCCCTGGCGGGCGGGGTGACGGTGATGTCCTCGGCCGGCACCTTCGTGGAGTTCAGCCGTCAGCGCGGGCTGTCGGCGGACGGCCGCTGCAAGTCCTTCGCAGAGGGCGCCGACGGCACCGGCTGGGGCGAGGGCGTCGGCATGCTGCTCGTGGAACGGCTCTCGGACGCCGTGGCCAACGGACACCGCGTCCTGGCCGTCGTCCGCGGCAGCGCGGTCAACCAGGACGGCGCCAGCAACGGCCTGACCGCCCCCAACGGCCCCTCCCAGCAGCGCGTCATCCGCCAAGCCCTCGACGCCGCCGGGCTGACCGCCGCCGACGTCGACGCCGTCGAAGCCCACGGCACGGGAACCAAGCTCGGCGACCCCATCGAAGCCCAGGCCCTCCTCGCCACCTACGGACAGGAACGTGCGGACGGCGAACCGCTGTGGCTGGGCTCCATCAAGTCCAACATCGGGCACACCCAGGCCGCCGCCGGTGTCGCGAGCATCATCAAGATGGTGCAGGCCATGCGCCACGGGGTCCTCCCCCGCACCCTGCACATCGACGCCCCGTCGAGCCAGGTCGACTGGTCGGCCGGCGCGGTGGAGCTGCTGACCGAGGACCGGGCCTGGCCCGAGACCGGCCGCACGCGCCGCGCGGGCGTGTCCTCGTTCGGCATCAGCGGCACCAACGCCCACGTCATCTTGGAGCAGGCCCCCGAGCAGGAACCGGCCACCACGACCGCCCGGCCGCTCGCGGACGGCGCACTGGTGCCGTGGATGCTCTCGGGCCGCTCGGCGGAAGCCCTGCGGGCGCAGGCCGAGCGCCTGTTGGCGCACGTCGAGGCACGGCCCGAGCTGGCCGTCGCCGACGTGGCGTACTCCCTGATGGGGCGGTCCGAGATGGAACACCGCGCCGTGGTCGTGGGCCGGGACCGCGAGGAGTTCCTGGCCGGTCTGCGCACCCTCGCCCGCGACGGCGCCACCACGACGGCTCCGGTGTCCGCGAACGGGCCGGGCAGCGGGCCCGCGGTGCTGTTCACAGGGCAGGGCAGCCAGCGGATCGGCATGGGCCGCGAGCTGTACGAGACGTTCCCGGTGTTCGCGGCCGCCTTCGACGCGGTGTGCGCGGAACTCGGGGACGGCCTCAAGGAGATCGTCTTCGGCGAGAACGCCGAAGCCCTGGACCGCACCGGAACCACCCAGCCCGCCCTCTTCGCCATCGAGGTCGCCCTCTACCGCCTGGTGGAGTCCTGGGGCATCACCCCGCGGTTCGTCGGCGGGCACTCGGTCGGCGAGATCGCCGCCGCGCACGTCGCCGGGGTGCTGTCGCTGCACGACGCGGCAGTCCTGGTCAGCGCACGCGGGCGGCTCATGGAAGCCCTGCCCGAGGGCGGGGTCATGGTCTCCGTCCGGGCGGGCGAGGAACAGGTCGCCCCGCTGCTGGTCCCCGGCGCGGCCATCGCCGCCGTCAACGGCCCCGAGGCCGTCGTCATCTCCGGCGCGCGGGAAGCCGTCGAGGAAGTCGTCGCGCTGCTCACCCCCCTGGGCGTCAAGTCCAAGGCCCTGCGCGTCAGCCACGCCTTCCACTCCCCCCTCATGGACCCGATGCTGGAGGAGTTCCGGAACGCCATCTCCGGCCTGGACTTCCACCAGCCGAACATCCCCTTCGTCTCCGCCCTCACCGGCAGCCTCGTCACCGACGAGATCGCCCGCCCCGACTACTGGGTCAGCCACGTCCGCGAAGCCGTCCGCTTCCACGACGCCATCCACACCCTCGAAACCGAAGGCGCCACCACCATCCTGGAGCTGGGCCCCGACGCCGTATTGACCGCCATGGCCCGCCCCTGCCTCACCGACGAGAACACCGCACTCGTCCCCACCCTCCGCCGGGGCCGCGACGAGGTACAGGGCCTGACCGCGGCGGTCTCCGAGCTGCACCGCCACGGTGTGGACCTGGACTGGGAAGCCCTCTGCGGGATGTCCGTCGACTGGGACACCTTCTTCGCCGAGTCCGGTGCCTCCCGCGTCGACCTGCCCACCTACGCCTTCCAGCGGCAGCGTTTCTGGCTGGAGGACACCGGCCCGCAGGCCCCGCAGGACGTGGAGTCGGTCGGTCTCAAGGCGGCGGGGCACCCGCTGCTGGGTGCCGCGATCGCCCTGCCCGATTCCGACGGGGTGATGTTCACCGGACGGCTGACGACCCGGGGGCCGGCCTGGATCGGCGACCACCGGGTGTTGGGGAAGCCGGTGGTGCCCGGTGCGGCCGTCGCGGAGCTCGCGGTGCGGGCCGGTGACGAGGCCGGCTGTGGGTTCCTGGACGAGCTGACCCTCGAAGCCCCGCTCGTCCTCCCCGAGGACGGCGGTGTCCAGCTGCGGGTGCTGGTCGGGGAGGCTGCGGCCGAGGGGCCGGGCTCGCGCCCGGTCACGGTGTTCTCGCGGTCGGAGGACGCCCCCGAGGACACCCCGTGGACCCGGCACGCCTCCGGTTCGGTGGCTCCCGGCGGGTCCGCCCCCGGGGAAGGCCTGGCCGTGTGGCCGCCCGCCGGCGCCGAACGGCTCGACACCGACGGCCTGTACGAGGCCCTGAGCACGGCCGGACTCGCCTACGGCCCGGTCTTCCAGGGGCTGAAGGCCGCCTGGAAACTCGGCGAGGAGATCTACGCCGAGATCGCCCTCCCCGAGGACGCCACCACCGACGCGGACCGCTACGGCATCCACCCCGCCCTCCTCGACGCCGCCCTGCACGGCATCGGCCTCGGCTCCTTCGTCACCGGCGACGGCGCAGCACGACTGCCCTTCGCCTGGACGGGACTCTCCCTCCACGCCACCGGGGCCACCGCCCTGCGCGTGCGCATCACCGCCGCCGGAACGGACTCCGTGGCGCTGACCCTCGCCGACCAGACCGGCGCCCCGGT
Source organism: Streptomyces sp. 3211.6 (assembly GCF_003634815.1). Taxonomy (NCBI): domain Bacteria; kingdom Bacillati; phylum Actinomycetota; class Actinomycetes; order Kitasatosporales; family Streptomycetaceae; genus Streptomyces; species Streptomyces sp. 3211.6. The sequence continues at coordinate 92,062 of NZ_RBXC01000002.1, read as the reverse complement.
CGCCACCGTCGAATCCCTCGCCCTGCGCGCCGTCACCGCCGAACAGCTGGAGGACGGCTCGCCGCGCGACGTCCTGTTCCGCCTGGACTGGGCCGGCCTGGCCCTCGACGGCGCCGCCGACGCGGGCGGCACGTGGGCCGTGCTGGGCGGCGCGGACGGCTACGCCGCCACGGCCCTGCGCGGTGCGGGCGTCGGCTTCGACGCGTACGCCGGTCTCGCCGAGGCGGCCGCCGCGGCCGTGGCTCCGCAGGTGCTGGTGGTGCCCGTGGAGGGTGCCGGGGAGGCTTCGGCGGAGCGGGTGCGGGAGCTGGTCGGGCGGGTCCTGGAGCTGCTGCGGGACTGGCAGGCGGACGAGCGGTTCGCCGGGACCCGGCTGCTGCTGCTGACCTCCGGTGCGGTCGTCGCCCGGGCGGGAGAGGCCGTGCACGATCTCGCGGCGGCCGCCGTCTGGGGTCTGGTGCGGTCCGCGCAGGCGGAGAACCCGGGCAGGATCGTGCTGGCCGACGGGCCGCGCCCCGGGCATGCGGGCGCCGGCCTCGGCTGGGACGTGCTGCCCGCCGCCCTGGCCGCCGACGAGCCCCAGCTGGCCTTGCGCGGCGGGGAGTTCTTCGTGCCGCGGCTGGCGCGGGCGCTGGCCTCGGAGGCGCTGGCCGCGCCTGCCGGTGAGGGGTCGTGGCGGCTGGACGTGCGGGGCCGGGGGACCCTGGAGAACCTGGCGCTGGTGCCCGCGCCGGAGGCGGACCTGCCGCTCGGCGCCGGACAGGTGCGGATCGGGGTCCGTGCGGCGGGCCTCAACTTCCGTGACGTGATGCTCTCGCTGGGCCTGTACCCGGGCGAGTTCGTGCTCGGCGGCGAGGGCGCGGGCGTGGTCCTGGAGACGGGGCCGGGGGTGACCTCGGTGAAGCCGGGCGACCGGGTGATGGGCATCTTCGACGGGGCGTTCGGGCCGGTGGCCGTCGCCGACGCGCGGAGCGTGCACCGCATCCCGAAGGGGTGGACGTTCGCCCAGGCCGCGGCCGTGCCGATCGTGTTCATGACCGCGTACTACGGGCTGGTGGACCTGGCCCGGGCGCGGCGCGGCGAGCGGGTGCTGATCCACGCGGCGGCCGGCGGCGTCGGCATGGCCGCCGTGCAGCTGGCCCGGCACCTGGGGCTGGAGGTGTACGGCACGGCCAGCCCCGGCAAGTGGGACGTGCTGCGGGCGGCGGGCCTGGACGGGGCGCACCTGGCGAACTCGCGGACCCTGGACTTCGAGGGCGCGTTCCTGGAGGCCACCGGCGGGCGGGGCGTGGACATCGTCCTCGACTCCCTGGCCCGGGAGTTCGTGGACGCCTCGCTGCGGCTGCTGCCGGGCGGTGGCCGGTTCCTGGAGATGGGCAAGACCGACATCCGGGTGCCGGCGGAGGTCGCCGAGACGCACCCGGGGGTGGAGTACCGGGCGTTCGACCTGGTGGACGCCGGTCCGGAGCGGATCGGCGAGATGCTCGCCGCGCTGGTGGAGCTGTTCGAGAGCGGGGAGTTGTCGCCGCTGCCGGTCACGACCTGGGACGTCCGGCAGGCCAAGGACGCGTTCCGGTACGTCAGCGGGGCCAAGCACACCGGCAAGGTGGTGCTGACGGTCCCGGCGGGCTTCGACCCGGAGGGCACGGTGCTGGTCACGGGCGGTACGGGCGCGCTGGGCGCGCTGCTGGCCCGTCACCTGGTGCGGGAGTACGGGGTGCGGCACCTGCTGCTGACCAGCCGGCGCGGGCCGCGGGCGGCCGGGGCGGCGGAGCTGACCGCCGCCCTGGCGGAGCTGGGCGCGCGGGCGGAGGTCGTGGCCTGTGACGTGGCGGACCGGGAGGCGCTGGCGGGGCTGCTGGCGGGGATCCCGGCGGCGCACCCGCTGACGGCGGTCGTGCACACGGCCGGTGTGCTCGACGACGGGATCCTCGGGTCGCTGACCGGGGAGCGGCTGGAGCGGGTGCTGCGCCCGAAGACGGGGGCGGCGCTGGCGCTGCACGAGCTGACGCGGGACCTGGACCTGTCGGCGTTCGTGCTGTTCTCCTCGGCGGCCGGGGTGTTCGGCAACCCGGGGCAGGCCAACTACGCGGCGGCGAACGCCTCCCTGGACGCGCTGGCGCTGCACCGGCGGGCGCTGGGCCTGCCCGCGGTGTCCCTGGCGTGGGGCATGTGGGAGGAGGCCAGCGAGATGACGGCCCATCTGGACGGCGGCGAGCGGTCGCGGCCCCGGCGGGGCGGCGCGGGGGCGCTGGGCTCGCGGGAGGGGCTGGCGCTGTTCGACGCGGCGTTCGCGGACGGTGCGGCGGTGCTGGTCCCGGCGCGGCTGGACCTGCGCGCGGTGTCCGGGTCGGCCGGTCCGGTGCCGCCGCTGCTGCGGGGCCTGGTCCGTTCGGCGGGCCGGCGGGCGGCGGCCGCGGCGCAGCAGCAGCCCGGCGGGGTGTCGCCGGCGGAGCGGCTGGCGGGGCTGTCGCCGGTGGCGCGGGAGCGCGAACTGCTGGAGATCGTCCGGGAGAACACGGCGGTGGTGTTCGGGCACGCGAGCGGTGACACGGTCGACGTGGCGAAGCCGTTCAAGGCGCTGGGCATCGACTCGCTGACGGCGCTGGAGCTGCGCAACCGGGTGACGGCGGCGACGGGGCTGCGGCTGCCGCCGACGCTGGTGTTCGACTGCCCGACGCCGGCGGCGCTCGCGGAGCGGCTGCTGGAGGAGTTCGCGGGCGCCGGCGGCGGCGCCGGGGCCACGGCCGGGGAGCCGGCCGGGCCGGCGGCGGTCCTGGCGGAGATCGACCGGCTGGAGTCGGCGATCGGCGCGGTGGACGCGGCCGACGAGGCGGCGGTCGGGGCCCGGCTGCGGGAGCTCCTGGCCGCCTGGAACGGCCGGACGGCGGCGGTCGCGCCGGACACCGGCACGGCGGACCTCGAAGGGGCGACCGCCGAGGACATCTTCGACCTGCTCGACGGCGAGCTGGGGACGCTCTGACGCCGCCACCCGAAGCCGCACCCCCCGCAAGCCCGACCCCTGTTGGAGCGATCGCACGTGACGAACACCAGCCAGAACAACGAGGCCAAGCTCCTCGACTACTTGAAGCGGGCCACCGCCGACCTGCGTGAGACCAAACGCCGGCTCGCGGAGGCGGAGGAGCGGGCCGGGGCGAAGGAGCGCGAGCCGATCGCGATCGTCGGCATGAGCTGCCGGTTCCCGGGCGGTGCCGGCTCCCCCGACGGGCTGTGGGACCTCGTGCGGCGCGGCGGGCACGGGCGCACGCCGTTCCCGGAGAACCGGGGCTGGGACGTGGACGCCCTGTTCGACGAGGACCCGGCCCGGCCGGGGACCTCGTACGTGCGCGAGGGCGGGTTCCTGCACGAGGCCGTCGACTTCGACGCGGGGTTCTTCGGCATCTCCCCGCGCGAGGCCCTGGCGATGGACTCGCAGCAGCGGCTGCTGCTGGAGGGGGCGTGGGAGGCGTTCGAGGACGCGTCCATCGACCCGGTCTCGGTGCGGCAGACGGACGTCGGGGTGTTCGCGGGGGTCATCCACCACGACTACGTGACCCGGCTCGCGCGGGTCCCCGACGGTTTCGGCGGCTACCTCAGCACGGGCAGCGCGGGCAGTGTGGCCTCGGGCCGGATCGCGTACACGCTGGGCCTGGAGGGCCCGGCGGTGACCGTGGACACCGCCTGCTCCTCCTCCCTGGTCGCCCTGCACCTGGCGGTGCAGGCGCTGCGGCGCGGTGAGTGCACGATGGCCCTCGCGGGCGGGGTCACGATCATGTCCTCGCCGGGCGCTTTCGTGGAGTTCAGCCGGCAGCGCGGGCTCGCCCCGGACGGGCGCTGCAAGTCCTTCGCGGACGGCGCCGACGGCACGGCGTGGGGCGAGGGCGTCGGCATGCTGCTGGTGGAGCGGCTCTCGGACGCGGTGGCGAAGGGGCACCGGGTGCTGGCCGTCGTGCGCGGCTCCGCCGTCAACCAGGACGGGGCCAGCAACGGGCTGACCGCGCCGAGCGGGCGGGCGCAGCAGCGGGTCATCCGGCAGGCCCTGGAGAGCGCCGGGCTGGGTCCGGCCGATGTGGACGCGGTGGAGGCGCACGGGACGGGGACGCGGCTGGGCGACCCGATCGAGGCTCAGGCGCTGCTCGCGACGTACGGGCAGGGCCGGGCGGCGGGGCTGCCGCTGTGGCTGGGGTCGGTCAAGTCGAACATCGGGCACACGCAGGCCGCGGCAGGGGTGGCGGGCGTCATCAAGATGGTGCAGGCGATGCGGCACGGCACGCTGCCGCGCACCCTCAACGTGGACGCCCCGTCGGCGCAGATCGACTGGTCGATGGGCGAGGTGGAGCTGCTGACGCAGGAGCGGCCCTGGCCGGAGACGGGCCGTCCGCGGCGTGCGGGGGTGTCCTCGTTCGGGATGAGCGGGACCAACGCGCACGTGATCCTGGAGCAGGCACCGCCGGAGGCCGCGGCGCAGGAGGCTCCCGCCGCCGGGCCGGTGCCGGGCGTGGTGCCGTGGGTGCTGTCGGGCCGGACGGGGGCGGCGCTGCGGGCGCAGGCCGCCCGGCTGGCCGGGCACCTGGAGGCGGCTGCGGAAGCCCGTCCCGCCGACGTGGGGTTCTCGCTGGCGACGGGCCGGTCCGCGTTCGAGCACCGGGCGGTGCTGCTGGGTTCCGGTCCGCAGGAGTTCCGGGCGGGTCTGGCGGCCCTCGCGGCCGGCGAGGCGGCGCCGGGGCTGGTGACGGGCTCGGCCGAGACCGGTGCGTACGGCAGGGTGGCGTTCGTGTTCCCCGGGCAGGGCGCCCAGTGGGTGGGGATGGCCGTCGGCCTGCTGGACGCCGAACCGGTGTTCCGGGCGCGGATCGAGGAGTGCGCGGCGGCCCTCGCCCCGCACACCGACTGGTCGCTGCTCGACGTGCTCGCGGGCCGGCCGGACGCGCCGGGCCTGGAGCGGGTGGACGTGGTCCAGCCGGCGCTGTGGGCGGTGATGGTGTCGCTGGCGGCGCTGTGGCGGGCGTACGGGGTGGAGCCGGCGGCCGTCGTCGGGCACTCGCAGGGCGAGATCGCGGCGGCCGTGGTCGCCGGGGCCCTGTCGCTGGAGGACGGCGCCCTCGTCGTGGCCCGGCGCAGCCGGCTCCTGACGGAGCTGTCGGGGCGCGGCGGGATGATGTCGGTGGCGCTGTCGCACGAGCAGGCCGCCCTGGACGTGGCCGGCTACTCGGGCCGGATCGCGGTGGCCACCGTCAACGGGCCCGCCGCCACGGTGGTGGCGGGCGAGCCGGCCGCGCTGGAGGAGCTGCGGGCCCGGTACGAGTCCGAGGGGGTGCGGGCCCGGATCATCCCCGTGGACTACGCCTCGCACTCCCCGCAGGTGGAGTCGATCCGGGAGCGGCTGCTGGAGGTGCTGGCGCCGGTGCGGCCGCTGCGGCCGGAGCTGCCGCTGTACTCGTCGGTGACCGGCGAGGTGGTGGAGAGCGCCGCGCTGGACGCCGAGTACTGGTACGAGAACCTGCGCAGCACGGTGCGGTTCGAGGGGGCGGTGCGGGCGCTGCTGGCCGACGGGCACCGCTACTTCGTGGAGGTCAGCCCGCACCCGGTGCTGACCCTGGGCATCACCGAGACCCTCGACGCGGTGGCCGGCGCGGGCGGTGCGTCCGGGCGGGCGGCGGTCGTGGAGTCGCTGCGCCGTGACGACGGGGGCCCGGAGCGGTTCCTGGCCTCGGTGGCGGAGCTGTACGTGCAGGGCGGGCCGGCGGACTGGCGGCCCGCGTTCGCGGCGCACCGGCCGCGGACCGTGCCGCTGCCGACGTACGCGTTCCGGCACGAGCCGTACTGGCTGCACAGCGCGCCGGGCGGCGAGGGGGCGGGCACGTCCGGGATGACGGCGACGGGCCATCCGCTGGCCGCGTTCCGGCTGGACCTGCCGGAAGCCGGCTCGGTGCTGTTCACCGGGACGGTCTCGGCGCGCAGCCACCCGTGGCCGGCGGGCGGCGAAGTGCCCGTCGAGGCGCTGGTGGAGGCGGCGCTGGCGGCGGGCGGGGCCGTCGGCCTGCCGGAGGTCGCCGAGGCGGCCGCCGAGGCCGCGCTGGTCCTGCCCGAGCGGGGCGGGGTCCGGCTCCAGCTGCTGGTGGGGGCCCCGGACGAGGCGGGCCGGCGCAGGCTGACCGCGGTCTCGCGGCCGGAGGCGGCGGACGGGGAGGAGCCGTGGGTACGCCACCTGACGGCCCTCCTGGCCCCCGGCCGGGCCCCGTCCTTCACCCCGGGCACGGGCACGGGCGTCACCGCCGCCGCGGGCACGGACGCCGGACCGGTCGCAACCGCCGCGGCGGGCATGCTCACGGGGCCGGCCGGCGCGGCCACCGGGCCGGTTCCGGCAGGCAGTTCCGGCGCGACCGTCGGCGCGGGCGCGGGAGCCGGCACGGGCGGGCCCATCGGCGCGGGCGCAACAGCCGGCACGGGCGGGCCCATCGGCGCGGACGCAACAGCCGGCACGGGCGCGGCCGTCAGGCCGGACGCGGGCTTCGGGCCGGACGCCGGCCTCGGGGTGGCGGGTCGTGGGGGCTGGTCGGAGGTGTGGCCGCCGCGGGGCGTCGAGCCGGTGGAGCTCGACGACGAGCACCCCCTGCTGGAGCGGGTCTGGCGGCGGGGTGAGGAGTTCTTCGCCGAGGCCGTGCTGCCGGAGGCGCTGCACGAGCAGGCGGACGGGTACGCCCTGCACCCGGCCCTGCTGGAAGCGGCCCTGTACCCCGTACTCGCCGCCGGCGAGCAGCCGTTGGCGCCGCTCGCCTGGAGCGGTACGGCCCTGTACGCGACGGGTGCGTCCTCGCTGCGGGTGCGGGCGGTGCGCGGGGCGTTCGGGGTGGTGGAGCTGGAGCTGGCCGACGCCGGGGGCGGGCCGGTGGCGGCCGCCACCGTGACTCTGTCGGCCCCGGCGGGGGGCGGCCGGGGCGGACGGCCCGTCACCCCGCTGCACCTGGTGTGGGAGCGGGCCGCCGAAGCCCCCGAGGCGGCCTCGGGCGTGACCCGGGCGCTGGTCGGCGTACCGGACGGCGGTGGACGGGGCCCGTCGGTGCTCCCGGCCTGCGACGGGGCGCCCGCGTACCCCGGCCTGCCGGCCCTGCTGGCGGCGACCGGGACGGCGGCCGCGGCCGGAACCGGGGCGGGCGCCGAAACCACAACCGGGACCGGAACCGGGGGAGGCGCTGGAGCCGCGACCGGAACCGGCGCCCGGGCCGGATCTGGGACCGCACCCGGGACCGAAGCCCGGAACGGAACCGGGGCGGTGGCGGTGTTGCCCGGGCTGCTGCTCGTGCCGTTGATCCGGGGCGGCGGTGCGCCCGAGGTGTCGGGGGCGCGGGTGCGGGCCGCGGTGGACGGGGTCCGCGAGCTGGTCGGCGCCTGGCTCGCCGAACCCCGGTGCGCCGGTACGGCGCTGGCCGTGGTGACCAGCGGCGCCGAGGCGGTGCTGGATGGGGAGGACGTCCCCGACCTGGCCGGCGCGGCCGTACGCGGCTTCGTGCGCTCGGTGCAGGCGTGGCTCGCCGAGGAGGGGGCGCGCCGCCTCATGCTGGTGGACGTGGACGACAGCGACGCGAGCCGCAAGGCCCTGGTGCGGGCGCTGGGCGGCGAGGAGCCGGAGCTGGCCCTGCGCGACGGCGTCGCCTACGCCCGGCGCCTGGTGCGGGCCGAACCGGTCCCGGCGGGCCCGCTCGCCGAAGGCCTGGAGCCGGTCCGGCTGAGCGGCGCCTCCGACGGGCCGTGCGCCGAGGAGGCCGCCCGGCAGCTGGCCGAGGGGCACGGCGTACGGCTGGCGGGGCCCGGCGAGGAGGCCGCGGCCATCGTCCACCTGGCCGGGCCGGACGGGCCCTCGCTGGAAGCCGCGGTGGACGCCGCGCTCGCCCTGGACGGGCACACCACCCCGCTGGCGTTCGTCACCAGCGTCGGCGGCGCCGTCGGCGCGGGCTGCGCCGAGGAGACCGCCGTCCTGGGCGCGTTCCTCACCGCGCTGGCCGCCCGCCGCCGTGCCGCCGGACTGCCGGCGGCCGTACTGGGCTGGGGCGCGGACCCCGAGGGCACCCCGGCGGGGCTGGCCCCGCTGGCGGGGGCGGCCGGGCCAGCGCCCCTCGGGCACGCGCTCGCGCGGAGCCTGACCCTGGTCTCCGCCCGGGCCGACGCGGGCCCGTTGCGGGCCTCGGGCCGGCCCGTGCCGGCGCTGCTGCGCACCCTGGTGCCCGTACCTCCGCGCCGGGCGGCCAACCGGCGGGCCGACGACGGGATCCCGCCGCGCGAACGGCTCGCGGCGCTGCCCGCCGCGGAGCGGACGGCGGCCCTGACGGCCCTGGTGCGCGGCCACGCGGCCGCCGCGCTCGGGCACGCCGACGCCGAAGCGCTGTCCGTGGAGCGCTCGTTCACCGAGCTGGGCTTCCAGTCGCTGACCGCTCTGCAGCTGGTCCGCTCGCTGCGCGAGGCGACCGGGCTGACCCTCGCCCCCGTCACCGTCTTCGACCACCCGTCGGTGACGCGGCTGGCCGGGCACCTGGCCGGGCTGCTCGGCGGAGCCTGCTCCGAGGAGGTCCCGCGGCCGGCCGGGGGCACGTTCGCCGGACTGCTGCGGGGCGCCCACGCGCAGGGCCGTACCGCCGAGGGCGCGGCGCTGCTGATGGCGGCGGCCGAGCTGGTGCCCGGCTACGACTCCCGCGCCGCGGTGGAGCACTGGCCGGCCCCCGCGGAACTGGCGCCGCACCGGGAGGGCGCGGCGGGCCTGTTCGCGTTCCCGTCGCTGGGCGCGGCCTCCGGCCCGCACGAGTACCTGGCGCTGGCCGGTGCCCTGGCCGGGGTGCGGGGCCTGACGGTGCTGGCGCACCCCGGGTTCGGCGGCGAGGCGGTGCTGCCGCGCAGCCGGCAGGCGCTGGTACGGGCCCAGGCCGAGGCCGTCGCCGAGGCGGCGGGCGCGGCGCGGCCGGTGCTGCTGGGGCACTCCTCCGGCGGCTGGATCGCGCACGCCGTGGCCCGGGAGCTGCTGGAGATCGGCCGGGAGGCGGCGGCGGTCGTGCTGCTCGACACGTACGCGCGCGCCGAGGGCCGGCACGGACTGGAGGTGCTGACGGAACGGCTCCTCGACCCGGACGGCCCGCTCGGGGTGCCCGACGACGGGAGGTTCCTCGCGATGGGCGGCCATCTGCGGGTGTTCGCCGACTGGACGCCGGAGCCCGCGGCGGCGCCGACGCTGCTGGTGCGGGCCTCCGCGTCGGCGGCCTCGGGCGCGGCCGGCTGGGAGTACGCCGACCACGTGGCGGAGGTGGGCGGCGACCACTTCTCGCTGCTGGGCGCGGACGCGGGCACCGTCGCGGCCGCCGTGGACGCCTGGCTGCGGAAGGTGGCCCGCTGATGGCGGCGGCCGGGCGGCTGCTCGCCGTCTCCGACCTGCACGTGGTGTACGCGGAGAACCGGCGGCTGGTCGAGGAGCAGCTCGTGCCCCGGTCGCCGCAGGACTGGCTGCTGGTGGCCGGGGACGTCAGCGAGACGGCGGCGGAGATCGAGTGGGCGCTGGGCCTGCTGCGCGAGCGGTTCGCGCGGGTGGTGTGGACGCCGGGCAACCACGACCTGTGGACGCCGAAGGACGACGCGGTCTCGCTGCGCGGGGAGGCCCGGTACCGGTACCTGGTGGAGCTGTGCCGGTCGCTGGACGTCCTGACCCCGGAGGACCCGTACCCGGTGTGGGAGGGGGCGGGCGGCCCGGTGGCCGTCGCCCCGCTCTTCGTGCACTACGACTACTCGTTCCGGGCGCCGGGGCTGACGAAGGAGCAGTCCCTGGCCGCCGCCCACGCGTCGGGGGTGGTGTGCACGGACGAGTTCCTGCTGCACCCCGATCCCTACCCGGACGCCGACAGCTGGTGCCGGGCCCGGGTGGCGGCGACGGAGGCCCGCCTCGACGAGGTGGACCCGGCGCTGGCGACCGTCCTGGTCAACCACTACCCCCTGGTGCGTGAGCCCACCGACGTGCTGCGCTACCCGCAGTTCGCCCAGTGGTGCGGCACCACCCTCACCGCGGACTGGCACCTGCGCTACCGGGCGGCGGCCGTGGTGTACGGGCACCTGCACATCCCGCGGACCACCTACCACGACGGGGTCCGCTTCGACGAGGTCTCCATCGGCTATCCGCGCGAACGCCGTCTGCGCGGCCTGCCGCGCGGGGTGCTGCGGGACGTGCTGCGGCCGCACGAGGGCGGAGCCTGAGCGCTTCTCCGGGAGTTCTCGAGCGGGGGGCGAGCCGGTGCTGGTGCCGTAGGAGCCGACGGACGCGGCGCGGCCGCCCCGACGGACGAGAGAACGGACCCTTCCCCATGGCGGACCCCCAGCCTCTGCGCGACCTGTGGCTCAGGCAGTACCACCCGGCCCCCGACGACGGGACGACCCTGGTCTGCTTCCCCTACGCGGGCGGGGCGGCCAGCTACTACCACCCGCTCTCCGAGGCCCTGTCGCCCGGAGTGCGGGTGCTGTCGGTGCAGTACCCGGGCCGCCAGGACCGCCGCGGCGAGCCGGTCCGCACGGACCTGCACGCCCTCGCCGACGAGCTGGCCGGGGTCCTGTCCTCCTGCGAGGACGGCCCGCTGGTCTTCTTCGGCCACAGCATGGGCTCCACGCTCGCCTACGAGACCGCGCTGCGGCTGCAGGACGGGCCGTCCGGGGAGCGGCTGCTCGGGCTGGTCGTCTCGGGCCGCCGCGGCCCCGCCACGGTCCGCCGGGAGACGGTCCACCTGCGGGACGACGCCGGGATCATCGAGGAGGTGGTCCGCCTGGACCGCGGCAGCGCCGCCCTGCTCGCCGACCCGGACATCGCCGGGATGGTGCTGCCCGCCCTGCGCGGCGACTACACGGCGGTGGAGACGTACGCGCCCCGGCCGGGGGCGCGGCTGCGCTGCCCCGTCAGCGTGCTCACCGGGGACGCCGACCCGCAGGTGACGGCCGAGGAGGCCGCGGCCTGGGCCGGGGCCACGGACGGCGCGTTCCGCCTCCGCACCTTCCCCGGCGGCCACTTCTACCTCAACGCGCAGCGGGACGCGGTGAACGCGGCCCTGGCCGAAGACCTGGCCGCGTTCGCCCTGCCGGCTCGAGTGTGACCCGCCACCCCCTCTTGGAGAATCAGTTGAGTAGTGCACCCGCCCGTCCCTCGTTCGGGACGGTCATCCTCGCCGTGTCCCTGCCGATGTTCATGGTGGCCCTCGACAACCTGATGGTGACCAACGCGCTGACCTCGATCCGCGCCGACCTGGGCGCCTCGGTCGAGGACCTCCAGTGGATCACCAACGCCTACATCCTGGGCTTCGCCGGCCTGCTGCTCGCGGCGGCCGCGCTCGGCGACCGGTTCGGCCGCAAGCGCGTCTTCGTCACGGGCATCACCGCGTTCACCCTGACCTCGGTCGGCGGCGCCCTGTCCTCCTCCACGGAGGCGCTGGTCCTCTTCCGCGCCCTGCAGGGCATGAGCGCGGCCGCGGTGATGCCGCTGTCGCTGACGCTGCTCGCGATGGCGGTGCCGGCGGAGAAGCGCGGCGCGGCGATCGGCCTGTGGAGCGGCATCAGCGGCCTGGCCGTGGCCCTGTCGCCGCTGATCGGCGGTGCGATCACCTCCGGTCTCGACTGGCAGTGGATCTTCTGGGTGAACGTCCCGGTGGGCGTCGTGGCGGTCCCGCTGGTCCTGAAGGCGGTCTCGGAGAGCCGGGGCGCCCCGGTGAAGCTGGACCTGCTGGGCCTGGTCCTGGCCTGCGCCGGCGTGGTCTCCCTCGTCTGGGCCATCGTCAACGGGCACGAGAAGGGCTGGGGTTCGGCTCCGGTCGTCTCCGCGTTCGCGGCGGCCGTGGTCCTCCTGGGGGCCTTCATCGCCTGGGAGCGCAAGGCGTCGGCCCCGCTGCTGCCGCTGTCCTTCTACCGCGTCCGTGCCTTCACCCTCTCGAACGTGGTCTCCCTGGCCGTGTACTTCGGCATGTTCGGCGCCACCTTCCTGATCGCCCAGTACCTCCAGACGGGCCTGGGCCACTCGGCGTTCGTGGCGGGCCTGTGGACGCTGCCGTGGGCGGTCATGCCGATGTTCATCGCCCCGCAGGCCGGCAAGCTGGCCGCGAAGGTCGGCGCGGGCCGGCTGATGGCGCTGGGCCTGGCGGTGTCCGGGGCCGGCCTGGCCTGGTTCGCCCTGGTGGTCGGGGTCGGCACGTCGGACTGGGCGTTCGTCGGCCCGTTCGTCCTGGCCGGGGCGGGCATGGGCCTGGTCTTCGCCCCCACCGCGACGGTGGTCATGGGCGCTGTCGCGCCGCAGCACATGGGCAAGGCCTCGGGCGCCAACACCACGGTCCGCGAACTGGGCGGCGCGCTCGGCATCGCGGTCCTGGCGAGCGTCTTCGCCGCCCAGGGCGACTTCACCGGGCAGCAGCGTTTCGTGGACGGCCTGGTGCCGGCCATCTGGATCGCGGTCGCGGTGGTCCTCGTGGGCGCCCTGTTCGCCCTGGCCATCCCCCGCCCGAAGGCGGCCCCGGCCCCGGCGGCCGCTCCGGCCCCCCAGGCGAAGGAGCCGGCCGGCGCCACGGCGTGACCCGTCGCTTCCCTCTCCGTGCCACCGGATCGCGAGATCCGGTGGCACGGCCCGTTTCAGCCGGACTTGCGGCGGAAGGTGCGGCTCTGGCCGTTGGGGCCGCTGGCGCCCTTGATCTTCAGGCGGCCCTCGTGGTGGGCCTGCTGGGCGCGGGCGCCCCGGGCCTTGCGCTCCAGGGCCTCGCGGAACTTCTCCTTGCCGTCGGGCTCGGCTGCGGCCGCCTGGTCTTCCGGCGTATCGGTCATGGTTGCCTCCTGGGCCCGGACAAACGATGTACTGCTGGAGCCCGTCAGTGTCGCAGCCGGGCGGGTGGAGAGCGACCCCTTTTCGGATCAATGGCGCCATTCAGGCAACGGGGCCCGCTGCCACCGGCTGGGACGCCGGGGCGCGCAGGACGGGGGAGCGCAGGCGGGTCACGGGGTCGCCGTCGGCGCGCAGGTCGGGAAGGGTCTCGGCGAGGGTGCGCAAGGCGGCCCGGGCGATGGGCCCGACCAGGTGCGCGGACAGCCCGAAGTGCAGGTCGGTGCAGAGGCCGAAGGGCGGGGCGTCCGGCGCGGCCAGCGGGTCGCGGTTGACGGCGGCGACGAGGAGGGTGACGCGGGCGCCCACGGGCAGCGCGGTGCCGGCGAGGGTGACGGCGCAGCGCACGGCCCGGGACTCCAGGCGTACGGGGGGCGCCGTGCGCAGGGTGCGTGCGACGGCCTCCCCGGCCCGGCCCGGGTCCTCGGCCAGCCGCCGCCAGCCGCCGGGTTCGGCGAGCAGCAGGCGGACGGCGTTGGAGACGAGGACGGCGGTGGGCTCGGCCACGCCGAGGGCCATGATCTGCGAAGCCCGCAGGGCGTCGGCCGTGGGCCGGTACAGGGCTTCGGCCAGGAGCCCGGCCAGGGCGGTCTCGGCGGCCTCCCCGGCCCGCGCGGCGGCGTGGCTCTGCGGGCACAGCAGGCCGTCGAGGGCGTGGCGGCAGTCGGGCAGGAGGCGGCAGAACCGCTCGTGCGCGGCCTCGGGGAGGCCCAGCTGCTCGGCGAGGACCGGGCCGGTCAGGCGGCGTGCGTAGTGCTCGGCGAGGTCGAAGCGGTCGCCCAGGGCGGCCAGGAGCCTGCGGGCCCAGGTGGCGGTCCGCTTCTCCAGCCGGTCGGCGTCGTCCGCCCACAGCAGGGGCCCGCCGAAGGCGGTGAGCGCGGCGAGCGGCGCGGCCGAGGCCCGGTCGAGGGTGAGGACGGCGCTACGGAAGGGCGGCGGGGCGCCGCCGGACACGCCGGGGGCGGGGGCGGGGGCCGGGGCGTCGAAGGCGGGATGTCCGACGACCTCCTCGGCGACGGCCCGCTCGGCGGTGACCCAGGTGTCCGGCAGGGCGCTGCGGTGCAGCGGGCCGAGGGCGCGGACGGCCTCCTCGGCGGCGTCGGGCGTCTCGGTGCCGGTGCGCAGGACCCGGGCGTACGGGTCGGCTTCGAGGGCGGCGAACCACTGGGCGGCCCGGGTGAGTTGGTTCCTGCGGGCCCGGCGGTCGGCCTCCCGGCCGGGGTCCCCGGCCAGCAGCTCGGAGCTCATGTTGCGTCCAGCATGCCATCCCGCCGGACGCGGGAACACCGGGCGCGCGGGCGGGGCGCCCGGATGCGGCCGGCCGGAGTCCCGCCGGGACCCGGCCCGGTCGCCGGTCAGGCGGCGGTGGCGGGAGCCTGCTCGGGCAGCGACTCGTACAGGCCCTGCTCACGGGTGGCGAGGACGGCGATCTCCCGGGCCAGTTCGCGGAAGTCCTCGCTGGTCACGGCGGCGCGGTGCGCGGCGGTGTCCTCCCAGACGGAGAGTTCCACGAAGAAGTTGGCGGTGCCGACCAGGCGGAGCGTCTGGTGGCTGACGCAGCCGGGCTGGGCGCTGACGAAGCGGGTGAGGCGGTCCTTGGCGTCCATGAAGCGCACGAGGTCGCCGTGGACGTTCAGCTTGTTGACGTAGGTCACCATGACGGGCGCTCCTGCTCCTTGGATGGGTCTCGGGGGGGGCCGGACGGGTGGTGTCAGGCGTTCGCCTCGGCGGCCGCGCGGCTGCGGATGCTGCGGCGCAGCACGCCCCGTACGGGCTTGCCGACGGGGGTGCGCGGGACCGCGTCGATGGCCTCGACGCGGCGGATGCGTTCGAAGGGCGCCAGGCGCTCGTTGGCGCGGGCGGCGATCTCCGCCAGCAGGGGCGCGGGGTCGGCCGCGCCGCGCTCGCGCAGGACGATGCCGGCCCAGGTGACGGACCCGTGCACGGCGTCGGGCCAGCCGACGACCGCGCATTCGGCGACCCGGGGGTCGGAGCCGAGGACCCGCTCGACGGCGCTGGGCGAGACGAGTTCCCCGTCGTGGAGGAAGACGTCCCCGAGCCGGTCGACGAGGAACAGCTCCCCGTCCGGGCCGATCCGGCCGACGTCGCCGGTGGAGAACCAGCCGTCGGGGCCGGCCGGCGCCTCCTCGGTGCCCAGGTAGCCGGCCATCAGCTGCGGGCCGCGCACCTGTACCTCGCCGCTCTCCCCGGGCGGCAGCGGGACCCCGGTGTCGGGGTGGACGACGCGGCATCCGGTACCGGGCACGGGGGTGCCGACGGAGCCGGTGCCGGTCGTGCCGTCGGGGCGCTGGCAGTGGGTGAGCGGGGAGAGCTCGGTCATGCCGTAGCCCTGGACGACGGGGACGCCGATCCGGTGGGCGAGGGTGCGGGCGGCGGCCGGGTTGAGGGCGCTGCCGCCCGAGAGGACGGCGGTCAGCCGGGGGCCGGCGGGCAGGCCGGGCAGGGGGCCGCCGTGCAGCCGCTCGTCGGCGGCGAGCCGGTGGAGGCGGGCGGGCAGCCCGTAGTAGTGGGTGGCGCCGGCCTCCTCGGCGAGGGCGAAGGAGGCGAACGGGTCGGGGTCGGGGCACAGCACCTGGCAGGCGCCCGCGTACACGGCCGAGTTGAGGTGCATCGGCTGGTACAGCGGGAGGTGGTTGAGGGTGGTGGAGTCCTCGCCGAGCCGGTGGGCCAGGGCCGTCTGGACGGCGTTGGCGACGAGGTTGCGGTGGGTCAGCCGGACGCCCTTGGGGCTCGCGGTGGTGCCCGTCGTGAACTGGACGCAGGCCTCGGCGTCGAGGTCCACGGAGACGGCCGCGCGCGGGGCGGCGGATCCGGCGGCCGGGGCGACGGCGTCGAGGACGAGGTCCAGCGGGACGGCGGCGCCGGGCAGCGGGCCGCCGTCCTCGGCCCCGGTGACCAGCACCAGGGACAGGCTCTCGGGCCGGTCGGGCAGCGCGCACAGCGCCTCGGCGGCGGCCCGCGGCGCGAAGGCCAGCTCGGCACCGGCGGCGGCGAGCACCTTCGCCGTCCGGGCGGGCGCGAGCAGCGGGTTGAGGACGACGACGGTGTTGCCGCTGCGGACGGTGGCGTAGTACGCGGCCGCGAACTCGGCGTCCAGGGTGTTCACGACGGCCACGCGCGCCCCGCGCCGGCCCACCGAGCACTCCAGGTAGGCGGCGATCCGGTCGGCGCGGGCGTCGAGCTCCCCGAAGGTGAGCGTCTGCGCGCCCACGCGCAGCGCCGGGGCCCCGGGGGCCCGCAGGGCGGCGCGGCGCAGCAGCCCGTCGAGCGGCAGGTGCGGCAGTCGCGGCAGTTCCGGATGGGCGGGTGTCGGCACGGCTCTGCTCCCCTCTGCACTGCGTCCCGGCGGGCGACAGGGCCCTCCCACGGTCCACGCCACCGCTCGCAATCCACTCCAGGACCACTCGAACCCCTCTGGTGCACACCTCCGGCCCCGACCGAAACCCACGCCACCCGCCACGGCCCGAACCCCGCCCGCAGGAGGGCCAGGCGGGTCGTTCCCCGGCCCGTCAGGCGAGCGCCGGACTCCGCAAGCCGGGCCGGGACGGACCGATCCGGTGCGACGCGGCCTACGGCCTCTTGCGTCCGGCCGCCGTCAGGGCCGCCGCGAGCTCGCGTTCGGTGGCGGCTACCGCGACCGGCGGCCGGGCCCAGCCGTACGCGGCGACGCGGCCCGCGACCTGGTGCGCGAGGTCCGCGACCTCCGGGTACCCGCCCAGCACGACGGGCTCCCCGGCCGCCAGCGCGGGGGCCAGCGCGGCCAGGGCGGCCGAGGCCCTGGGGGCCACGGACAGCAGGGCCCGCCTTCCGCGCCGGCCGTGCACGAGGCCGTCGTAACAGTCCTCGGGCGCGCCGGGCGGCCGCAGCAGGCAGACCAGTCCCGTCCCGGGGGCGGCCGCCGCGCGCAGGGTGCGCGGCGGCGGGTCGGGGGGCGCGGCCGCCAGCGGCACGGGGGCTCCGTCCAGCAGCCGCAGCGCCTCGGTGACGGTGGCTCCGGGGTCCGCGTCGGCCGGGAGGCCGCGCAGCAGGCAGGCGACCTGCCACAGGATCTCGTCGGCGTCGCCGTCGGCGATCCGGGTCCGGTCGTGGACGAGCGTCAGCAGCAGCCCGCCGTCCACGTCGTGCCGGGCCGTGAGCACCAACGGCGTCCCCGTGTAGGCCTCGCACTCCTCGGCGGGGCCGACGCCGTCCCCGCCCGCCGCACCGAACGGCCCGGACGGCGCTTCCGGCCCCGCCGGGAAGGCAGGCTCCGCGAACGGCCCCGCCGGGGAGGCGGGCCGCCGGGGCCACCCCGGCGCGGACGCGGGCTCCACGAACGGCCCCGCCGGGAACGGGGACTCCGCCCACGGCCCCACCGGGGACGCGGTCTCCCCCAACTCCCCCACCGGGAACGGGGACTCCCCCAACGCCCCCGCCGGGAGCTCCGGCTGCGGAGGACCCCCGGCGGCGAGGGGGCGCGGTGCCGAGGGGAGGCGGGGTTCGCGTGGGGGCAGGAAGGCCAGGACCGACTCCGTGAGCGGGTCGTACGGGTCGCGGCCCGACCAGCGGTGGACCTGGCCGGCCGAGACCCACTCGTACGCGGCGAGGTCGACGGCCCGCCCCGCGAGGGCGGACAGCAGGTCCGCGAGGGTGCCGCCGGGGCGGACCTCCACGCCCACGGGCAGGGCGCCCAGCAGCGGCCCCGGCAGGCGGTCGGCGCCGTCGAGCGGGATGCCCCGGCCGGACACGGCGGCGCCGAAGGCCACCGGGACCGGTCCCGGACCGCCGTCGGCCGCCCGGTACAGCAGCAGCGCCCACACCGCCTGGAGGGCGGTGCTCTCCGCAGCGCCCCGGGCGGCGGCCCAGCCGCGCAGCCGGGCCGCTTCGGCCGGGGTGAGCCGCTGCCGGGTACGGCCGTGCCCGCGCTGGTGCGTGGGGCGGCCGCGGTCGCCGGCCGGGAGGGTGGCGGAGCCCGCGGGCGGGGCGGCACGGGCCCAGAACTCGCGGGCGGGGGCCCGGTCCCGGGTGCCGATCCACTGGAGGTGGTCACGCAGGTCGGGCCGCCGCTCACCGCCCCGGGGGCGGCCGTCGGCGGCGTGGGCGCGGTGGAAGGCGCGCACGAGCTGCTCCGCGCCGACCGGGTCGAGGAACGCGCGGTGGTACGTGAGCAGGACCCGCGTCGAACCGTCGGGCTCCTCCAGCAGGGCGATCCGCAGCGGGTCGGACCGGGTGAGGTCGAACTCGCGCATCCGCTCGGCGGCGAGCAGCGCCTCCCACTGGGCGCCGCCCACCGGGTGGCGGACGATCAGCGGACCGGCGGCCGGGTGGACGGCGAAACCCGGCAGCCCGGTACCGGTGCCGGAAGCAGCCGGCGCGAGCCCGGTCCGCAGCACCGCCTCCTGGTCGGTGACGGTCTGCCAGGCCCGGGTGAACCGCTCGGCGTCGAAGGGGCCGGGCAGCCGCCAGTGCAGCTGCCCGGTGTGCAGGCCGCGGCCCGGGTGGGTGAGGCCGTCGAGGAGCACGTCGACCTGGAGGGGGGCGGCGGGGTGGACCCTCGGCCGGGGGGCGGCGAGAACCCGGGACGCCGGGGCCCGGCGCGGGCCGTCGCCGGGGCGGCCGGTCACCGCCTCGCGCTCAGGCTCGGGACGGCCGTCTCCGCGTGCCGCCGGGCCAGGTGCAGGACGCGGGTGCAGGCACCGCCCAGGCTGCGGCGTACGTGGTCGCGGGCCTGGGCGAGGTCGGCGCCCGGGCCGAGGACCGGCTCGATGTCCTCGGCGCGCAGCAGGACCCGGTGGCTGGCGACGGCGGTGACCCCGGTCTCATCGGGGTCGACCGACCATTCGCCGGTGTGGGCGGCGAGCAGCCGCGGGGTGCGGGTCCGCTTGTAGACGATCCGTCCGGCGTGCGGGAGGCAGATCCGTACGGACTCGCTGGTGTCGGTGGTGCCGTCGGCCGCGCGGGTGTCCATGGTCAGCAGCTGGACGCCCGTACGGTCCTCGGCCACGTGTGCGCGGGTGACCTCGGGCAGGTGGGCGGGCCAGTCCCCGGCCCGGTACAGGAAGTCGTAGACGAGTTCCGGGGGTCCCTCGACGCGCACCGAGTCCTCGAAGGACAGCAGCAGGCCGTCCAGGGCGGTCCACTGCTCGGCGGTCCGCTTCAGCTGCTGGAGTTCGGCGTGGCTGTTGGCGTCGGTGGCGTCGGCGAGCCACCGGGCGCCGGCCCCGTCCCCGGGGGCCACCGCGAACCGGTGGTGCAGGGTCAGCCGGGAGCGGCCGCCGGCGAGTTCGGCGACCTCCCAGCGGCCGCTCATGGCGGTGGCCGGGGGCGCCGGGACCTCCTGGTGGAAGTCGATGGTGCGCCGTGCGGGGTCCAGGGAGCGCCGCGACACCCAGGAGGTGACGGTATCGCCCGCGGTCGCCCACATCCCGAAGCGGTCGCTGGTCCCGTCGAAGTCCAGCCGCTCCACGTGGATGCTGGGCGGGACGAACAGCGGCCACTGCGTCGTGTCCGCGAGCAGCGCGTAGACCACACCCGCGGGGGCGGCCACGTCCACCGAGTACGACGTGTGCTGCACACGCTCACCTGACATCGGTTCACACCTCTCTGCCTCGGTCCACCAACTTCGCGGCAGTCGGCGGAGCTCCGCTCGAAAGGCCCTGGACCCCGGCTGCACGGGCCGTCCACGGGCTCTCGGGAGGCCTTGCGAAGACCCCCCGGGCCGTACGGGTACCCCGGGGCCGTGCGCATACCCCCCGGGCCGGCCCCCGGGCATGTGTCAGAGGGAGGCTTCGGCCGCCGCCCGGTGGTGCAGTTCGCGGCGCAGGGAGCGCCGCTCGGGCTTTCCGGCGGGGGTGCGCGGCACGGCGCCGATCAGCTCGACGCGCCGGATCTGCTCGTGCGGGCCGAGCTGTCCGTTGGCCGTCTCGACGATGGAGTCGAGGACGTCGAGCAGCCCGGGCGCGGTCGGGTCGTGCAGGACGAGCCCGAGCCAGGCGACGGCTCCGTGGACCGGGTCGGGCCAGCCGACGACGACGCAGTCGGCGACCCGGGGGTCGGCGGCGAGGACGGATTCGACGGCGGTGGGCGAGACGAGTTCGCCGTCGTAGGAGAAGACGTCGTCGAGCCGGTCGACGAGGTACAGCTCCCCGTCCGGGCCGATGCGGCCGACGTCCTTGGTGGAGAACCAGCCGTCCTCCCCGGCGGCCGGCCCGTTCTCCCCGAGGTAGCCGGCCATCAGCTGGGGCCCGCTCAGCTGCACCTCGCCGGTCTCGCCGGGGCCGAGCGGCAGGCCGGTGCCGGGGTGCACGATGCGGCAGGCGGTGCCGGGGACGGGGGTGCCGACGGAGCCGGAGCCGGAAAGGTCCTCGCCGGGCCGCTGGGAGTGGGTGAGCGGGGCGAGTTCGACCAGGCCGTACCCCTGCAGGACGGGGACGCCGAGCCGGTCGGAGAGCAGCCGGGCGTCCGCGGGGGCGAGGGCGCTGCCGCCGGAGAGGACGGCGGTGAGCCGGTCGAGGGCGGGAGCGGCGGGCAGGGGGAAGCCGGGCAGTTCCCCGGCGCCCGGGAGTTCGCCGTGGCGCAGGTCGGCGGCGAGCTGGTGCAGCCGGGCGGGCAGGCTGTAGAGGTGGGTGGCGCCGGTACGGGCGGCCAGGGCGAGGGCGGCCGCGGGGCGCGGGGCGGGGCACAGCACCTGGCAGGCGCCCGCGAGGACGGCCGAGTTGAGGTGCATCGGCTGGTAGAGCGGCAGGTGGTTGAGGACCACCGAGCCGGAGTCGAGCCGGTGGGCGGCGGCCGTCTGCGCGGCGTTGGCGAGCAGGTTGCGGTGGGTCAGCCGGACGCCCTTGGGGCGGCCGGTGGTCCCGGTGGTGAACTGCACGCACACCACGGCGTTCGGGTCGAAGGGGGCCTCGTCGGGGCGAGGGCCGGGCTGCGGGGCGCGGTCGAGGGCGACGGACAGCGGCAGGGCGTCGGCGGGCACGATCCCGTCGGGTGCGTCGGTGACGACGATCTCGCGCAGCAGGGGCAGCCGGTCGGCGGTCTTGACGAGCTGTTCGGCGGCGGCGGTGGGCAGGAAGGCGATCTCGACGTCGGCCAGTTCGCAGACGCGGCGCAGTCCCGCGGCCCGGATCAGGGGGTTGAGGAGGACGACGGTGTTGCCGCTGCGGATGGTGCCGTAGTAGGCGGCGGCGAACTCCTCGTCGAGGGTGTTGGCGACGCCGACGCGGGCCCCGCGCCGGCCGAGGGCGTGTTCGAGGTAGGCGGCGAACCGGTCGGCGCGGGCGTCGAGTTCGGCGAAGGTCCGCGTACCGTGGGGGGAGCGGAACGCACAGGCGGCGGGGTCGCGTTCCGCGGCCCGGCGCAGCAGTCCGTCGAGCGGCAGCTCCCTGCGGCGGGTCGGTTGCGGGCGGCGGCTGAGGCGGTAGATCGGCACGGCGCGTCCTCCTGGTCGGGCTGATCCCTGGATCTCCGGATCCCTGGTCGCTGGTCCCTGGTCGCTGATCCCGACGCATCACGGTCCGCACCTCCGGTTGAGGGCGCTTCGAAGGTGACTCGATCCCGCCGTCGTCGAGCGTTCCTCCGGCGGCCTTCGACGCCCGGGGCGGAGCCTGCGGGCACGCGCTTCGGCGGACCCGCACGTCCGGCGCCGCCGCATCCCTCCGTCGCAAGGGAAGTCACGTGGACGAGATCGTCGAGGCCCTGCTCTCCGAGGACGCGCTGCCCGGGGACTTCGCGGCGCTGCCGCTGCCGGAGGCGTACCGGGGCAACGTGGTGCGCCGGGACGAGACCGGCATGTTCACGGGGATCCCCTCGGCGGAGAAGGACCCGCGCAAGTCCCTGCACCTGCAGGAGGTGCCGACGCCGCAGCCGGGTCCGGGCGAGGCGCTGGTCGCGGTGATGGCGAGCGCGATCAACTACAACACCGTCTGGAGCTCGATCTTCGAGCCGCTGCCGACCTTCGGTTTCCTGGAGCGCTACGGCCGTCTCTCGGAGCTCACCCGCCGCCACGACCTCCCGTACCACGTGCTGGGTTCGGACCTGGCGGGCGTGGTGCTGCGCACCGGCCCGGGTGTGAACCGGTGGAAGGCGGGCGACCGGGTGGTGGCGCACTGCCTGTCGGTGGAGCTGGAGTCGGCCGACGGGCACGACGACACGATGCTCGATCCGGAGCAGCGGATCTGGGGCTTCGAGACCAACTTCGGCGGTCTGGCGGAGCTGGCCCTGGTGAAGTCCAACCAGCTGATGCCCAAGCCCGAGCACCTGACCTGGGAGGAGGCCGCCGCCCCGGGTCTGGTGAACTCCACCGCCTACCGCCAGCTGGTCTCCCGCAACGGCGCCGGGATGAAGCAGGGCGACAACGTGCTGATCTGGGGCGCCAGCGGCGGCCTGGGCTCGTACGCCACCCAGCTGGCGCTGGCCGGCGGCGCCCACCCGGTCTGCGTGGTCTCCTCCCCGGAGAAGGCGGAGATCTGCCGTTCCATGGGCGCCGAGGCGGTCATCGACCGGACCGCCGAGGGGTACAGGTTCTGGAAGGACGAGCGGACGCAGGATCCCGGGGAGTGGAAGCGCTTCGGCAAGCGCATCCGGGAGCTGACGGGCGGGGAGGACGTGGACATCGTCTTCGAGCACCCGGGCCGCGAGACCTTCGGCGCCTCCGTCTACGTCACCCGCAAGGGCGGCACGATCACCACCTGCGCCTCGACCTCGGGCTACATGCACGAGTACGACAACCGCTACCTGTGGATGTCGCTGAAGCGGATCATCGGCTCGCACTTCGCGAACTACCGCGAGGCCTGGGAGGCCAACCGCCTCATCGCCAAGGGCAAGATCCACCCCACCCTGTCGAAGGTGTACCCGCTGGAGCAGACCGGGCAGGCCGCCTACGACGTCCACCGCAACCTCCACCAGGGCAAGGTCGGCGTCCTGGCGCTCGCCCCCGGGGAGGGCCTGGGCGTGCGCGACCACGAGCTGCGCGCGAAGCACCTGGAGGCGGTCAACCGCTTCCGCCCCCGGGCCTGACCCTGCTTGTCGATCATTAACGGCGTTAACGCCGCGCCGCCGCCACGCCGCCGTTAACGGCGGAGCTCGCTCCACTTGCATGAACATGCATCCTTCTGCATACTCATCCCATGTCTAAGGTCCTCACCTCCCTTCCCGTCGGCGAGCGCGTCGGCATCGCCTTCTCCGGCGGACTCGACACCTCCGTCGCGGTCGCGTGGATGCGCGACAAGGGCGCCGTCCCGTGCACCTACACCGCCGACATCGGCCAGTACGACGAGCCCGACATCGCCTCGGTGCCCGGGCGCGCCAAGGCCTACGGCGCCGAGGTCGCACGTCTGGTCGACTGCCGCGCGGCGCTGGTCGAGGAGGGCCTGGCCGCGCTGACCTGCGGCGCGTTCCACATCCGCTCCGGCGGCCGCGCCTACTTCAACACCACCCCGCTCGGCCGCGCCGTCACCGGCACCCTGCTGGTGCGGGCGATGCTGGAGGACGACGTCCAGATCTGGGGCGACGGCTCGACCTTCAAGGGCAACGACATCGAGCGGTTCTACCGCTACGGCCTGCTCGCCAACCCCCACCTGCGGATCTACAAGCCCTGGCTGGACGCGGACTTCGTCA
This sequence comes from Streptomyces sp. 3211.6, assembly GCF_003634815.1. Classification (NCBI taxonomy): domain Bacteria; kingdom Bacillati; phylum Actinomycetota; class Actinomycetes; order Kitasatosporales; family Streptomycetaceae; genus Streptomyces; species Streptomyces sp. 3211.6. Next base: position 68,574 of record NZ_RBXC01000002.1, on the reverse strand, counting down.
CCGAGCTCGGCGGCCGCAAGGAGATGTCGGAGTGGCTGCTGGCCCACGGCCTCCCCTACCGGGACAGCACGGAGAAGGCGTACTCCACCGACGCCAACATCTGGGGCGCCACCCACGAGGCCAAGACCCTGGAGCACCTGGACACCGGCGTCGAGACCGTCGAGCCGATCATGGGCGTCCGGTTCTGGGACCCCTCGGTCGACATCGACACCGAGGACGTGACCATCGGCTTCGAGCAGGGCCGCCCCGTCACGATCAACGGCAAGCAGTTCTCCTCCGCCGTCGACCTGGTCATGGAGGCCAACGCCATCGGCGGCCGGCACGGCATGGGCATGTCCGACCAGATCGAGAACCGGATCATCGAGGCGAAGAGCCGCGGCATCTACGAGGCGCCCGGCATGGCCCTGCTGCACGCCGCCTACGAGCGCCTGGTCAACGCCATCCACAACGAGGACACCCTCGCCCAGTACCACAACGAGGGCCGGCGCCTCGGCCGGCTGATGTACGAGGGCCGCTGGCTGGACCCGCAGGCCCTGATGGTCCGCGAGTCCCTCCAGCGCTGGGTCGGCGCGGCCGTCACCGGCGAGGTGACCCTGCGGCTGCGGCGCGGCGAGGACTACTCGATCCTCGACACCCAGGGCCCGGCGTTCAGCTACCACCCGGACAAGCTGTCCATGGAGCGCACCGAGGACTCGGCCTTCGGCCCGGTGGACCGCATCGGCCAGCTGACCATGCGCAACCTCGACATCGCCGACTCCCGCGCCAAGCTGGAGCAGTACGCGGTGCTCGGCCTGATCGGCAGCGGCAGCCCCGCCGTCGGCGCCGCCCAGGCGGCCGCGACCGGGCTGATCGGCACCATGCAGGAGATGCCGGAGGGCGGCGCCGAGGCCATCGCCTCGCGCGGCGAGGTCTCCGCGGACGAGGAGCTGCTGGACCGCGCCGCGATGGAGTCCGGCACCGACTAGGTCATCTCTTTCGGATCTTGCCGGTTAAGCCCGCGTCGTTCGGTGCCGTGCATCGGCGCCTTGGCGGGGCGCCGCCGTACTGGACGTACTTGGTGCCCCGCCAAGGCGGCGAGGTGCGGTGCCGGGCGGCGCGGGCCAGGCAAGATCCGGAAGAGACGGCCTGGCAGACCCCGTACCCCACGGCCCCCGGACTGCCCGTCCGCACCGCCCTCAGGCGGCGCAGGCGGGCAGTCCGCCGTGGTACTCGACCATCTCGCAGAACATCTGCTCCACGTCGAGCCGGTGCCCCGGCTCCGCGCCCCGCGCCTCCGCGTAGGCGCGGTGCAGGTTGGGCACCAGCCGCTCGGCGTCCAGGAGCTCCGCGTACGGGCCGAGGTCGGCCTCCCGCGCGGCCTCCAGCGGGGTCAGCCCCGCCGCAAGGCCCTCGACGGCCAGCCGCTGGAGCAGGCGCAGGTAGCCGACGGTGGCGTCGAGCAGTGCGGGGCCGCCGACCGGCCCGTGACCGGCGACGACGGTCCGCGGGCCGAGGGCGCGCAGCCGCTCGACGACGGCGAGGGAGCCGGAGACCGAGCCGGTCAGGCAGAACGGCGTGGCCCCGGACATCACGATGTCCCCGGTGAACAGGACCCGCTGCCGCGGCAGCCAGACCACCGTGTCCCCGACGGTGTGGGCGGTGCCGGGGTGGATCAGCTCGACGGGGAACTCCCCCGGGTGCAGGGTGAGCCGGTCGCGGAAGGTCAGCCCGGGCAGTTCCACGCGGACCTCCCCCCAGGGGACGTCCGGCCACAGCCGCGTCAGGTGCAGACCGGCCAGGGCCATCTCGGCGCGCGCCGCCTCGTGGGCGACGACCAGCGCCCGGTCGGCGAAGAACCGGTTCCCGAACGTGTGGTCGCCGTGCGAGTGGGTGTTCACCACGAAGCGCGGGGCGTGCGGGGTGATCCGGGCGACCGCCTCCCTCAGGGCCCGCGTACGGGCCTCGGTGGCGGCCGTGTCGACCAGCACGGGCCGGCCGCCGTCCGGGGCGATCAGCCCGGCGTTGTTCAGGCACCAGCCGCCGTCGGGCTGGAGGTAGGCCCAGACGTGCTCGGCCACCTCCTCCATCCGGGGCCCGCCGACGCTGCCGGTCACCGTCCCCGGACCACCATGGCCGCGTTGAAGCCGCCCCGGCCCCGTGCCAGCACCAGCGCCGTGCGCAGCCGGGCGGGCCGGCGCACCTCGGTCACGAGGTCGACCGGGCAGTCCGCGGCGGGCGGCCCGGCGTGCACGGTCGGCGGGATCACGCCGTCGCGCAGCGACAGCAGGGCCGCGGCCAGGTCGAGGGAGGCGCCGCCCGCGGCGAGCCGGCCCGTCATGGTCTTGGGGGCGGTCACCGGGACCCCGTACTCCCCGAAGACCTCGGCGAGGGCCGCGGCCTCGGCCCGGTCGGCCGCGCGCCGCCCGGCCGCGTCGGCGAAGACCACGTCCACGTCGGCGGGGGCCAGCCCGGCCTCGCGCAGGGCCAGCGCGGCGGCGTCACGCAGCCGGGGGGCGCCGCCCGAGCCGGGCGGCGGATCGAAGGTGGCCGCGTAGCCGGCGACCTCCCCGTAGGGGCGGGCGCCGCGCTCGCGGGCGGCGGCCGCGTCCTCCAGGACCAGCAGGGCCCCGCCCTCGCCGACGACGTGCCCGCCGGCCTCCTCGGAGAAGGGCAGGTAGGCGCGCTCGGGGTCCTCGCTGGTGCTGAGCTCGCCGGAGGCCAGGTGGGCGGCCCAGCCCCAGGGGCAGAGGGAGGAGTCCATGCCGCCGGTGACGACGAGCCGGATGCCCTTGCGGAGCTGGCGGCGGGCCTGCGCCACCGCGTCGAGCCCGCCGGCCTGCTCGCTGACCAGGACGCTGTTGGGGCCGCGCATGCCGTTCTTGATGGAGATCTGGCCGCTGTTGACGGCGTAGAACCAGGCGAAGGACTGGTAGGCGCTGACGTACTGGCCGCCCTTGCTCCACAGGGCCTGGAGCTCGCGCTGCCCGAACTCGTAGCCGCCGGCCGAGCTGGCGGTGATCACCCCGGCCGCGTAGTCGGGCAGCCCGGCGGGATCCACGCCGGCGTCGGCGAGGGCCTCGTCGGCGGCGGTGAGGGCGAGCCGGGTCACCTGGTCGGTCTGCGGCAGCAGCCGGCCGGGCAGGTGCTCGGCGGCGTCGAAGCCCCGGACCTCCCCGGCCAGCTTCGCCGGGTACTGGCCGGCGTCGAAGCGGGTGACCGGGCGGATGCCGCTCTCGCCGCGCAGGACCGCGCTCCACCAGGCCTCGGTGCCCAGCCCGTTCGGGGCGGCGACGCCGATCCCGGTGATCACGGGGGCGGCGGAGGCGGCCGCCGCCGACATCACCGGGGCGGCTGCGGTCTGCGTGCTCATGCGGCGGCTCCCAGGCGCGGGCGGGTCAGGATCATGGCGCTCTGGAAGCCGCCGAAGCCGCTGCCGACGCTGAGCACGGTGTCCGTGCGGTGCTCGCGCGCGGTCAGCGGGATGTAGTCCAGGTCGCAGCCCGGGTCGGGGTGGTGCAGGTTGGCCGTCGGGGGGACGGTGTTGTGCTCGATGGCCAGGGCGCTGGCGGCCACCTCCAGGGAGCCGATCGCGCCGAGCGAGTGCCCGATCATCGACTTGATGGAGCTGACCGGGGTCTCGTAGGCGTGCTGTCCGAGGCTGCGCTTGAAGGCGGCGGTCTCGTGCCGGTCGTTCTGCTTGGTGCCGGAGCCGTGGGCGTTGACGTAGTCGACGGCGGTGGCGGGCAGGCGGGCCTCGTCGAGGGCGACGGTGATGGCCTCGGCCATCTCGCGGCCCTCGGCCTTCAGCCCGGTCATGTGGTAGGCGTTGCCGCGGCTGGCGAACCCGGCTATCTCGGCGTAGACGTGGGCGCCGCGGCGGCGGGCGCTCTCCAGCTCCTCCAGGACCAGGACCGCCGAGCCCTCGCCGAGGACGAACCCGTTGCGGGTGGCGTCGAAGGGGCGCGAGGCGGTCTCCGGGTGGTCGTTGCTGGGCGAGGTGGCCTTGATGGCGTCGAAGCAGGCCACGGTGATCGGCGAGATCGGCGCCTCGGTGGCGCCGGTGACCATCACGTCGGCGCTGCCCTCGCGGATCAGTTCCACGGCGTGGCCGATGGAGTCCAGGCCCGAGGTGCAGCCGGTGGAGACCATGGAGACGGGGCCCTGGGCGCCGACGCGCCAGGCCACCTCGGCCGCCATCGAGCTGGGCACGAAGTAGTCGAACAGGTGGGGCACGGCGAGGGTGTGGTCCACCTGCCAGGTGGAGCCGCCCCCGCTGACGGCGTTGTACTCGTTGTCCAGGCCCGTGGTGCAGCCCACCGCGCTGCCCAGGGTGACGCCGGTGCGCGTGGGGTCCAGGGCCGCGGTGTCGAGCCCGCTGTCACGGACCGCCTCGTCGGCGCTGACCAGCGCGAACTGGGCGGCCCGGTCCAGGCGGGCGGCCTCCTCGGGGGTGAACCCGTGGGCGAGCGGGTCGAAGTCGGCCTCGGCGGCGATCCGCGAACGGAAGCCGGAGGCGTCGAAGAGGCTTATGGCGCGGGTGGCGGTCCGCCCGGAGGTGAGCCGGGCCCAGTACGCCTTGGTGCCCACTCCCCCGGGTGCGACCACGCCGATCCCGGTGATGACGACGCGTCGGTTCATGGGGTGTCCTTCACGGTGAGTCCTTCGTCGGTACGGTCGGAGAGCCTGGACCGCACCGACCTGCGCAGCGCGTCGATGACGGTGGTCACGTCCGCGTCGCTGAGCCCGGGGTGCAGGGGCAGGCGCACGGTGCGGTCCACCGCCCAGTCGCAGGAGGGCAGCGGGGCCGCCGGGGGCTCCCCGTCGCCGTCGGCCGGGAACCGGTGCAGGGGCGCGTGGTGGGAGGTCGTGTAGATCTCCTCGGCCAGCAGGTCGGCGACGACCCCGTCCTTGATGGCGGGGTGGAGCTGCACCCAGTACAGGCAGTCCGTGGACTCGTGGCCCTCGGGCAGCGGCGGGGGCGTCAGCAGTCCGTCGGTGCCGGCCAGCTCCCGGTCGTAGCGGGCGGCGATCTCGCGGCGCCGCTCCACCATCTCGGGGAGGCGGCGCAGCTGGACGGTGCCGATGGCGGCGGTCAGGTCGTTGCCGGCGATCCCGCGCCCGTACTCGGGCAGGTCCGGTTCGCCGGGCAGGGAGGCATGGCCGAAGCCGCTGGCGCGGACCAGGCCGCGGCGGGCGAGGAGGCGGGTGCGGGCGGCCCGTTCGGGGTCCTTCGCGTAGACCATGCCGCCGTCGCCGGTGACCAGGACCCGGCCGGGGTCGAAGCTCCACACGGCGAGGTCGCCGAAGGTGCCGGCGGGCCGGCCGTCGACGCGGGAGGCGACGGAGCAGGCGCCGTCCTCGATCAGGGCCAGGCCCCGTTCCCGGCAGTGCGCGGCGATGCGGACGATGTCGCCGGCGCGTCCCCCGTAGTGGAGGAAGAGGACCGCGCGGGTGCGGTCGGTGAGGGCGGCCTCGACGTCCTCCAGGGACGGGTTGAGGGTGCGGCGGTCGACGTCGCAGAAGACGGGGCGGCCGCCGCGCGCGGCCACGGCCTCGGCGGTGGCGGGCAGGCCGAGGGAGGGCAGGACGACCTCGTCGCCCTCCTCGAGGTCGAGGGTCTCGACGGCCAGGTGCAGTGCGGTCGTGCCGGAGCTGGTGAAGACGACGTGGCCGGGCTCGATGCCCAGGTGCTCGGCGAAGGCCGTCTCGAAGGCCGTGGTACGCCGTCCGCTGCCGAGCCTGCGGTCGTGGAACACCCCGGCGACCGCGTCGAGTTCCTCCGCCCCGACCTGGGGCTGAAACAAGTTGATCATGGTCGCCTCTCGCGTGCGGGTGTCTCCCCGATCTTGTCGACCGCCGCTCGACGAACGATGGAGGGCCGGTGGTCCCCCCGGTCGCGACACCGGGGCCGAGACGCCTTCGAGTACCGCTCCATCGCGGTGACGGATCCTCCGCGTGCGCCACCAGTCGATTCACCGAGGAGTTCTCATGCCCGACCAGGCCCAGGAGCAGGACCAGACCAAGCGCGTCGCCGTCGTCACCGGAGCGACCAGTGGTATCGGCCTGGAAGCGGCCCGCACCCTGGCCGCGCAGGGACACCGGGTGTTCATCGGCGCCCGCGACGCCGACAACGTGGCCCGTACCGTCAAGGAGCTCACCGCCGAGGGCCTGGAGGTCGACGGCGCGAGCGTGGACGTGCGCAGCGGCGAGGGCGTCAAGGCCTGGGTCGAGGCGGCCGTGGAGCGGTTCGGCACCATCGACGTGGTGGTCAACAACGCCGGCCGCTCGGGCGGCGGCGTCACCGCCGACATCGCCGACGAGCTCTGGTACGACGTCATCGAGACCAACCTCAACAGCGTCTTCCGCGTCACCCGCGAGGTCCTGAACACCGGCGGCATGCGCGCCAAGAACCGCGGCCGCATCATCAACATCGCCTCCACCGCCGGCAAGCAGGGCGTGGTCCTGGGCGCCCCCTACTCGGCGTCCAAGCACGGCGTGGTGGGCTTCACCAAGGCGCTGGGCAACGAGCTGGCCCCGACGGGCATCACCGTCAACGCCGTCTGCCCCGGCTACGTCGAGACGCCGATGGCCGAGCGGGTCCGCCAGGGCTACGCCGCCGCGTACCAGACCACCGAGGAGGCCGTGCTGGAGAAGTTCCAGGCCAAGATCCCCCTCGGCCGCTACTCCACCCCGCAGGAGGTCGCCGGGCTCGTGGGCTACCTGGCCTCCGACACCGCCGCCTCCATCACCTCGCAGGCCCTCAACGTCTGCGGCGGCCTCGGCAACTTCTGAGCCCGCCCCGCCCGACCCCGTACGCACGTACGCGTGTACGACCCCGAACCGAGGAGCAAGACCATGCCGCAGCCCGGCCTGCGTGAAGTGGAGCACGAGATCACGGTCTCGGCCCCGGCCGCCGCCGTGTACCGGTTGATCGCCGAGGTGCAGAACTGGCCGCGGATCTTCCCCCCGACCATCTACGTGGACCACATCCCGCAGGGCGGGAACGAGGAGCGCATCCGGATCTGGGCCACCGCCAACGGCGAGCCCAAGAACTGGACCTCCCGCCGCACCCTGGACCCGGAGAAGCTGACGATCACCTTCCGCCAGGAGGTCCCGGCTCCCCCGGTCGCCGCGATGGGCGGCACCTGGATCATCGAGCCGGTCTCGGAGGGCGAGTCCCGGGTGCGGCTGCTGCACGACTACCGGGCCGAGGACGACGACCCGCAGAAGCTGGAGTGGATCGACCGCGCGGTCGACCGCAACTCGCGCTCGGAGCTGGCCGCGCTCAAGACCAACGTCGAGCACGCCCACGCCACCGAGGACCTGACGTTCTCCTTCGAGGACACGGTCCGCGTCGAGGGCTCCGCCAAGGACGTCTACGACTTCGTCAACGAGGCGCACCTGTGGCCCGAGCGGCTGCCGCACGTGGCGGTCGTCCGGCTGACCGAGGACACCCCGGGCCTGCAGGAACTGGAGATGGACACCCGGGCCAAGGACGGCTCCGTCCACACCACCAAGTCCTACCGGGTGACGTTCCCGGACGAGCGGATCGCCTACAAGCAGACGACCCTGCCTGCGCTGATGAGCCTGCACACCGGCTACTGGACGTTCGCCGAGGACGGCGAGGGCGGCGTGTCCGCCTCCTCCCAGCACACGGTGACGATCAACACCGCGAACATCGCCCGGATCCTGGGCCCCGAGGCCACGGTCGAGGACGCCAAGGCGTACGTCCGGTCCGCCCTCAGCACCAACAGCACGGCCACCCTCAACCACGCCAAGGCCTTCGCCGAGCAGCGGGCCCGTCGATGACGGAGGGGACGCCCCGGGTCTGGTTCGTCACCGGTGCCTCCAGGGGCCTGGGACGGGCCGTCGCCGAGGTCGTCCTGGAGGCAGGGGACACCGTGGTCGCCACGGCCCGGCGCGTCGAGGCGCTCGACGGACTCGTCGAGCGCTTCGGCGCGCAGGTCGTCCCCATGACCCTGGACGTCAGCGACCGCGCGGCGGTGTTCGCGACCGTGGCCGAGGCCGGGGAGCGGGCCGGGCGGATCGACGTCCTGCTCAACAACGCCGGGTACGGGCTGGCCGGTGCGGTGGAGGAGGTCACCGAACGACAAGTCCGCGACCAGTTCGACGTGAACTTCCTCGGCGCCCTGTGGACCACCCAGGCCGTACTCCCGCTGATGCGCCGCCAGGGCTCGGGCCACCTCCTTCAGATGTCCAGCATCGCGGGCGTGACCACGTACCCCAACCTGGGCATGTACTGCGCCAGCAAATGGGCCCTGGAGGCGATGGGCGAGACCCTGGCCCAGGAGGTCGCCGGCTTCGGGATCAAGGTCACCCTGATCGAGGCCGGCGAATTCCGCACCGAGTGGAGCGCGAGCTCCCTGGTGCGGGCCACGCCCAAGACCGCCTACGACACCGTGCTGGCCCAGCGCCGGCACGGACTGTCGGGTGCCTTCGCCCACCTCCAGCCCGGCGACCCGCGCCGGGCCGGGGTGGCGTTGCTGAAGCTGCTGGAGGCCGATGAGCCCCCACTCCGCCTCCTCCTGGGCGCCAGTGCGGCCGACCGCGCCCCGGCGGTGCTGCGCGAGCGGCTGGCCGGCTGGGAGGAGTGGGCCCCCCTGGCCCCGACGACGGACTTCCCGCCGGCCTGAGCCCCTGGCGCCCTGACCCCCTGGAGCCCTAGAGACCGGCCGCGGCGCGCAGGGCGTCGGCGCGGTCCGTGCGCTCCCAGGTGAAGTCGGGGAGCTCGCGGCCGAAGTGGCCGTAGGCGGCGGTCTGCGCGTAGATCGGGCGCAGCAGGTCCAGGTCGCGGATGATGGCGGCCGGGCGGAGGTCGAAGACGCTGGAGACCGCCTCCTGGATCCGCTCGTCGGGCAGGGTGCCGGTGCCGAAGGTCTCCACGAAGAGGCCGACGGGCTCGGCCTTGCCGATCGCGTACGCGACCTGCACCTCGCAGCGGGCCGCGAGGCCGGCGGCGACGACGTTCTTGGCGACCCAGCGCATCGCGTACGCCGCCGAGCGGTCCACCTTCGACGGGTCCTTGCCCGAGAAGGCACCGCCGCCGTGACGGGCCATACCGCCGTAGGTGTCGATGATGATCTTGCGGCCGGTCAGGCCTGCGTCGCCCATCGGGCCGCCGATCTCGAAGCGCCCGGTCGGGTTGACCAGCAGCCGGTACCCCTCGGTGTCCAGCTTGATGCCCTCGGCGGCCAGCTGCCCGAGCACGTGCTCGACGACGAACTCCCGGATGTCCGGGGTGAGCCGCACCTCCAGTGCGATGTCGGCGGCGTGCTGCGTGGAGACCACGACCGTGTCGAGCCGGACCGGCTTGTCCCCGTCGTACTCGATGGTGACCTGCGTCTTGCCGTCGGGCCGCAGGTAGGGAACGATCGCGCTCTTGCGCACCTCGGACAGGCGCCGGGACAGCCGGTGCGCGAGGTGGATCGGCAGCGGCATCAGTTCGGGCGTCTCGTCGCAGGCGTAGCCGAACATCAGACCCTGGTCGCCCGCGCCCTGCCGGTCGAGCTCGTCGCCCTCGCCCTCCACCCGCCGCTCGTACGCCGTGTCGACGCCCTGCGCGATGTCCGGGGACTGCGCGCCGATGGACACCGAGACGCCGCAGGAGGCGCCGTCGAAACCCTTGTTGGACGAGTCGTAGCCGATCTCCAGGATCTTGTCGCGGACGAGCTGGGCGATCGGCGCGTACGCCTTCGTCGTCACCTCGCCCGCGATGTGGACCTGGCCGGTGGTGATCAGGGTCTCCACGGCCACGCGCGAGGTCGGATCCCGTCGCAGCAGCGCGTCGAGGATGGTGTCGCTGATCTGATCGGCGATCTTGTCGGGGTGGCCCTCGGTCACGGACTCCGAGGTGAACAGACGACGGGACATGCGGCTTCCTCCTGTGTACGGCCCCGCGCACGGCTCTGTGCACGGCCGGAAGGCCGACCGTCCCCGACCCCCCTGGAGCCCCGCTCGAACGCGGCGCGCCCGGCGGCTCCGGCGGCGTCAGGCGATAACGTCCGTGACGCCGTCCTCACTGATCTGACGGGCGATGACAGCGCCCGGCCGGGGAATCGGCGGAAGCTTGCCGTCCTTCCGCTTCGCTTCGGCGTAGCCGATGGCTCGTGCCTGCGCCGTGGAAGTGCCGAAGTAGAGGATGTACGGGTGGATCTGGTAGCGGCCGCGTCCGGACTTCCAGATGAACGAGCGCTCCATGAGCTGACCGACGGCGGTGTTGACGGAGCGTCGGCTGACCCCAAGGGCAGCTGCCAACTCGTCCTGCTTGATGGCCACCTCGCCGTTCTCGTTCATGTGCAGGTAGCGGCCGTTCTCGTCGACCTCTGCCAGCGCGCCGACGATCTTCCAGAACGTGTCCTTGGCCAAGGAGCCGACGTTGTAGTCCGGCAGGTGCCGCAGGAAGTCCAGGCTGACGACAACGTGGATGGGCCCGGAGTCATCGCCGGTCATGGCCGCGTCCGTGGTGACGAGCATGGTGTACGGGCCGCGTCTGCGGATCGTGATGTCAGCAGACTCTCCAGGCTGGATGAGGGATGCGACGGCCTCTGCGACCTGCACGCGGGTACGCGCCGCACGCGTACGTGCGCTGCTGCTGGTTGCCACACCCCGACGCTACCAAATGAGAAATCCAGCTTCCCACTAAAGCCCATAAAGAGAACCCTTACTTCTCGCCTCGAAGGCCGCCCACCCGTTGTGCGCAACTGGGGGACTCATTACCCAAAGGTAGTGGGAAGCAGAGCTGCGCACATCGGCGGCGAAAGCGCCGGTCAAACGGGTGTGCCTTCTTTGAAGCAGCGCACCCTGCGGCCTTCCGACGCTTCCACCTCCCCGGGGCCCCCTTCCGGCCTCAGCCACAGAAGGTGTGCCCCCATCGGCGTGCACACGGTCCCGGTGTACGGGCGCCTCGCTCAGCCACCCACCCGCACCAGCCACGCAGCTGCGCTCACACGGCCCGCCCCCACAGCCCGCAGCCGATAGAACGGCCGTGGCGTTTCAGGGCGCGCACCGGCTTGCGGTGGCCACCACGACGGTGCTGGGCCACCGATACCCCATCACTGGGGAAGGCGACATGCGAGACACTCACCCAGCACTCCCCACTGGTCACGCGCTCACTAGCTGTGCGGAACGCCCGTACGTGCGGCGAGGCCTCGTAGTTCGGGTGTGGTGCGCCCGGAAACGAGCAGGCCGGAAACAAGGGTCTTCACAGCCGGACGGGCGTGGGTCTCCTGAGGGGCCCAGTACTCGGCCTGGAGGAGAGCACGGATGCATTCGTCTCGCCGGCCCCACTGGGCGAACGCCTTCGCGCGGTCGGTGAAGTAGAGCGCGCGTCGCTCTGTGGTGGGGAGCGCCTGGGGAGCAAGGGCGTCAGCAGCGGTGATGGCCGCTGAAGGATCCCCTGCGGTGGTCTCCGCCGAGATCAGGTGCAGCTGTACGGTTGCCTGGCTGAACCCGCCGTTGGTGTCTCGGAGGTGGGTGACGGCACCCAGGCTTCTGGCGATGGCGGCGGCCTCGCGGGTCAGCTCACGCATGCCGGCCTGATCACGTTGATGGGCCACGGTATACGCGGCGCACTGGATCAGCAGGCCCCTCTGGGCGATCCCGGCGTTCCCGAGCTCACGCAATGCCGGTTCATCAGCCGCGTGCAGAGCGAGGGTGAGTGCCTGATCGTGCCAGCCTGCTTTGCGGGCGAGCACGGCCTGCTGACGAGCTGCCTCCGCCACTGCCACTGGTGCATCGCCGGCGGCGGCGATCTGCCGTGCACGGTCGGCTGCCATCCAGCCGAGTTGCGGTTCGTCGAGCTTGACGAGGATCCGAGTCGCCAAGAGGTACGCCTGCGCCAGCACGCGGCAACTGTCGCTGGTGGACCGGTGCCCGGCGGAGATCAGGCGCGGAAGGCGGAGGGCGAGGCTGGAGTAGGCGCATTCGTTGAATTCGGCGGAGGCACGTCGCAGTTCCGCGACGAGGCGTTCCGGGGGCATGTCCGCGGCAACGCGGCCGAGGCCCAGCATCGCGTCGCGCAGCCCTGCGACCAGCGTCTCGCCGAGTTGCGCCTCCTCGGTCTCGCCCCGGTCGGGTCCGGCGACGGGGGCTCCCATGGCGGCCGCTGCGGTGACCGCGAGGTTCGCAAGTAACTGCCTTCGCGTGCGCACCGGGTCCTCCCCCTCATCGTGACCTGGGAATCCCAGGGTAGGGGCGGGCAGATGCGGATACGGTCCAGTTCGTTGAACGGACGGTTCCGGTTGACCGCCCGAGGCCGGTGCGAGGCCGAGGTCCTGGGGTGGAATTCCGAGGGCCTGGGCGAACCTGTGGAGCACGGAGACGTCCGTCATGGCGGACTTCCCGCGCTCCAGCCGGGACACCTGGGCGGCCGAGTATCCAGTCAAGGAGCCGAGCCGGGCCAGGGTCATGTCCTGGGCTCTGCGGGTTCGGCGGACCACCTCGCCAGGTGTTGCCGCCGCTGTGGCGCTCACCTGCGGCCTTCGAACTGCGTCCACAACCACCGTCCCGATGTACTCGAGGCCGCACGGCCATGGTTCCGAGCCCATGCGCAGCCGTCCGCACTTGCACGAGATGCAAACCCCTTGCAGCCCTATGGCTACGGACTGTTGTACCGCCTTCCGTTGCGGTGGTCTTGGAGTTGCCGCGGTTCACCAGCGCCCGGCACGCCCACCCTCCCCAGTCCACGCCCAGGAAGGGATTACTTCGTGGATCGGTACCTGCCGCACCGAGAACGTCTCCTGACGTCGTCCAGGCCCCTGCCGGACTTCGAAGCCGTCGGATCTAACGGCCCCTGGCTCCACACCGCAGACGGCCGCCGGGTCCTCGACGGATCGAGCGGCCTGCTGTGCGCGAACGTCGGGCAGGGGAGCCCGGCGGTGTTCTCCCGCGTCGAGAAGCAGTTCTCCCGCTACTCCTTCGGTGGCGCGGCCGTCGTCCGGCCTCACATCCAGTTGGAGCTGATGGACCGCCTGTGCCGGGCCGTGGGCCGGCCGGAGGACTCCGTCGCCCTCACCACGTGCGGGACCCTCGGCGTGGAAGTCGCCGTGGGCCTGGCGCGGAACATCGTGCGGGTCCGCGACGGGAAGCGGCGCGGGGAGATCCTGACGTCCGACCTCTCATACCACGGCCACAGCGTCTTCACCCTCGGCGTGGCGGGCAACCAGGTCCGCAACCCCCGTCCGGAAGACCGCTGCGGTCTCGGCCCGGCCTTCCCCGCGCCATACCCGCCCACGCACGGCCATGCCCACGAGGGATTCGGCTGCGATACCGCGTGTGCCGGCGAGGTGGCGCGGGCGATCGACAGCAGGGGCGCCGAGAACGTCGCCGCGGTCCTCATCGAGCCGGTCAACGGAACCACGGGCGGTGCCTTCGTGCCCCCGGCCGGCTACCTGCGCAGGGTGTCGGAGATCTGCCGGAAGCGGGACGTCCTGGTCATCCACGACGAGGTGCTCACCGGCCTGTGGCGCACCGGCACGCCGCTGGCGAGTCGGCACTGGGACGGGTGCGAGCCCGACCTGGTCGTCCTGTCCAAGGGCCTGGGCGCCGGATACGCCGGCGTCGGGGCGGTCCTGGTGGCGCCGGAGATCGCGCCGCTGCTACGGCACAAGGACGCGGACCCGCTACCCGCGATGGGCACCATGGCCACCCACCCCCTCCAGGCAGCGGCCTGCCTCGGAGTCCTGGACGAGCTGGAGTCGATGGACTTCGACGCCTTCGCCGCGCGCGGCGAGCGTCTCGGGGCGGCCTTGCGGCCCCTGACCGACCGGGCGCCGGTCCGGGACGTCCGGGGCATCGGCCACCTCTACGGGGTGGAGGTCGCCCCCGGCCTGCTCTGGCCCCTGATGCAGGAGTGCGAGCGGCGTGGCGTCTTCTTCTACCCCTTCACCGGAGCCGGCCACCCGCAGAGCGAGGGCCTGGTCGTCGCGCCCCCGCTGAACTGCGACAGCCAGGACATCGACTTCCTGACCGGCGCGCTCACCGACGCGGTAGCCGCCGTCAGCTGACCCGCAGCCGCCCGGTTTCGACGGGCGGCCTGTTCCGACAGAAGAGATCGAGGAGACACCATGCAGTTTCCCGTCACAGTCATCGACCAGCTCGACGAGGACCAGCTCCGCAAGTGGCACGACTTCTACGGGGTGACCGCGGACCGGCCCCGCTTCGAGGAGGAGGGCATCTGGCGGCGCACCCAGCAGAAGGAAACCGCCGCCAACTCCGGCTGGACCGGTGACGGCGACGCGCGCCGGCGGATCGTCCACTACTGGCACCAGTACGGGCTCGTGGACACCACCGCGGCTCCAGCGCTCGCCATGACGCAGATGTACCTGTACCACTCGGTGGCAGCTCCCAGGAGCGAGATCGACGAGGCGTGGGAGCAGAACCACCTGATGCTGACCGAGGGCGGCTGGAAGCAGGTCGGGGCGGGCCGGTTCGAGCTGGGTGACCTGCGCGTACACATGGTCCGCTACGAGGAGCACCCGGAAGACCTGCGGGCGCGCCGCGCGCTCCCGGCCGACTACGAGGTCATCGACACCACGTTCACGTCGGTCAACACGTTCCCTCCGCGGGCCGTCCGGCGCCGGCCGTGGGAGGTCCTCACCCACGGGGTCCGCGTCAAAGACGCCCCGGGCCGCCCCGTCTACGCAGACGACCTGGCGCAGCTGACGGACTTCCTGCCGTTCCAGGTCGAGGTCGGCTGTGGCGTCTCCTACGAGGCCGGAATCCCGCCCCTGCACCGCCTCCACGAGATCTACCACGTCAACGAGATCGAGGACGAGCTCCTCGGAAAGGGCTTCACCTTCGTGCTCGCCCCGGGACGGGACCCACTGCTCGCGGAGATGTTCCTTCAGACCGAGGACAAGGTGTGCGAGCTGTCGGAGATGTACCGGACCTGCTTCAACGCCGAAGTCACCCCGGCCCTGCACGCACTCAAGCGCATGGAGGAGGCCGGGCACATGGTGGGGCCGTTCATCACGAACAACTTCGACGGCCTGGGTGCGCGCGCCGGGTTCGAGGAGCAGTTCATGCGCCGCTACGACCAGCGGATCCCGCCGGTCACCTTCCACCCCGACGCCAAGGCCTTGATCGTCATCGGCCTGCACGCCGACCGGCGGTGGGTGGCCAAGCGGGCCCGCGCAGCCGGACTGAAGGTGTTCCTCGTCGACCCGGAGGGATTCCCCCGTCCGGACGGATCCTGGTTCCCCTATCCGCTGGAGGCGCCGCAGACCGGTGACGTGGTCGTACGGCAGACGGCCGCCCACGCGATCGGGGAGCTGGAGCGCCTGCTGAACCTCGGAACCGACAAGGCCTGACACGCGGGCCGGGGAACGGCGCTAGCCTCTGGGAGCTGTTCCCCGGCCCCGCATGCGAGGCCCCTCCCGAAGTGAGAGTCAAGGAATGCGCGTTTCAGTGATCGGCTGCGGACATCTCGGCATCCCGCACGCGGCCGCGATGGCGGAACTCGGCCACGAAGTCATCGGCGTGGACGTCGACCAGGCCAAGGTCGACCGCCTCAACGCCGGCGAGTGCCCCATCTACGAGACCGGGCTGCCCGAGCTGCTCGCCCGCCACACCGCGAGCAGGCGCCTGCGGTTCACCACCGACATCCGCAAGGCCGCCGCTTTCGCCGAGCTGCACTTCATCGGCGTCGGCACCCCCATCGACGCGGACGGCCGTTCCTACGACACCGGGCAGGTCTACGGCGCGATCCGCCAGCTCGCCCCGCACCTCGACCAGCCGTGCACGATCGTCGGGAAGTCCACGGTCACCGTCGGAACCACCGCCCAGGTCACCACCCTCGCCCAGCGTCTGGCACCTGCCGGCGAAGCCGTCGACATCGTCTGGAACCCCGAGTTCCTCCGCGAGGGCCACGCGGTGGAGGACACCCTGCGCCCGGACCGTCTCATCGCCGGGTTGACCACCACCGCGGGCGAGAAGGCGATCCGCGCCGTCTACGCCCCGATCCTCGACGCCGGCGTCCCCATCTTCGTCACCGACCCTGCGACCGCCGAGCTCGCCAAGGGCGCCGCAAACACCTTCCTCGGCCTGAAGATCAGTTACATCAACGCCGTCGCCGACATGTGCGAGGCCGCCGGCGGCGACGTCTCCCAGATCGTCGACATCCTCGGCATCGACCCGCGCATCGGCAGCGGCGGCATGCGCCCCGGCATCGGGTACGGCGGCGGCTGCCTCCCCAAGGACGTCCGCGCCTTCACCGCCTCCGCCCGCCAGCTCGGCGCCGACCGGGCCGCAACCCTCCTGCGCGCCGCCGAGGAGATCAACGAGTCGCGGACCGACGTCGCCATGAACCTCATCAACAGCGCCCTGGCGGGCCGCCCCCTCAAGGGCACACAGGCCACGGTGTGGGGAGCCGCCTTCAAGCCCGGCACGAACGACGTTCGTGAGTCCCCTGCCCTCGCCCTGGCCCAGGCCCTCCAGCAGGCCGGTGCCACCGTCACCGTCCACGACCCGCAGGCCGTGGCCACGGCCGTGATCCGCAACCCCGAGTTCGACTACACCGACGACCTCCCCGCCTCCCTCGATGACGCCGACCTTGTCGTCCTGGCCACCGAATGGCCCGAGTACCAGCAGGCGAACCCCGCGGCCCTCGTCAAGCGCCCGGCCACCCCCCTGCTCGTCGACTGCCGCACCACGCTCGACCCCGAGCCCTGGCGCACGGCGGGCTGGACCCTCCACCAGCTCGGACGACCCGGGAAATAGAACGGGGCCTCGGCGGCGATGGCCCACGAACACCGCGGTTCAGACCGCCGCGCTCATCGCGACCCGGTCGCCGCGGGCCGGGCTCAGGAGCCGCCCGTGCAGCCGCTTGAGCTCCGCGGAGGGCTCCAGGCCCAGTTCCTCGGCGAGCAGCCGGCGCACCTTCTGGTAGGCCTGCAGGGCCTCCGCGCGGCGGCCGGCGGCGCCGAGGGCGCCGATGAGCCGGCTGTGGAACCACTCGTTGAGCGGGTAGTCGTTGATCAGCTTGCGCAGCTCCGGTATGGACTCGCGGTGCCGGCCCAGCGCCTCCTGGGCCTCGATCCGGGTCTCGAACGCCCTGATCCGCAGCTCCTCCAGGTGCACGATGTGCCCGGCGAGCACGTCGCCGGCGGGGAAGTTCGACAGGGCCGGCCCGCGCCACAGGTCGAGCGCCTGGCCGACCGTGCGCAGCGCCCGCTGCGGCTCCTCCTCAGCCAGTTCGTACCGGGCCCGGGTGACCAGCCGCTCGAAGATCCGTACGTCGACCTCGGAGTCCTCGACGCGCATCACGTACCCGGACGGGCCGGTGACGATCAGGCAGCGGCCGGCGGGCGCGAGCTGCTCCTGGGTGAACATCCGGCGCGCGTGGTAGACGTACGTCTGGAGCGTGGTGACGGCACTGCGCGGGGGGTTCTCGCCCCACAGCTCCCGGATCAGGGCCTCGGCCGTGACGACCTCGCCGGGCCGGGTGAGCAGCAGCGCGAGCGTCTGGCAGACCTTGGGGGTGCCCGGCTCGTAGGTCCGGCCGTCGTCGGTGACGATCTCGAAGGGGCCGATGAGATTGAAGCGCATGGAAGATGACTCCTCATCAGCGAGAAGAGCAAAAAAACAGGACGGCTGGAATCAATAGAAGTGTCTTGTGTAGGGAATGTGCACGTCAACGGCGGCGATGTCAGAACGCGGTCAAGCTGCGTCAGAATTGAGCCACCTACTGGCCGGTTTTTCCTCCACCGCCGAAAAGCATCCGGAAAACAGCCGAAAAACACGAAAGGACGGCCGCCCCGCCGGAATTCTCCGGCGGGGCGGCCGTCCTCATTCGGGCCGCTCTCCCTTACTCAGGCACTCACTCGCCGAGCAGGTAGCGGATGTGCTTGACCAGCTCGCCGATGTCCTCGCGCAGCAGGCTGTAGTGGTCGGCGTCGAGGTCGATGACCGTCGGCGGCTCGGCCGAGTAGCCGCTGCTGTTCTCCAGGAACGAGTAGTCGTCGCCCACGGCCTTGAAGATGCTGATCGGCGCCTGGAGCGTGCGCTCGGCCAGCTCGTGGAAGCTGTACTCGAATTCGTAGGTCTGGCCCACGACCGAGATGATCCGGCGGGCCAGCTCGACGTCGATCCCCTTGAGTTCGCTGATGAACTCGGCGAAGGACGCCTCGTCCGTCACCGTCTCCAGGCACCGGTCCAGGTCCGGACCGGAAATCGTGCCGGTGAAGACGGAGAACAGGATCGTGGTGTAGCCGCGGTTGGCGAAGGACGCCTCACGGCCCCACACCTTGCCGTTCTCGGCGCGGACCTTCGGGGAGCCCGGGGCGATCAGGAAGAGGTTGTCCACCTTCTCGCCCGCCTGCTCCAGCTGGTAGGCCGTCTCGAAGGCGACACGGGCACCGAAGGAGTAGCCCCACAGGGTGTAGGGGCCGGCCGGCTGGATCTCCTTGAGGGCCTCGATGTCCTTCTTGGCCATCTCGGTGATGGTCTCGTACGGGGTCTCGCCCTCGTTGATGCCGTAGGACTGGACGCCGTAGAACGAGCGGCCGAGGCCGATCTCGCCGGCCAGGCTGCGCAGGTTCATCGGGTAGCCGCCCAGACCCGGCCAGCAGATCACGGGCCGGGCCTTGCCGGTCTCCGCGTGCAGGCGGACGAAGCGCGAGGACTCCTGGGCGACCTCGCGCTCCAGGCGGCGGGCCAGCTTCTCGATGGTCGGGGACTCCAGGACGCTCTGCAGCGGCAGGGAGACGCCCAGGCGGGAGTTGAGCTCGCGCACCAGGCCGACGGCGATCAGCGAGTTGCCGCCCGACTCGAAGAAGTCGTCCTGGACGGAGGCGTTCTCGCGGCGCAGGGCCTTCTCCCAGACGCCCGCGATCTCCTTCTCCGTCTCCGTGCGCGGGGCGACGAAGGGGCGCTCCACGAGCTCGGCGTTGACCTGGTCGGAGGCGGCGAGCGCCTTGACGTCGATCTTGCCGTTGGCGGACAGCGGCAGCCGCTCGAAGACCACGACCCGGTTGGGGATCATGTAGTCCGGCAGGAAGCTGACGAGGTCGTCGCGGATGAGCTCGGCCGGACCGCGCATGTGGACGCTGTCCTCGCGCATGCCCTCGTGGCTGACCTGCTCGTCGCTGATGCGGCCGCCGACGAAGAAGTACATCGGACCGCTCTCGACGCCGTTCGCGGCCAGGACCGCGTCCATGCGGCGCGAGGCCGGCAGCGGGTTGCCCGTCTTGGAGCTGTAGCCGGAGGACATGAAGCCCAGGTTCAGCCCGTTCATCATCAGGTGCTGGAGCTTCTTGCCGAGGGTGACGTACTTCAGCCACTCCTCCTCGGCGCGGCTGTAGACGCTGATGCCGAAGCTGGCGGCCTGGTACACCGACTGGTTGATCGCGATGACGTGCTTCTTGAGGACGATGTCGTCCGAGAAGCGGGTCAGCTCGCCGTTCTCGTAGCGGTACTGGCCCTCGGGCAGGCCGGCGATCTTGTTGCCGTGCGTCTGGACGTAGACCTCGGCGTGGTCCTCGCGCGGGCCCGCGTGCGGGACCAGCTCGAAGGTGCCCAGGTAGTAGTCCTCCTCGGCGACGTCGAGCAGGTCCTTGACGGCCGGCTCGTAGGCGCGGTCGTGGATGTCCAGGCCGTAGGCCGGCAGGATCTGCTCGAAGAGGCCGACCATGTGGCCGGTCTCGATCTCCAGGACCTCGACGATGTTGTTCTTGTAGACCGGCTCGATGCCGCTCTTCTTGCCGATGAAGTGGATCTGCGCCGTCGGCTTGCCGGTGGCCTCGCGCTCGCTGATGAGCACGAGCTGGTGGCGGACCGGCTGGTAGTAGTAGTAGCCCGGCTTGAGACCGCCGACGCCCTCCAGCTCGAAGTACATCTGCGTCGCGTACAGCGCGCCCGGGGAGGCGTAGCCGTACTTCGGCAGCAGGCGCTCCTCGCTGATGTACTGGCCGAACCAGCGCAGGATCTGGCCGAGCTCGGCGGGGGCCAGGTCGGCCGCCTTGCGCGAGTAGCCGGCGGTGACCGTGGCGCCGAGCAGGCCGAGGAGGTCGGCCTGGGTGACGGGGCCGCCCTCGTAGAAGCGGTACGTCTTGCGGGCGAAGACGCGGGCGCGCTGCTCGGGGGTGGGCTCGGAGCCCTCCAGGTCGAAGGCCGGGCGGGCGGCCAGCTCGGCGTCGTCGCGCAGGCCCGGGTTGGACAGCTGCGCCTTGACCTGGAGCTTGCTCTTCTTCGACGCGTGGTGGGAGCCGTGGTTGCCCTGGTCCATCAGGGCGGCTTCCTTCTCGCTGAGCTCGATGCAGGCGATCAGGTTCTGGAAGCCGGTGCGGCCGTCGTTCTTGACGATGACGGCGGCGTTGCGGACCCAGTCGTGGTTCTCGATCGCCAGGGAGATCTCGTCGAGCTCGACGCGGTAGCCGCGCAGCTTGACCTGGTTGTCGGCGCGGCCGGCGAACTGCACCGTGCCGTCGGCGTTCCACTGGCCGAGGTCGCCCGTCTTGTACAGGCGGACGGGCTCGGCGCCCTCCTCGAGCTCGATCTCCAGGAAGCGCTCGGCGGTCAGGTCCTCGCGGTGCAGGTAGCCGCGGGCCAGCTGGATGCCGCCGATGTACAGCTCGCCTATCTCCCCCACGCCGACCGGCTTGAGGGTCTCCTTGTCGAGGATGTGGTACGTGGTGCCGTGCACCGGGGAGCCGATGGAGATGGACTGCGGTCCCTCGTCCAGGTCGGCGGGGTCCACGGGGAACGAGGACGAGTTGATGGTCGTCTCGGTCGGCCCGTAGACGTTGATGAGCGCCCGGCCGGGCATCTCCTGCGTGGTCTGGATCGCCAGCAGCCGGGAAAGGGCCTCGCCACCGCTGAAGATCTGCTGGAGGGAGACGCACTCGGGGAACTTCTCGGTGTCGAGCAGGCCCTGGAGCAGGGTCGGGACGCACTGGAGGGTGGTCACGTTGTGCTTGACGATGGTCTCGATGAGGCCCTCGGGGTCGGCGTAGACGCCGGGGGCGCCCATGACGACGGTGGCGCCGTTGGCCGGGGAGAGGATCTCCCACTGGGCGGCGTCGAAGCTCATCGGGGTCTTCTGCAGGATCACCTTGCTGCGGTCGATCGCGTAGGTCTCGCGCAGCCAGCCGAGCTGGTTGACGATGCTGCGGTGCTCGATCATCACACCCTTCGGCTTGCCCGTGCTGCCGGAGGTGTAGATGACGTACGCGAGGGTGTCCGGGCGGGCGCCGCCGGCGGCCGGGGCCTCCCGGCCCTCCGGGCGGACGAAGGCCTCGGACTCGCGCAGGGTCACGATGGTGACGTCCTGCGGGGCGAGTTCGCGCAGGCGCGAGACCAGGCGCTGCTGCGCCAGGATGATCTTCGCCTGGCTGTTCTCGATCATGTAGCGGAGCCGGTCCTCGGGGTACTCCGGGGACAGCGGCAGGTAGGCGGCGCCGGCATTGAGGATGCCCCAGGCGCCGACCATGAGGTCGATGGACGGCTCGACGAACAGGCCCACGCAGTCGTCCGCGGAGACACCGAGGTGCTCCAGGTAGTCGGCCAGGGCCGAGCTTCTGGACGCGAGCTCGCGGAAGGTGAGCTTGTCGTCCCGGTAGGCGACCGCGATCGCGTCGGGGTGCTCGGCCACACGCTGAGCGAGCAGGCCGGGCAACGTGTTGGTCCCCTGCAGGGTGGGCTCGAGCACGCTGGTCTCCTGAAGAGTCATTTCCCGCTTCCTAACGTTCCGTTGTGGAGCACGGGCGCGGTCAGCGCCCCGGCTGCCGGGCTCCCGGTGCGGGCGAGCCCGGCGGACGACGCCTCACCGCGAAGCGTGGGGGGTGGCGTCCGCACGGGGCGGACGCCGCTTCGAACGCGGTGGGTGCCGGTGGCCGGGCTGCAGCCCGGCCGGGAAGTACCGAAGAACTGAGGGGCGCAAGGGCAAAGCCTCACCACCCGGAAAGACCGGAACGGCGCGGTGCGTGCGGCCGCCTCCCCCTTCGGACGGACGGGCCCCGTGGGACCCGTCCGCCCGGGCGATCACCGGCTCTGCAGGAGCCGGGTTACTGATCCGTTCTCGAACACCGCGCGCGAGGCGCCCGCGATGAGCGGGGCGATGGACAGGACGGTGACCTTGTCCAGTCCGAGGGCCCCGGGCACCGGCAGGGTGTCCGTGAACACGAACTCGCTGACCCGCGAGTTCTTGAGGCGGTCCGCCGCGGGGCCGGAAAGCACCCCGTGCGTGGCCGCCACGATGACGTCCCTCGCCCCCTGGGCGAAGAGGGCGTCGGCGGCGGCACAGATCGTGCCGCCGGTGTCGATCATGTCGTCGACCAGGACGCAGACCCGGTCGTGCACGTCGCCGACCACCTCGTGGGCGGTGACCTGGTGGGCCACGTCCTTGTCGCGCCGCTTGTGGACGATGGCCAGCGGAGCGCCGAGGCGGTCGCACCAGCCGTCGGCCACGCGCACGCGGCCGGCGTCGGGCGAGACCACGGTCAGGGCCTCGCGGTCCACCTTGGAGCCGATGTAGTCCGCGAGGACCGGCATGGCGAACAGGTGGTCCACCGGGCCGTCGAAGAATCCCTGGATCTGGTCCGCGTGCAGATCGATCGTCAGGATCCGGTCGGCGCCGGCGGTCTTGAGCAGGTCCGCCACCAGGCGGGCCGAGATGGGTTCCCGGCCGCTGTGCTTGCGGTCCTGTCGCGCGTATCCGTAGAAGGGCAGGATGACCGTGACGCTGCGCGCCGAGGCCCGCTTCAGCGCGTCGATCATGATGAGCTGTTCCATGATCGACTTGTTGATGGGGGCCGTGTGGCTCTGGACCACGAAGCAGTCCGCGCCGCGCACGGAGGCGTGGTAGCGGATGTAGATCTCGCCGTTGGCGAAGTCGATCGCCTTCGTCTCGACCAGCTCCGTGCCCAGCTCCGCCGCGATGGCCTCGGCCAGCTCGGGGTGCGCGCGCCCCGAGAAGAGCAGCATCTTCCCGGAGTCGCTCACGCGGCGCTCTCGAGCGTCGGGTAGTCGGTGTAACCGGTGTGGTCACCACCGTAGAACTTGCTCTGGTCGGCCTCGGCCAGAGCGGCGCCGGTGCGGATGCGCTCCGGCAGGTCCGGGTTGGCGATGAAGGACGACCCGAAGGCCACGGCGCAGGCGACGCCGGCCTCGAGCGCCGCCTCGGCGATCTCGCCGCTGACCGGGACGCCGTTCTCCGGGTGCGGGCACAGCACGATGGTGCCGGTCCACTGCGCGCGCAGGGCCGCGATGTGGTCGCGGTTGCCGCCCTCGAGGATGTGCAGGAAGGCGATGGGCGGCAGGGCCGCGACGAGCGCCTCGTAGATGGCGTGCGTGTCGCCCTCGACGATGTCGTTGTACGGGTTCGACGGGGAGATGCGCACGCCGACGCGGTCGGCGCCGATGCGCTCGGAGACCGCCTCGATCACCTCGATCGCGAAGCGGATGCGGTTCTCGACGGAGCCACCGTACTGGTCGGTGCGCTGGTTGGTGTTCTCCGCCAGGAACTGGTGGAGCAGGAAGCCGTTGCCCGCGTGGATCTCCACGCCGTCGAAGCCGGCCTCGATGGCGAGCTCGGCGGCGTCCGCGTGCTCCTTGACGACCTCGGCGATCTCCTCGACCGTCAGGGCGCGCGGCTCGGGGTAGTCCAGCGGGCCCTCGGGGCCGTAGGCCTGGCCGGCCGCGGTGACGGCGGACGGGGCGACGGACTGGTGGCCGCTCGGGTAGAGCGAGGGGTGGCCGATGCGGCCGCAGTGCATGAGCTGCGCGACGATCAGACCGCCGTTCGCGTGCACGGCCTCGGTGACCGGCTTCCAGGACTCGGCCTGCTCCTGGGTGTGCAGACCCGGGCTGTTGCCGAAGCCCTGACCGGTGACCGAGGGCTGGACGCCCTCGGTGATGATCAGACCGGCGCCCGCGCGCTGGCCGTAGTAGGTGGCCATCAGGTCGGTGGCGAGGCCATCGGCGGTGGCCCGGTTGCGGGACATGGGCGCCATGACGACCCGGTTGCGCAGGGCCAGCTTGCCCAGGGTGACCGGCGCCAGCAGCTTCTCGGACATGTGTGTGTCTCTCCAGACTGAGTTCAACGCGTGGTGCGGTGGTGGTTCGTACGGGCGGGTCAGCGCCCGGCGCGCTCGGCGAGGTGCGCGGCGTGCGCCACGGCCAGCCGGCCCGCCGCCTCGGCGCAGGAGGCGAGGACGGCCATGTTGGCCTTGGCGCTGCGGCCGTCGGTGGCGGCGTCGACGGCGCGCATCAGGTACTTGGTGATGGCCTGGCCGGAGACCCCGTCGCGGGTGGCCTCGGCGACCGCGGCCCGGATGGCCGTGTCCACCTCGGCGGAGTCGATGGCGTCCTCCTCCCGGACCGGGGTGGTGATCAGGAAGGAGCTGTTGTTGCCGAGCGCCCAGTGGGCCTCGACGGCGCGGGCGATGACCTGTTCGTCGTCCAGGCGGTGGGGCGCCTTGTGGCCGCTCGTACGGCAGTAGAACGCGGGGAAGTCGTCCGAGCGGTAGGCGACGACGGGGACGCACTGCGTCTCCAGGTACTCCAGGGTCAGCCCGAGGTCGAGGATCATCTTGGCGCCGGCGCAGACCACGGCGACCTTGGACCGGGTGAACTGGATCAGGTCCGAGGAGACGTCCCAGGTCTCCTGGGCGCCGCGGTGCACGCCGCCGATGCCGGCGGAGGAGAAGAAGGGGATCCCCGCGAGCTCGGCCGCCACGACGGAGGAGGCCACCGTGGTGGCGCCCAGACCGCCCTGCGCCAGGATGACGGGCAGGTCCCGGCTGGACACCTTGGGGATGTCCGGGAGGGAGGCGAAGCGCTCGATGTCGGCGTCCGACATGCCGACGCGGATCTCGCCGGCCTCGATGCAGATCGTCGCCGGGACGGCGCCCCCGGCCCGTACCGCGTCCTCCACCTTGCGGGCGGTGGCCGCGTTGTCCGGGTAGGGCAGGCCGTGGGTGATGACGTTGCTCTCGAGGGCGACGACGGCCTTGCCCTCGTGGAGGGCCTCGCGGACTTCCTCGGTGTAGACGACGGGGATGCCGCTGCTTGCGCTCATCGGGTCTCTCTCAACTCTCGTTCAGGTAGCCGGGTCGCTTGACCAGCAGATCCGGGCGGGCCGCTATCTCGGAGAGGACCTGGGACTCCCAGTCCTCCGGGCCGACCGGCTCCAGGGAGATCGAGACGGCGTCCTCGCCGGTGGCGAAGGTCTTCGTCACGGCGGCGGTGACCGCCTCGTCGATCGCCTTGAGCTGCTCGGCCGTGAAGTCCCGCGGGTAGTGCCAGATGTGGATGTGGGGCACCGCTGGGTCCTCTCGCGAGTCGTTCGTGCAGGGGGGTTGGTGGCACACCGCGGACGGGGGAGGCCGCGGTGTGCCACCACCACTCCCCGCCCGCCTCGGGGGCGGGGGCGGGCGGGGAGTCTCGGGCGGGGTCCCGGCTTACGCCTGGACGGATTCCCGCGAGGTCTGTGGGACCGGCTCTGCTTGGGGCTTGGGCTTGCCCTTGCGCGGCTGGGCCAGGATCACGGACGCGACCACGGTCAGGGCTCCGAGGAGCTGGATCGGCGAGAGCGACTGGTCGAGGACGAAGTAGCCCAGCAGCGTGGCCGCCAGGGGCGAGGCGAAGCTCAGGAACGACACCGCCAGCGCGGGCAGCCGGGCCACACCGCGGAACCAGATCGCGTAGGCGAACAGGGCGCCGACGAGGCCGAGGTAGGCGAAGCCCAGCAGGTTCTTGCCGGTGATCTCGCTCGGCAGGCCCTCGCCGATCAGTGCGATCGGGAGCAGGACCAGGCCGCCGACGGTGAGCTGCCAGCCGGTGAAGGGCAGCAGGCCCACGCCTTCGGGACGTCCCCAGCGCTTGGTCAGCACGATGCCGGAGGCCATGCTGAGCGCGCCCAGCAGACCGGCGATGACACCGGTGGCGTTGAGCCCGGCGTTGGGCTGGAGGACCAGCAGGGCCACGCCGGCCGCGCCGAGGGCGCAGGAGATCAGGTGGATCGCCTTGATCTTGTCCTTCAGCAGGGCGGCACCGAGCAGGAGCACGATCATCGGCTGGATGGACATCACCAGCGCCGCGACGCCGCCCGGCAGGTGGTAGGCGGCCACGAAGAGCAGGTAGAAGAAGGCGCCGATGTTCAGCACGCCGAGCACCAGGGCGCGCCACCACCAGATGCCCTTGGGCAGCGTCCGGCCGATGGCCACGAGGATCAGGCCGGCGGGAAGGGCACGGAGCAGGGAGGCCAGCAGCGGCCGGCCCTCCGGCAGCAGCTCCGTGGTGACCAGGTACGTGGACCCCCAGATGGCCGGCGCGAGGGCCGTCAGCGCGGAGTCGACAACGGTACGGCTGCTCTTCATCAGGCGACTGCCGAGTCGGTGGTTCCGAAGTAGCGGTCGCCGAAGTCGCCGATGCCCGGGATCATGAACGCGTTCTCGTTGAGGCGCTGCTCGATCGAGGACGTGACGATCTTGACGAGCGGGTACGCGGCGTGGACGGCCTCGATGCCCTCGGGGGAGGCGAGGAAGTTGACGAAGACGATGTTCCCCTCCTGCACGCCGGAGTCGAGGAGGACCTCGATGGCGGCCTTGGCGCTGCCGCCGGTGGCGAGCATCGGCTCCAGGAGCAGGACGTGCCGGTCGGCGATGTCCTCGGGGAAGTTCTTGTAGTAGAGGTGCGGGAGCTTGGTGGTCTTGTCCCGCTGGATGAGCAGCTTGCCGACGGTGATGTCGGGGATGACCTGGCGCAGCTCGTCGAGCATCGAGTCGCCGGCCCGGACCACGGGCACGGCGCACAGCTGGGGGCCGAGTCTCAGGCCCTCGTACGTCTCTCCGACCGGCGTGATGGCCTCGTGCTGGTCGAACGGCAGCTGGTTGAGCGCCGATTCGAGCAGGAGGCGGATGATGCGCCGGGAGTAGAACACGAAGTCCGCGCGGGAGGCTCTGCGGTCACGGATGATCGTGTGCATGGCGCGGAGCTGGTTGGTCTGCGGCAGCGGGTGGACATTGTGGTGGCCGGTCGCCATGAGAAACCTGCTTCTCGTCGGTCGTGGAGACGTGCTGCGGCCGGGCCCGGGGCCCCGCGGGGCCCCGGGAACCGCAACCGTGTGGTCGGGTGCCGGGATCAGCCGTTGGCGATCTCGGCGAAGGCCTTCCGCGACTCGGCCACGAACTTCGCGACCTTGGCGCGGTCCTTGCGGCGGTCGTCGCCCTCCAGGAGGCTGTGGGCGTCGACGGCGGCGGGCTTGACGAAGCGGATCGCGTCGGCGACGTTCTCCGGGCTCAGGCCGCCCGCCATCATCAGGGGCTTGGGGGAACGGCGCACGAGCTCGGCGCTGACGTTCCAGTCGTGGGTGAGGCCGGTGGCGCCCTTGGCACCGGTGGCCGGGTTGAAGGTGTCGGTGATGAACATGTCCACGAACTCGGCGACCTCGTCGACGAACTGGAGGAGCTCCTCGGCGTTGTCCTCCTTCACGACCAGGCTCTTGAGCACGTAGAGGTCGGGGCGGTCGGCCTTGAGCTTGCGCAGCTGCTCCGGCTCGACGTCGCCGTGGAGCTGGACGGCCTTGACGCCCAGCTGCGTGGTGAACGCGCTGATCTCGTCGGCGTCCACCATGTAGCTGATGAGGACGCCCTCCTGGGGAGCCGTCAGGCCGGCGATGATCTCCGTGGCCGCGGCCTCGGAGATGTCGTCCTTGCCCGACGGGAGGCGGAGCGGGAAGCCGAACCAGTCGACGCCCTCCTCGGCCAGCATCTTGGCCTCCTCGGCGTCGATGATGCCGGCGACCTGCACCAGGTCCTTCACGTCACTCATGTGTGTTCCTTTGCGGAATGATCTGATGAATCAAACAGTTTGATGAATCAAACAGACTTGCGAGAGGCCGAGTGGACGTGTCCCGGTTTGACGGACTTCGGTACACGTCACGGGATGCTCACGAAAAGCCTCGTTGGTACCCATCTGTTGGTCAACGGGATCTATGTCAGATCCCGGTCAACCTTCTTCATTTCCCGGTCAGTTGTGGCCGAGACCCGCTCCGTCCCCGGCTCCCGGGCGAGTAGGCACTCCTCCAGGAAGGCCATGACCCGCAGGTGGTAGGAGCGGGAGGCCCAGCCCAGACTGGTGTTGTGTCCAGCATGGGGCTGGATGACCAGTTCTGTGGAGGCCCCGGTCAGCGGACTCAGCAGTTCCTCCAGCGCCGCGCCGTCATGCCTCCACCACAGCTCCTGTTCGGCGAAGGTGAAGCGCACCGGGGCCCGTACGCCGGCGGCCACGGCGGGGTACATGTGCGGCCACAGCGGGGTCTCGCGGGCCTCCTCGGCGGGAACCGGGCACACCAGGCCGGTGCAGGCCCGGAAGGCCTCCGGCGGGTAGAAGCGCAGCGCGCCCCAGTGCCGGCGCCACTGGCCGGGGAAGTCCGTCCCGGGCAACTGCCCTGGCTCCACGGCGAAATGGCGCCCGACACCGCACAGGTCCACGCCCAGCGGCGCGGTCCGGCCCCGGGCGGCGGCCGCCGCGGACAGAGCGAGGCGGCCGCCGTTGGAGTGCGCCACGAGGAAGAAGCCCGCGCCGGTCTCGTGCCCCCGGGCGTACCCGTCGAGGGCGGCGAGCAGGACGCCGGTCTGCCCGGCGAGGTCCAGCCCCCGGGGCAGCGGGTCCGCGGAGGCCCCGTAGCCGGGCCGGTCCAGGGCGAGGACGGCGAAGCCCAGCGAGGCGCCGAGCTCCAGCAGGGAGAAGCCGGGCCGCACCCGGCTGTCGAAGTAGCCCGCCCTCATCCCCGCCCCGTGCAGGGCCACCACCACGGCCCGCGGCACGGGGTCCGCGGGCAGCGCGAGCAGCCCGGACAGCGGGATCCCGTCCGCGTCGAGGACGACGGGCCGCACGGCGGTCATCCGCCGCTCACAGGCGGACGCCCGCGAGCTCGGGCAGCCGGACGCCGGAGTCCCACACCACGCGGAACGAGACGTGGCTCAGCCGCCAGCCGTCCGCCGTGCGCACGGCACGGGCCTCGGTGTGGCCGCCCACGTCGAAGTGGGCGGCCGGACCCGCGCCGGCGTGGTGGACGTGGGTGGTCACCTGCTGGGCCCGGACGACGGCCCGGTCCCCGTCGAGGGTGATGGAGTGGTTGGCGCTCACGTGGTGCGTGCGCGCCCACCGGCCCCGGGCCTCGCGCTGGAGGGCGGCGAAGGCCTCGACGCCCGTGCACACGCCGATCGGGAAGGCGAAGGTGGCGCCCTCGGTGAACAGCGTGGCGAACCGGGCCTCGTCCGGGCCGGTCCCGTCGAAGGTGTCCAGGGCGGTGACGTAGCGGTCGAACAGCTCCCGCAGCTCGGCGCGGTCGCGCAGGATCCGTATCTGGTCGCGCAGCTCCGCGATGTCGTCGTAGGTCGGTGGCATGGCCCTCTCCTGTGGGCGGACTCACGGGATACCGCGGTCTGGAGCGTCCGCCCGCGAACTCCTTGACCGGGCCGGCGACGGGGCCGGCCGTCCACGAGGGCCGCGGGGCGCTACGGCCCCGGGTGGTGTCCTGTCGGACCGGGCCGGATCCGGCCGGGCGCGGGTGGCGCGGCCGGATCGCGGCCGGATCAGGCCGGGCGCGTCCCGGCGGGGTTCTCCCGCCAGGTGCGCGCGCCGTGGAAGGCCCGGGGCTGCTGTGGGCAGCGCCAGCCCGCCAGGGTGGGCCCGCAGCCGGCCGTGCCGCCGTGCTGGCCCTCGTACGCCGCCGCCCGGGCCAGGACGACGGCGGTGAGCGCCGCCAGTTCCTCGGCGTCGGGCCGCCCCTTGACCACGTGGATGAGGCGGCCGGCCTCCGGATGCGTGTCCATGGACTGCTCCTCGTCTCGTGACCTCCCGCCGGCCTTCGGCGCGGCGGGTCTGACGTGCGTGCGGCGGGGATGGGGCGGGCCGGTCAGACCGTGGTGGTGCTCAGCTCGTCGACGGCCTGCGCCAGCCGCTCCGGCGTGTGCGTGCTGTGGACGCGGGCCCCCGGCAGGATGCGGCGGACCAGACCGCCGAGCACCCGGCCGGGGCCCACCTCCACGAACCGGTCCGCGCCCGAGGCGGCGAGCGTCTCCACCGCCCCGGTCCAGCGCACCGGGGTGGTGAGCTGGCAGCGCAGGGCGACCACGGCCTCGGCGGCCGTCGTCACCCACCCGCCGGTGACACCGGAGACCAGGGGTACGGCCGGGTCGCGGAACTCGGTCGCGATCAGCGTCTCGGTGAACTCCGCCTCGGCCTCGCCGAGCAGGCTGGAGTGGAACGGACCGCCGGTCCGCAGCCATTCCACCCGCGCCCCGGCCGCCCGGGCCTCCTGCGTCACCCGGGCCACCGCCTCGGCCTGCCCGGACACCACGGTCTGCCGGGGCTCGTTGTCCCCGGCCACCTCCACGACCTGGCCGGTGGCCGCCCGGGTCTCGGCGCACAGGCGCGTCAGGTCGGGGCGGCTCAGGCCGATGACCGCGGCCGTGGCGCTGCCGACCCGGTCCCCGACGGTCGCCACCAGTTCGCTGCGCAGCCGGACCAGCCACAGCGCCTCGGTCCACTCCAGGGCGCCCGCGGCCACCAGCGCCGCGTACTCGCCCAGGCTGTGGCCGGCCACCGCGTCCGGCTCCAGGCCCCGGCCGCGCAGCACCTCCAGTACGGCCATGCTGGTCAGGAAGGCGGCCGGCTGCGCGACCGTCGGGTCCTCCAGGTCCCGGGGGGACCCGTCGACGCACAGCCGGGACAGCGGGAAGCCGAGGAGGTCGTCGGCGGTGCGGTAGTAGGTGTCGGCGAGGTCCGGCCGCAGGGCGATCAGCTCCTTGCCCATACCGGCGCATTCGGAGCCCTGGCCCGGGAAGAGGAAGGCGGTGCGGGTCATCCGGTCACGTCCTTACTTGCGGTTCAACTGGCGAGGACCGTGTCGTTCGGTCCGGGGGCGGCGGCGCCGCACACGGTGTTGCCTGCGGCCAGCCAGGTGTCGGGCACCCACCTGACGTTGACGACCTTCGGGGGCTGTCCCTTGACCGCCACCGCGGCGGCGTGGGTGGTGTCCGCGGGAACGCCGACCATGGTCCAGCCCTCGGGGTGCCGGTCCAGTTCGGTGCCCAGGTAGTCCTCGGCGGGCGAGCGGCTCAACCCTGTCCCAAGCCCCTTGAGAAACGCTTCCTTGCGGGTCCAGATCTGCCCGAAGAGGTGCCGGCGCGTCTCCGCGGACCCGGCCTCGGCTATCTCGATCTGCTCGTCGGGGTGCAGCGCCTTGGAGCAGATGTCCACCGTCTCGGCGCCGGGGAGTTTCTCCACGTCAACGCCGAGCGGAACCGTTCCGACACCGACCATGGCCACTCCCCCGCTGTGCGAGAGCGAGTAGTGCAGGGGCGGCGGCGGGGGTGACAGCGCCGGGCGGCCGTGCGCCTCGCCGCAGCCGGGGCAGGGCTCGCGCATGAAGCGGACGTCCTGGGGCAGAGTGGCCGTGTAACGTCCGAGCAGCCGGCGCACGGCGACGTGCGCGGCGGCGTAGAGCATGCCGTCCGAGCGGCGGATGAAGGCGTCGGCGCGCTTGCGCTCCTCCGCGTCGAGTTCGCCGACCGCGAGGGCGTCGGCGTCCGGACCGGTCGGGCGGCGGATCAGCCAGAGGTCGACCCGGTCGGCGGAGAGGGTGAAGTCGGGCCGGTCCAGGCCCTGGTGGTTCACCACCGGGCGGGCGGCCGGCAGCAGAGCGGTAGTCGTCATGCCGGCACCGCTGCCCCGTGCAGGTGGGCCTCGGGGCCGAGCTGACCGGCGAGGCAGTCGATGAGCTCCTGGGCGCTGTTGGCGAGCAGCAGCCGCTGGAGGTTGACGTCGACTCCGAGCGTGGCTTCCATCCGGTACTGGAGTTCGATGCCGGAGATCGAGCCGATGCCGAGGCAGCCCATGGGGCGGCCCGTGGTGTCGACGAGGTGCGGTTCGATGCCGAGGATGCGCCCGAGCTCCTCGCGCACGTACTGCTCGAGGATCCGCGTGCGCTCGCGCAGGCCGGCGGTGGCCAGGACGGCCATGTCGGGCCGGGTCATGTGGACCAGGCCGTTGTCTGTTTCGTATGTCTGTGACATGTGAAGTGTGGTCATGATGCTTTCCTGGTCGAGGTGGGCACCGCGGGAGGGAGAGGGAGCTCCGGCGGTTCTCGGGACGGGTCGGTCGATGGGTGTGCGAGGCCGGCGAGGGCGACGCCCGCGCCGCCCAGGCCGACGGCGGTGACCAGCCAGAGCGCCGCGCTCCGGCCGGAGGCCGCGTACAGCGCGGACGTCAGCGCCGGGGTGAGCGCCGCGCCGAGCTGCACGGAGGTCTGGTAGAGCCCGCCGGCCGCCGCCTGGAGGCCGGAGGGGAGGGAGCCGGTCGCCTGGAGGTGCAGCGCCGTGAAGGCGAGCACGAAGGCGAGGCCGACGAGGGACATGGAGGGCAACAGTTCGACATACCGTGCCCCGCCCGCGCCGGAGCGCGGGTAGAGCGCGTATCCGGCCGGGGCGGCGAGCGCGCCGGCGGCCACCGCCCGCGCCGGCCCCAGCCGGGAGGCGATCCGCCCCGAGTGCAGGGCGGTCAGGGCCAGGGGCGCGCCGGCGGGCAGGAACCCGAGGGCCGTCTCCCACGAACTCCAGCCGCCGCGCCGCAGATCGAGCGCGGCCACCAGCAGGAAGCTCACGTACGAGCCGTTGAGCGCGGCCGCCCCCAGCGCCGAGCGCACCAGCGGCCCGTGCCCCAGCAGCGCGGTGTTCACGAGCGGCCGCGCGGAGGCCCGTTCGGCCCGTACGCAGACCAGCGCCGCCGCCGCGGCCGCGAGGGCGCCGCCCCACCACCGGCGGGCCAGGGCCTCCACCAGCCACAGCACGGCCGAGGTCAACGCGCCCCCGGCCACCACGGCGTGCCACCGCGCCCCGCCGCCGCCCGCCGGGGCGGGCTCCCGCGGCACGACCCGCAGCGCGACGGCGAACAGGGCCAGCGCGACGGGCGCCGGGAAGGCCAGGGTCCAGCGCCAGCCGGCCGCCCCGGTGAGCAGCCCGGACAGCAGCAGCCCGGAACAGAACCCGGCGGCCCCGAACAGCGTGTACACCGACACGGCCCGCCGCCGCGCCTCCCGTCCGGAGACGGAGGCCACGATGATGGCGAGCCCGGTGGGCGCGGTCAGCGCGACGCAGAAACCTTTCACCACCCGGGTGGCGACGAGCAGGTCCAGCCGGTCGGTCAGCGCGCCGCCGAGCGAGGCGGCGGCGAAGAGGAGCAGCGCGAGGAGGAAGACCCGCCGCCGCCCGAACCACTCCACCAGCCGCCCGCCGAGCAGCACCGACCCGGCGAACCCGGCGGCGAAGCCGGTGACGATCCACTGCACCCGGGTGACGGAAGACCCCAGCCCGCTGCCGACGGCCGGCAGCGCCACCAGGGTCGCGGACACCTCCAGGGCGTCCACCAACATGTTCGCGGCAAGCACGGCCACCAGAGCCCAACGGGCCCCGGCCCGGGCGCCGGAGGCAATGCTCATCGGGGAGTACACACTCGCATTCGAAAGAAGGGGGCGGGGCCGCCCGGGGAGGGATCCCCGGCCGGCCCCGCCCACCGCCGGCGTGGCGGCGTGGGATACACACGCCGACGGAGTCGAAGGGGACACGGTGTCCGCTGCGGGGCGGGGAGGAGCACCGCGCAGCGGCGGCGTCAGCCCAGCAGCGTGCCGCCCGTGGCATCCACGAACGACCCGGTGATCCAGCGGGCCTCGTCGGTGGCGAGGAACGCCACCACGTCCGCGACGTCCTCAGGCTCACCGATCCGCCCGAACGCCGACAGCCCCGCCATCTGCTCCACCGCCTCGGGGATGTCGAACACCGGGTTCCCGTTCCGGGTGATCCCCGGCGCGACCGAGTTGATGGTGATCCGGCGCGGCCCGAGCGCCTTCGCGAAGTGCAGCGCGAGCTGTTCCAGCGCGCCCTTGCTCATCGCGTACGCGATCTCGTCCGGGTTGGCGAACCGCGTCAGGCCGGACGAGATGTTGATGATCCGGCCGCCGTCCGGCATGTTCCGCAACGCCCGCTGGATCAGAAAGAACGGCGCCTTCGCGTTGACGGCGAAGATCCGGTCGAACTGCTCCGGCGTGACCTCGTCCGCCGAGACCCCGCCCATCACCCCGGCGTTGTTCACCAGGATGTGCAGGTCGGTGGAGCCGGTGCGCTCCCGCAGGTCCTCCTCCAGCACGGCGAACAGGCCGTCCACGTCACCGTCGACACCCAGCTCTCCCCGTACCGCGAAGGCCCGCCCGCCGTCCTTCTCCACCGAGGTGACGACCTCACGCGCCGCCGCCTCGTCCCGGTGGTAGTGGACGGCGACGAGCGCGCCCTCCTGGGCGAGCCGGATCGCGGCCGCCCGGCCCATGCCCCGGCTCGACCCGGTGACCAGCGCGGTCCGGCCGGTGAGCCGCTCCGCGCCGACGCCCCGCCGGACCCCGGCGAGGGCCTGCGGCGCGGCGGCCGTACGGGCCGGCTCCGAAGCGGGGACGGCGGCGACGGCCGGAGCGCGGGATTCCCGCACCCCCGCGCCCCCGCCCGCACCGGTGCCCCCGGCTCCGAACCACCGCGCGAGCGCCTCGTCCAGCGCCCCCGCCTCCGGCCCGTCGGCCCAGACCACGTACCCGTCGGGCCGCACGAGCACCGCACCCTCAGGCACATCAGCCACACCGGACGCACCCGCCCCGCCGGTCACCGACACCGCCGGCACGACCCGGACCCGGTCGCCCCAGGCCCCCGCAGTCTGCGCGAGCTCCGCCCGCCGCGCCTCCTCGCCCGGCGGCAGGAGCAGCAGCCCCCGCCCCGGCCGCAGCAGCCCCAGCGTGGTGGTGCTCCCCTCGGCGGTGGTGACCTCCCAGGCCGGCACGCGCGAGCCGGCCGGGCCGTGGCCGTCCTCCCCCACGTCGTGGCGGACGGACAGCCCCGAGACCAGCCCCGCCAGGTGCGTCCGTACGTTCTCACTGGCGCTCAGCTCCGCGAACACCTCCCGCACCGCGTCCACTTCGGGCCCCCCGAGCAGCAGCAGCGCCTGGGTCCTGACGTTGCTCTGGACGGCCTGCCCGACCGCGTGCCGCTCCTCGTGGTACGTGTCCAGCAGCGCGTCGGTGCCGTGCCCGGCGATCCGGGCGCCCAGCTTCCAGCCGAGGTTGAAGGCGTCCTGCAGCCCGAGGTTGAGGGCCTGGCCGCCGATCGGCATCTGCTGGTGCGCCGCGTCCCCGGCGAGCAGCAGCCGGCCCCGCCGGTACTCGGAGGCCTGCCGGGAGGCGTCGCCGAACGAGTTCACCCACAGCGGGGTGCCGCCGCCGATGTCCTCGCCGGTGATGCGCTTCCAGCTGTCGGCGACCTCCTCGAACGAGGGCTGCCCGGGCCGGGGCCGCGCCCCGAACTCGTGCACCATCACCCGGGTCACCCCGTCGGGCCGGCGGGCGGCGATGACGAGACCGCCCTCCCGGCGCTCGAAGCGGCGGTTCGGGATGTCGATGCCGGCGACGTCCGCGCGCAGCAGCTCGCGTTCGGCGTCGGTGCCGGGGAAGTCGAAGCCGCCCAGCCGGCGGACGGCGCTGTTCTCGCCGTCGCAGCCGACGACGTACGCGGCCCGCAGGGACAGCGTTCCGCCCTCGGTGCGCACGGTGGCGACCACGCCGTCCCGCGTCTGGGACAGTCCGGTCAGCTCGTGGCCGCGCCGGATGTCCGCGCCCAGGTCGGCGGCCCATTCCCCGAGGACTTCCTCCAGGCGGGTCTGGGCCACCTTCCACTGCCCCGGGTAGGGGCCGGGCAGGCCGAGGTCGAGGGGGATGCCCCCGAAGTGTCCGGCGCTGTCGTGCGGTACCTCGCCGATCGGCTCCAGCAGGCCTCGGCTGTCGAGGATCTCCATGGTGCGGGCGTGCAGGGTGGACGCCCGCGATTCGGAGGTGGGGGCGGTGAGCGTGTCGAGCACCACCACGTCCGTGCCCGCCAGCCGGAGTTCTCCGGCGAGCAGCAGTCCGACGGGGCCCGCGCCGACCACGATCACCTGGCTCTCGGTGAGGTCCTGATCGATGGCCATGGGCGTACTCCCTTTCTGTGGGCGGGGTGGGGGCGGAAGAGGTGGTGGCGCAGGCCCGGAGCCGCGGCCCTCGCGGAGGTGCCGCGGCTCCGGCCGGTCCGGGCGGCTCAGGCGTCGACCGTGACCTTGAGGCTCGCGTTGACGGCCTCGACGAGCGAGCGCGGGGTGGTGTGGTCGGCGAAGATGTCGTCGTCCAGCGTGATGTCGAACTCGCGCTCGATCCGGCTGCCGGTCTCGAGCAGCGCCAGCGACTCGTAGCCCAGCGACTCGAAGTCGGTGTCGAGGATGTCGCCGTCGAGGTCGATCTCCTCGTCGGCTCCGGCGCCGTCCAGGAGGATGCGCTTGAGGTCGGCGAAGGTGAATTCCTGCTTGGACACGTGGGGTCCCTTCATCGGTGTACCGCACCGGTGTTTCCGGCTGCGGGAGTTCGGTGCGGGGCATGGGGAGCGCCCGTTCCCGCCCGGGGAAGGGGGCGGGGACGGGCGCGGGCCGGGAGGACGGGGCCGCTCAGTCGAGCGCGCGCAGCACCACCGCGGAGTTGAAGCCGCCGCGGCCGCGCGCGAGGACGAGCGCGGTGCGCACCGACGCCGTCCGCGGCCGGAGGGCCACCAGGTCGATGTCGTACGCGGGCGAGAGCTCCACGTTGGTGGTCGGCGGGATCAGTCCCTCCCGCATGGAGAGGACCGCGGAGACCACGTCGACGGGGGCTCCGCCCGCCCCGATCCGGCCGGTCGTCGTCTTGGGCGCGGTGACCGGCACGCCGAGCGGGCCGAAGACCGCGGTGATGGCCTCGGCCTCCTCCCGGTCGAGCCGCGGCACGCCAGCCCCGTCGGCGAAGACCACGTCGACCTCGGCCGGATGGCAGCCGGCGTCGGCGAGCGCCGTCAGGGCGGCCCGGCGCAGACCGGGTTCGCGGCCGCTGCCGGGCCGGGGGTCGAGCGTGGCACCGTATCCGGCGAACTCGGCGTAGGCGTCCCGTGCCCCGCGGGCGACCGCGCCCTCCTCGTCCTCCAGGATGATCAGCGCGCCGCCCTCGCCCGGGACGTAGCCGCGGGCGGCCTCGTCGAAGGGCAGGTAGGCCCGTTCGGGTTCGTCGCTGGTGGACAGGTCGCCCCCGGCGAGGTGCGCGGCCCAGCCGAGCGAGCAGATCGGTGCGTCGAAGCCGCCGGCGGCGATCAGCCGGCTGCCCTTGCGCAGCCGGCGCCGCGCCTGGGCGAGGGCGTCGAGCCCGCCGGCCTGGTCGCCGACGAGGACCCCGGTGGGCCCGCGCAGGTCGTTGCGGACGGCGATCTGGCCGGTGTTCACCGCGTAGAACCAGGCGAACGACTGGTACGCGCTGACGTGCTTGGGCCCCTGGCTCCAGAACTTGCGCAGTTCCTTCTCGCCGAACTCGGCGCCCCCGGAGCCGGCCGCGGTGACCACGCCCATGTCGCAGGGGTGGAGGTCCCCCGGGTCCAGGCCCGCGTCCTCGAACGCGCAGTCCGTGGCGACGAGGGCGAGCTGCGTCACCCGGTCGGTCTGGGGGACGAGCCGGCCCGGGAGGTGCTGGGCGGGCTCGAAGCCGTGGATCTCCCCGGCCAGGCGCGCGGGGTAGGAGGAGGCGTCGAAGCGGGTGACGGGACCGATGGCGTTCTTGCCGATCCGGGTCGCCGCCCAGAAGTCCTCCACCCCCAGGCCGCTGGGGGCGGCCACGCCGATGCCCGTGACCAGGGTTCGGGCGCTCATGCGGTCCTCCTGTCGGGCCGGGCCAGCACCATCGCGCTCTGGAACCCGCCGAACCCGCTGCTGACCGTGAGGACGGCATCGGTGCGGTGCTCCCGCGCGACGAGCGGGACGTAGTCGAGGTCGCACTGGGGGTCCCGGGTGCGCAGGTTCGCGGTCGGCGGCACGAGGTGGTGGCGCATCGCGAGGA
Organism: Streptomyces sp. 3211.6; assembly: GCF_003634815.1. Taxonomy (NCBI): domain Bacteria; kingdom Bacillati; phylum Actinomycetota; class Actinomycetes; order Kitasatosporales; family Streptomycetaceae; genus Streptomyces; species Streptomyces sp. 3211.6. The sequence continues at coordinate 30,665 of NZ_RBXC01000002.1, read as the reverse complement.
CGGACGCGGCGATCTCGATGGAGCCGACGGAACCCAGCGAGTGCCCGATCATCGACTTGACCGAGCTCACCGGGGTGCGGTGGGCGTACGGGCCGAGCGCCAGCTTGTAGGCGGCCGTCTCGTGGGCGTCGTTCTGCCGGGTGCCGGAGCCGTGGGCGTTGACGTAGTCGAGGTCGGACGGGTTCAGGTGCGCCTCGTCGAGCGCCACCGTGATGGCCTCGGCCAGTTCGCGGCCGTCGGGACGCAGTCCCGTCATGTGGAAGGCGCTGGAACGGGAGGCGTGGCCGGCGACCTCCGCGTAGACGGTCGCGCCGCGGCGGCGGGCCGCCTCCAGTTCCTCCAGGACGAACACGGCGGCGCCCTCGCCGAGGACGAAGCCCCGGCGGGTGGCGTCGAAGGGCCGGGAGGCCCGCGCCGGATCGTCGTTGAGGCTGGTCGTCGCCTTGACCGCGTCGAAGCACGCCAGGGTGAGGGGCGTGATCGGGGCGTCGGTGGCGCCGGTGACCATGACGTCGGCGCTGCCCTCGCGGATGAGATCGACGGCGTGCGCCACCGAGTCGATGCCGGAGGTGCAGCCGGTGGAGACCACCGTGGCGGGGCCTTCGGCGCCGACGGCCCAGGCCACTTCGGTGGCGAAGGAGCCGGGCACGAAGTGGTCGTAGAGGTCGGCGGGGGCGCGCATGTGGTCCACCGCCGCGAGCCGGCCGTGGTCGGTGGCCGTCCGGTAGGCCTTGTCGAGGCTGGAGACCGCGCCCACGCCGGTGCCGATGCTGACGCCGGTGCGGTAGGGGTCGAGCGCGGCGAAGTCGAGGCCGCTGTCGGCGACCGCCTCGCGCGCCGCGACCACGCCGAACTGGGCGGCGCGGTCCATGCGGCGGATCTCCTCGTCGGTCAGCCCGTGGAGCTCCGGCAGGAAGTCGGCCTCGGCCGCCACCCGGGAGCGGAAGGGGGAGGCGTCGAAGTGGGTGATCTCGCGCGTGGCCGTGCGCCCCGAGCTCAGCAGTTCCCAGAACTCCCGGACACCGATGCCGCCCGGCGCCAGCACCCCGATGCCCGTGATGACTACCCGGCGGCCCACGGTCGGTGCCCTCCCGTCATCTCTGCGGTCGCGGACATCACTCCGTCGCCGTCCAGTCGTAGAAGCGGGTCGCCATCGCGTCGGCCGGGGAGCGCCAGGTCTCCGGGTCGTACGGCTGGATGAAGGGCTGGAGGTCGTAGCTGATGCGCATGAACCGCGGGTCGTTGCGGGACTGCTCGATGCGCTCGCCGCCGTCGTCCTCGGCGAAGTCCTGGAGGTGGAAGTAGAGCCCGTTGTACGAGAACAGGCGCCGGCGGAGCGTGCCCATGCGCTCCGGCATGTCGGTGCGGTCGAACTCGGCGAAGATCTTGGCCACCTCGGCGCTCGAACGGACGTCCATCCGCGCCACGATCAGGTTGCTGTGCATTGTTTCCACTCTCTCCGGGAATCGGCGGGTCGGCGGGCCGGCGGTCAGCGGGAGGCCGGGCCGTACAGGCGGATGAAGTCGTCTACTCCGTCGGCGATGAGCGCGTCCTCCTCCGCGCGCCCGAGCGGCAGCGCGCCGTGGAAGGAGCGCTGCACGACGGACGAGGGGACCAGCAGGATGAAGCGCTCCGCGGCCTGGTCGGCGTCGGCGATGTCGAGCAGGCCGCGGGCGGCGACCTGCTGGAGGCGGCGGGCCAGTTCGCGCCGGGCCTGGCGGGGGCCGGTGGCCTGCCACTTGTCGACGGCCTGGGCGGGCAGGTGGGTGACCTCGGCGCTGATGTGCCGGACGATCGCGAAGTGTTCGCGGAAGGCCTCCAGCGGCGCCAGCCAGGCCCGGCCGAGCGCGATCAGGTCCTCGCGGAGGTCGTGGATCTCGGCGAGGTAGCTCTCGGCGACGGCCGCGAGGGAGGCGGCGACGGAGGCGGAGCTGTCCAGGAGGACGCCCAGCAGCAGTTGCTCGTGGTCGGGGAAGTGCCGGCCGACGGCGGCCGTCGGGAGCCCGGCCTCGGCGGCGGTGGCCTCGGCGGTGCAGTGCCTCCAGCCCTCGCGGGCGAGGACGGTCCGGGCCGCCCGGACGATGTCGCTTCGCTCCCCGTCGGGGCCGGCCTGGCCGGCTCCGGGCCCTGCGGGGGCGCGCTCGATCGTTGCTTGCGGCGTTGCCATGTGTGGTTCCTCCGGTTGACGTGCTCGTCCGGCCGTCAGATGCGTCGGCCTCAGGGGGTGCCGGTCGCCGGGGCCCCGGTCGTCAGGGGGTCCCGAACCAGCGCTCGAGCGCCATCGGCAGGTCGTGGTGGCTGCCGGGCGCGGCCCATGCCACGTATCCGTCGGGCCGGATCAGCAGGGCGGTGGTGTCGTGCAGTCCGTCGGCGGCCCCGCGCGGCCGGGCGGTCACGGTGTCGACCCGTTCCGCCCAGGCGGCGGCACGTCCGCGCAGCCGCGGGTTGTCCGCCAGGTCGAGGAGCACCCCGCGGCCGGGGCGCAGCAGTTCGGTGCTGGAGGTGGTGCCGTCGGCCGCGGCCAGCTCCAGGTGGGGCATGCGCCGGCCGAGCAGCGGGTGGGAGCCCTTGCCGACCTCGTAGGTGATCTCCAGGCCGGTGACCATGGCGGCGAGGTGGCGGGCCACGTCCTCGTACTCCATGAGTGCGCGCAGCGAGTCGCGCAGCGGCTGCACCTCGGCGCCGCTGAGGAAGAGCAGCCCCTGGGCGCGGGTGTTCATCAGCAGCCGCTGGCCGACCGCGTGCCGTTCGGTGTGGTAGGTGTCGAGCAGGCCCAGCGGGGCCCGTCCCTGCACCACGGAGGCGAGTTTCCAGCCGAGGTTGAAGGCGTCCTGGATGCCGGTGTTCATGCCCTGTCCGCCGGCGGGCAGGTGAATGTGTGCGGCGTCGCCGGCCAGCAGGACGCGGCCGCGCCGGTACTCGGTGACCTGCCGGGCGGCGTCGCCGAAGGCGCTGACCCACACCGGTTCGGCGGCCGAGATGTCCTCGCCGGTGAGCCGCTGCCAGGCGGCGGCGACCTCGTCGAAGGAGGGCGCGCTCTCGCGCCGCCGCGGGGGCGTGCCGCGTTCGCAGACCACGATGCGGGTGGTGCCGCCGGGCAGCGGGCCGACCATGACCATGCCGCCGGGGAGGGTCTCGCCGATCATCCGGGGCTTGAGCTCGATGCCCTTGATGTCGGCGAGGAACATCTCCATGGTGGCCGGGGTGCCGGGGAAGTCGAAGCCGGCGGCCTTGCGCACGGTGCTGCGCCCGCCGTCGCAGCCCACCAGCCAGGAGGCGCGCAGGGTCCGCGTGGCGGCGCCGGGGCCGCGGACCTCCACTTCGACGCCCTCGCCGTCGTCGTGGAGGGAGAGGACGTCCCAGCCGCGCCGGATGTCGGCGCCCAGGCCGGTGGCCCACTCCTCCAGATGCGTTTCGGTGACCGACTGCGGCACGGTCTTGGCCGCCTGGCAGGCGCCGTCGAGCACGCCGAAGTCGAGGGGCAGCCCGCCGAAGTGGCCCAGCGTGCTGCGCTCGATGTCGCCGAAGCGGGCGAGGATGCCGCGCTGGTCGAAGGTCTCCAGCGTGCGCGTGGTGAAGCCGAGGCCGCGCGATTCTCCCGTACGCCGCTCCAGGCGTTCCAGGACGACGACGGCGACTCCCGCCAGCCGCAGTTCACCGGCGAGCATCAGTCCCGCGGGACCCGCGCCGACGACGATCACAGGGGCGTCCATCACGTCTCCTTGAATTCGCCTCCGGAGACAGTGCACCGGATCTTGACTACAAGGTTCTTCGGGCGCGAGCGGCCGTTCAATGGCGTGGGGTTCAGGAGTCGGTCAGGTTCCACAAGGGCCGGTCCGCTGCTTCGCGAACCGGCCAAGGGAATGTCAAACCGCGGTCAGACTCCTCGATCCGGCTCCTACCGGATCGAGTGCGGACCGCTGTGGAAGATCGTGCGGGGGAAGACCGTTTCAGGTGCGCGCGGCCGCCCGCTGGTCGAAGCAGGTCCGCACGTCGGTCTCGTTGTAGTAGGTACGGCCCGCGCGCCGGCGCCGGCGCCACCGCTGCTCGCTGGCCAGCCGGTAGACGGTGCCGGTCGGCGTGTGCCACAGGCGGGCGATGTCGGCTGCGGTGAGCCAGCGTTCGGTGGGCGCGGCCGCCGGGGCGGCGCCGGCGCGGCCGGAGTCCATGGTGTCGCTGAGCTCGCTCCACTGGTCGCTGGTCCAGCGGTGCGCCGGGTCGGCGTCGCACACGACCGCCTGGCCGCTGTCGCGTCCGGTGTCCCGGTCGGTGGTGCGGACGGCGACGGTGAGGGAGCCGGAGCAGCCGGATTCGGGGCAGGCGCCGAGGCGGATGCTGCGGGCGCGGTCGGGGAAGGCGGCGCGGCGTCCGGCACGCACCAGGCGGGCCGTCTCCTCGGTGGCCTCGGCGGCGGCGGGGTGGGCGGCGAGCCAGTCCCCGTTGCGGCGCAGGAAGGCGGTGAGCGCGGCGACGGTGCGCGGCGGGGAGGCGAAGCCGCGCTCCTGCGCGACCAGTCCGCTCCAGGAGCCCAGTACGGAGACCATCCTGGCCCGTACGTCGGCGGCGGCCCCGTTGAAGGGCAGTCCGGGCAGGTCGCCGCCGGTGGTGCGCTCGCGCAGGCTGCCGGGCGCGGCGCCGGCGAGCATCCTGCCGCACTCCTCGTAGAGGTGCGCGAGTTCGGCCAGCCCCGCGTCGAGGCGTTCCCGGCAGGGCCGGCACAGCCGCCCGACCTCGGCCGTGCGCCGGCGGGAGCGCCCGTCGGCGGTCCGGCGGCGGCAGCCCTCCCCCTGGCACGGTGCCGTCACTGCCATGGTCTTCCCCCCTCGGCTCATCGCGGTGCGGACGGGTTCAGCCCTGGCCGAACCGGAAGCCGACGCCGCGGATGGTGATGATCCAGTTGGCGCCGATCTTGTTGCGGAGCGTGCTCACGTGCGTGTCGACGGTGCGGCGGGACCAGGAGTCCCCCCAGACCTGCTGCATCAGCATCTTGCGCGGGATGACCGTGTCGGGGTGCGAGGCGAGGAGGTAGAGCATGTCGAACTCCTTGCGGGTGGTCTCGACGGGCTCCCCGTTCAGGGTCACCTCCCGGGTGCCCGCGTCGATGCGCAGCGGCCCGCAGGTGATCGTGGCCGCCGCGGGCCTCGACGGCCGGGCGCGGCGCATGACCGCCTCCATACGGGCCATCAGCTCGCGGAAGCCGTAGGGCTTGACGAGGTAGTCGTCCGCTCCGGCCTGCAGGCCCAGCACCCGGTCCAGCTCGCTGCCGCGGGCGGTGACCGCGATGACGGGGATCTCGTGGGCGGCGCGGATGCCCCGGCAGACCTCCAGTCCGTCGAGGTCGGGCAGTTCCAGGTCGAGCAGGACCAGGTCGGCGTCGGCGTAGCCGCGCAGCGCCTCGCTCCCGGTGCCGACGATGTCCACTTCGTGTCCGTGCCGGCGCAGACCGCGCGCCAGCGTCTCGGCCTCCATCGCGTTGCTCTCCACGATGAGGACCCGCCACAGGGCCGACTGGGCCGGCGCGTGCGGTGGCACCCTCAGTCCCTCGGCCGGTAGGAACCCACCGTTCGCCCCCGCGGCGGTTGTATGAGGTTCCAGTACAGCGAACGTCCGCTGGTTCATCTGCCCCCCTCCCTCAAGCTCAGTCGAGCCAACGTCAACGAAGATACAAACCGCTTCGTCGGTTTGTCAAAGCCCGCAAATCGCGGCAAGGTTCGCGATAAGTGGATCGAATCAGGCCACAGCGGGGCAGGAATCGCCGTTGATCAAGCCATCAGAGGCGCCCGGCGCCCTCTTCCCATACCAACGGGGCGGTTTAATAATAGAAGGAAACTGATACAGGAGCTATGCGTGATGAAACAAGAACGCGCCGTCCGAACCCGTCAAGCACTGCTCGAGTCAGCGGCCACGGTGTTCGGACGGCGCGGGTACGCAGAGGCGACGCTGAACATGATCAGCGTCGGCGCCGGAGTGAGCCCGGGCGCGCTCCACTTCCACTTCGAGAACAAGGCGGCCGTCGCGCAGGCCGTCGAGGCCGCCGGGGCCCGGACCCTGCGCGCGGTCACCCGTGAGGTGTACACGCGGCGGACGTCGGCCCTCCAGGCCCTGGCGGACAGCTCCCAGGCGCTCGCCGGGCTGCTGCTGTCCGACGTCGTGGCCCGGGCCGCGTTCCAGCTCAACCGGGAGCCGGCCTATCCGTCGTCCTTCGCCCTGCCCAGGGAGTGGCACGACTACGTGTACCGGCTGCTCGTCGAGGCCGCGGAGGAGGGCGCCCTGCTGCCCGGGCTCAACCACCGCAACGTCGCGACGACGGTGGTGGCGGCCACCCTCGGCTTCGAGGCCCTCGGCCGGGACGACCCCCAGTGGCTCGCCCCCCGTACGCTGGCCGGGTTCTGGCGGGTGGTCATGCCCTGTCTGGCCGCGCCCGCCGTGCTGCGCGAACTCGACACGGCCGGGCGCGGCAGCTGACGCGCCCGTGGCCCGCCGCCGCACACCGCGGCGGCGGGCCACGGTCCCGCCCGGCGACTCGCGGGACGACAACGGGACCCTACGGCCTCACACCGACCGCAGCGCCCTGACCGGCTCCCCCGCGTACTCCCCCGCAGGCCCGAGCACGGCCCTGCTCTCCTTCCCCAGCAGCTCGCGCACGTACCGGCGCGCCCGCCCCAGGTCGGCGCCGGGCCCCAGCACCTGCTCCACCGCCCTCTCGTCCAGCAGGACGTCGTTGCGGCACACCAGGTTCACCCCGCCCGGATCCGGCTCCACCGACCACTCCCCGGCGTGCGCCGCGAGCAGCGGGTGCGGCCGGGGCCGCTTGAAGACGATGCGCCCGGCCGCCGGGAAACACACCCGCACCTCCTCCACCGGGTACGAGGAGCCGTCCTCGGCCAGGCTCACCAGCCGGACGCGCTGCACCCCGGGCCGGTCCTCCACCACCTCGGCCTGCGCGACGTGCGCCACCCGGCCGGGCCAGGAGCCCGTCTCGTAGAGGAAGGCGTGGACCGGCTCGGCGGGCCCCTGGATCCGTACGGACTCCTCGAAGGACAACAGCAGCCCCTCCAGCCGCCGCCACCGCTCGGCGACGGCCCGCAGCCCGTCGGCCGCCGCCCGCCCCCGCGCCCCGGCCTCGGCGAGGACCCGTTCCGTCCCGGGGCCGTCCGCGACGGTGAGGTCCTGCTCCAGGAGCAGCCGCGACCAGCCCGGTGCCAGTTCCTCCACGCGCCAGCTGCCGGCCGCCCCCGTCACGGGGCCGGCGGGCCGCTCCTCGCGGAAGTCCACGCGCCGCCGCCCGGCGTCCAGGGCCCGCCGCCACAGCGACCGCCCGGCCCGCCCGTCCGTTCCCGCCCAGTGGGAGTACCGCTCGACGGTGCCGTCGAAGTCCAGCCGTTCGGTGTGGACGGTGTCCGGCAGGAACAGCGGCCACGGCGCGGTGTCGGCCACCAGGGCGTACAGGGCCGCGGCCGGCGCGGCCGCGTCGACCGCGTACGACAGCCGGTGCACTCGCTCGACTGACATCGGGCACCCCTCTCTCGGCTCTTGCCACAGATCCTGTCGCGGTCCGCCGGAGTCCGGACGGAACGCCGCTGGAGCCTCAGACCGCGGCCCGGCTGCCCAGGACGCGGTTGACCAGCTCGAGGAAGCGCCGGGGGGTGTCGCCCAGTTCGAGGAGCTCCCCGTCGAGGAGGACGTCGAACTTGCGCTCGATGGAGCCGGTGGTCTGCAGGACGGACAGCGAGTCGTAGCCGAGCTCGTCCCAGTAGAGGTCCTGGACCTCCTCGGTCAGCTCGACGCACTCCTCCTCGCCTCCCCAGAACCGCAGGATGCGGGTCAGGTCGGTGAGTTCCAGCCGGTGCATGGTGTGCCTCTCTCCTGGTCCGCCGGCGTGGCGACGCATACCGGGTCGCCAGGAGCCTGGCCGAGGGTTCTGGAGGGACGCTCACACCGGGCCCCAGCCGCGCTGGAGCCCCGCCACCGCACCGCCCGGCCGTCCGGCCGTCCCCTGATATACCTATGCGGCGTACAGATCGAAGGTGGAGCTGCGGCGCGGTCCCGCGACCACGTCCAGCGCGGGGTCCACCCGCAGCATCGCCTGGTGCAGGCGCTGGAGCTGCTGCGAGGGCTCCACCCCCAGCTCGCCGATCAGCCGGGCGCGGAGCCGGCGGTAGACGTCCAGGGCGGTCGCCTGCCGGCCCGAGCGGTAGAGAGCCACCATGGCCTGCGAGTGCAGGCCCTCGTGCTGCGGGTTGCGGGCCATCAGCTCGGTGAGCTCCGCGAGGAGTTCGGTGTGCCGGCCCAGCCGGAGGTCGACGTCGATGCGCCGCTCGGTGGTCACGAGCCGGCTCTCGGCGAGCCGCAGCACCTCGATCTCCAGGATCGGCCCGACCCGTACGTCGACCAGGGCGGGGCCCTGCCACAGGTCGAGCGCCTTGCGCAGCAGGTCCGCTGCGCGCTCGTCGTCGCCCTCGTCGAAGGCGTTCTGGCCGGCGGCCGCAAGGGCCTCGTAGCTGTGGACGTCCACGGACTCCTGCGGGATCTGGAGCAGGTAGCCCCCGTGCCGCGTCGCGAGCACGTCCTTGGCCGTGCCCGGTGCGCCCGGCCCCATGGCCGTGCCCAGCCTGCGGCGCAGCTGGAGGATGTACGTCTGCAGGGTGGTGAGCGCGCTCTCGGGCAGTTTGGTGCCCCAGATCTCCTCCATGAGGGTCGGTACGGGCATCACCCGGCCCGGGTAGAGCGCGAGAAGCGCCAGGATCTGACGCGGCTTGCCCGCCGTAGGAACGATCGATGCCCCGTTGACCTCGGCACTCAACGGACCCAGAACCTGAATCTCCACGGTCTCCCCGTCTCCCCTCCACATTTCGTCGAGATACCCTCGGTTATCAGTATTCGACCCGATGACGGTAAGCCAGCCCAGGGCAACATCACCGGGCACTCAAGCCGACGTCGAGCGGACCTCCGAAACGGGCGAACAGACGACGGATTCCCAGCACAAGATTCCGACAGGACGTCAAACCCCGTGCTCAGCCCATGGATCGGGCTCGTCGCATCTGTTCCGATTCCCGGCTGTGCAAAATGCGTCTCAGGTTTTCCGGTAGCTTCTGCAAAAGACCTGACAAAGATTTCTCATATCAGCTGCCGGTTTTGCGCTCCTTCGGGATCAGCCGACGCGGGCGAGCCGCTTGCGCGCGGTCTCGGGGGATTCCGCCGGGCTCTCGGGGCTGCTCATCAGGATCGAGCGCTGCAGGCTGCGCAGGGCGGCGGACGGCTCGATGCCGAGCTCGCGGACCAGGGTGGCGCGCAGCCGCTGGTAGACGCTGAGCGCCTCGCCGCGCCGGCCCGAGCGGTGCAGGGCGAGCATGAACTGCCCGTGCAGGTTCTCGTGGATGCGGTAGCGGCTCGCCAGCACGGTCAGCTCCGCGAGCAGCTCGCGGTGCCGGCCGAGCCGGAGGTCGGCCTCGATGCGCTGGTCGAGCGCGCACAGCCGGGTCTCTTCCAGCCGCCGCGTCTCCATGTCCAGCTGCACGCCGCCGTCGACGTCGGCGAAGGCCGAGCCCGACCACAGGGCGAGGGCCTCGCGCAGCAGCCGCGCCGCCGTGGGGAAGTCCCCCGCGTCCATGGCCCGGTAGCCCATTCCGGCCAGCCGGTCGAATTCGCGGACGTCGCTGGTGCCGCCGCCGCTGTTGAGCATGTAACCGCCCGGCAGCGTCACGAGCACGTCCTTAGCGGTGCGCGACCCGTCGGTGCCCTCGAGCGCGGTGCCGATGAGGCCGCGCAGCTGGAGCACGTACGTCTGGAGCGTGGTCCGGGCGCTGCGCGGCGGCTCGTTGCCCCACAGCTCCTCGATGAGCGCGGCCACCGGCACCACCTGGTCCGCGTGGAGCGCGAGCAGCGCCAGCACCTGGCGGGGCTTGGCGGCGGTGGGAGTGATCGAGACCCCGTTCTCCCGCACGGTCAGTGCGCCCAGTACATCGATGTCCACGCCGTACTCCCCTGCTTCGTCCTTGGATGAACCCTCGAAGTTCGCTGGAACGAGCAAAAAACAGCTGAGCCGGTTTGTCAATACCAAACCGGCTGTTCCGTTTTTTGCTTGCGGACGCTCTATCAACCCCTTAAAACAGCCTCTGAACTGCACGTTCAATGGTCTGACGATGCTCCAGAAGGCCTCAGGGCCGCCCTCAGGGGCCAGACAGCCCCTGTAGATCCTTCCTCCAAATGAGGGGAAACGGCCGAAAATTGACCAACTAGTTGGCTGATTCCCGCCCCACCGGGCCTCTCGCGCTCCGCCGGGCGGGCCCCATCCAAGGCCCCCCAGGCCCGGCAGTACGGAATTAGCAGGACTAGACAAACCGCTCTCCCGGTTTGCTCACGTGGTCCATCGATAGGCGGACGGCAGAGCGGTGGCCGAGCGCCGCTGGAGCGTGACTCGATGCCAGGGGGGCGAGGGCCTCCCCCGCACCGGGAACCCCTCGCGACATCCGGGCTCCGGACGGCCTGCTGTCGACCCCTCTTGCCGGGCGGCCCGCCCACCCCCACGAGGTGGCCCAGAGGGCACCTTTTGGCCGATTCCCGTATGTCCACATGTCGGACGAACCCTCTCCGGGGCACCGCCACCTCCCGGGAGCTTCACGTTGGCGAATCATCCCGGCGACTCCCAGACGCAGCCAGAGCCCCTCTCCCCATTTCTCCCCCGGGCACGAGCGGGTACCCCACGGGACCGGCCAAAGCGCATGAACTGGCAGATATCGGCCGCGTTCGGCAGCCACCAGCCCCCTCGTGCTGTCCCACCGCGCTCTTCTCCCCCCGGGGGTCGCCACCCCGGCCCCCGTAGCGCAAAGGGAAGCCGCCGCCGCGCAACCACTGCCCGTCCGCCCCGCCCGGCCCCCCGGCAACCGCCTTCCGGCTAAAGGATTGCTCTTGACGCGCTTGAGATCATTCTCTGCGTGTGGCGAAGATTCTCCGCCGGCCGACCGGCGGAGACCTGGGCAAACACGCGCTGAGCAGTTGGCCGGAATCTGCTCTTCCATATATTTCCCGGACCTGCTTCCAGCTACCCCTGGAGAAAAAACCGGTTGGTATATATTTTTTGAGCAGTCACACCTGTTACTGGTCAGCGCTGTCTAGGGGGAACAATGAGCGCGAGCACGTTTCACGTTGGGCGCACAGCGGTCTACGACCGGGCGGAGCCGGCCACGGCCCCGGAAGAACGACATGAATCCCGCTTCCCGTCCCTCACCACCGTTCCGAAGGAACTGGTGCACCGCACCTCCGAGGAGCAGGTCCTGCTCACCGACTGGCGGCGACAGGACGACGCCCACTTCTCCGTAACCGCCCAATGGCCCCGCTCGCACGCGTTCTTCACCCCCGTGGCAGGGGGTTACTACGATCCCCTCATTTGCGCCGAAACGATTCGTCAGATCGCCTACCTCCTGGGGCATGCGGAATTCGCCGTTCCGTTCGGTTACCAGTTCGTCCTGTGGGACCTCAGCGTCAACGTCGTAAGACCGCAGCGCCTGCGGGTCGGCCTCGCACCGGCCATCGTCGAGCTCGACATCACCTGCGTGGAGATCAAGCGGCGGGCCGGCCGGCTGTCCGGGCTCGACTACGAAGCGGTCGTGCGCCGTGACGGACACGTCGTCGCGACGGGCCGCGCCTCCATCACCTGCGCCAGCCCGGCCGTGTACCAGCGGATCCGGCCCGAGCACGTCCTGACGCCCGAGCACCGCCCGCTGCCGCTTACGGCGCCGGCCGCTCCGCAGAGCGTGGCCCGGCTGTCCCCCACCGACGTGGTCCTCTCCCCCCGCGGCCAGGAGAACCGCTGGCAGCTGCGGGTCGACACCCACCACCCGGTCCTCTTCGACCACTGGGTCGACCACGTGCCCGGCATGGTCCTCATGGAGGCGGCCCGGCAGGCCGCCGCATCCACCCTGGGACGCCCCTCCTTCATGCCGCTCACCGTCGCCGGCGAGTTCAAGCGGTACGTGGAGCTGGACGCACCCTGCATCATCGAGTCCGAGCGCCTGTACCAGGACGTACCCGGCGCGGAGGAAGTCGTTCGCGTGACCGGCCACCAGAACGGGGAGCTCACGTTCAGCGGCATCGTCACGGCGCCCTCCTACGGCTGCTGACCCGTACCTCCCTCAGCCCCTCCCCGCATCTCGGCCACCCCGGAGACCTGACCAACCTCGGTCATTTTTCGCTCCACGGCGCGGCCGCTCATTGGCGTTGGCATCACCCGCTGTAAGATACGAACGGGACGGACGGTTTGCAGCAGCGCTTCCGACGCTCCGGGCATCTGCGAGGGAAGGAGCCAACGTGGCTGAACAGGTCCGAGCCATCCGCACGCGCCAAGCGATCCTGAGCGCGGCGGCCAAGGTGTTCGACGAACGGGGCTACCAGGCGGCCACCATTTCGGAGATCCTCACGGCCGCCGGGGTGACCAAGGGTGCCTTGTACTTCCACTTCCAGTCGAAGGAGGATCTGGCCCAGGGGGTCCTCACCGCGCAGAACGAGGACCTCCTGCTGCCGGAGCGCCCCGCCAAGCTCCAGGAGGTGGTGGATGCCGTCATGCTGCACACGCACCGCCTGCGGACCAATCCCATGGTCCGTGCGGGCGTCAGGCTGAGCCTCGACGTGAACGCGGTGGGACTCGACCGCAGCAGCCCGTTCCGCAACTGGGTCGACAAGTTCACAGACCTCCTGGAGAAGGCCCAGGCCCAGGGGGAGCTGCTCCCCCACGTGGTGCCGGCCGAGACCGCCGACGTCATCACGGGCGCCTACGGCGGCGTCCAGTCGATGTCCCAGGCCCTCACCGACCATCAGGATCTCGGCCGGCGGGTCAATGCACTGCTGCGCCACCTCATGCCGAGCATCGCCCAGCCGTCGGTCCTCGCCTCCCTGCACCTCGGCGAGAGCCGTGCGGAAGAGGTCTACAACGAGGCCCGGCAGCTGGCCCGGGAGCTGGCCGACGAGGACACCACCGCTCCCTGAGCGGTCCCCTCGCCCGGCCGCTCCGCACCACCCCCGGGGCGGCTCCGTTTCCCACCGCGCACCACCGGCTGGCGCACTCCCGCGCGGAGCGCGCCGGGCTGCTCCCGCGTCCCTCGGCGGCCGGGTCCCGGAGCGCCGCGGAGAACCGGAAACGGCCCCTCGCGCGGCCCCTGGGGTGCCGCCCCGTGGGCCCTCACTCTTTGTGCCTGCAACACGTGTCCCCCTGGTGTCTGCTGCAGAAAATATACCGCGCATCCCGTTCTTTTCAAGCCCTCCGCCCCCACTAAGCTGCGCGCATGATCAGCTCTTCACTCCGCCTGGTCCCGGTCACCCCGGACAACTTCGCCGCGGTCTGCGCCGTACGGGTCCACCCCGATCAGGAGCACCTCGTCTCCCCCGTCGTGAAGTCCCTCGCCGAGGCCTACGTCCACGGCGAGACCGCCTGGCCGCGCGCCGTGGTCGACGGGGACGAGGTGGTCGGGTTCGTCATGGCCTTCATGGACTACCGGTGGGACCCCGCGAAGGATCCGGAGGACGTCCGCTCCGGCCTGTGGCGCCTGAACATAGCGGCCGACCGGCAGGGAAGGGGCTACGGCCGCTTCGCCGTCGAAGCGGTCACGGAGGAGATCCGCCGCCGCGGCGGGAAGCAGGTGTACGTCACCTGGAAGCCGGCCGAGAACAACCCGGAGCCCTTCTACCTCGGCCTCGGCTTCCGCCGCACCGGCGAGGTCAACGACGGCGAACCGGTGGGCGTCCTCGACCTCGCCCCCAACCCCGGCCCCGCCCCCGAGCCCGCCTAGCAGAGCACCACCGTCCCGGCCGCGCCCCCCGCCCCCGCCGGGTCCCCCGCCAAGGCCGCCCCCGCCCGGAACTCCCGCGGGCTCACCCCGCGGACCCGCTTGAAGGCCGCCGACAGCGCGAACGCGCTGCCGTACCCCACCCGCCGGGCCACCGACGCCACCGTGGCGTCCGGCTCGCGCAGCAGGTCGGCGGCCAGGGCGAGGCGCCAGCCCGTCAGATAGGCGACGGGCGGCTCCCCGACGAGCTCCGTGAAGCGCCGGGCCAGCGCGGCCCGCGACACCCCCGCCCGCCGCGCCAGCTCGGCCACGGTCCACCCGTGTGCGGGGTCCCCGTGCAGCAGCCGCAGCGCCGCCCCGACCACCGGATCCTCCTGCGCCCGGCACCAGCCCGGGGCCCCCGCCCCGGGCGCGGCGAGCCAGGCCCGCAGCACTCCGATCAGCAGCAGGTCGAGGAGCCGGTCCAGCACGATCTCCTGCCCCGGCTCGTCCCGTGCCACCTCCGCGGCGAGCAGCCTGATCAGGGTGGCGTCGGCGGCCCCCGCCGGGCGGACCAGCACCGCGGGCAGGGCGCCCAGCAGCCGCCGTCCTATCTCGCCCGGCGCCTGGTACGTCCCGCTCAGCATCACCGCCGCCCCGGCCCCCGGCCCCGGCCGGCCCCAGGTCCGCACCCCGAGCGCCAGCCGCTCGCCCAGGTACTCCCCCGCCGGCGAATTGCACCGCTGGTCGGGGCCGACCGTGATCTCCACCGGCGTGTCCGGCGAGTCCGCGAGGGTGTACACCCCGGGCCCCCGGACGACCGCCACGTCACCCGGGCCGATCAGCGCCGGCTCCCCGTCGTCGGGCAGCAGCCAGGCCGGACCGCGCACCATCGCGATCACCGACAGCGGCGCCCGGTCCTCGATCCGCACGGCCCAGGGCGGATCGAAGACGGACTTCAGCAGCACGGCGCCGCGGGCCTTGGGCCCGTCGAGCAGCCCGGTCAACGTGTCCATGGGCCCCATCCTCGTCCCCGCGGTCCCTCAGACGTCCCAGACGCCGGTCGCCGCCACCTCCCGCGCGTAATCCGCGAAGTCCCTGGGCGGACGCCCGAGCACCTCCTCCACCCCGTGGACCAGGTGCGCGTTGCGCCCGTCCAGGATCAGGGCGAACAGCTCGGCGAACTCCTCCGGCAGCCCTTCCTCCCGCAGCGCCGCCCGGAACTCCCCGTCGGTGACCGGTACGTACGCGATCTCGCGCCCGGTCGCCTTCGACAGCTCGCCCGCCACCTCCCCGAAACCGAGCAGCCGCGGCCCGGACAGCTCGTAGGTCCGCCCCGCGTGCCGGTCGTCGGCGAGCGCGGCCACCACCACGTCGGCGATGTCACCGGCGTCCACGAAGGGTTCGACCGCGTCCGCCACCGGAAGGGCGATCTGCCCGGCGCGCACGGACTCCAGGAAGAAGCTCTCGTCGAAGTTCTGGTTGAACCAGCTGGCCCGCACGACGGTCCAGTCGGCCCCGGAGTCCTTCAGCCGGTCCTCGGCGAGCCGGGCCGCCTCCTCGCCCCGCCCGGACAGCAGCACCAGCCGGCGCGCCCCGGCCGCGACGGCCGCCTCCGCGAAGGCGCCGACCTGGTCGGCGGCCCCGGGGAAGGCGAGGTCGGGCTGGTAGGTGACGTAGACCCGGTCCACGTCGCGCAGCGCCGGGCCCCAGGTGGCCGGAGCGTGCCAGTCGAAGGCCGGCTCGCCCGTCCGCGACCCGATCCGCACCTCCCGCCCCTGGAGCAGCAGCCGCTCCGCCACGCGCCGTCCGGTCTTTCCGTGACCCCCGATGACCAGGGTCTTCCTCATCCCGTTCGTGTTCGTCGTCATGGGGACCAGTCAATCCCCCCGCAACGAGACGCGACATGGCCCAGACGCTCGCTCGCATACGCGTGCGTCCAGCTCACCCCCGCTTCTCGGCGAGGGTGTGCGCGACGAGGGCGTTGGCGTGGCCATGCCCGAACCCGTGCTCGCTCTTGAGCCAGGAGACCAGCTCCATGTGCTTGGTCAGGGGAGAGCTCCGGATCAGCTCCGTCCACTCCGCTACAGGACGGCCGTACTTCTTCTCGATGGAGGGGAAGTAGCTCGCGGGGCCCTTCACCGGCTCGCTCATGTCATGACTCCTCGTAGGTGTTCCGCGGGAACGCCTCCCGTCCCCACAGAGGTAGACCGGGGCCCGCACCGGAACTCATCGCGGATCCCGAAAGATCTTCCGGCCGCCCCCGCCACCAGCACCACCACCAGAACCACCGGGCTTTTGCGGATCTGTCGGACCCTCAGGACACTCCGGCTCCGGGCATGTGATCCCATGATCCACATGACGAGGACTCTCTACCTGTTCTGCTCCGCCGCCCCGCCCGTCTTCGACGTGGCCCACGTGATCGAGGATGCCCAGTCGCGCGGCTGGGACGTCTGCGTCGGCCTGACCCCGACGGCGGCGCAGTGGGTGGCCGGAAGCCTCGACGGCCTCGCCGCCCTGACCGGCAACCCGGTCCGCTGGCAGTACAAGCTCCCCGGGGAACCGGACGTGTGGCCGCCCGCGGACGCCGTGCTGTTCGCCCCCGCCACCTTCAACACCGTCAACGCCTGGGCGCTGGGCCTCACCGACCGGTTCACCGTCGGGGTCGCCGCCGAAGCGCTCGGCAAGGGCGTCCCGGTGGTCGCCATGCCCTGCACCAACGCGGCGCTCGCCGCGCACCCCCAGTTCGAGCAGTCCCTCGCCGTCCTGCGCGGCGCGGGCGCCGAGCTGCTGTTCGGCGAGGGCGGCTTCGTCCCCGGCCCGGCCGGCCAGGACGCCCCGGCGCACTTCCCGTGGCAGACCGCCCTGGACGCCGTGGACCGCGCCGCCGCCGAGCGGGCCTCCTGAGCCGCTACTCCCCCGTGGCCCCGTCGATCGCCTCGCGCAGCAGGTCCGCGTGCCCGTTGTGCCGGGCGTACTCCTCGATCATGTGGGCCAGGATGTAGTGCAGCGAGTACGGCTGGTCGCCGAAGTGCCCCCGCACGTCGAGGGATTCGGCGGCCGCCACGATCTTCCGCGAGCGCTCACAGGTGTCCTCCCAGATCCGGAACGCCTCGGCCGGGTCCGCGTCCTCGACGTGGAACTCCGTCCACTCCCCGGCCTCGTTCTGCGGGAAGTAGCCGCGTACGTCCTCTCCGGCCAGCACGTTGCGGAACCAGCCGCGCTCCACCTCCGCGAGGTGGCGCACCAGCCCGAGCAGGCTCAGCCCGGACGGCGGGACGGCCTTGCGCCGCAGCTGTTCGTCCGTCAGGCCCGCGCACTTCATCCGCAGGGTGTCCCGCTGCCACTGCAGGACGCTGGTCAGGGTGGCCCGTTCGTCACCCGTCAGCTCGGGCGGGGTCCGCTGCTCATCGCTCATCGGCCGATGATCACACCGCCACGCCCACCCCACCGATCCGTTTCCACATACCGGACACCGCCCCCCGCCCGCGCCACGCCCACCGGCACCCGGACGTGACACGTTCCCGAAGGGCATAGCGAACGGATCCCGCAGGGCTACGCCGCGTAGAGGTCGAAGGTCGACCCCCGCTTGGGCCCCGCCACCACGTCCAACGCGGGGTCCACCCGCAGTATCGCCTGGTGCAGCCGCTGGAGCTGCGGCGACGGCTCGACCCCCAGCTCCGCGATCAGCCGCCCGCGCAGCCTCCGGTACACGTCCAGCGCGCTCGCCTGCCGCCCGGACCGGTACAGCGCGACCATCAGCTGCGAGTGCAGCCCCTCGTGCTGCGCATGCCGGGCGCCCAGTTCGGTGAGCTCGGCGAGGAGTTCGGTGTGCCGCCCGAGCCGCAGGTCGGCGTCGATCCGGCGCTCGACGGTGCCGAGCCGGCTCTCCTCCAGCCGCATCACCTCGATCTCCAGGACCGGCCCCACCCTTACGTCGACCAGCGCGGGCCCCTGCCACAGCGCGAGCGCATCCCGCAGCAGCGCGGCCGCGCCCTCGTCGTCACCGCCGTCGAAGGCGGCCTGTCCCCGGGCGACGAGCCCCTCGTACACGTTGACGTCCACGGCGCCGGGCGGCACCTGGAGCAGGTACCCGCCGTGCCGCGTCGTGAGGACCTCCTTCGCGGCGCCCGGACGGCCGGGCCCCATGGCGGTGCCGAGCCGCCGGCGCAGCTGGAGGATGTACGTCTGCAGCGTGGTCAGCGCGCTGTTGGGCAGCTCGTGCCCCCAGATCTCCTCCATGAGGGTGGGCACCGGCATCACCTGCCCCGGGTGCAGCGCGAGGAGGGCCAGGATCTGACGCGGCTTGGACGCCGTCGGCACGATCGAGTCCCCGTCGACCTCCGCACTCAGCGGACCCAGAACCTGAATCTTCATGGTCTCCCCTCCTCAGTCCGTCGCTTCGTCCCGCTCCTCCACGCCCCGCCGGACCGGCTTGCGCACGGCGCCGGCAGGACCTCTTGCGCCGGGGCCGGACCGGTTCCTCCACGGCCCGGCCCCGGCAGGTTCGTTCCGCCCCGGCCACACCGGGGCACGGGGTGCTAGACCCCGCTCCCGAGGAACTCGTAGCTCCGTTCCCCGTCCGCCACGCGCGTGTCACGTCCCGCCCGCGTCCGGTACTCCCGCGCCCGCTCCGCGCCGACGAGGCTCGGCAGCAGCAGCCCCCACAGGGCCGCCACCTTCCGCTGGAGTTCCGCGTAGGACAGCCCGGTCCCGGCCAGTACCTCGATCCCGCAGACGGCGGCGGACACCAGCGCCTCGGCGCTCTCCCACCGGTCGGCGGCCGGAGCCCCGTCACCGGCGGGGTCCCCGCCGTCCAGCCCCGCGTCCGGCGGGTCCAGCGGCAGCTCGCCCACGTCCCGCGCCATCCGCAGCAGTTCGTACACCACCGCCAGCCACGCCCCGTGGAAGTCCACCGCGGGCGGCTGCTGACCGGCGCACTCCTTGGTGATGCGGAAGCTCGCCGGGATCGCGGGATCCTCGTGCAGCGTCCGCGCCAGCCAGTGCGTGGTGTCGATCAGTGCCTGCAAGGGCGAGGCTCCGCCCTCCCGCAGCCCGCGCACCGCCTCGTGCAGCAGACCGCAGCCGCGCCGCTGGACGGCGTCCGCGAGCTCGTCCTTCGAGGCGAAGTGGAAGTACAGCGCCCCTTTCGTCACCCCGGCCGCACCCGCGATCTCACCGAGCGTCGCGTTGGCGTATCCGTTGCGGTGGAACAACTCGGCCCCGGCGAAGACCAACCGCCTGCGCGTCCGCTCCGACCTTTCCTGCACCGCTCCGTCTCCTTCCGCCCCCGCTGCGTCCCTGGCCGTCCCCCGGCCCCGCCGACCCGCCCGGGCCGGCACCGCCCGCGCGGGTCAGGCCCGTACGAGGCGGTCGGCCCGCACACCCGTTCCGGCGACCGCGGCGGCCACCGGCGCCGGCTTGCCCGCACCCGCCTCCGGACCCGCCATCAGGATCGACCGCTGCAGCCGGCGCAGCGTGGTCGACGGCTCCAGCCCCAGGTCCCGGACGAGCGTGGCGCGCAGCCGCTGGTACACGTCCAGCGCCTCGCCCCGGCGGCCCGAACGGTGCAGGGCGAGCATGAACTGCCCGTGCAGGTTCTCGTGGGTGCGGTACCGGCTCACCAGCACCGTCAGCTCCGCGAGGAGTTCCCGGTGGCGGCCCAGCTTCAGGTCGGCCTCGATGCGCTGGTCGAGCGCGCACAGCCGGGTCTCCTCCAGCCGCCGCGTCTCCATGTCCAGCTGCACTCCGCCCTGTACGTCGGCGAAGGCGGGCCCGGACCACAGGGCCAGCGCCTCGCGCAACCGCTGGGCGGCGACCGGGAAGTCGCCGGCGTCGATCGCCCGGTAGCCCAGTCCGGCCAGCCGGTCGAACTCCCGCACGTCACTGGTCCCGCCGTCGCTGTTGAGCAGGTAGCCGCCGGGCAGCGTGACGAGCACGTCCTTGGCGGTGCGCTCCCCGTCGGTGCCCTCCAGGGCGGTGGCGATCAGGGCGCGCAGCTGGAGCACGTACGTCTGCAGCGTGGTGCGGGCGCTGCGCGGGGGCATCGTCCCCCACAGCTCCTCTATCAGCGCCGACACCGGTACGACCTGGTCGGCGTGGAGGGCCAGGAGTGCCAGGACCTGCCGGGGCTTGGGGGCGGTGGGCGTGATGGAGATCCCGTTCTCCCGCACGGCGAGTGCGCCCAGTACATCGATGTCCACGTCGTACTCCCCTGTCCTTTGGATGAGTCGCAAGAGTCAGTAGAAAACAGGCCGGACGGTTTGTCAATACGAAACCGGGCAGCCAGTTTCCGCCTCGGCGAGATGCGCAACGCCGCTCAGAAGTACGCCTGACCTGGCCTTTTATGGGTTCACGCGCCCACTCATGCCAGTGCGGCGCTCTTCAGCCGCCTCGCAACAGCAGCCATATAACACCCCCAGGGGCTCAAAAAGCAAACCAGTCAGTCTGTTTCGTCTTCCGCCAACGCCTCGACGAGGACCGCAGCCGCCACCTCGCCGCCCGCGATCCCCGGCAGGACCACGGTCCAGATCCGGTTCAGAAGCTGCCGTGCGCCACGGTCCGGCTCGAACCCTCCCAGCCCGTCGAGCCCCACCGTCAACGCCACCACCAGGTCCACCGCGTCCTGCAGGGCCACCCCCTCGGCCAGCAGTCGCGCCCGCTCGGCGTCGGCCAGCACCCCCTCGACCCACGACCGCCACTGCCGGCGCAGGTCCACCCGGCCGCTGTGCGCGGTGTCCGCGCACAGCGCGAACGCCGCCCTCACGGCCACGTCCTCGGTCAGCAGCGACAGCATCGTGTAGGTGGATCCGACCAGCACCCGCAGCGGCCCGCCGGCCCGGTCGCGTTCCTCCAGCACCGCGGCGGCCTCCCTCATCGCCCGCGCGGCCCGCTCTTCCACGGCCAGGGCGAGGGAGGTCTTGCCGTCGAAGTGGAAGTGCAGGGCACCTGAGGTGACTCCGGCCCGCCGGCTGATCTGGGCGATCGACGCGGCGGCGAACCCCTCCTCGGCGAACACCTCCGCGGCGGCGTGCACCAGCGACTCCCGCGTGCGCGCCGCACGTTCCTGCTTGACCATGGGGGGCTCTCCACACATCCGCCGCATCAGCGGTCCGCCCCGCAGAAATGGGGTACAAGACATCCTGCGTCACAGTCGGTTCCCCCGCCGGAGCCGGACCGGACTCCCACCGGAGCACCGCCCCCGTCCACGCCGAGGAAACCGGCCCTTTCCTCCAACCCCCTCAGACCGCCACGTTCACCCCTCAAGCCCACCAACCCCCGACACCGCCCACAGCTCCCGCGCAGGCACCACGGCTCCTCGGCGTTAACGCCGTTAACGCCGTTAACGCCCCCGGCCACCCACGGCGCGGCCCTCTCCCCCCGATCCGCGTACGACCCGCAGCACCCGCCCCCGACGTCAACCGGGCGGGCGGCGCCTGCCCACCACGCATCCTCCCGGCCACGAGCAAGGGCACGCAGCAAGAACCCCCGGAACCGGCGTCCCGGTTCAGCGCCCCGCCCGCCGCTCCACGAGCAACCCGACCCCGTCGAGGATCCGCTCCAGCCCGAACTCCAGCCCCTGCTCCTGCCCCCCGTGCACGGCGAGGGACCCCAAGGCCGCCGCCAGCGCCGGGTACTCCTCCCCGCGCTCCCGCACCACCTGCCCGAGCACGGCCCCCAACTCGGCGTCCACCCCGCCCGCGCCACCCGAGGCCCGCTCCTGCTCCACGATCCCCCGTACGTGCCCGGTCACCAGCACCACCACGTCCATGGCCTCAGCCCCGCTCAGCCCCAGCCCCTCCAGCGCGGCCAGCGCCCGCTCCAGCCAGCCGACCTCCCGCGGCCCGAGCGCCCGCGCCCCCACGGTGGCGTCCAGCACCCACGGATGCGCCCGGTACCCGGCCAGCAGTTCCCGCGCCCACACCCCGATCCGCTCCCGCCAGCCGTCCCCCGCCACCGCCAACGCGGGGTCCAGCCCCGCGCCCGGCTCCGGCAGGGCCGCCTCCACCATCAGCGCGACGAGCTCCGCCTTGCCGGGCACGTACCGGTAGAGGGCCATCTTGGTGACCCCCAACTCGGCTGCCACCCCCTGCATGGACACCCCGCCGAGCCCGTCCGCATCGGCGATCCCCACCCCCGCCACCGCGATCTGCTCCAGCGTCAGCCCCCGCCGGGGCCCCCGCGCCGGCGTCACCGGCGGCCCCCACAGCAACCGCACCGCCGCCCCCCACTGCCCGTCCGCCACCACACACTCCCTCACCCCGGACACCAAAACCGCGTCCACCGTACACAACACGTGTCGGCACCCATCGGCCCGGCCCCACGCGGCCCGGCTCACACCCGGGCCAGGAACTCCCTGTACCAGGGGGCGGCCTCGTCCAGGCACGTCAGCGGGCCGGGCCCGGGCGGGCAGCCGACGGCGTCCCAGACCGGCGCGCTGTCGTACCAGTGGTCCTGCGCGACGAGCTTGAACTGGCTGGGGCCCACCCGGCAGCCCGAGGCGGCCATGCGCTCCAGGCACTCGGCCTCGGAAAGGTGTCCGTCCACGGGCCGCAGCACACCCCGTTCGGTGAGGGCCCCGATCAGGTCGGCAGCCCGTACCGGCACGGGATGGCTGGCGTGCCAGACCGTCCCGCCGGCCGGGCCGGCTCCGAGCGCGAGAAGGGCGACGAGCCGGGCGAGATCGCCGACCGCCACCACCGACAGCAGGGCCCGTCCCCCGTCCCACAGCGCCCCGGTGGCTTCGAGCAGCTGGTCCAGGGCGGGCACGAGCCACCGGTCCCCGGCTCCGATCACCAGACCGGGCCGGAGCACCACTGCCCCGGCGGCGAGCGCAGGCCCTTCCCCGGCGAGCCGGGTCCGGCTCGCCGGGGACTGGGGCGCGGGCAGGACGGCGTTGACGCCGATCCCCCGGTGGGGGCCCCGGCCGTAGACGGCAGCAGTGGACAGGTGGACGATCCGCCGGACCCCGGCCGCCGCTGCCTCGGCCATCAGCGCCGCGGTTCCCGCGATGTTGACGGCCGCACACTCGCTTTCCTCGGAGCCGATCCGCGAGGCCAGGTGGACCAGGACGTCCGCCCCCTCACAGCTCCCGCTCAGCGATCCGGGGTCGGCCAGATCGGCCCGCCGCCACTCGTCGGCCAGGCCGTCGGCCGACGGAGCCCCGCGGCCCACGGCCCGCAGGACCAGGCGCGGGCCCCCCGGCCCCGCTCCGTCCCGGATGCGCGCGAGTTCGGCGAGTACCGCCGAACCTATGAAACCGGTGGCGCCGGTGATCACCAGCTGCTGCGGCTCGGCCATCAGATAACTGCCCCTCCCCCAGGGAAAATACCGATCGGCCGAAATGCTATGTGTGGTCGTCCCGACCCGCCCCACAGAACGGCACTCATCTTGATCCCGTCGCCCCTGCCGCCGCCCGTCGCTCCCACGCAGCCGCATCCGGCAGACGACGAACTCCCAGGACGGTCCCGCACGGGCGCCGTCCGGGGACCCCTGTCCGGGAAGACGGCCCTGGTGACCGGTGCGAGCCGCGGCATCGGCCGCGCGATAGCCGAGCGGCTGGCGGCCGACGGCGCCCTGGTGGCGGTCCACTACGCGCGCAACGCCGAGGCAGCCGACGCGGTCGTGTCCTCGATCCGGACAGCTGGAGGCGAAGCCTTCCCCGTGCGCACCGAACTGGGCGTGGCCGGCGATACGGAGACCCTCTACGCCGCGTTCGACTCCGCCCTTGTCCGGCGGGGCATCGAACCCCGGCTCGACGTCCTCGTCAACAACGCCGCCGTCAGCGGCTCGGCGCGGATCCACGAGGTAACGGCGGAGCTGTACGACAGGATCTTCTCCGTCAACGTGAAGGCCCTGCTCCTGCTTACCCGGGAGGGACTGACCCGCATGCCGGAAGGCGGCCGGGTCATCAACATCTCCTCGGCCATCACCCGCATGTCCTACCCGGAGTCCGTCGTGTACTCCATGAGCAAGGGCGCACTCAACACCCTCACCCTCGCCCTCGCCAAGGAGCTCGGCTCCCGGGGCATCACCGTGAACGCGGTGGCGCCCGGGTTCACCGCGACCGACATGAACGCGAAACTCCGCACCACGCCCGAGGGGGTGGCGCGGCTGGCCGGCCTGTCCGTCTTCGACCGCATCGGAAGACCCTCCGACATCGCCGGAGCCGTGGCCTTCCTCGCCTCACCCGACGCCCTGTGGGTCACCGGCCAGCTCCTCGACGCCTCGGGCGGCATGCACCTGTAGCCGGTTCCGTTAACGCCGTTAACACCCGGCCCCGTTAACGGCGTTAATGCCCCACTCCACCCACCTGACGAAAAACAACACCGCAAACCACCCCAACAACCCCTGAATCCATACCTACTAAACGCCTTAAAAGTACTGGTCGACTGGTTTTCTTTCCCTCCCTCCCCTTAGATTGATCTTCAATACCACCGGACGAAACCGACATCAGGAGACACACGTGGCGAGGGTCAGGCAGGAACGGGCCGAGATCACCCGACAGGCGATCCTCGACGGCGCGGCCATCGCCTTCGACCACGCCGGCTTCGGCGGCACCAGCCTCAGCGACGTGGTCAAACACGCCGGAGTCACCAAGGGCGCCCTCTACTTCCACTTCCCGTCCAAGCAGGCCCTCGCCCGCACCCTGGTGGACGAGCAGTTCCAGGTCTCCGCAGGCGTCCCCGAGGCCATCGACGACCCCGGCCTCCAGACCGTCATCGACCTCACCCACCAGATGGCGTTCGGGCTGCGCACCAACGTCCGCATCCGCGCCGGCATCCGCCTGGTCATCGAGTTCGGCTCGTTCACGGACCCGGACCCGTCCCCGTACAACTCCTGGATCGAGACCTGCCGCAGCTGCCTGACGCCGGCCCAGGAGCGCGGCGACCTGCTGCCCTCGGTCGACGTGCACGA
The DNA here is from genome assembly GCF_003634815.1 of Streptomyces sp. 3211.6. Classification (NCBI taxonomy): domain Bacteria; kingdom Bacillati; phylum Actinomycetota; class Actinomycetes; order Kitasatosporales; family Streptomycetaceae; genus Streptomyces; species Streptomyces sp. 3211.6. Next base: position 5,991 of record NZ_RBXC01000002.1, on the reverse strand, counting down.
CCTCTCGACCTTCCTCGTCGGCTCGTTCACCGGCGTCCAGGTCACCTCGTACGTCCGCACCGGCCGCGAGGACCTGCACGCCCGGATCCTCGACCTCTGGACCCACCTCCTCCCCGGGATCGTGCCCGCCGACCGCCTCGCCCTCTTCGACCCGGCGGGCTCCCCCGAGTGCCGCAGGCAGTTCGACCTGCCCACCGCCCCACCCCTCCCCGTCCCCTGACACCCCCTCCAGGGCGGCCCCGCACACCCGCGGGGCCGCCCTTTCGCATGCCCGGCCCCCCTCCCCACCCATTTCGTTAGCAAAACCCAAGCGTGGCGCCCACACAGACCCAAGAACGTTAGTAAAGTCCCTCTCATGACTTCGCCCTCGTCCCCGAACGACCGAGAGAAGGTCGTCTCCAAGCTCCCCCCGTGGCTCCGCCAGGAGTTGAAGATCCGCACCGCCCAGCTGCGGGTCGACATCCAGGACGCCGTCCACCAGGGCATCGCCCACTGGAGCGCCCTCGCCTCCGCCCCCTCCCCCGTCGACACCTCCGGCGCCGAGTCGTTCTCGACGTGGCTCCCCGCCGGCCAGTGGGAGTCCTTCCGCACCGGCTCCAAGGACCGGGGCGTCTCCCTCATCCAGGGCCTGGCCCAAGCGGTGCGCCTCTGGCTGGAGATGAACCCGGCCCCCACCGTCCAGCGCCCCTCGGTCGTCCGCCGCATCGTGGTGTGCAACCAGAAGGGCGGCGTCGGTAAGACCGCCATCACCGCAGGCACCGCCGAGGCCCTCGCCGAGGACCCCGCGACCCTGCACCCCGTCCGCATCGCCCGCCAACTGGCGAAGCTCGCCGACCCCGGCGAAGCGGACGGCGCGAACCCCACCACCACGACCCCCCTGGACCTCGAAGACCTCCCGGGCCTGGGCATGCGCGTCCTGCTCGTCGACTTCGACCCCCAGGGCCACCTCACCAAGCAGCTCGGCCAGCAGCCGCTCCCCATCGGCGGCGACAGCCTCACCTGCCACATGGCGGGCGAGGCCAAGGGGCCCCTCCAGGACCTGATCGCCCCCATCGAGCACGACCGCTTCGGCGACCGCCTCCACCTGCTGCCCGCCTGCACCGACGCCTTCCTCCTCGACGTCCGCCTCTCCACGGTCCGCGCCCGCGAGGCCGCCCTCGAACGGGCCCTCGCCCCCGTCGAGTCCGACTACGACGTCATCCTCATCGACTGCCCGCCCAGCCTCGGCCTGAGCATGGACGCGGCGATCTACTACGGCCGCCGCCGCGACGCCGAACAGCCGGGCGCCTCCGGCGCGCTGATCGTCGTCCAGGCGGAGGACTCCTCGGCCGACGCCTACGACCTCCTCACCTCCCAGATCAACGACCTGCGCGACGACCTCAGCCTGGACATCGACTACCTCGGCCTCGTCGTGAACCTCTACGACGGCCGCCGCGGCTACATCGCCACCAGCTCCCTCCAGGCCTGGATGGACATAAAGGACCCCCGGGTCGTGGCGATCGTCCCCGACCTCAAGGAACAGCGCGAGTCCGTCCGCCTGAAGCAGCCCCTCTTCGTCTACGCCCCCAACGGCGACCAGGCCGTCGCCCTGCGCGCCCTCGCCCGGGAGATCTCATGAGCAGCAAGGCCGACAAGCTCGGCGTCTCGGCGTCCTTCGCACGGGCCCAGCCCGTCAGCGTCAGCTCCCGCCGCGCCGCCATCGCCGAAGCCACGGGCGCCCCCACCTCCGGTGTGGTCCCGCCCTCCGAGGTACCCATCGAGGCCCTGGCCCACAACCCGTTCAACCTCCGCGAGGACCTCACCGACCTCGACGAGCTGGCCCAGTCCCTCGCCGTACGGGGCCAGCTCCAGCCCCTGGCGGTCGCCACCCGCATGGCCTTCATGGAGGCCCACCCGGGCGCCACCGACGGCCTCGGCCGCGCCCCGTACGTGGTCATCGACGGCAACCGCCGCCTCGCGGCCGCCCAGCTGGCCGGGCTCAAGACGATGCACATCCACGTCAACGACGCCCTGTCCGCCTCGGCCGCCGACATCCTCGAATCGGCGCTCATCGCCAACGTCCACCGGGTCGACGTCGCCCCCATGGACCAGGCACGCGCCCTCCAGGAGCTCGTCGACGTCCACGGCTCCCAGGCCCAGGTGGCCAAGCGGATCGGCAAGACCCCCGCCTGGGTCTCCCAGCGCCTGACCCTCCTCAACCTGACGCCCGAGCTCCAGGACAAGGTCGAGACGGGCGAGCTGAAGGTGGAACCGGCCCGCCGCATCGGCCGCCTCCCCCAGGAGGAACAGGCGGCGGCCGCCACGGAGAGCATCAACGCCGTCAACCCCCCGCGCCAACGCACCCGCCCGGCCCCCCCGACCGTTAACGCCGTTAACGCCCCCACCCCCGCCCCGCCCTCCCAGCCCGCCCCCTCCCCCAGCCCCGCCCCCCGCATCACGATCTCCGCCCAGTCCCCGGAGACCATCGCGGACGCCCTGACCGCCCACCTGACCCCGGACGACCTCAAGGCCGTCACGGAGCTCCTGATGCAGCGCATCTGAGCCGCACCGCACGCACGCCGGGGGCGCTGACGGCATTAACGCCGTTAACGCCCCCACGTGCGTTTCATGTGCGTTCAACCGTGCGGTTCACATAGGGTGCCCCTGGAGGTAGCAATGAGCGAGACGAACGAACAGACCACCCTCTTCGCAGCGGTCGACGCCCTGCTGGAGGAAGCCGCGGCCAAGGACGGCCTCCCCGCCCCCGACGAGCGCAAGCGCCTGCGCGAGGCGGCCGGCCTCAGCCAGGACCAGATCGCCAAGGCCCTCTCCGTCCGCCGCGAAACCGTCACCTCCTGGGAGACCGGCCGCACGGCCCCCCGTCCCCCCAAGCGCGCGGCCTACGCCCGCCTCCTGGAAGGCCTCGCCTCCCTCCACCCGGCCACCCCCACCGTTAACGCCGTTAACACCCAGCCCCCCACCGAGCCCCCGGCCCCCGTTAACGCCGTTAACGCGGAGCCCCCCGTCCCCCCCTCCCCCGTTAACGCCGTTAACGCCGTTAACGCCGAGCCCCCCACTCCCCCCACTCCCCCGGCAACCGTTAACGCCGTTAACACCCCCTCCCCCTCCACCCCCCGAGCAACGCCCCCCCAGCCCAAGACCACGCCACCCACCCACCCACCCACCATTAACGGCGTTAACGCCACCCCAACCACCCACCCCTCCCCCCCCACCCCCCTCCCTCCCCTCCAGGGCAACGGCCCCCTGGCCGTCCTGGACGGCACCGGCCACGCCCACGCCGCAGGCGGGGTCCTCCTCACCCACCCCACCACCGACCTCCCCTCCCTCATCACCTGGGCCCTCAGCCCCGACGCCGACCTGCGCGCCCCCCGCCTCCACCGCAACGGCAGGGACGGCGACCCCCTCCTCGTCCTCACCGCCCCCGCCGCCGAACGCCTCGGCCTCCCCCTCACCCTCGAGGACCGCCGCGCCCTCCGCCTCCCGGACAACCACCCCGTCATCAAGCAGCTCACCAAGGCCAAGTGGCAGCTCACCCGGCGTGGCTTCGGCCCCTGGGCCCGCATCTACCGCCCGGCCTCCCCCACCACCGGCCGCCAGTGCGTCCAGCTCGCGGTGCTCCCCTGGGGCGCCCTGGACCCCCGCGCCTGGGGCGAGGACACCTCCGAGCTCCCCGCCCCCGAACTCGCCGAGCTCCTCACCACCTACGCCGCCCGCGTCCTCACCCCCCGCGGCTCCACCGCCGTGACGGGCCTGGAGCTGATGACGGCCCTCCGCCCGCCCACCCGCGCGGCCCGCAACCCGGCGACCAACGCCTGGGAGTCCGCCCCCGTTCCCGGCTCCCTCACCCGCCCCGTCGACCCGGCCCCGCCGGAGGCACCCGACGAGCACCCGGTGGTCGCCTCCCTCTACCCCCGCTCCCACCAGCGCACCCCGGACCAGGTCCTGGACGAGGAGGCGTACGACTGGATCCGCGACCCGGAACTCCTCACCGACGCCGAGTGCGCCCGCACCCACGCCGTGGGCATCGACGTGAACATGGCCTTCGCCGCCGCCGCGAACCGCCTCACCGTCGGCACCGGCCCCGCCGTCCACACCACCGCCCCCCGCTTCGACCCGAAGCTCCCCGGCTGCTGGCTCGCGGACCTCTCCTCCCTCTCCCTCGACCCCCGCCTCCCCAGCCCCTTCACCCCGCACGGCAGGCCCCCCGCCGGCCCGGCCTGGTACGCGACCCCGACCCTGGCCTACGCCCAGGAGCTCGGCCACGACGTCCACCCCACCGAGGCCTGGGTCCGCCCGGAGCACGGCGCCTACCTCGACGCCTGGTACAGCCGCCTCCGCGACGCCTACCTGGCCACGATGGCGGACATGGGCGTCACGACCACCCTCACGGAACCCGACTTCCTCACCGCCATGGAGACCCACAAACAGCACGCCCCCCTCCCCGCCGCCGTCCTCTCCGCGATCAAGTCCACCGTCAAGGGCGGCATCGGCAAACTCCGCGAACGCCCCCAGGGCGCCGGCTACCGCCCGGGCGAGCCCTGGCCCGCCCTCGAACGCCCCACCTGGCGCCCCGACATCCGCGCCGCCGTCATCTCCACGGCCCGCGTCAACATGCACCGCAAGATGCAGAAGCTCGCCACGGCCGCCGGCCTCTACCCCATCGCGGTCCTCTCCGACTGCGCGGTCTACCTCTCCGACGGCCCCAGCCCCCTGGACTTCCTCCCCCGCACCCCGGAGGGCAAGCCGCTGCCCGGCGGCTTCCGCCTCGGCGTCAGCCCCGGCATGGTCAAGCACGAGGGCACCCAGCCCCTCCTGTGGGCCGTCCAGCTCCTCGACGAACACCTCAACCCCGCCCGCCACATCAAGGGCCACGACGCATCAGCAGACGGCGAGTAAGCAATGTCCGACATCTCCGACAGCCTCACCAAGGCCGACGAACAACACTTCACCCGCCCCATCCCCAAGTCCGCGGGCGCCCAGATGCGCTACCTCGTCAAGCAGCTCAAATCAACGAAGAACGTCGCCACCCTCCTCGGCATCTCCCAACGCACGGTCGAGCGCTACGTGAAGAACGAGATCAAGCAGCCCAAGCCGGCCCTCGCCGCCCGCATGGAAACCGAGGTACGCCGCCGCTGGCAGCCCCTGGTCCGCAAGCGCGCCCGCGAAAAGGCCGCCCGCACCACGGGCCTGGTCATCGAGACCCGCGCCCGCTTCGGCTTCACCGCCGCCCCGGGCACCACCGACGACGGCCGCATGCGCCGCATCACCCAGCACCTCCCCCCGGAATACGCCCAACGCCTCTTCGCGGCCCAGGACACCGGCGCCACCGAAGCCCAACTGCGCCACATCACGGCCGAAGCCCTCCAGGAGATCTACTTCAAGGACAACGGCGCCCGCGCCTCCAGCCTCCTGGTCGAGTTCACCGACATCGACTACGTGGACTTCGCCTTCTAAGCCCTCCCCCACCGGCGTAGGGCCCGAGATACCCGAGCCGGAACGACGAATCGAAAGGAAAACCCCCGACGTCGTCCCCCCATCCCCTCCTCTCACCAAACACTAGCCATGTACATAATAGCCATGCACACTATCCCCATGAGCGCAGCATCATCATCCGAAGACGCCACAGCCGGCTTCCTGGTCTGGCGCCTGTCGACGAAGTGGCGGGTGGCAGTCGACCGGGCCGTCGCCCCCCTGGGCATGACGCACGCCCAGTACGCCCTCCTGGCCTCCCTCTACGGCATGGCCCGCACCGGCCTCCGCCCCAGCCAGCGCCGGCTCGCCGACCACACCGGCCTCGAACCGCTGTACGTCTCCAAGCTCGCCCGCGCCCTGGAGTCCTCCGGCCTCGTCACCCGCACCCGCGACCCGGACGACCCGCGCGCCATGCAGCTGTCGCTCACCGAACGGGGCCACGAGCTCACAGGCCGCGCGATCACCACGGTCCAACACCTGCTGGACCAGCTCCTCGAGCCGTTCGGCGGCCAGGACAGC